>NZ_JAQUVZ010000021.1 GCF_028693135.1 Methanosarcina sp.
TTCCATCCGCCAGCGCCTTCGGAAGGCTGAAGGGAGTATGGCAGAAGCCTATGGTTGGGGTAAACTTTTCGGGATTGCCATTCCCTGGATAATAGACCTGGGAAGCCGGCTTGCTGGAGTCGATGTTTACGGTATCGAGGGTTTTTACACATTGCAGTTGTCCGATTCAGATTCCTGGTACGTCTCACATCTCTTTCATCTTCATTTTTTGAAGCTGTTTAATGCATGCGAGAAGGTTTTCCCTGGTGAACATACCTTTGTGCATGATGCTGGAAGCTTTCTTATCCAATTCTTTTATGTCATACGGGTCCAGCTCCTTTGCAGTACAAATAATTATGGGAATATCGATGGTATCCGGCCTGTTCTTAAGCGCTTTTATGACATCAAAACCACTGATATCAGGCATCATGAGGTCTAGAATAATAACTTCCGGTTGTTCTTTGAATGCAATATCTATGGCCTCTTTTCCTCCATAGGCCTTTAACACACAGAACTCCTTTTCATCTAACATCGCAGCTACCAGTTCCACTGCACTTTTTTCGTCATCCACCACCAGCACATTGAGAGACGATTTTGCCACCTTTTCTTTGATATTCTCCAGTGTAGAAAGTAATGTATCCTTTTGAATAGGTTTGATGAAGTGTTCCACAGCTCCCCATATGACACCCAGCTCCCTTTCATCCAGCATGGAAGTGATTATTACTGGAATATCATGGGTTTGTTCCTTCAGTTTCAAATGCTTCAGGACGTCCCAGCCGTTCATTCCAGGCATCATAATGTCCAGAGTAATTGCAAATGGTTTCATCTTATTGGCAAGTTCAAGGGCCTCTTTTCCATTGGGAACAGATACCACACGGTAACCTTCCTGCGTCAGGGTGACCTCCAGCAACTCCCTTGAAGCATCGTCGTCTTCCACCACAAGTATCAGTGGCTCATCCCTGCTGCTATTCAGTGGTTCGATTATTTGCGGGATATGGATAATGGGTTCAGGGACATTTTCAATATCCTCTGTTGGGACATTTTCAATATCCTCCGTTATCACTTCTGCAGTGCCTTCCTTATTTAAGCCGGCTATTAAAGGGATCTCAAAAGTAAAAGCTGTGCCTTTCCCAACTTCACTTTCAAACCATATCTTCCCCTTATGCAGCTCTACAAAACTTTTAACGAGGGAAAGCCCAAGCCCTGTCCCTTCGTACATGCGGTTTGTAGCAGAATCGAGCTGTGTGAATGGCTTGAATAGCTTGTGCCTGTTCTCTTCAGCTATCCCTATACCCGTATCTCTGACGGTGAACTGTGCCATTTCTCCGCACATGTTTGAGGAGATGGTCATCTTTCCACCCGCGGGTGTGAACTTAATGGCATTGCTTGCAAGATTGAAAAGAATCTGTTTGAACCTTATTTTATCAGCATTTATATTTACAAGTTTCTCGTCTATGCAGAACTCCATTTTAAGCCCTTTTTTCTCAATAAGGGGTGATGTCAGCTGTTTTACTTCAGTAAACGTTTCTTTAACAGCAAAGGTCTCATAATTCAACTCCATCTTACCCGCTTCGATCTTGGATATGTCGAGTATGTTGTTTATGAGAGAAAGCAGATGTTTCCCACTCGTGGATATGTTGCCCAGGAACTTTTTCTGCTGCTGAGACAGCTCTCCAACATTGCCTGCAATCATCAGGTCAGAGAAACCTATGACGGAATTCAATGGCGTCCGCAGTTCATGACTCATAGTTGCAAGGAATTCGCTTTTGGCACGATTTGCAGTCTCTGCTGTAATCCTGGCCTGGATCAAGCTGTCCTCTGCTTGCTTTATTTTGGTCAGGTCCACAAAACTCTCTACTAAGTATTTTTTACCTGAAATTGTTATAGGCACCACGGATTTCAGGATGGGAACCCTGTTTCCATCCTTATTGAGCAACACACGTTCAGAGCGATCAACTTTAAATCCTGAATCAAGGATAGGGCATTTTCCTTCATCTGCAGGACAGATGAAATGATGGCAGGACTTACCAATGATTTTCTCCTGGGGGAGGCCGATCATTTCCTCAGCAATGGGGTTTACATCAGCGATTGTGGATGTTTCAGCATCTATGAGAACAACACCGCTAATGATGCTTGAAAGTACGGTCTCCAGCCTCTGCCTGTTTTCCTCTTCAACCCTTTGAAGTTTCACGCTATCCGTAACATCATTTGTACAGTAAACAGTACCAATCACCTTTCCATTGCGGTGTAATGGTCCGGTGCACCAGTCATAGATAACCTCATTTTTAAGGTACACTGTTACTCGATCTCTATCTGAGGCGTTTTGTAGGTTCTTAATCTCTGCAGTGCCTCCTCTGCCATCACCTGCCTGTGCAATTACATGCTCGATAACTTTTGCCTCACTGTTCTGTGAGATCAAATCTGCGCTTATGTCCCACATTGCAATGAATTTATTGTTCATGATGCACCTATCCATACCAACAATCATTATGCCTGCATCCATGGAATCAAGGCTGGATTCAATTATTTTGAGGGTCTCAAGGACATGGGACTCAAGGGCTTTCTTATTTTCGTCCAGGGTTTTGAGCATGTAGTTTATGTTCCCTGCAAGATCGTAAATTTCGTCCTTACCTTCCATGTTTATGCGGGATGAAAGTGATCCTTTTTTAGTGATCTCGGTCAGGTTAGTGTTCAGCAAGGATATGCGAGATAAAACCGATTTTTCAAGTGAAAAAGAAAGGACAAGTTCAAATACCACTCCCATGCCTAGAATTGCAACAAGCATGTATTTTATGGCAGACCGACCATGTTGATAGATATCCCTCGGCATCTCAACGTCCAGGAACAATACAGGCTCTCCATTTATATCGTTCAGTACAGTTGTTCCTATAACCGAAGCCTCACTCACATAATTTATATTAAGGCTATTATCATCTTTTGGAGTCGATGCTGCTGCACTGGCATATGATGCTGCACGCTCTTGATTGAAGACTTCTGCACTCAGGGAGAGACTAGTTGTTCCGGAAAGCTTTTTTATCAATTCAGCATCTATAAACTTTGCGAAGATGAGGGTGCCTGCTATGGGTCCCTCTCCAGAACTCTGCGTGATAGGATGAGAAGCAATCAGTAATGGCCCTTCAGGAGAATTGATGATTCCAGATACCTGGCTGTCGGGTGCAGTGTGAGAGAAAATACGTTCATTTGCAGCGATGTAATCAAGCACCGTGGTCGAGATGTTTGTGCGTTCAGTAGTACCCGAGTCTACTGCCACAGCATAGTAGAGTTTGTCTGTGGAGTCATAAAATAATACCATACTGGCATCAAGATTGGATATTATCTCAGGGGAAAGGGTCTCGTCGACGTAACCTTCATCTTGCCCCTGGACAAAAAGAGCAGTCTTGTCCCATAAAGCGTAATCATAGGTAGTCATATTCAATACCGCTAACTTAGCATCCATTGCAGCTGTTGCCCTTCCCACATTCCTGGATACTTCGTCCTTTTCCAGGTGTTCAAAGCTGTTTCCTATTATCTGCTCGCTAGCCACCATCAGGAATACAAATAGAAAAATGAAGGTTATTCCGAGAATTACCAGTGTCTTATCGCGTATCTTCATGGATTACGCCTTCCCATTGCCAAAAAAAGCATTCAGCTGATCCATGAACTGAAACACATCTATAGGTTTGGAAATATACCCGATGCAGCCTGCATCAATGAAACGCTGTTCGTCGCCTACCAACGCTTGTGCAGTTAAAGCCACAACCCCTATTTGCTGCGATGCTGGATTCTCCTTGATATATTTTAAGACTTCCAGCCCCCCCATTCCGGGCAACTGGATGTCCAGTAATACGAGGTCAAAGAGAGAGTTCTTGATCATGTCCAGTGCTTCTAACCCATCTACAGCTTGTGTGACTTCAATTCCATTTGATTCCAGAAGACATGTCACCAATTCCAGATTCATAGGATTATCTTCTACTACCAGTATGCTTGCCATGGAACCTCCTAAAAATATATAGTTATTCTAATTATTATTCTTAACTTCCCCCATATTTAGGAAAGAAGCATTTCTAACGTCTGAATTTCCAATCTCAATAGCCCCTAATGTAGGTACTTCAGTTTGTTTTTCGCATTCCCGAATAGGGATACATCATTTTGGTGAACGTGAATTGTAGAATGCCTCTTGATTCTGAAAAGGAGTTTCACATGCAGTACTTATACCTTAATTCGTCTGACTTGAGAATTTATATTATAAGTAAGTAATAATTTGTGATTTATTTACATTGGCCATCGGTGAAGGAATTTTCTTGTATGTATGCTATCGATTTTAGAACAAAAATCATTCCAAAGCTTCAAGCATCAATACTAAAATCGATTTCCTGTTCCAATTTCGCATCAATATCTGTTTTTGAGAAATGTTATCGAAATAGAGCAATTTATCATGATTCCTTACTTAGAGCCTGTCCGAAAAGTGGTTACCTACTGTAACTTTTACAATGCAATATGAAAAACCGGGACGGATACTCTGACATTATAGACATATTGTAACTTTTCAACATGCATTACTGACTTTTCGGATAGGCTCTTAGGCGAAGATGAATGGATTTATTTAGAATTCTTAAATATATATTATTTATTTATACACAATTGAAATGTATATTTAGAAAACAATAGATTTATTATTGTTTAGATAAAACTCTTTTAAGACTGGCATAATGTTATACGAATGAAAACGTAAGTATTCGTTACACTGGAAACTTAGGGATGATAAAAATATAACTTCAAATTTTCATTTTGGGAATTGCTCTATAGTTCCATTTCCCAAATAATCATTCTTGGCAACAAAAATCCTTGATACTATACTGAATCATTCCTTAATTTATCGTGAAGAACCTGGTCTCCAGGCTGAGATCACAGCAAAACTCCCTGTTCCGGACCCTTTTTGTGGAAGTTCTATAAGCTCTATTTTCTCAGGCTGCTTGAAAAGGGTCTGGCAGATCTTAATTTTTTCGAATCCGAGCTCTATAAGCCAGCCTGACACTTCTGTAGTTGAGAGAAATTTCGCCTCTGAAGAAAACCTGCCTTCCTTTTTCCCTGATTCATAAAAATCTCCATGAAGGCTGTTTCTGTCAAGCATACCGATTACAATTTGCCCGCCTGGCTTAAGGACTCCTGCAGCCTCACGGAGTGCCTGTAAAGGCTCCTTGAAAAGAGAAAGTGCAGCAACAATCAAAATAAGGTCAAAACCCCGTTTTTTGAAGGGCAGGGACTCGGCAACTCCGAGCACCATTTGAACGCCCTTTTTTTTTGCGATTTTTGCCATAGCCGTTGAAGGTTCAAGCCCGAACCCGATTCCAAGAGGAGATGAAAACCTCCCGGTCCCAGCTCCGATTTCCAGAACCTTCAATTTTTCCAGGTTTTCGGGGAGGAATAATTTGAGGGCGAGAAGCTCGGATTCATATGCAGGTTTATATCTGTCATACCAGGCATCGTATTCTTCTGCGTATTTTTCAAAGGCTTCCCAGGGCTTTATCGGGGTCCCTCCTTATGAGGATTTCACTTTATGATGCTTCTCTCAGATGAGGTTTTCTCTTTATGACGCTTCGTTTTTCGCTTGCTGCTTATTTTCTGGTTATTTTCTGGTTATTTTCTGGCTATTTTCTGGTTATTTTCTGGCTATTTTCTGGTTATTTTCTGGTTATTTTCTGGTTATTTTCTGGTTTCTTGATACAGGAATATGGCAAGCAAGCAGAAGACTCCGTAAATCATTTCAAATCCCGGAGCCCTCACTTTTTCTTCCTGTTCAGTTCCTTCTCCAACTTTAAACCCTGTACTTTCCATACCTTCATCTTCAATGGAACCAGTTTCTTGCTCAGCTATTTCGGTTATACCTTCTTCAGGAAGCGCGTCGACTTCCCCTGTTATTGCAAAGGAAGAGAAACCGGGGAGATCAGCTGTGAAATACAGATATTTTTCATCTTCACTTACCAGGCTGACTGGTAGCTGTTCCCATGTTTTGCTACTGTATCTGTCCAGGGTAATCGAAGCCTGGTCTATCTTTTTGTCCTGTATCCAGGCCTTTTCAACCTTGAAACAGAGGGCAGGGTTTTCGATGTTCTTTTCAGTTGCATATACACCGTTTCCGACCCATATGTTAAAGGATTTATAGACCTCCCCGGAAGGCAGTTCGGAAACCAGTGAGGACTTATTTTTTAACTCCTCAACAATCGTTGTGGTTTTGCCTACGGTTTTCTTAGCATCGAAATCCACATAAACAACACAGGTTGCGTTCTTCACGAAGTCAAACTTTACAGCTTTTCCGTTTGTAATGAAGACCTGTGAGAGTTCTTTAACCTCAACGTTTTTTGCAGGTTCAGGAGAGCCCCCACCACCACCACTGCTACTCCCACTGCTGCTTCCGCCGCTGCTCTTTTTCTCTACATTTATGATCGCAGTTTTTGAAGTAGTACCGTTTTCGTTAGCCGCAGTTAGGGTAACTGTATATATTCCTGGAGAGGTGTACACGTAGATTACGGTTCCAGAACTCACGTCAGCCAGTCCGTCATTGTCAAAGTCCCAACCTATTCCGGTTGCGTTTTGTGAAAGGTCAGTGAACAGGACGGAAAGGGGAGCATAGCCGCTTGTAACATTGGCACTGAAGTCTACTACAGGAAGCCTTTTATTCACGCTTTCCGCTTCCCTAACGACAATTGTAGCAGTTTTTGAATTCGTGCCGTTCTCGTTGCTCACGCTCATGTTGACAGTATAGCTGTTTGGAACTTCGTACACATGAACAGGGTTTTGAAGACCTGAGTCAGGGGTTCCGTCATTATCAAAGTCCCAGCTCCATGAATCTGCGTTTTGTGAGAAGTCTGTGAACTGGACGGAAAGAGGGGCATAGCCGCTGGTAATGTTAGCAGAAAAATCTGAAACTGGAGGAATTGGTTGATATGGGGCATAAACGGTTATTGTTGCAGACTTCGAATTCGTACCATTTGGATTGATCGCAGTCAGGCCAACTGTATAGGTTCCAGGGGCTGTATACACACTGACCGGATTCTGAATGCTTGAATCTATTTTCCCGTCACTTTCGAAGTCCCAGTTCCATCCGGTTGCGTATTGAGAGGTGTCTGTAAACTGGACGGTAAGAGGAGCATTCCCGCTGGTAACATTACTGTTGAAGTTTGCAACAGGAAGTATAGACTGCTGCGGGGTGGATTTGGGTAAAAGGGGCAGATAGTCGGTAAAGTTCGTTCCAGCATATTCAGTATCTGAAATGCCGCCTCCATTTGCATCCTGTGCTGTCTGGGAAAAACCCGTCCCCGCAGGATTTGCCCAGAAATTACCGCCAATATAGATTCCTCTTACAATGTTTGTACCTGTAGTTTTCGTTGTGTTCCAGGTATTTTTTTTGTTGTAAATATCTGCATTATAGGTATTATTGAGATAGTTGTTGAAAACTCGGTTACTGTCACTTCCAGCACACATGAATAAGCCGGAAACATTATTTGAGGCAACAGTATTGCCTGAGACTGTGTTCCCATCAGAGGAGTCAAGATGAATACCCCTGAAGGTTTTATTAGCTGTATTTCCAGAGATAATATTGTAGTTAGAAAGAGAGATCAAAATCCCGTAGTTATTATTTTCCGAGACCGTATTATCTGAAATTGTGTTCTTGTGTGATGTTATAAGGTAAATGCCTCTACTGTCGTTGGTTGCTGTATTGCCGGTAAGCAAGCAATTATCGGAGTTCGTCAGATATATGCCGTAGGCACTGTTCGAATTAACAGTGTTGCCGGTAAGGTTGTTATAACTGCTTAAGCTCTCCAGTACAATACCGTAATTGTTTAAATTTGCAGTATTGTTTGAAAGTGTATTTCTCTGAGAGCGTAAGAGGTGTATTCCATATTTATCACTCGAATTTGCCCTGTTCCCAGATAATGTATTGTAGTTGGAGTCCTGCAAATAAAATCCTCTATTTTTTCCGAAGACGGTATTATTGAGGAGCCTGTTGTAGTCCGAGTACCTCAAATATACCCCAACGTAGTTGTCTGAAAGATCGTTATTAGTGATTATGCAATTACTGCATCTAACCAGATAGACTCCTGCTGCACTGGTTGAATCTACTCCCGTAATTTTAAATCCACTAATTGTTGTATTATTTACTTCAGTGTAAAATACATTTGTACTTGAACTTTTAGCTGTAATTATTGTGTCTTCAGGTTTTCCTGTTTCGGACCTGATTACCAGATCCGGTGTTGTAGTGATTCTGATATTTTCAATATAGGTTCCGGGTTTTACAATTATTACATCTCCCGGGCTTGCACCGCTTACTGCAGTCTGTATCGAGTCTCCTGGCTCGACAAAAATCTCATTAGCGGACCCTGACCCTATACCCGAAAATGCAAATAATATCATCACACCCAACAGTAAGGTGGTTAATCTGTGCATTTAATAGTCCCCAACATATTAATAAAATAATTTCTATACTTTGAATAATAAAATAGAAATTAAACGTTTAACAATATAAATATATTGATTAAAATATTGGTGGGAATTTATTAAACTACTCAAAGACTGGTAGGCGAATAAAACTAAAAGTCACATTTGTTAAAATTAATTCTGTTTGTTTTATGAAGTGCCATGCACTTATATTTATATGCATAATATGGGTCAATAACTGCCGATAAAAATATATTCACATTCACTCTGTTGAAGTTGCACATCTCCAAACCCCTCAAAAATCAACTGTCCTCCAAAATGTAAGAATATATTATTCATCCTCAAAACAAAAGCGTCATCTACAGTTAACTAATGAATTTTTATATCCAGTATTTAGATTATTTTTTTTATAAGTAAGTTTGAATAATAGGCGTTATGAATGAATTTTTTTATATTAAATAGAGGAATCTATATCTTATGGTATCCAGTGAACTAACGATTTCTTTACTTGTGACAGGCAGAAAGTCCCTTGCTTTAGCTTGCGGGATGAATGGCGTAAACTTCTCTCATTTTCGCTATCTCTAACCTTGAAATACTTTCCAGTCCCATATTACGTACTGAATTCCTAAGCGATAACCAAGCCAAGGAAACCAGAAATATTTGTATTAAATAATTTTTCACCTCTGGGACAGAGGGTAGAGCCTGTGGACCTGTGAACGGTAGTTAGAGGTATGAAGCAGGAAGCCTCACAGCTTTAGCATGGGGTAGTTCACTTCAGGAAAGGACTTTAAAATTCAAAAGCTTAAGGTTAAAATTCAAAAGCTTAAGATCTTATGAAAAAGAGTAAAGGGAAAAATAAAAAAGAAAAATAAAAAAATAGGATGAAGGTCTCAAACCTCCATCATTTTATTTTGCACTCAAATGTACTATTTTTTGCTTTCATCGGCTGTTTTATTTCCTTTTATACAGGAATACTGCAAGCAAACCTGCCACACCGTAAACAATTTCAAAGCCCGGGGTTTTACTTGTTTCCTGTTCAGGTTCCTGATTCGTTTCTGATCCGGTATCCTCCGTGTTTTCTTCAGAGTTATCAGATTCATCTACAGGCTGTATTTCAGTTGCAGTTCCTTCAGAGGCATTTGCCTTTCCTGTTATTGCAAATGGAGAGAATCCCGGGGTTTTGGCTGTGAAATACAGGTATTTGTCGTCTTCGTTTACCAGGCTGACTGGAAGCTGTTCCCATTTCTCATCGTTGTATCTGTTCAGGACAATGGAAGACTGGTCTATATTTTGATCCTGTATCCAGGTCTTTTCAACCTTGAAGCAGATAACCGGGTTTTCGATGTTCTTTTCAGTTGCATACCCACCGTTTCCAACCCACAGGTTAAAGGACTTATAGACCTCACCCGAAGGCAGTTCGGAAACCAGTGAGGACTTATTTTTTAATTGTTCAGCAGTGGTTATGGTTTTTCCCACGGTTTTCTTAGCATCAAAGCCCACATAAACAACACAGGTTGCTGCTTTCGTGAAATCAAACTTTACAGCTTTTCCGTTTGAAATGAAAACCTGTGAAAGTTCCTTTACCTCAATATTTCTGGAAGATTCAGGAGAGCCGCCACCGCCGCCGCTGCTTCCGCCGCTGCTCTTTCTGTCTACATATATCAGAATAGTTTTTGTAGCCGGGCCTTTTGCATTATTCGCAGTCAGTTTAGCTGTGTAAGTCCCTGTAGAAGTGTATGTATAAACAAAACTTGCCTCGTTTGAGTCTTCGATGCCGTCATTGTTAACATCCCAGCTCCTCGAGGTTGCGTTTTCTGAAAGGTCAGTAAAGAGGACTGAAAGGGGAGCATAGCCACTGGTGACGTTTGTGCTGAAGTTTGCTACAGGCAATACATCAATTTCTTCTTCCTCTTCTTCCAGCACAGTTATAACAGCAGTTTTTGAATCCGTGCCGTTCAGGTTGCTTACTGTAAGGTTAACGGTATAGTTTCCTGCTGAGAGATAAGTATGCTTTGGATTCTGCTCAATTGAACTATCTCCGTCCCCAAAGTTCCAGTTTCTCGATGTTGCGTTTTGAGAGTTGTCAGTAAAGAGGACTGCAAGAGGAGCATTCCCGCTGGTAACGTTGGCGTCGAAGTCTGCTACAGGCAGTACATCAATTACTTCTTCCAGCACAGTTATAACATCAGTTTTTGAATCCGTGCCGTTCAGGTTGCTTACTGTAAGGTTAACGGTATAGTTTCCTGCTGAGAGATAAGTATGCTTTGGATTTTGCTCAGTTGAATTAGCTCCGTCTCCAAAGTTCCAGTTTCTCGATGTTGCGTTTTGAGAGTTGTCAGTAAAGAGGACTGCAAGAGGAGCATTCCCGCTGGTGACGTTTGTGCTGAAGTCTGCTACAGGAAACACAGGCTCTGGTACATAGACAGCTACAAGAGGGAGATAGTCGATAAAGTTCGTTCCAGCATATGACAAATCAGCAATTCCATCCTCGTTTGCATCAGGTGTAATTTGGGAGAAGCCTATTCCCAGGGGATTTGCCCAGTAATTACCTCCAATATTTGGGCCTCCCACAATGCTTGTACCTGAAGTTTTTGTTTTGTTCCAGACACATCCAGTGTTTTTACTATTCACATTTATTGTATTATTCAGGTAGTTGTCGAAAATAAGATTACTGGTGCTCTGGGCACACAAATATAGGCCGTAATTACTGCTCAAAGCTACATTGTTGCTTGAAACATTGTTGTTTTTGGAGGAGTTGAGATAGATACCACGGTTGCTGTTAGAAACACTATTTCTGGAGATGGTGTTACTGTCGGAAAGCGAGAGCAGCATTCCATACTCAGCGCTGTTCGAAACCGTATTCTTTGAAATAGTGGTTCCATTGGATGTCACCATGTAAATGCCTACATTATTCGAGGGTACTGTATTACTGTCCAGTTTGTTATTATCTGAACTCAGAAGATAAATACCGTCACCTGTGTTTGAGCCTGCTGTGTTTCCGGTCAGGTTGTTATCTCCAGAATTATCCAGAAGAATACCAGTACCGCTGTTAGAATTTACCTTATTACCTGAAAGCACGTTTCCACTTGATGATGTGGTTATGGAGATACCTCTGCGGTTTAAGGACACGGTGTTATTGGTCAGGTTATTGTTGTTAGCATTCGCGAGGTTAATACCACTAAAAGTGTTCAACGTTGCTGTATTGCCGACCAGGTTGTTGTTGTTGCAGTTACTCAGAATTATGCCGTTCATTAAATTTGAATTTGCCTTATTTTCGGAAAGCGTGTTCATGCTGGATGTCAAGGTTAAGTAAATGCCTCTGTTATTATTGTTTGCGGTATTGTTGACCAGGTTGTTGTTGTTGGAATACCGCATAGCTATTCCGTAGTCACTGTCTGAAACGGTATTGCTTTGCAGGTTATTATTGTTAGAATTATTCAGGAAAATAGAGTGAGTGTTCAAATCTATAGTTTCATCCGATATTGTGTTCTCCTGAATTGTATTCCCGGAGGAAAATACCAGGTTGATACCGTTGGAACTGTTGAACACTTTGTTACTTATCAGGCTATTGCTGCCTGAATCTGACAGATAGATCCCAAAGTTCACGTTTGAATTTACATTGTTGTTTTTGAGAGTAGTACTGATTGTGCCATCCAGAATAATACCGTTAACAGCACTCTGGTTTACAGTGTTTTCTGAGAGGGTGTTTTCCTGGGAACCAAGAATAGAAATCCCATTCCTCTGGTTTGAAACCGTATTGCTCAAAACATTGGTGTAATTGGATTGTTCAATATTAAGTCCTATACCCTCACCTATAAGGAGACTCTTGCTGGCTGTGTTATTGCGGACCACAGTATTATCTGAAGTCTTAAGATATACGCCAAGGTTATTGTTGTATAAGATGTTGTTCTCAATGATACAGTTGAGACTTCTGAGCACATAGATTCCTGAATAATGAGTTCCTGCTCCGGTAATATTGAACCCTTTAATTGTTACGTTTTTTGTATCCTTTATAGTGATTACAGATGCGTTTATGTCGTTCGCAGCAATTATCGTATTCGCAGGGTTCCCGGATTCGGACCTGATTACCAGGTCATTTTTGGTTATAACAATGTTTTCCGTATAAGTTCCGGGTGCGACGATAATTACATCGCCTGAGTTTGCACTGTTCACTGCAGTCTGTATTGAAGTTGTAGAATTAGCATGAATATCAGTTGCAGCCCCTACACAGGAGCTTAGTGTGATTATGAGAGTAGTTAGCATTATAATTCGTAATATGTTTATTCAAATTCCTCCCTAGAAATAGAAAAAATTTACAATGAAACTTCTTGCAATTAATTAGGAATTGATTGCATGTAGTATATAAATATATTGGCATTAATCAATATTTGTAAAGAGGTATATAATAGGGAGAGTAAGGCAAAATACAGTTGTATTTAGTGGAATGAATTCCGTATTTCTTCTTCCAGATTATCCTGGCTTATTTTCATTAAGGCCTCGAGTAGGTCAATTAACGCCGATAGTATGCCACAGTGTATTTTTATAAAAGTTGAAACATAATTTATTTGACAGATATAAATGTGCCAGCCATATAAATGAAATTTTTTGACTTTTGAGTGGGTATTTATGGTTAATATATGAATCTTGATTCCATATCGAAAAATTAATATATTCATAATGTTTTCGACGAAACAAATATTATCTTTTTAAATTATTTATGTAGAACCCGGCACCTCCGAAAAGGTACGGAGTAAATCAACTCAAAGGCAAAGGCATATGTAAAAAATAGTGGGATTGAAGTAGATTAATAAAAAAATGAAGATCGTACAAATGGGAAAAGGAGTCACCGTGTCAGTCAACTTTTCCGATTCTATCAGGATGGAAGACAACGACAAAATCTGTATCGCCTCTAAATAACATGTTGTTTAACTTTGGGAGCGCAGAGGCACAGCGAGAAGTCCCCTTCCTCCCCTTCATCAGCAGGCAGGTGGGGGTAGTTCACTGATCTATCAAGCATCTTATCATGAAAGCAATCCTGAATAAATCTGATGACTAATAATAAAAATAGTTTTTGGGATCCGCTAAATCGCTTACATTCGGCTCTACATATAATGCAGCATTCTTATTGCCGCCCTCCGTTTTGATAACCCGCAACTGCAGTGTACCACAACCTGAAAAATCATGTTCTGGTTAGGCGTGATGATGTAGACGCAGTCAGGCTTGACAGCCCTCCGGTCCTTTTTCTGGTAAACCGGCATCCGTGTATAGCTCCCAAGATTGACGTTTATCTATTTTGTGTGGTCACTTTTCAACCGGAAAATTATTTTCAATCCACACAAACCAGCGAAAAGCCATTATTGTGTATAATACCAGGAGATAAGATTTTTAAAGGGCCTGTTAAGCATTAAATGCAATATTTGGGGTTATATTTTAAATTAAAAGTTTGGAAATACTTCTTTTTTTAATCAAATCTTATTTACTTCTTTTTAAATAAGAATATTTATATTTAAACTGGTTAATATTATAACTACCAAACGATGGATAGCCGGCAAAACAATTGGAACCGGTTTTTCCAGGGACAAAGGGTCTAGTGGAAGTCAACTATCCTCTAAATCTAAATATAACTTATTTTCATTCAATTGAACAAAATTAGGGGTATAATTTATGGGAAATAAGAAATTTGATAGAATAAAAAAGACTCTTGCTATTTTGCTGGTACTTTGTTTTGTATTGTCAGTGACAGCTGCGTCATCAGTAAGTGCAGCTGACAGTAGTAAGTATGGCAAGAACAAAGAAGGTCACAAAGAAGGCCACAAAGAAGGCCACAAGGAAGGCTACAAAGAAGGCCACAAGGAAGGCTACAAAGACGGCTACAAAGACGGCAAAATACAAGGCCAAAAAGACTGCGAGAAATACGGAATCAAAGAAATTCTCCAGAAACTTCCTACTCCTTTCAACAAATACAGCTGGAACGAATACTACAAAGAAAACTATAACAAAGGCTACAAAGGCGGATATCTCAATGGCTACAGTAAAAGTAGATACTCATGCTTAAAGAAGTAAATTCCTCCTCTCTGCCATTTCCGGCAAAGCTGGAACTGTCGAGGAAAGGGTCTTCCAGCCTGTGGTAAAAAGCCCTGAAAATTAAAATTAGAAGATTTTAACCCCTAAGATTACACTGGGATCACTAAAATAGACGATTTTCCATATAGATCCCTATTTTTAGTGATCTTGTTTGCGAATTCTTTTCGATACCTTCAGAATCGGGCATTTGTTTTCGTATTTTAATCCTTTTATTACATTTCTTTTATCACATCTTTTTTTACAATCAGGATTTTGCAAGTTTTTATGTGTATTTATACAAAAAGTTAGATTTTTTTAATACATGATCTATATTTTAATTCTATACGTTTTAATTCAGTATCCCCACATTATTTTAAATAGTACTAAATAATAAACGAAATATTTATCTGCAATATCACATTATACTTATTCAATTGTGATCGGTATCCGTTGTCAATTTGATTTTATTCGTTAAAGTAGAAATGGCAATTAACTTGCATGAGTGATGAAGCGGGTTTATAATTTGATGCCGGGTCAGTTGGAGTACATGGTTTGAATAATCACAGGGGGTTGTGATTATAAAAGAGATTGCATAACCATCAATACTTAATACTGGAATGGATTTTGATAAACCAAAATAAACAGTACATATCAAATGGGGATTTGGAGAGACTATAAACTAAAGTCAACTACCCGCTACATCTAAAGATTTAACGGGTTTCCTGCTGAGAGTTTATGAAAGAGTCGATAGGCATGAAAAACGATCTCAATGAGCCTGCTTCAAAATTATATACTATTTGATTTTATCCGGAGCAATTTTGAAACGTGCTTGTTAATAAAAAATCCAAATTGGATCATGGGGGAAAGTAATTGATCCTATTTGAAAAAACGAACATATCTCCTATGTTCGGGAAAATGTAGAGATATTTTATGCTCACAATTTTTAGCAGCTGATCCCCACAAACTCAACTTGCAATACTGGAGTTACTGGTAGAAATGAATCTAAGGTTCTGCATTATTTGCACTGCTGCGTTATTCACTTTAGGGGCATCTGCTTCACTCACTTTAGGGGCATCTGCTTCACTCGCTTTAGATGTACCTTTCTTAGCAGACAGCAACACCACTGCAACCGTCCACGGGGTAACATATGTATGGGATACCTTTGAACCCCTGAACGATACTTTGATTGATATAAATTCCAATCCCCCCCAATCCATAGTAGCAAAAAACGGCAAGTATTCCTTTGAACTGGTGCCCGGAGACTATACTATTACAGCCAGGTATTACCAGAACAACACTCTCACCTATTCAAAAGAAGCAACTTTCACGATAGAAGGGGAAGGAAATTACGTGTTCGATCTCCTGCTTTATCCCGTTTCCAAATATCCGGCAACAGAAACGATCTCAGCTAAAATAAATAATCCCAATAATGTGAATCCCTCCGAACAAACCAGGATTGGCTCTTCAGCTATAAGTTACTTGCTAATAGCCCTTACGCTTTCTCTTCTGCTCGGCGGAGGCTATACACTTAAACTTTCCCGAAAGTATAAAAATATAGACAAAAATAAGTTTCAGGAAGAAAAGTTCAATATACCCGGGCTTCTGGAAAAAGTCCTCGGTAAAAGCATTGGTTCGGGAGTGAGACCGGGATTTGGAAACCTTGAAGAAACTGTCTCCACAACAGAACCAATAGCAGAACCAATAACAGAGCCTGCAGATTATTCCGAAACTGAAGCTGCTGCTTTGAAAAAACTCCCTATTTCTACAGATCTGCGGAGAATCATGGACGTAATTCGAAGCCATAAAGGTCAGATTACCCAGAAAGATCTGCGCAGCAGGTTGGAGTATTCCGAAGTAAAAGTTAGCCTTATGCTTTCTGAACTGGAAAAGAGAGGACTGATTAAGAAGTTCAAGAACGGACGTGAAAATATTGTGGTTCTAATAGATGAGAAACGGAGATAATTCCATCAGTCAACTGACTACAATTGTAGAATCAGTTAACTCCCCGCCACTGAAGTGACGAGACTCCTGCTTATTTCATCTTGAAATAGAGGCCTCTATAGTTACCAGGAGTAATCCCAATCTTAGAATATTTTTTGAAGCATTAAATCACGATTGATACATAATCTGCAGAAGGAGCAATTACTAAAAACGAAGGAGTTGCTGGGTGTATCCCTGTGTCCCGCTGAAATTGTCGGGGATTAGCTCATCCTCGCCCTATAAAGAGAGAATATATTTGGGATCAACATTTACCATTAATCCCACTTACGGATCATAAGGAAGGGCCGGGGGACTTGCGGGGTTTGCTCCGAGGTATGAACCCGGAAGTTCCGAGTAGCCAGGAGTAGGTCACATTGACTGCAATCAATCCAAAATCAATCAAAAACATCAAAAATTAGACTAAGTGAAGAATCATGATAAATTGCATCCATCCCCACAAAAGAGGTTTAATGCCTACAAAAGAGGTTTAATAACCTGCAAAAGGGGTTCAATATTTTGATAGAGCAAGGGATAGAGCAGGTTGTCGATAGGTTGTCAACTTTAGATGAATTGGACAAAATTTGAAGCAGACTTTTGATATAAAATCGATAGCCTCCAGGCAAGAAAGTTCCTTAACCGAGGACCAATGAAAAAGTATCTCAAAAATAGGAATCATTGAAAAATATGCCAATATTAGTTGGAGAAAAAGTCAGAATGAGTAGGACTTACGCAGTATTCAGTTTGCTCTTTATATGCGTAATTCCTATCCCATTAAGTTTTAATTATGTGTGTTTTAGCAGATTTTCCAGCAGCCAGGCATCCATATCATGATATATTTATAGACAACAACCTGCATGTACATCATTCCAACTTTCATCTTCTGGAAACACTTTACTGGTTTCTTCTCATAGCAACCTTTCTTCCAGATTTTCTTTACTTCTTTATGCTTATACACTTCTTTATGCTTAACTTCTTCTTTATATTTCTTTACATCTTTAAACTTATATACTACTTTCTTTTCCTTGCAATTATTGGTGTCACATGCGCTTGCTGATGCAGCGGTTACTGACAGTAAAAAACAAACCGCTAACAAAATACCGAGTATCTTTTTCATTTTCGACATTCGAGTAACTCCCTAACTTTATTTAACCCCTAATTTAATAAAATCAATACCGATAAATCCTCCAGAATGTGAAAGCATCGGTTTTGTCATTTATATTGTCTTTCCGGCTATCTGCCGGTTGCTTAAATTATCTTTTATTTTAATTATCTTGCCGACTAGCTGTCTTACCGACTAGCCGCAGCTTGACGATTCTAAAATTAGTTAGCTTAAATATAAACATACTTATAATAGGAAAGTAGATTAAAACGATTTAATTAACAAAATAAGAGTTTTAAATGGTTTAATTAATAATATAAGAGTTTATAAGTTTTTAATATTATTTTTATCCCTAAATAACGTATTTTAATACTTATAAAGCACCTTAAACTTCGAGGTTTGAAAAGAAGTTACTGAAAATCTCAAGCATAAAAACCTCTCTACATTTTTCCAGAACATGGGTAATGTGTTTGTTTTTTCAAATTTGATCAATAATTCCCCCATGTATAGTATCTCATAAGTATTCCCCATTGGCGTCGGTTAAGGAATTTTCTTACCTGAAAAACAAGTTTATTTATGGAAAAAAGGGTCTAAAAGGATTTATATAACAAAATAATTTTTTTTAAACTTTTGTTTCATATATTAACCCTAAATAATGTGTTAAATGAGTAGAAGACTCATTTAAAGTATTATATTCAAAAAAAAAGTAATATATCCGTTTATCAGGGGTTTCAAGGCGCAAGCTTAAAAATTACGCAAGAAGGCGCAACGAAAGGAGTATTGTCTTTGTCATAACTGCAGATGTAAACCGGATCCTGATTAATCAGGAGGCCATACAGGAACCAGTATAATACTGAGATCAGTTATGGCTCTTATAGGTTTTTTATTCCTTTTTTTCCTTCTCCCTGTTTTCTGATTTGATCTCCCTCTCCGTAGTCGCAATGGCATATATCTCATTGTCTTTATTCACCAGTGAGGTGGCGGTCAGCCACACATCCATTATCCGGCCATCTCTGGTAAGCCGCTGGGTGCGGTAAGGTTCCATAACTTCAGAGTGGCTAAGCTTCTTCAGTGTGACCAGCTCTTTTTCTTTCCGGCTCGCCGGGATCAGGCTGCTAATGTTCATCTTCAGTGCCTCGGCTTCACTCCAGCCGTACATCTTCTCAGCCCTCGGATTCCAGGCCAGGATGTGGCCCTCCATATCCTGCAACGTTATAGCATCGCTCGCGTCCTGTACTACCACGGCAAGGCGACGCATGACCTCGGATTCTTTCAGGATATCCCTTGCCCGTTTCATCTCGGTAATATCAGTAAAGGTGATCACCGCCCCCTTGATAACGTTTTCAAGGGTGCGATAGGGCCGGATGCGCAGCAGGTACCACAGGCCATCCTGGGTCTGGACTTCAATATCCTTGGGTATAAGGCTGTCCAGCACCTCCTTTATATCTATTACAAGACGGTCGTAACCCAACAGGTTCGAGACGATATGCCCAACAGGCCGTCCCACATCAGTCGGGATCAGATTGATAATCTGTGTAACTACAGGAGTAAAGCGCAGGATCCGCAGTTGATGGTCCACAAAAATAGTACCTATACCCGTGCCGCTCAAAAGGTTGTTCATGTCGTTAATTGCCTGCGACAGATCAGTCACCTTGTTCTGAAGTTCGGTATTGACCGTAGCCAATTCCTCGTTGACTGACTGCAGTTCTTCCTTGGAAGTCTCCAGCTCTTCGTTGGTAGATTGCAATTCCTCGTTAATTGACTGCATCTCTTCGTTGGAGGATTTGAGTTCTTCATTGGAGGTTTCCAGTTCTTCATTGGAAGCTTTGAGATGTTCTTCCTTAACCTGCAGTTCCCGCTTCAGCTCTAGGATGCGCGTGTCATCTCCCCTTGCGCTCTCAAAGGCTCCTTCACCGGCACCTATGGCGGTTGCCTTTTCGGTTTTGCTCTGCTCCCCCTCCGGCGGTTTCTCAAAAGTGACCAGAAACAGGTCTGGCCCGGCGGCGGCGTCAGGGTCTGATGCCACAGGTCGTAACGTTAGATTGACTGTAGTGAAGTCACCGTTGGTTTTGACCCGCAGCCCGGGGTGAAATACCGGTTCTTTATTGACTGCGACTTTGTACAGGCCCGTAGCCAACTCCTGCCGCAATCCTTCGCGAGCCATCTTAAGGATATTCATACCAGCCTCACCCGGAGCCGGTTCCAGGTACATGCCGGTCCGACCATGAAGATAGAGGATGTCGCCTTGCTGGTTGACGAGCACACTGACCGGGGCGTAATTTTGCAGTATAGTCTGTTCGGTCAGTTCGCGCATTTGAGGTTTGCTTTCTATAAGAGCCTTGTCGACTAGTCTTTTTGCTTCCCTCTCCCTGCGTTCCAGTCCAGGTGAGCTAAATATCCCTATGGGAGGGCGTCCACTGTTAGCATCCTTTTTGAGATAGATCTTCGACTTGCGGTCCAGTGTGTCAAAAAGGTTATCGAACTCGCCCAGAGTCTCGGAGGGGCCAAGGAAAAGAAATCCTCCCGGGTTCAATGCATAGTTGAAGAGAGGGATGAGCTTCTTCTGCAGTTCCCTGTCCATATAGATTAGCACGTTGCGACAACTGAGCAGGTCAAGTTTAGAGAATGGCGGGTCTTTGATAATGTCCTGCTCGGAAAAGACTACCATGTCACGGATACTTTTCCGGATGCGGTAGTTGCCGCCTGAATCCTGGGTAAAGAAGCGCTCCAGCCTTTCCGGGGAGATATCGATGGAGACGCTTTCTGGATAGACGCCGCTGCGAGCCTCTCCGATAGCCCGGCTGTCAATATCGGTCGCGAAGATTTGTACCTTGAAATTTTTCTTCAACATTTCCATCTGCTCCTGGAGCAGGATGCCTATGGAATAAGCCTCCTCACCTGTGGAGCAGCCGGCCACCCAGATCCGTATCGCTGAGTCAGTGCGCTTGTTGGTGAAGAGATCCGGGATTAGTTTTTTCTGGAGTGTCTCGAATGCTGTGGGGTTGCGGAAGAAACTTGTGACGCCGATTAAAAGGTCGGAAAAGAGTGCCTCCACTTCGGCAGGTTTTTGTTCTAAATAACGCACATACTCGTCCATACTCTGGATATTCTGGACGGCCATGCGCCGCTCGATGCGGCGGTTGATGGTGTTCTGCTTGTAATGAGAAAAGTCGTGACCGGTCTGGGTGCGCAGCAGACTGAATATCTTTTTCATCGTGCCTTCGGTCCTGGGGATCGGGTAAGGTCTTTTTCCAAAAGCCTGGGTGACATAGGTAACGAGCTGGTCAGGCATCTCAACCGGCGTCAGGGTGTAGTCTACCAGGTTTGTGGCAATGGCGCTGCGCGGCATGCCGTCGTACTCGCTGGATTCTGGAGTCTGTGTCATCACCATGCCGCCCTCTGCCTTGATAGCCCGCACTCCCAGTGCGCCGTCGCTGCCGGTACCCGAGAGTACGATGCCAATTGCCAGCTCTTGCTTGCTCTGAGCCAGGGAACGGAAGAATATATCAATCGGTAGGCGATGGCCGCGAGGCTCAGACGGTTCCAGCAACTGCAATTTACCATCCTGAAAAATCATGTCGTGGTTAGGCGGGATGACGTAGACGCAGTCAGGCTGGACAACCATCCCGTCCTTAATCTCGTAAACCGGCATCCGTGTATAGCGTCCGATCAGGTCGGTGAGGAGACTCTTGTGGTTCGGGTCCAGGTGCTGCACCAGGACAAACGCCATACCGGGATTGGTGTCGTTGGGCATAGCTGAAAAGAAGGCTTCGAATGCAGCCAGCCCACCAGCCGATGCGCCGATGCCCACGATGGGAAAATCTTCTTTTGGGATTTGATTCGAGTCTGCATCCGGGGAAGGCTGTTCATTAACGGCGGTTTCTTCTGCAGAATGCAGCTTTTCCTCTTTGCCTGTGTCTTCCTTTTTTTTGATCATATTATCGCGTCCTTTCATGCCTGAACCTGAAGAGGTGTAATGCCCTTTATGCCCTTTATGTGTGTACTCGATGATGGAAGTCGCCACCAGGTTCACGCACATAATCCTGGTCAGATTAACTCATAACGATAGATGAAATCCAGGGAGTTTTCCGCTAGACGGGGGTATTTATTTCAAGCTCTTAATCCTGGTAAAAGATATTTCTCAGGTAAATATCCACGAACTCTTACAATTGGTCAGGGGTTGGAGAATTATTTGAATGATTTCTCCTCACTTTAATGCAATCTCGCCCTAAAACGTAACTCAATTAAATCTTCGTCAGCAGATAAATTTATAACAAGTAATTAGCAGATAATGTTCTAATAGATAATATTCTCTTGTATTTTCGAAAATATCAAGATCCTTTTCGTTGCCCGAATTGCGCTTTGGGATCTCAGGAAATCGGAGATTTTCTGGGAGTTGCACTGTAAGTGCAACAGTACGCGGTCCTTTTCGCTGCGCTCAAGAGGACTACTTTTTGGTTTTTAGTAGTGAGCTTTGCTCAGGAGGACTCTATTACAATATTTCTGATCCGTACAACCTTATTCGCTTCATCGCGTCGTTCTTGTCACGCTCGACGAAGGAGAGCGGCTTTCAAACAAAAAAGGAGAAAAAAGATTAATACTTACGCAGTTGAACTGAAAACCGTAAGCTGAACAGACTTAACTGTATAAATCAGAATAATATTGATGAGTCCGCATGTGCCTGATTTTACTCTCCAGGTGCGGAAGTCTTAAAGAGAAAATGACGAAATTTCGGTTTTTATTTCTCTTTTATTTATAGGACTTACGCGGTTGAACTGAAAATCAATAACATTAAACCATCAAATGTGCAAAATATGGATCTAGCTTCAACGTCTGATGTACTTGATTTTATCTCTCAAGTGCGTAAGTACTAATTTATTATGCTTTTTTTGCAGGGCCATTCTGTAGGAGTCAACTGCTTCCATCTATATTCAAAAAATAAGTAAGATGTAATTAAAAAACATCTTACTTTTCAAATTAATTTTTAAACTGTTTAATTTTTGAATTAATTCTCATGTGGTATATGTCCCCAAGTTATAAATCACTTTTAACCCGGAAGCTTACCCCAGAAGCACTTTCAGGTCTTCTTCAACGGTTGTGTTAGGCCTGATGTTGAAATTATCTACCAGCACTTTAAGGACGTTCGGAGAGACACAGGCCGGAAGCGTCGGGCCGAGGGTGATGTTTTTTACTCCCAGGCTCAGGAGGGCAAGTAGGACAAGCACGGCTTTTTGTTCGTACCAGGCTATGTTGTAGGAAATCGGCAGGTCGTTTATGTCCTCAAGCCCGAAGGCTTCTGCAAGCTTCTGAGCTATTACCACAAGCGAATAACAGTCATTGCACTGTCCGGCATCGATAACTCTCGGGATTCCTCCAATGTCGCCAAGGTCGAGTTTGTTGTACCTGTATTTGGCACAGCCTGCGGTCAGGATGACAGTGTCTTTTGGAAGGGCTTTTGCAAAATCAGTGTAGTAGGCTCTTTCTTTGTGCCTGCCGTCACAGCCTGCCATGACCATGAACCTGCTGATCTTCCCGGTTTTTACTGCGTCTATGATTTTATCCGCAACAGCGAGGGTTGCTTCGTGAGCAAAACCTCCGACAATTGTCCCGCTTTCCAGTTGTTCAGGGGATTTGCTCATTTTTGCCTGTTCGATGAGGGCGGAGAAGTCCTTTTTGCCGTCTTCTTTTTCATCTATGTGGGGGAGTCCTTCAAAGCCCACAACCCCTGTAGTGTAGATCCGGTTCCTGTATGAATCCCTGGGGGAAACGATACAGTTGGTCGTCATGAGGATCGGGCCGTTGAACTTTTCAAACTCCTCATTCTGCTTCCACCAGGCGTTTCCGTAGTTGCCTGCGAAATTACCGTACTTCTTAAAGGCAGGATATGAATTTGCAGGCAGCATCTCTCCATGAGTGTAGACATCGATTCCTGTACCCTTTGTCTGCTCAAGGAGCTGTTCCAGGTCCCACAGGTCATGCCCGCTGATAAGGATACCAGGACTGCCTCTTACACCGATATTAACTGCAGTAGGCTCGGGATTCCCGTAAGTTTCGGTATTTGCTTTATCAAGCAGGGCGAGGGTTGAGACGCCTTTCTGCCCGCATTCCAGAACAAGACCTATGAGAGCTTCTACTTCCACACTGTCGTCTGTTGTAGAAACCAGTCCCTTTTCTATGAAATCGAAGATTACTTCGTCTTTATACCCGAGGATATAGGCATGGTGGGCATAAGCAGCCAGCCCCTTCATCCCATAGATCAAAAGTTCACGAAGAGACCTGACGTCTTCGTTCTGCGTTGAATGGACAGCAACATCCAGACTTTCTATGTTTTCAGGAGTTACTGTAGCCACGGCAGGCAGGGCTTTTTCTGAGGAGGCCTGCTCAGTGGGCAGTTTTGCCTTAATAGAGTCCCGGATCTCAAATCCTTTCTGAATGAAGGATTCGATCTGTTTCCCGTCAAAATTGGTGTTTGTAAGAGTGGAAAAGAAGCTGTCAAGCACAAACCTGTCGGTTGTTTCTTCATTAAGGCCTGCAGCCCTTGCTTTCTGGTTATAATATGCAATACTTTTGAGGACATAGAGTAATCTGTCCTGAGAGTCTGCAACTTCTCCCTTCTTTCCGCATACCCCGTTTTTCGTACAGCCTTTTCCGGAAAGTGCTTCTTCACATTGATTACAGAACATATTTTTTTTCACCTCAAATCTGCTGATACAGTTAATTTCCTATTTTCCCTTCCTTTCCAATATTTTCTGCGGTTTTTCGATATATTTTGCCGCTCTCAACTACGGTATATTATAAATACCGCTATCATTATGATACCAGTTTTTATGTGATATCAAATCATATATAGCAAACAGTTTCGAAGTGGGTATCAGTATCGAAGCCGATACCATAGAAAAAGCGTATCAAGAATGGAAAGCGGAAAAGCACCGGTAAAAGGGGAAAAACTTAAAAAAAGCCTGAGAAAGGTTTGAAAAGAACCTGAAGGAAAAAAATCCGGAGAGAAAAAAAAGATTGAAGAGAAAAAAGATTGAAGAGAAAAAATCCGGAGAGAAAAAAAGCCTGAAGAGAAAAAGAGACTGAAGAGAAAAAAAGATTGAAGAGAAAAAGAGACTGAAAAGAAAAGGTTTGTCAGCAGAACGGCTGCTGAAGACTTATTTACTTGACTTATTTCCCTTACAATTCCTTTTTAATGTTTTTTCTTGAAAATGCCCATCATGCTTTTTAACCGGGTCGAAAAACTTAATCCACATTCTTTGCTCTGGTTTTCGGTTCTTGAGAGCTCCTCTCTCTGCTTTTTGCAGGGTCCGTTTTTTGTACAGCCTTTTCCGCTTAAGACTTCAGGGCACTGGTCACAGTACATTTTTCTACCTCAAATGTTGTTTTGCAGTATCTTTCCGATACCTTCTTTCTGATACTTCTTTTTGATACTTTCTGCCTAACCTTTCCGATACTTTCTGCCTAACTATACTTCCTTTCCGGTGATTTTCTTTGGTTCATGAAGCACATGTTCAGAAAAGTATCTATTACATACCAGTATCTTTTATGTACTAATTCTTATGTGAAGTCAATGCATATATGACAACCAGTTTCAAATTCGATACCTCAATGTCAACTTATTGTCAACGAAAACATTTATTTATGAGTAAACGTTCTTTTCCGATATCATTTTGATTTTATTTTGTGGTTAACAATATGGCCACTAAGTCCAATAAGTCCAATATGACAATTAATCTGGCAACCGACAAAAATATGCAAAAATCTAAAATTTACCCTATTGAGCAGTGAGGGTTCAGTTTCATGAGCAGAAAAACTACGTTTCCAAAAGTAATGTGTACCCAGCACCCGGATTCTGCATCCAGGTACATCTCCACGCAGGAAGAGCCCGGGGAAGCAGTTGAAGCTGCGGTGGTATTCGGCTGTGACGAATATATGCCGGATTATGAGGGAAAGGCAACTCCCTATCATCAGAATGTCCAGATCGTATCAAAATTCATAGAAGAAACAGACCTTGTGCCCGGAAAAGATTTTTTTATCACTCCGCGGGCTCCAAGTGCAGTTCAGGAAAACCGCTTCAGGCAGCTTATGGTAATGATGTCCATCGCCGAAGCCAACCACGGTGCCCTTGAATATTCGGATGTCCAGGCAATCAATGAATTCGTGCATCCGATGACAGGCACGGTCAGGGAAATCATTGAAGCCCAGCAGCATATGGCAGACGTAAGCGAGCTTGCAAAAAAAGAATTCGGGTTTTCAATGGAAGTCCCGAGGATAATTCCCCTTATAGAGGATGCTCCTGCCCTGCTGCACGCAAAAGAACTTGCAGAAAGTACGCTCCTTGCCTGGAAAGAGCGGTTCGGGACAGCTCCGGAGAAATTCAGGGTATTTTTAGGCAAATCCGACTCTGCCCTGTCTTTCGGGCATGTGGCAAGCACCCTCTCATGCAAATACGCCATAAGCGGGCTTTCCGAACTGGATTCAGAACTCGATATAGAAACAGGCATCATATTCGGAGCTGGAACGCTACCTTTCAGAGGGCACCTGGACCTGAAAAACGCGGAAAACTTTTTTAAGGAATACCGGGGAGTCGGGACTGTTACCCTGCAGTCGGCTCTCAGGTACAGCCATGAAAAGGGGGATGCTCAGGCCCTGGTCCGTCTTGCGGAGGCAAGGCTTCCGGAAGCTCCGAACCTCTTTTCTCCTGAAGAAAAAGAAGAGCTTGTAAACCTCATAGGGATATTCGGGGCAAGATACGCCCGGGTCCTCAGGGAACTGGCGCCCGCTATAGACAGGCTTGCAGGTCTTCTCCCCCAGCAGCGGGACCGCCTGATGCACAAAGGAAAAGGCGGCTATTCAAGGAACGCTCCTGACATTTCCGGAATTGTCCAGCTCTGCCGCAGCGACATCGGAAAAGAGCTAAAAGCCAGCATGCCTGCAGAAGCCCTGCATCTCCCGCGAGCGATCAAGTTTACCGGTGCTCTCTACTCCATAGGCCTGCCTCCCGAATTCATAGGTACAGGTACTGCTCTCAAAGAAGCCCGGGAAAAACTTGGCGATGAGGTCTGTGAAAGGCTGCTTACAAAATATTTCCCTTCCCTTGCGAGCGACCTGAGTTTCGCATCCGGATACCTGGACCTCAATGTAGCCTCCCGCTTCCTCTCCGGAGCCTGCCTGAAGGAAATCCAGAGAGATCTCGATGTCTTACGCGACACCTTCAGCCTTAAAGTCCGGCCCGAGCCTTCATACCGCATCCTGCTTGAGATGATGCAGCCTGAACTCCTGCAAGCAGGGACCGCAGGAAACTGTATGGATGAGGAGGTTTCACAGCTCGTATGCTCGACCCTTACCAAAATGGGAAAAATCAGAAAGGCTCTGGGTTGAGGGTGAAACTTCCCTTGACCTCTGGAACCTTTTTTGAATCGATATAGTATGGAAAGCCTCCACCAGCCTGTTTGGCGACCCTGCACAAAAAGAAGCAAGAAGTGGACAATAATAGAATGAAGAAAAAAGGCTTGAAAAGCAGTAAAAAATGAATCGCACAACTTAAGGAAGTTAAGGAAAAAAGAATATACATTAAAATAGTTCTTCTGTTATCGGTTTTATGAACAAGATTATAGCTAAAATTTAGAGTAAACACTGCAGCAGCATGGTATATGAAGCTTGTAGATCTCATAGAATCCATAGAGCACATATAACTTATTGTATTTTTTATAACATTTTCCAAATACACTTACATAATTGGTGCAAAGAAAAAATAATTCTCTGCACCTCAATACTTTCTCATAAACCTTCATTTCTTATGCAAATCAGGTTCTTTTATTAGTAACTGCCTTTTGTAAAACTGGCACAAAGTGGAAGCATTCGCCTGGAGCTGTGCTGGGATCTACGTGAATAGTAGTGCCTGAAATATGTGGCAAATTCTTCAGAAGCTTTTCTCTTATTGCATTGGCAATTTCGTGTCCCTCTTCAACTGAAAGAGAAGATGAAACAGCAACGTTGATCTCTGCATGAAGCCTATGACCTATCCAGCGAACTTTACTTGTATCAATAACTATTTTCAGAATAGTTATTGTAATCAGCAGACCAATAAGGGGATCAATTATTGGATACCTAACCATACTCCTATTGCTCCTATAAGTACTGCAAGACTGGTCAAGCCATCAACTCTAGCATGGTAACCATCAGCAATTAGGGCTGCACTGCCAATTTCATTTCCAACTTTTATCCTCACCTGTGCCACTATTTCATTTCCAATGCAGCCAATAATTCCGGCAGCAGCTACAGCATATAAATGCTTTATTGGCTGGGGATTAAAAAGCCTGTTAATAGATTCATATCCTGCTACAATTGCACTGAACAAGATCAGGAGAACGATAATCACACCTGCAATATCTTCCATTCTGCCATATCCGTAGGAAAAGCTTTTGCTTGGCTTCCTTCTTGTCAAGATAAAAGCTATTGCAAGGGGGATTGCAGTTGCAGCGTCCCCGAAATTATGAATTGTGTCCGCAAGAAGGGCAACACTTCCAGACATAAAAACAATGATAAATTGCAGAATCGCTGTTATCATCATTCCTATAAATGACCATTTAAGAACCCGGAGCCCTTTACTCGTAGCAAGTGTAGGGGGATCCATCTTTCCATGAGTATGGCTGTGCCCGTGAAAATGAGAGAAAAACCCATGTTTATGATTTTGCTTATGGAGATCCTCAGAAGTATTATTCTCATTTAATTGCGCACTGTTCATTTCATCACCAAATTTAAGGCAAATGTAGCAAGCATAGAAGGATCTACTTTTCCGTAAGTCACGTTGTGAAAAACACCACCAAGGGAATCGTCACTATACTTACAGCCAGCGTTGCAGCCGTTATCCCAGCGGCGTAGGCACCTTCGTGTCCGTATAGCTTTGCGATCATTGGTACGACCGTCATCGTCGGCAGGGACATCAGGATGATCATTGACCAGATCATGTTATTCGGCAGATCCGTCATCAACAGGAGCTTGCCCAAAAGGATCGGCAAAATAATCATTTTAACAACAATGCCGAAATACAGATCTTTTGTTTTGAATGCGGTCTTCCAGTCGGAGTAGAAGATCAAGGCGCCCAGATAGATCATGGCCATAGCGCCAACCGCGTTTTTAATCGTCTGAAGTGTGTCATCGACGACCGTCGGCAGCTTGACACCGATCATAATGAAGATGAGTGCCAAAGCGATCGCAACGATGTTGGGGTTCACAAAGCTCTTTAATGTTATTTTCGCTTTTTTATCGGATGCAGTTGCAAGATACACCCCATAAGTCCAGAACAGGAGTTGATCGACAATACTGAACAACGCTAGATACAAAATGCCGTCCTTCGGAAATAGAGCTATAAGCAGCGGTACACCGACAAATCCGGTGTTTCCGAAAATGAACGCAAACTGAAAAACCTTTGCTTTGTCGCCGGTCGGGCAAAGCCCTTTTGCTATAATCCAGGTAACGGCTGAAATGATCACATAAAACAGAGCTGCAAGACCGATCATTGTGGCATTCTCCCAGATCATCTGCCTTGTCGTTCCGGCATAGGTCATATAAAAGATCAGCACAGGCAGAAGGATCTTTGAAACCAGTTTGGCAAGATCCGGTAGATAATTTTCCTGGATAACACCCTGCCTAGCCGCCACATTTCCGACTAGAAGAATACTGAAGAAAAGGATCATCTGATGAATGACGATTGAAAACAACATCTTGTAAATCTCCTTTTTGTTTATCTTAAAAGCGCGATAGGAATGCTGAGCCACCCGCGCGCCTGCGATATTTGCGAATCAGTTCATATAATTGTATTTCCCATTCTCTATAAGTCTATAAGCAACTACTTATAGTCACGACGCTATATATATTCACTAACATTCGAATACTTATAATCAAGACACAATATCAGCTTACTGATGCTTATTATTATTATTATTATAAGGACATTTGTCACAGGAGAAATTATATTGGCATCTCTCAAAGGCTGTCTTAAATAGTTCATCTATGTCCTTTCTATATTCAGCTAACACATCGGAATTAATTTTATAGAAGACTCTAAAACCTCTTCGATTTTCTTCAAGTATTCCAATATTCTTTAAAACCTTTATATGCTGGGACACGGCAGGTTGAGAAATGCCAAGTTGTTTAGCCACATCAGAAACACAAAAGGTTTCATTATTATTAGAAGCAAATATTTTTACTATTTTTAGTCTTTTCTCATCACCAAGGGCTTTGAGAACTTCAGCCATGCTTTTTATATGACCTTGCATTAATTTACCTCTTAATTATAAGTATATAAGCATTCTCTTATACATATTTGTCAGGTATTACAAATAATTTTCTATTTTACCCTGTTTCATCAAATACTGGAAGTTATACCCTGGCAAAAAAGGTATCCTCTTCAAGTTAGATGGAAATCCCTTCATTTTTCAATCAAATGCATTTTTCTTTTTGTTTTATCCTGAAATTATTTCACTTTGACACTTTTAGTAAGTTCAATATTAACGATTTTTATAAAATTCAAAACTACGACTGTTTTTCGATATCAAGAACAGTATAAAAAAGAGACTATGTGTATCAGATAATTTTTTTGCATTTGATAGTGAGTAATCGAAGGTAAAATGTATGAATTTACAATATTAAGTCAAATGATAACGATTTTAGAATTATGTCTAAAGTCTATGGAATAGATATTTACTAAAACACATAGCTGCATTTATCCGACATCGGTTTTATTCATTGAGTCAACAAAATCCAATAAATTTCTCGTTTTTAATTTCTAATCGTTTTAATATAATGGTGCAAAAAAGAATTCATCCATTAGATGAACGTGTTACTTCTCATTTTATATTTTCGTACTATGCATGTTTTGTACCTATACTCAGAAATTCAGAAAAATTGATTGGAATTTGTCTTAGGGAATCTATCCGAGGTAATTTTTCATTTTAGAATGGCTTAATCGGCGGAAACTCCCGTATTCCTATAGTCCCCGGAATGAATTAGTTTAGAAAAGTAGGTTTAAAGCAGACTGTTAAAATTACTGAAGTTGTGACATTATCTTCAATTTGATTCTTTTTAAAGTATGTTTGCTGGATTATGTTAAACACACCATCGTTACATTTATACAGGTTCAAAAATTTTGTGTTTTTTTAACGGAGGTATTTTAATCCTTTAAATCAAGAAATATGTTCTTTTTATCCTCATTTTTCAGACTAACTTTTAAATACTTGAAAAGATGTCACATGTTAAAGTGTTTGAGGGAGTATCCCGGACTCCTCCAAACACTTTAAAGAAAAAAGGTGTTACTATGAATCTGACATTGAAACATAAAAGCTTTGTTGTAATATTCGAGCCTTCGGATAAACAGGTGTTGATTTGCATCGGACTAATATTTGGATTAAATAACGTTTTCTCCTACGTTTGAAAAGGGTTTTCCTGATTATTGTTTATTCAGAACTTTTTTTCTTTTTCGTTGAGATAGTTGTCCTGCAACTAGCAAACAGGTTTCTTTTTTCGAGTTCTTAGTAAAGAAGGTTTTTCCGCAATTCTTATAGGCTTTTTCTATTAGGATTTCTCTCCTTTCCCTGTTCTTGAGCGAGCGAAGCCTCACTACTATAACCCATAAATAAGTCCTCTTGAGCGCAGCGAAAAGGACCGCGTACTCCCGAGGCGCAACTCGGGTGGCGCAACTCGGGCGCTCAAACGCCCTTAAAGTAATGCCCTGTCGTATATTCAATCCCTCTTATAGGTTTCAGCTTTGCCTCTTTTCCTGCAATTGCCTCTTTATATGCCTCTAAGATCTCTTCTATCTCGGCAGTAGTGTTGAACGAAAGGTCAAGCCTGAGCACGTCCACGCCGTACCCTTTCATTTTCGGAACGTATTTCAGCATGTCAAGCACCTTTGAATTATAGATAAGGGTCCGGGTGCCAAGGCGCTGGACGGGAAATTCGGAGCCACTCTGGTCAACAAGAAGCACTTCACTTTCTTCTCTTACGATTTTCCGGTCAACAAGGGGTTTTAAGAGGTCATTTTCCGTAATCAACATCACTTCTCGCCCATAAACCAGAATTTCGGTCTGGCCTGAATCCCCACATGCCTGAAGAGCTTCACAGACATGTTTTATTTCGCTCAGGTTCAGTTCGCTTGAAAGGGTTGCCCTGTACGCTCCTGCCTGGTAGAAAGTGCTCGCAGTAAAAGCATTGAATATATTGAAGTCCTTCTGGGCGACAAAAGGTATGGAAAGCTCTTTTGCAAGCTGTGCGGTTCCCAGGCTAGAACATGCCACACTGAAGCCGGCATCCCTTATTTGTTCCAGCAGGGGTTTTAATTCGGCCAGTTCACTGTCATGGGTTATCCTTGGAATCCTGAATACAAGTTCAATTCTTTCTGTTTTCAGGTCCTCAAGCTTCTCCGCGTTTTTGGGAGACATCAGCTCCTCGAACAATGATACCGGAACATAGGCGATATCTGCTCCAGATTCGGCTGCCTGTAAGAGATAAGAAATTCCCTGCACTTCAACGCTCAGGAGGAGTTTCTTTGAAGCTGTATCTCTTGCCCTGGTCCTGCTTATGCTGCCTTCATTCTTGCTAACTTCATTCTTGCTAACTTCATTCTTGCTAACTTCATTCTTGCTGCCTTCATTTTCGCTAACTTCATTCTCATTTTCGGCACCGTTTTCTACAGCGCACAGGTGGGTGCACAGGTGGTTGAAATTTGCAAGGTCAGGGTGTTTTTGCTCTTTTTTATTTTCCGTCAGGGTTTTTTTCAGCAGGAGCTCTGCAGCCTTTCGCCTTGCATTCTTCAGCACACAGACCGGGATAAAGATGTTCTCGTCAGCTTCGATCTCAATGGAGGCGGCTTCGAAAGGAGTGTCTCCAAGACTTTCCATCGCCTTTCTTATCTGCTCTTCAGTGGTTGGGGCTCTTTCGGCTTCCTGGACGATATAGTCGTCTACAAATTCTGCATATGCAGCTTCTTCTGTTCTGCTGCTTTCTTCGCTTTCTGGGCTGTTTCCACTTTCTGGGCTGTTTCCACTTTCTGCGCTTTTTCCGCTTTCTGCGCTTTTTCCGCTTTCTGCCCTGATCTCAACCTTAAAATGCTCCCCTTTTCTGGCTCTTGCCTTCAGGCTTACGGGGAGAGCTTCTAGTTTTGTTTTCTGAAGGGTATCAAGGAGCTGCGTATCTGTTGTGAGGTAGAGTTCGTCCCCCCGCTGGACAGCTCTGCCTGTCTTTGAGCTGATCTCAAGCCCTACTTTTTCGTCTTTTTTTGCGCTTTTTACTTGCTCGCCTGTAATCGTTATAATCCCTGTTACTGCAGAGCCGAGCATCCTTTCCCGCGTGAAGAGGCTTATTCCGTCTTTTACCTGGATATCTTCTTCAAGCCGGACTGTAAGTTTTGTGTTCCCTTTTGAACGGGAAAGGTCCAGGACTTTTCCGAGGAAGGCTCCGTAGTTTGAGCTATATTTGGGATGAGACACGCCTTTTTCCCCGAGGATGAAGCCCCGCGTAAAGCCTCTGTAAAAAAGTTTGGCAAGCTTTGCTTCCCTTGCTTCAAGCTCTTCCTTTGTTGGATTTTCTCCGGCCCTGCAGATGCCTTCAACTGCAGCTTTGTAGGCAGCGGCACTTGCAGTCACATACTCGGGCTTTTTCATCCTGCCTTCGATTTTGAGGCTAACAACCCCGGTTTTTACGATATCCTCAAGCCCTGTGAGCGTGGAAAGTTCGGCACAGCTTATGGGGTAACTTCCCCCTATATGCCTTTCATCAATTTCCCGGCCGTCTACCAGAAAATTGTATCTGCGCCGGCAGGGCTGAGCACAGGCTCCCCTGTTTGCGCTCCTGTCGTGCAAAAAACTGCTGAAAAGGCATTTTCCTGAGTAAGAATAGCAGAGGGCTCCATGGACGAAGATCTCGATACCCACTTTAGAGTGGTCCACAATATCCTTTACCTCGGCTGTGGTAAGTTCCCTGGAAACGATCACTCTTTTTGCACCCAGCCCTGCTGCAAAATCCACTCCATTTTTATTGTGGATAGTCATCTGCGTGCTTGCGTGAAGGTCCAGGTCCGGATAGATCTCCCTTAAAAGCCTGAGAAGCCCGAGGTCCTGTAGAATAATAGCATCGATTCCGGATGCGTATGCGCGGTCCACTATCTCAAGGGCATGCTGCAGTTCTTTTTGTTTTATGGGGATGTTCAGGGCAAGGTAAACAAGGACTCCGTGTGAGTGAGCCAGGTCAACAGCAGCTTCCAGGTCATCAATGGTGAAGTTTTTGGCTCCCTGGCGGGCATTGAATTCGCCAACTCCAAGATAAACGGCATCTGCTCCTCCCTTGATTGCACCAAGCAGAGCTTCGTTGTCGCCGACCGGGGAAAGGATTTCCGGGGGATTGCAAGATATATTTTTGTCAGACATATTCGATCAGGGGTATTTTCTTCAGGTTAGATCAGATGTATTTTCTTCAGGTAACTGTAATTTCTTCAGGTAACTGTAATTTCTTCAGGGAACTGTATTTTCTTCAGGTAACTGTAATTTCGGGTGAATGGAAAATTTTGATATCTGAAAAGTGACGGGAACTGTTGAGAAAAAGATTTATGTAAATCAGTTCCGAGCCTATTTAAACCGTAAAGGCGCTTCTCGCATAAAAAATGGATGGTAAAGTCCGTAATGTCAACAGAGTAGGTCAGCTCCTCTTAGCCTGTTTTTATGATCTCTTAGCCTGTTTTATCAGGTTTATTCTGGTGGGTGCCTTTTTTGATGTTATCCCCCAACTTTGCGATTTTATGATGTCAGTTTCACACTGAAACTTAATTAAATAAATAAAATAGATATACCAATAACTCTTAGTATTATTGGTAAAGTTCTTTATTTTAGGAAGTGCTATTTCCAATCAATGTGATCATGCATTCAAGGCTAAGAAAGTAATGGGGATTAAAGTGGTTTAGATGTATTTGCCCATGAAGAGCGTACTTGTCGTGGAAGATGATCCTTTAATTATGGAACTTGTCAGGACCCTATTGGTTTCATTTGGATACGACCCAATAGAAGCTGTTGATGGTGCCATGGCTATTGAACTCAGTAAAAAAAATAGCTTAAACATTATATTATTAGATATACAGTTGCCCCGGATTGATGGAACTGAAGTACTAAAAATATTGAAAGGAGATCCTGTCACACGTGAGATCCCGGTTATTGCCCTTACAGCCCATGCAATGCGCGGCGATGAGGAAAAGTTTCTGAAAGCAGGGTTTAGTGGTTATGTTTCCAAGCCCATCGACATTCAGAAATTCAAATCACTCATAATAGAGCTCATCGTATGAAGTGAACTACCCCCCGCTAAAGCTGTGAGGCTTCCTGCTTCATACCTCGAACTACCGTTCACAAGTCCACAGGCTCTACCCTCTGTCCCAGAGGTGAAAATTATTTAATACAAATATTTCTGGTTTCCTTGGCTTGGTTATTGCTTAGGAATTCAGTACGTAATATGGGACTGGAAAGTATTTCAAGGTTAGAAGATAGCGAAAATGAGAGAAGTTTACGCCATTCATCCCGCAAGCTAAAGCAAGGGGCTTTATGCCTGTCACAAGTAAAAACAGAGAGAAGGGTATTATTTTTATTCTACGGGGAAAATACAATGACAGATTTTTTCAGAAATACGTTTGGGAAAAAATCGGATGATTTGTTAATTATTTTAGTCGTGGGCCTTTTCTTCACATCATTTGCCTCCTACTTTGGTATTTTTGAATCCATCATTTTATTTGTTGAAGAATACAGTAACCGTGAAATTGGTGGGATGCTTACTCTTTTGATTTATCTTACCTTTGCTTTCGGAATTTTCTCCCTGCGGCGCTGGATGGAACTTGAAAATGCTCTGGTGCTTCAGGAGCAGGCAGAAGAGAACATCAGAGAGAAAGATAAAAGATACAGGGCTCTGTTTGAAGAGTCAAATGATGTAATCGCTATTCTTAATGAGGAAAAAGTCCTGGACCTTAATAAAAAAGGCCGCATTGCTCTCGGGCTGGGCAACGGGAACCTTGTAGACGTCTCATTGGGGACACTGGTGCCCAAAGAATATCTACTGACAGTCCGGGAAGCCCTGAAAGCCACTCTTGCAAATGGGACTTCCCGTTTTGAAATGAAATTTCAGAAACAGAACGGGGCTATTATTGATGTGGAGGTTAATTCCTCTTCCTTGAGCCTTGAGGACAGAGAAGTCCAGTTTGTTGTTAGAGATATAACTTCACGTAAAAGAGCCGAAAAAATGGAGCATGAAAGCCAGGAGAGGTTGAATAAAATAATTGACAATGCCCTTTGCGGGATTTTACTGGTAGAAGTTTCCACACACGAAATTGTGGAAGTAAATCCGGCAGCTGAAGAAATGATAGGGCTTCCGAAAGATGAACTCGTAGGAAATGTCTGTCATCAATTCGTCTGTCCTGCTGAGAAAAATAAGTGTCCGATAACTGACCTGGGGGAGACTGTCGACAGGTCTGAGAGATTAATGCTCAGAAATGGAAGAGGTGAACATTTATCTGTCCTGAAAAGTGTGGTCCCTGTAAAAATAGGAGGGAAAGAATACCTTATAGAGAGCTTCATCGACCTATCCGAACGCAAAAAAGCCGAACAGGAACTATTGCAGGCAAAGCTTGCTGCTGAAAGTGCCAACCGTGCCAAGAGCGAGTTCCTGACGACTATGAGCCATGAACTGCGTACTCCTCTTTCAGCAATCATCGGATTTTCGGATGTGATGCTCGGCGGAATGAGCGGGGAATTCAATGAACAGAATAAAAAGTTTCTCAACAACATAGCTAACAGTGGAAAACATCTCCTCGCCCTCATAAATAACATTCTTGACCTTTCCAAAATTGAAGCCGGCAAGATGGAACTGGATATGGAGATGTTTTCAGTTTCCGAAGCATTTAGCTACACCAGGGCTGTAACCTCAGATCTTGCCCTGAAAAAGGACATCACAATAAAATATGATCTGGTGCCTGAGCTTTCAATCTATGCTGACAGGATACGTTTTAAGCAGGTCATCTACAACCTTATGAGCAATGCCATAAAATTTACACCAAAAGGTGGATCAGTAGAGGTTTTGGCCGCAAAAGCAGGAGATTCTGTCAGGGTAAGTATTTCGGATACGGGGATAGGAATTTCAGAAAAAGACCAGAAACTCCTTTTCCAGCCCTTCATGCAGGTCGATTCCAGTATCAGCCGTCAGTATGAGGGCACAGGGCTTGGGCTGGCTCTGGTCCGGAAGTTCGTAGAACTCCACGGGGGCAAGGTCTGGGTTGAGAGCGAAACTGGAAAAGGCTCGACTTTTACATTTGAATTACCTTTGAAATACAGAAAAATTTCCTACACATGCATAAATGGTTCAAGCATTTCCAAAAAAATAGTCCCGCTTACAGTCGAAAAGGAAGAAAAGGAAGAAACTTAAAGCCAGTATCCTTAAAGCCAGTATCCTTAAAGCCATTAACTTTAAAGTCAGTATCCTTAAAGCCATTAACCTTAAAGCCAGTATCCTTAAAGCTATTAACCTTAAAGTCAGTATCCTTAAAGCCAGAAACATATGACGAAACTGGGGCTTTGGTAATGAATCCGGCAATCCTGAACCTTAATCCTATCAGAAGCAGGAGCAGATTTCAACTATTTTCAGGACCTTCTTTCTTAAGGAAGTCCAGGGTCGCCTCTGCATATTTTTCCGGGAAATAGCGTTCTCCGGAGTGCTCTCCATCCTCGAATATAATAATCTGTACTTCAGGAAGCTTTTCTGCCATTGCAAGAGTAATTCCCGGAGGAGTGTACTCATCTTCCGTACCAACCAGAAGCAGGGTTTCACTCCTTATTTCCGGCAGGCGTTCGTAGGTGCCGTTCCATTTCAGGTTTGCATCTGCCTGTTTCCGGATTGCGGGGCTGATTCCTGAATTGTTTGCAACGGACTGAAGCATACTTTTGAGATAACCGGCTTCAGGGGCATCAACGCTGTAAACTGCTGACGAGAAGACAAGTTTATCAACTTTTTCCGGATAATTGAGAGCCAGTTCCTGAGCAATGGATGCACCCATTGATGTTCCGAAAACACTGGCTTTTGGAATCCCGAGAGCCTCGAGAAGGCCGGCTGTATCACTGGCAAAAAGTTCAAGAGAATAATTTTCCTCGTCATCTGAAGAGTACCCTACTCCTCTGTTATCGAATACGATTACCCTGTAATCCTGAGCCAGCTCCCATACAAAAGTTTCGTTCCATGCACCCATGGTTCCCCCAAAACCCATAATCAACAGAAGGGGCTCTCCTGACCCGAACTCCCTGTATCCGAGTTCGATTCCGTTAACAGAAACATACTTTACAGGAGAGGAGTCGAGGGAAAAGTTTGAAGCCATTAATTGTTGAGTCGAGTCTTCTTGTTGAACACCTGTACACCCGGAACCTGCAAGAAATATAAGAAATAATACCGTTGGGAATAGGCTCTTCAGGAGAAACGAGTTTTTCATACTAAACGAGTTTTTCGGACTAAACGAGCTTTTCAGACGAAACAAGTTTTTCATATTAAACAGGTTTTCTAAGGTTAACAGGTTTTTAAGACTCATCACTTTTGATTAAACTCCGCCTCTCAGTATAAATATTGCTGTTCTAATTTTCTATTTAGGATAAGCTGAAAGTCTGTTCTATCAAAACTATTTTTTGATCCTTCCTGAACCAACTTCAGGACAGTTTCTTACCTTGCCCAGGATCCTGAGAATTCAAACACATTATTGGTTTGAACTTCCTAAATATACCTCTCACACTCTCACACTTTTAGAGAATTGTCATATTTTGACAGAACCCTTATATGTATGTAAAATAAATATATGTAATATACTTAAAAACCTTATAATGAAATATTGTCTGTATCAAGTTTAAAATATTTCTAAACTTTCTGAGAAGTATATAGTTTCTCATTAGTTTCTCATATTTTTTTGCACATCGTTTTTCAGATAGAGGCCGAAATTTGTTTTTGGTCTCATAATAAGTAACCTGGTAAAATAGGAGAGAATATGAATGTATAAATATGGCATAAATAGGTATTAGCGCATAAATACAGACCCGCTTGTCTAAAAATAAGATTACTGGCTAATTTGCTTTATTTATATTTCCATAAGATTTCTATTAGAAATTTTTACATGAACTTTCTATTCAGGATTTCCTATCCGGAATTCCTATTTAGGAGTCTTTATCCAGAATTATCTATTTCGATTTAATCCGCTTTTGGCGGTTAATAAATGATGAAGTTTTGTAAAAAATTGAATTGTGTTGCAGAGATGTAATGCAAAACAACCCTACGAATAATCAACCCTCAGAATATATGCAATTATCAGTTCAGCGCAGGCAGAAAAATTAATTCTGCAACAAAGCAGCTACACCTTCGATTTGCATATTTTCCAAAGCTTCATCTGGAACAAAAAATGTCTTTATAGCAACCATTTACAAAAGTTAACCAACACACAACAAATTTTTTAAAAGAATACAACGCCCTGAAAAAGTATAATGTCACCTATCTTGCTTTGAACAGGTCTTTCGTAAGAAAAGCCTGGGCTTTTCTTTCTCCGAAAGGACCGGGAATCCGGCTGCATGCTCCCAAAATAGCGGCTTTGCAGCTTGCGGAGGCCCGGATATGGTAAGTGACGAAGAGATGAGGTCCGGGAACATTTTGAATCTATTCTTGAAGTTTGCTTTTCCGGCAGTTGTGGGGGTTGTCGTTGCAGGAATCCAGGGAATAATCGACGGCTTCTTCATAGGAAATGCGGTTGGAAGCCAGGGACTTGCAGGCATTACCCTTACATATCCCCCTTATCTGGTTATAATTGGAGCTGGCATAATTATAGGGATAGGCTCGTCCAGCCTTACAGCTCTGGAACTTGGAAAAGGCAATGCAAAGGGAGCACTGGATATAGTGAACAATGCTTTTCCTTTATGCCTTCTTGCAGGAGCCATTTTTACCATAGGCGGGCTGATTTTTTGTAAAACCTCAATAAATCTCCTTGGAGCCAGTGGGACTGCCCTTAGCCTTGCTCACGAATATCTGCAGATAATCTTCCTGGGTTCTGTCTTCATGATCCTTAATATTGCCCTCGAACCTCTCGTAAGGAATGACGGAAAACCAAAGCTATGTATGAACATAATGGTTGCCGGAATAGTTGTAAACGTTGTGCTTGACTACCTCTTTGTCATGCGTATGGGAATGGGAATGTCCGGTGCTGCCATTGCAACAGTAACTGCCTTTGCTCTGTCTGCATTGATGCTCATGTATTACCTTTTCGGCAGCGAGGCAAAGTTGAAACTCCGGGTTAAATCCATGAGATTCAAAATAGGAATCCTGTTCCAGATCCTCAGAGCAGGCCTTCCGTCCTTTGTAATGCAGATTTCCCTGGCTCTTGTGCTCTTTGTGCATAATTACATGCTGCTCATATACGGTTCAGAGCTTGCGGTCTCAGCCTACGGGATCATAGGGTTTGTCTTTTCAATCTTCTACATGCTCTTTGAAGGAATAGCCCTTGGTGTACAGCCAATTATCGGTTTCAATTACGGGGCTGGCTACTATGAAAGAGTTTCGAAGACTCTGAAACTGACAATGTTTTCGTGTATCCTTGTCGGAGCTTTAGGATTTCTGTTAATCTACTTCTTTTCCGAGAACTTAGTACATATTTTCAACAGGGAAGACTCCGAACTTCTGGTAGTTACGCTTAGAGGAATGAACATTATTATGTTCTCTTTGCTTGTTGAAGGCACAGTGCTTCTCACGGCCATCTATTATCAGTCAATAAACAGGGTCAGAGCAGCCCTCTTTATCCATCTAGGAAAGATCTTCATTTTTCTCTTTCCCCTGCTGTTCATCCTTCCCAGGTTCTTCGGGCTCGATGGTGTCTGGTCTGCAGCTCCGGCTACGGAATATATTATGATGGTAGTGGTGCTGGTTATGCTTTCTAAGGAATTTAAATTCCTCAGTAACAACGGAAAGACAGTCATCAAGCAACCAGTAGATACAAAACATGTAGTGTCGGTGTCCAGAAACAATGTAAAAGCAGGGAGTGAAGAGAGTAAAGGGTTTGTTACTTTCAGGCACGCTGATAAAGTAGAAACCTCATGATTCACCCCTTCAATGGCATTTTATGTGCTGCGGTCTTGACAAAGGGGCAGAAATCCCCCTTACCATCCCGTAAAGTAAACCTGTAAGTTATGCATAAATCGGGAGTTTACTGAGGAATAAAAAAAATATAATTTCAAGTATTTGGTTAACGATATTGTCTTTGATGATTATTTGGTCGTCTCCCCAAATAATTGACTTGATTTTATATAATATTGAATCTATTATTTGGAGGCATTGGAATCACTTCTGAAATCGATTTTTCACAATATTTTTGCTGGAACAAAGATTGTGCTGATTCTGGAGTTAAAAATCAAGGGAATATAGTTTTTAAAGAGAGATACGGTAAAAATAACCATGCACTTCTTAAATGTAAAATCTGTAAGCATTGCTTGAGTAAAACAAAAGGTACAGTATTTTTCGGACTCAATACTCCTGATGACGAATTTCTGAGGACATTAGCAATGATTCCCGAAAAAGGAAGTATTCGTGGAGTTGCAAGAGCTACTGGACATAGTAAAGAAACAGTTTATAGATAGCTCGAGATTGCAGGAACCCATTCAAAAGAAGTTACAACTTATTTCCTCACAAATCTTAATCTTAAGAGGGTAGGTAGTGTCCGTGAGTTATTGATCTATTCTGAAAAAACGAGTAATTCCCCTGCATTTGAGGAAAATGCAGAGAGATTATTGTGCTCACTATTTTCAGTAACTTGCGGGCACGACAAGGTTACGTAATCAATTAAAAAAGGGATAGTCGAGATTTATGAGAATTTTCAAATTTTTATGTATATTTGCTTTTATGACAGTTCTGGTCCTGATTTCCGGCTGCACCGAGCCCGGAGAACTGCGTACTGAGTCCCATTCTACAGATGTAGGAAACGCCAAATCGGTCCATGCCCTGATAAGAATGGGAGCCGGGGACTTGGAGCTTTCCGGAGGCTCAGAACAGCTTCTGACCTCAACTTTTACTTATAACGCTGATCCCCTAAAACCTGAGGTCGAGTATGAAGTTGCCGATGAGAACGGCAGGCTTGTTGTCCGCCAGAGTGACGTCTCCGGAAGCATCAACAGAGGCAAGTTCCGGAATGAATGGAAGCTCCGCTTCAATAATGATGTGCCGCTTCTGTTGGGTATAGAATTTGGTGCTGGTAAAGGAAACCTTGAGCTTGGCAGCCTGAATCTGGCCGGAATGGAACTTCAAATGGGGGCAGGGAATGTTCAGATGAACCTTTCCGGTAGCCGGGCCCTGACCAATTTATCCCTGGAAATGGGGGTTGGAGATGCTGTTGTGGATCTCAGGGGAGACTGGGAACATGACCTGGATGCCAGGATTAAAGGAGGTGTCGGGTCCCTCACCCTGCGGCTTCCGGAAACGACAGGAGTGCGCATAAAAGTTAAAGGAGGTGTCGGGGAAATCAGGACAGGCGACCTGAAAAAAGATGGAGAAGCCTACGTAAATGAGGCTTACGGAAGTTCGGATGCTACTCTGGATATTGAGGTTGAAGGGGGTTTAGGGAAGGTCTTTCTGGAAACCGGGGGAATAGAAGGTGGAGAAATTTAAAGGACGGAAAAAGTCCTGAAAGAAAAAGCACAGGAACTCCGGGCTTCTGACTTCGTGGAACTTGAAGCATCCATCCTTGAGGAAATGAGCGAACAAATACCCCGGGAGCAACAGTTGCTGTTGTCAAAGGAGATGAGGCTTCCCAGGTGACCTCACACCAGCTACTGACCCATACGGTGGGCCGGCGGGACGAAGCCAGTCATGTGGCTCGATGGTGTCTGGTCTGCAGCGCCGGCCACAGAATATATTATGATGGTAGTGGTGCTGGTTATGCTTTCAAAGGAATTTGAATTCCTCAGGAACAACGGAAAGGTCGGGACCAGACAACCAGCAGATACAAAACATGTAGTGTCGGTGTCCAGAAACAATGTAAAGGCAGGGAGTGAGGAGAGTAAAGGGTTTGTTACTTTCAGGCACGCTGAAAAAGTGGAAACCTTGTGATTCAACCCCTTCAATGGCATTTTATGTGCCTGCGGTTTTGACGAAGGGGCAGAAATCCCCCCACCATCCCGTAAGTAAACCTGTAAATTATGCATAAACCGGGAGTTTACTGAGCTTTTTATCCGGACTTATTTTTCGCCCCGTTGCAGACTTACTTTTCATGTTTTATCCGATGAAGCGGGTGGGTCCTATCTGTTTCACAGGTTAACTGTTTCACAACTCATGACAAAAATTTATATAGTCTGGCCACTTTGTATACCCCGGATAATATTCTTTAAAGAGCCATATCTCTCAAGGGCTAAAGCTTGCCATAAATGCGGTACAGGAAATAAAATGAGGGGTACTGATGCCTGATGATGATAACTATTCTAGGGTGATTCCCGTATGGAAATTTGCACTTTTCTCTGTAGCATCTTTTGGATTGTATGAGCTGTACTGGAACTACAAAAGCTGGAAATTCTTTAAGGAAAAAGATAACCTGGAAGTTTCTCCTTTCTGGAGAACTATTTTTTCAACTTTTTTTCTCTGGTCTTTATTCAACAGATATTCTTGTATGCTGAAAGAAGAAGGTTATCAGGTAAGTTACTCGGTGACACTACTTGTATTTTTTTGGATAGGAATGAACTTTACTGGTGGTATGTCTGAAAGCCCGATCTGGTTGATTTCTTTCCTATCCTTCCACGCGTTCATCCCTATTCTAAACACCACGAATGCCTATTGGGAACAAAAATTCCCTGGACTTCCCGAAAAACCTCTCATCTGGTGGCAGGTAATTCTGTTAATCACAGGAACAATTTTCGTTTTCCTGAGTATTGTGGGCACATTCATTCCTGAATAATAAACTCTGAGGACTCAATTACATTAAACCCCGGACTGATCACTGACAAAAAATATATTAACTTTAAAAGAATAGTTCAACATTAAAAACTTTAATCATGAGCTCTCTTTAACTTAAATACTGAACTCTGATCCCATAATGCAAAAAGATACTCGATCCTGATGAAACAAAACGGCAGTATACGGGAAAAAGCCCTTAAAATAGTCAGTTACCTCTTACCAGGCATCATATTTGCCCTGGCTTTATGGACTCTTGACCAGCAGTTGCACCATCTGCGTTCGAGTTATATTCTGAAAAGTATCGCCAGCGTTCCCCTGAGCCATATAGGAATTGCCGTATTTTTTACTATTTTGAGCTATGCTGTTCTAACGGGCTATGATTACCTTGCAACCCGCCATATTAACCATCCCCTTTCCTATAAACAGGTTGTCAGATCTTCCTTTATTAGCACGTCCATCAGTTACAGCACGGGTTTTAATTTCCTGACAGGCAGCTCCCTGCGCTACAGGCTGTATTCAATGTACGGGTTGACTTTCCTTGAGATCTGGGAAATTATAGTTTTTTGCATCTCCACTTTCTGGATCGGATTTTGTTTTATTACAGGTCTGCTTTTTACCTTTTATCCTGTAAAGCTGCCGGACTACACCCCTGAGGTCCTGGTTACGGTCGCGGCTCCGGTTTCACTGGAGATTATTGGGATTCTTTTACTGCTGCTTCTTGCTGCCTATTTCTTTTTATCATTCCGAAAACGGGACATAGAGATAATGGGATCCCGAATCAGGGTCCCCGAGCCAAAAATTGCTTTCCTGCAGCTTGCTTTATCCTCAACGAACTACCTGCTTTCAGGAAGCATAATCTACTTCCTCCTACCCTCAAACCCGCAGCTCACCCTGCTTCATGTGCTTGTATTTTTTGTGCTGGCACAGTTGATAGGGATGATAAGCACGGTTCCCGGGGGACTTGTCGTTTTCGAGACCACGATGCTGTTTATGCTGGGACCTTATTTCGCCACGGTTGAGATACTAAGTTCTCTTTTGATCTTCAGAGCAGTTTATTATTTCCTTCCTTTCCTGCTCGGGTTCCTGGCTCTGATATTCCATGAATTTGAAGGAAGAAAAGAATTCCTGAAAAAAGCCGGAAAGGCTACTTATTCCAGCTTCTCGGAGGTAACCCCCCAGGTCTTTTCGATCCTGATCTTTCTGGGAGGAATTTCCCTCCTTTTTTCCGGAGCCCTGCCTTCAAACCCTCAATACCTGCGTGAACTCACATACATCGTTCCTCTCCCTCTCATTGAAGCTTCCAGGCTGTTTGGAAGCATAATCGGGGTATTGCTCCTGCTTCTGGCAAACGGGCTCTGGAAGAGGATTGACGGGGCTTATGTGCTCTCCCTCATAGTCCTTTTACTGGGCGGGGTCGTTGCCCTCCTGAAGGATTTTGATTACCATGTGGCTGCAGTGCTTTTTGCCCTGTCTGTCCTTTTGTTCCCCTCAAGGAAGCATTTTTACAGGAAGTCCTCGCTTTTGCACCAGTCCTTTAGCAGAGAAAATATAATTGCCATAATTCTGGTGCTGGTAAGCTTCATCTGGCTCGGATTTTTTTCATACCGGAATGTGGAGTATTCAAATGAACTCTGGTGGCAGTTCGGGGTAAATTCCCAGGCATCGAGCTTTTTAAGAGCTGTCGTTGGAATCTTCTTCCTGCTGCTGGTCCTTGGAGTCATGAAAATGCTAAGCCCCTTTTCCAGGGATATCCACCTTCCCGGACCTGAAGAGCTTGAACTTGCAAAAATGATTCTTGGAGAAAGTCCGGAAACCTGGGGGAACCTTGCCCTTACCGGAGACAAATACCTGCTTTTTGATGATGAGAAAAAGGCTTTTTTGATGTACGGAGTTTCGGGAAAGAGCTGGATTGCTATGGGAGACCCTGTCGGGAAGAGCGGCCAGATAAAAGAGCTGATCTGGGACTTTTATGAAATGAGTAAGCTGCACCAGGGCAGAGCCGTCTTTTACGAGGTAAGCGAAAAATATATTCCCATTTATCTCGACCTGGGCCTGACCCTGATCAAAATAGGGGAAGAAGCAAAAGTCCCTCTGGAGTCCTTTACGCTGGAAGGAAGTACAGGCAAAGATTTCCGCTATGCAGTGAAAAATGTAGAAAAAAAAGGGTACTGGTTTGAAATTATCCAGCCAGAAGGGGTAATTGCCCTCATCTCCGAACTTAAACAGGTCTCAGATACCTGGCTGGAAATGAAAACCGGAAAAGAAAAGGGGTTCTCAGTCGGGTTTTTTGACGAAAAATACCTCAGCAATTTTCCGCTTGCCATTGTCAGGAACGAAGAAGAAATCGTGGCTTTTGCAAACATATGGACAGGAGCAGGCACAGAAGAGTTCAGTATCGACCTGATGCGCCACAACTCCAGTGCTCCAGCAATGGACTACCTTTTTGTCAAACTCATACTCTGGGGAAAAGAGAACAGATTCAAACATTTTTCCCTCGGAATGGCTCCCCTTTCAGGGCTTGAAAATAGGCAGTTTGCCCCTCTCTGGCACAAAGTAGGGGCTTTAATCTTTGCCAACGGGGACTATATTTATAACTACAAAGGCCTGCGGGCTTATAAAGAGAAATTCAATCCGGTCTGGAGCCCAAAATACATTGCTCTCCCCACAGGATTTAAGAAGAGCCTTGCCCTGAAAGATATTGCAACTCTGGTCTCAGGGATGAAAGATCCTTTTAAAGACATCTTTTAAGAATGCGTAATTTTTTCGAATCTGTCCAGCACCGTGAACATAAATTCTTTCGTACTGGCCAGATACTTCTCCTGTCCAACCATCTCTTCCTTTCTCTGGATGAACGGTCCATTTCCGAATTCGCCCCCAAAACGACCGATCATGGATTCAACCCTTTCTTCATGCACTTCCGGGTGAAATTGAAGCGCGACAACCCTGCCGTTGAATATAAAACCCTGATTTTTGCATCCCTCGCTCCGGAAAAGATGCCCAGCTCCAGCAGGAAGGTCAAAGGTCCGGGAATGCCAGTTGAAAACTGTGATTTCTTCCGGCAGCCCTTTGAGAAATCCAGGTTTATTTTCCTCCATCCGGACCGCCTTTACAGGATACCAGCCCATTTCTCTGTGCCCATTATCATAAACGCGGGCGCCGAGGACGTCAGCAAGCAATTGAGCGCCGAGGCAGATCCCGAGCACAGGCTTTTCTGATTCGATTGCCTGTTTGATGAAGGCTTTTTCGGCTCTCAGCCAGGGGTTTTCGGCGTAGTCGTAGATTCCCATAGGGCCGCCCATGATGATTAGAAGGTCAAATGAGTCGAGAACTGGCGGGTTTTTGGTTTTGTAAAAGCGGGTTGACTCAAGGGGGTAGTTTTTAGTTCGGGCATATTCTTCAATTGTGCCTAGGGTGTTAAGGGCGGAGTGCTGGAGAACGTGGATTTTCATGAGAGATCAATTTATTGTTTTTTCATTTAAAGTGAACAGTTCAACACTTTGTTTAAACCACAACTGAAGCGAAACTCTGGCTTCAACTCGAGTTTCTGGTGCAAATGAGGACTGCAAAATCTCACCTGTTAATTAAACGCAAAAAATGTATCTGTAAGAAACATAAAAAATTTTGATGAATTTTTTGAGGACCCTCTGAGATAAAGATAATTACGGATTTTTGATTAATGCCAAAAAAGATAGTAAGAGAAATGTTCTTTTCTTGAGAACATCTGCGGAATGTCGGGTGAAATCCAATACAAATTAATGCTGGTATAGTTAAATAATGTTAAAGCAGTGGGGTAGTAAAAAGTCCTTCAATAGTGTAAACTATTTATAGTCAACACACAAATTAAATACACTGTTAAACACTATGATTCAAACTCTAAAATCAAAAATACCGATGGGCATGGAAAAACTCAATCCAGACTCCATAACCACGGAGAGTACGGAAATCTCTGTGCCCGTGTTTCCTTCAGTCCGTGTTTTCCGTGCTTTCAGTGTTTTATCTTTTCGCTTGAATTATGGCCGACTGAGAAATTATATTCAACTCAAAAATTAATTGTACTTCTCAATGTTTAACTTACAGTTATCGTTCTTGTTTATATGTGTAAATATTTTCTACGTCGACTATAAATGAATAAATGAATAATGGTATAGTTATGAATAATGGTATAGTTAAATGGCATTAAAGTGGCTGTTTAATTAAAAATCATCCTGTAGTATAAACTATTTTACAAAGAGGGTATCGTTAAATAATGTTAAAGCGGTGGTGTAATAAAAAAATGAAATCATTCAAGGGTGTAAACTACTTATTTTTATCACTGTTCTTACTTTTACTTCTTGCAAGTACGGCATCAGCAACAAACATTGAGATCAATGGTCAAACACAGGACAAAGTTTTAGAGGGACAGGTAATAAGTTACACATTAACAATAAATAATATCCCACCAGCTGCAGATTATATCTCTTTTGACACTGATCTGGTTAAAGTTGATGATTCCCCTTTATATAATTTCACAAATTTGAACTTTACAAGTGATGCTAACAAATTTGATTTTCCAGTTAATGAAAGCACAACATCAATTATTGTTACTATTAATGGACAAATCCCACAAATCACTAATAAAAAACAGTATGATGGAGTAACACTTATAACATATAAACAAAGTACGGGCTACGCTTATGACAGAATAACACTTACAAATAGTAAAGGAAATCTGATTGAAAGCGTGGAAACACGTCCCTTTGAAATTTCAATCCCGGAAGTTGATTCATTCAGAGAACAGATAAATCAAATCGAAGATCCTTTTTTTAAGAAATATCTGCAGGACCTGCATGATAAAGGGCTTGTTAAGGAGTCAAAAACACTTGCTGATTATTTGACTGAAAATGATAAATGGCCTTCATACTGGTGGCTTATTCCAGGTGCAATCATAGGCCTTATAGTCGGTTTTTTAATTGGTGTGAGATTTAATTCTAAGGATGATATCGATCTAGGAGAAGATACCGAATGAAAAAGGTAGATGACTCGAGTCAATCTTTTAAGTACCCTCCAAACCTGACAATTGTGGGTCTGGGAGGATGCGGAAAAAAACTTGCTCGTGAAATATGCGATTACGATTGGTTACTCCACTACTACTCCAATGATGTAAATAGGCTTAAGATTTATACGATGGATACGGACGCCAATGAATCTGCAGAAGATCATTGGTGGGAAACAAAAATTATGGAGAAAGTAGATAATCTGGAGGGAGCGGGAAATATCGAATTTAAGTCCTACTATCTACCAAACCTTGCAAATATTACACATGTATCCGATTTAACCAGCTCTGAAGTTTCAGCAAGCATAAAAAGATCCCGCTCGATCAAAACATGGTGGTTGAATGATCCCGAAAACGATGGAGTTACTTTCCAGGACCTGAAACGTATTGATCACTTCATCATGGATGATTTCGGGGGTGGTGTGCATCGCAGAAGAGCTGTTTCAAAAGCTATTCTGTATAAAGTTTTGAGTGAAGGACAGGCAAATGGGTTCCCTACCTTTTCGAATCCTGGAGTCACTGCCATCATTGTCGGGATCGGGGGAGGTACTGGCTCAGGCATGTTCATAGACCTTGCAAGATATATCAAGGAAAAACGAGATGATGCTATCTATCTCTTTGTAGTACTTCCAACGACAAAAGAAGGAGAAAAAGAACAGCTTAATGCTGCCATTTCCCTTACCGAGCTTGAATACTTAAACGTGTCTCACGATGAGAGACTTTTCGATCATGTAATATTTACATCTCTGGGTCCCACGGAGTATACCAACGGACAGTATGAACTGGAAGAAGTAGATGAATTTGATTCTGTCTTCCCGCAGATTCTCACTAACTTCTTCCATATAGAGAGAAGTGACCTTAACCTTAGTGACGCAAGAAAATCCTATTCTTCTTTTATATTTGCCGATTCGCATGTGATCGAATACCCCGTAGAAGAGCTCAGGGAATTAAAGGAACAGTACAGCCAGATTATTCATGAACTGGAAGAAATCGATGCTGTCAGGAAAAATGTAAACGAGATTATTGAAGGTCTCCTTATTAAGTTCAACATCAGTGGAGAAGCCACTCCAACGATGGAAGTCTTTGAGTTCATAAAAACTGAGTATAGAAATATTGAAAAAGTGTGGACAAACAACATCGCAAAACTGCTTAATTATCACAGCGTGGAACAAATAGAGGAATTTATTAAATATAACATTTCAGAGATTCAATTTGAAAAGATCGGAACCTATAACGACCTGACATCCTATATTTCACGAGTTAATAATTTTGCTCAAGGCGTTGCGCAAGAGAAACTCAAAGATGAAATCGATAAAAAATTATTCCGTTTGATTCCAGAAGCCCTTGAGACTCTAGAAAAAAATGCAAGTTTATTCAAGCGGGTTGCAGCGGTTGAGAATGAAGATTGCAGGTCTGTAATGATTAATATCCTGAAAGGGAAAAAGGATATCCCTCCTCTTCTTGGAGCCCTGAACGCCAAGAGTCAGGAAATCCAAACTCTGAACACGAAGCTGAAGCCGACCGAGCAGAAAATGGCCGAGCTAAATTCTTTGCCCATCGAGGTCGACAAAAAGATCAAAGATAAATTAAATGATATTGATCTTGACCTTGAGTCCTATGCAAAACTCAACCGGAATATTAAATACCTCCCGGATAATGAACAAAAATTGAAAGAAATATTAGATCGATATATAGAGAAATTGAGTACCGGGAAAGTTAGAGGGAACGATAAAAATAGCTGGTTTTTGTCTGCTGGCACTAAAGATATTAGAATGGAAATTGAGGCTATCTCAAAAGAGAACGAATGTGATCTTGAAAGCTTAAGCAGGTTTATTGATTCCGTTACCAATTATTATTTTTATAAATATAAGGTAAAAGAAGTTGAAAAGGGCGGCTTGCGTGCACTTATACTGGGGAAGAGAAAGCAACTAATAAAAAAATATAAAGAGCATGCCGGGAAAGAAGAAGATTATATCAAATCAAATATGAAATACTGGGCGATTCGTATCGATACACCCTTTAATATAATCATACCTGATAATTTTTTAACCATTGATTTAATTAAAAAAGTTGAAGTACTTCGAGAAAGGATCTGTAATTCTATATTTGCAGATTTAAATACAAATAATATAGACAGTGAGAGGCTGGATCAAATATTTGCATCCGATGACAGGGTAAAAATCAGGCAGTTTTTGCGAGAAAATCTGACAGAACTCCATTTAGAAGCTGCTAATTACTTCAATAGTATGGAAGAGTTAAATAAATACATTAAAGATATAAATCGAGAAATAGAAGAAAAGCAACTGCAGTATGATATGCTTGTTAAAGTCGATGCCACCAACACGGAAACATTTTCAAGCCGAAAAAATTTCAATCTGCATTATGAATATTTCCATGAACATTTTGAGATAATCAATAAAAAAATAGAAGCCGGAAAACGGACGAAAAAAGGCATATACAAAACTAAATTTGGAAGTGTCAACCCCCAGATCCTGTCTCTTGTGGAAGGCAGGTCTGATACGAATGCCATTCCTGATATGGGCAATCTTGACATGGACACAAACGGGAAATTAGAACTTGATAAACTCATAAACCTCGCAAAATCAACATATCAGGACCTGTTTGAAAGCAGGAAACTTGGAGTAAATTCTTTAAAAATTTCAATAGGCGAGACTGAAAGGTGGACTTTTGGGAAAGCTGCTTTAGTTGTATCATCCACTTCCGGATATGTACGTTCCGAGCTCATGAAAAGCATGATCAGTAAAGATATCAATCAGAGCCTGTCTTTGAAAAAACCTAATGATTCCCTGCTAACTCCCCATGGACATACAAAACCCTGGGAGATTGCTCTGACCTTTTTTGCCGCATCAAGTTTTCTTGACAACATTTATCCCCTGGTAGCCGGAGGAGGTTACTGGGAAATTTATGCAAGGAATAAGGAAAATATACTGCATCATGTCCTGAAACTTCAGGATGGAGAGTACATAACTCGAAATGTCCTCTTAAGCTCGGAAGCAGCCGGAAAGATTGCAAACAGTGAAAGGATAGAGGAAATTCCCCAGGAGATCAAGAGCCTTTATAAAACGAAGTCATTAAAGGAGGCCCTGAAGCTTGAAAATAAGTAGAACTCATACGATTTTTGAAATCATTCTGGTTTTATTGGGGGTTCTCCTTTCCCTTATTTTTTTACATATGAGTATGCCCTACTGGCTATCAGATACGGCATGGTACATAAAACTCATTTTCAGCTTTTTCGTTGCATCCTTTATTTCCAGTGCAATTGGGATGATTCTCGAGTTTCGCTCCAGAATCGGGGGAATTTTCTTACTTGCAGTGTTCTTGCCGTTTGTGTACGTCTTTTACGTAAGCGGGTTATTACGTCTTGACGGATTTGTGCTTGGAATGCTGGAAGGTGGATGCTTAAGCTTTTATTCCTATTATAATAATCGCTTTGACAGGCTTGCGATGTATTTACGTCGATTCATCAAGATTTTTGTTGTATTTACCTCATTGTATCTAATCCTGGCTCTGGTTAAGATTATGTGGTCTTCTCAAGAACCGGATTTCATGTCAAGTGGGTCAAGCGAGATTTTTGAATTTATGATTTTGCTAGGAACTTTATTTACATTTTCTTTCCTTCTGACGAAGACCATTCGCGGTATAAAGGCTTATGATGTATTTGTGTATGGGCCTTCACGGTCCGGAAAAACATTGTTACTGCTTGCATTCTACAATCAGTTTGTAACTGTTCTGGGGGGCCAGAGAAAAGAAATTATCGTGTCGGAAAAAAACAAAGAAAGTTTAAAGATTGAAAATATGCTTGCAGATATGGAGAAGGGAGAACTTCCAAGAAGCAACCTCCGGACAGATCTTGCAATATATTTGTTATCAGGCAAAAAAGGAGTTAAACCTGTAGGAATGACATTTGTCGACTACGGGGGAGAACATACAAAAAATTTTGACCCCGCGCAATATGGGACAATAATTGAAGAACTCAACGAACGTTTCAATATAGACGTTCCCACACTGGAACAGAATATGGGAAATATAGATTTTATAAAAAACCTGCGAGATAATCATAAAAATGAATTTGCAGAGGCTGTAGAGAAAGTCACTTTTGCCCATGTATATAAAAGATTTGAAAGTGCAGGGAAAATCATTTTTCTGGTAGATGGAGATCATATCGTTGACTACCATAATGGCGGCAAAACAAATTTGACACAACTCTTCGGCCACTACTCAAATATCATCAATATATTCGGGAATGAGAAATCGTATGCGATTGTGGTGACCAAGACTGACATGTTTAAGGATCTTTCCAAGATTATGGAGGATTCAAAAGAAGCCAGGGATATAGAGCATGAAATATATGATCTGTTCTGCGAGATTACCACATTCAAGGAAATTGTAAATATGGCATATCAAATGCCGATCTACATGTACACGGTCAGTGTGGATGCAACCCTGAAACCTCTCACTATAGAAAGTGAGAATCCGGAAATTCAGCGGGAATATCCAAAAATAAATCCATGGAGGGTTGGAGAAATTGGGAAATTCAGCTTCTAATCGTCGTGATAAAACTCCAGAGAGCTTTGCTTTTTTCCACCTCTCCAATGCAAGCCAGAACTCAGATTATGGAATCTATAATTCAACGGGCCATCTATTAAAAGGTAATACACTTTTTGAACAATATACTGAACTGGCAACGCAGCTTGATACAAAAAGAAGTGCATTTTACCTGGAATCAAAAGAGAATGAACTCATTTTTGGATGCAGTTTGAGTGTAAAGGCTGAGAATGGAAGAGAAGAAAGAGTCGTATTCATCCAGGTCTACAAAAATTTACCGTTAAAGGATGAGATTGATTCTGATATTCAGTTATTAAAGCAGTTCTATGAGAGGGTTAAATTTGAGGTAGAGAATCTCGACGTGAAGAAATATAAGCTAGTTGGATTTTGGGAGGAAGGGGACTTTAAAACTATTAAAGGGGCCCCTATAGAAAAAGAAGTTTTAGAATACACAGCAGGCAAGATTCGTTCTCGCAAAAAAGTCTCTGTCAAGATTTCAGAACTCAGTAGTGGACTTTCCCTTATCCTTAAATTAATTACCATATTAAGGTACAGATTTACATTTGTTTTTGATGTTTCTCAATATCCTTCAGAAGCTGATGTTTCTGTTAGTCTCATCAAACCAAATCCGGATTTTGAGATCGGAGAAAACGGAACGTTTCGAGAATTTTCTAAATCAGGATCATGGAATTTTTATAAAGAGTTGGGTGAAGAACTCTTTAAAGGTAAAACTTCTTCTTCAAAAGGAAGTAAAACCAGGTCAGATTCCGTAAGCCTTATTGTGAAAAAAATCTTAAGTGACCCATTCTATTATTGCAGTTCTTCTAATTCTATTTTAGACAACTTTGATGATCTGGAGAAAGTTGAAATATTTCAGGGATTGGTCCAAAAAACCACTGATGTAAACGATCCCAATATTAGAAAAGTTCTCATAAATATCTATAGCAAAATTGAAGCGTCAGAATGCAGGAAAGATCTTTACAAAATATTACTCTCAAGAAATCTATATATTGAAGACCTCATCGTGAATCTTGTACTAACCATATATAAAGAACATAACAAAGATTTGTTCAATTTGCTCTTTAAGAAGACTTCACGGGAGAATTTACCTTTAAATTATTTAGATAACGACTGGACACAGAATTCCAGAAGAGATTCCAGGTACAATTCTTTTGAGAAAGGAATTAAACAAGCACTAAAACTCTTAGAATATTCAGACAAGATTAATTTTGTAAAATTTATTGCCAGTGAAGCACCTTCAAAGCCAAAAGCCGAGGGAAAAATCCTTCTCAAAACTCTGATCGAAGACCTGGTTGATCAAAAAGGCAACAATGACTTTATTTCAAAGCTAAGCGAAGAAGAAGCTGAAAATCTGGATAAAATCCAGGGTTCAGAATACCTGGATTCAAAAAAATGGATGAAAAAAAGGAAAAGAAACAGGAATTTCAAAACCGTTTTTTGCGCTGTCGCTCTGGTTCTGATTATATCTTATTTTTCCATATATTATACCCATTCAACGGGAAATAAAGGAGAGAACAATTCCTCCGGAAACAATACGTCTACATTTATTGAATATTTGAAATCAGTGTATGAAAATAAATCCATAAATAGTTTAGAGGATGCTATAATCTCCGAGGATGATCAAAAAGCAGAGAATAATACAGAAATAAACGACACAGATGGGACATAAAGACAAATTTGAATATTTTTTAATCAGTTGAATGCCCCGCTAGTGTCTAGGAAATTTAGTTCTGAGTCCTCAGAATTAAGAAAGGGACTACGGATAAGGTATTGTCTAAATATTAACGCCCAGTAATTAATTTGCCACGACACTAGCTTACCGCGGGGATGGAAAACTTCCCCGGTAAACGTTAATGATAATATGATTTATTAATTCCATTTTTTGGTTGTTAAGTTCTACTCAAACTAAATATTTTAGGGTTATTGTCTACTTTAACGAAATTTGGAGCGGTGGCGCAAACATACCCCGTTGCTTGCAGAGGAGTGCGCCAGCGCAACTTTGATTTTTTTGTAAGACTGCTCTCCTGTGTTGAGCGTGGAAAGAACGACAAGATACGATAAATGACGCTGTACAGGTTAATATTCAGATCCAATAATTTCAAGCCCGTTTTTTGTCCCCACAGAAACATCCACAGAAACCCACCGAAAAATCCACAGGATATTCGACTGAAATAAATTTGTTTATATCTCAGGATGCAGTTATAAAAGATGATTGAAAATGAAACTTGACATTATAATCCGCAGTTTTTTGATAGCAGTTTTAATCTCACTTATAGCAGTACTTCTGGAGTCGGCTTACTATGGGCTGCATGCAAGGAACATGTATTCTGCCAGCAATGCTGCTTATTCTATTACCAGCCCTTTTGTCAATAATTTTTCAGGTATAAGCGGCCCCACAAATACGGTAGTACTCGCTATAATATTCATTTCCAGCTTCGTGATAGCCTTGAACCTGATATCTAAAAGAGAAAAAACATAAAAAGACACATAACATCTGGCTGAAGGGTACATTCTCCTTGAGCGGTTAATTAGATTTGATAGAGGATGCCCTTTGATTTTTATTTCAACTTGTTTATAAAAGCCGCCGCAGCTCACAATCTTCCATACTTCTTGTGCGCCTGTTCAGTTGTGAGAATATCGAAAACATAAACTTTCTTTTCGTCTTTATCTACGTTGTAGAAAATGCGAACGTTTCCTACTCTGAGGCGGTATGAAACTTTTCCAGCACCCTTAATTTCTTTTTTGTTTCCTCCACTTCCGGGAAAAGGATCGTTAAGTTCTTTAATTGCTGATTTAATGTGTTGTTTTAGCTCTGAGGGAATCCTGTCAAATAATTCCGGAAGCACCAGGACATCAAAGCTCATCTATGCTCACAAACTTTTCTTTCTTTTCATTTACTATTTTTTGACCATATTCTGCGAGCCGATTTTTGTTATGCTCTATGATCAGCTTCTCGATGACATTATTGTAATCGTCTCCCATAGATCCGATAGCACGTAGCTGGTCACGTGTTTGTTTTGTTATTTGTATAGTGGTAGTTTCAGCCATATCCTTCATCATAGTGGCTATAGTACTTATAGTTTGTATATGAAAAAATACGGAAAAAAACATATGAAAAAAGCAATGCTATAAAAAGGATGGATAGAAAAAGATTTTGGATTTCTGCTTGTCATCAGGGAGAACGGTTATCTAAAGGTTTGATAGAGGGTTCCATTTGCTTTTTTGAAAAATTAACCGAACCTGCCGATAAGGGCACTTAATATATGGTTAAAGCAAGCATAACAGATTACGCAGAGGAATAATACTCAAAATTGGCGAATACCCGTGTGTCTGCTACGTTGTACATATTGCCAGGTATAAAACCTATAGCAGGTTACAACACTTTTCGGATAGGCTCTAAGATTTAAATCCTTATTTTAAAGGCTATACCATATATCGGTAGAATAGCCAGTTGCAAAATTTTTCTTATTCCCCTATTACTGGTTATTAATTAGCTCCACCACAGTTATGCATAGCGTCATTAAGCTTATCTGTTATCATCCCACAGGGGAGAATCAATGGTTTACTTGTAACAGTGATAGTGAGATTTGTCGTTCCATCCCATTTGAAGTGCCCTTTAACTCCATATCCTTCAATGTCACCTTCGTTTCCTGCAGGTACTTTTACCCCTACATTTTCAAGTTTCTTTTTCAAACAATTAAATACATTTTGTGTAACGCCGTGATACGTTATCGAATCACATCCACCCATATTTTGTCCCCCTTTGTTTGTTGAAAAAATTTTATTTTAGAACTTAAGCATTTAAATCAAAAATCAATTAAAGATCACTTTGTCTATATCTAATATAAGACAATTATATTTATATAATCATACGAATATAAAACTTGTATAGAAACTATATTTCGCTTGACAGTGTCACATTATGTCAATGGCGGTTAAGAATCTTCCAATTTCGGCGGTTTAAAACCTTCCAATTCACAATCCTTGAGAAAAGTTCGAGGATTGTAGATAATGTTGAAAATGGAGGAATGGCTATTGATACGAGATT
>NZ_JAQUVZ010000089.1 GCF_028693135.1 Methanosarcina sp.
AATGAACAGATTCGAAAACAATAAAGGTTAAAAACGGGGTCATTTTATGGAATATCCTTTTGTTTCGGTTGTAATAGGTATTCGCAACGAAGAAAAATTTATTGAAGAATGCATTGAAGCGCTTCTTCATCTTGATTACCCTCAGGATTCTTATGAGGTTATTATCGTCGACGGAATGTCCACTGATAAAACTCGGGAGCTCGTACAGAAATATCCTGTCAGGCTCCTTCTTAATGAACGAAAAAATGTTGCAGCAGCAAGGAACCTTGGAGTGGAAAACGCTCGGGGAGATCTTGTCGCATTTACGGATGGAGACTGCAAGGTAGATCCCGGATGGCTGAAAACACTTGTCAGTGAAATGAAAAATGCCTCTGAAGATGTAGCATGTGTTGGTGGACCTAACTTAATATTTGACACTGACCCTATTTTTGGCAGAGTTGTAGGGTATGCTCAGGAAACATTTCTGGGCTCCGGAGGTTCTGCCCAGTCCAAAAATTCAACAAAGAAACATTATGTCAGTTCCCTTCCTAATTGCAATGCTATGTACAAAAAAAATTCCATCAAGGAAGCCGGGTATTTTGACGAGCGGTTTGTAGTGGGTCAGGACGGTGACCTCAATTACAGAATAAATAAAATAGGTCATAAATTCCTGTATATTCCAGAAGCAAAAGTGCTTCATCACAGAAGAGGAACTCTCAAGTCATTTTCCATACGAATGTTCAAGTATGGCATGTGGATGGCTGAGCTTTTCAAAAAACACGGCGAATTCGTCCGCTGGTATGCTTTTTTGCCTTCAATTGCCATAGCTTTTGCAGTTCTTTCGTTTATTGTTTCTCTTGTATATACAGTGCCGATAGCAGTTCTGTTAATACTGATGACCTTATATTTCGCTCTGGTTTTTGTTACCTCAATTCAGGTAGTATATAAGATGAAATCAAAATACGGCATCCTTACCCTGTTTGTGATCCCTGTGCAGCACGTTGCTTATGGGCTGGGTTTTTTGTACAGTTTTGCAAATTCCCTTCTCCTTTCAAAAGACAGGTCTCTTTCGGATATTTAATGTTTAAGAATTTATCCGGTTAATGTAGCCATAGTTGCCGATATGCAAATGTAAAAATGGTTGGAGAAATTGACCCCAACTTGAAGTATGTTGGAGCAAAAAATTCTTAACCAATATAGACCTCACTGTAAATCCTATTGGCTTCGAACAAAAAATCTGAACCTTTTTTTCAGGTTCAACCCTGAATCCTGTTCGGATTCAATTTTGAATTCTTTATTTCAAACTCAATATATAAAGTTGTGATCGCTTAAGGTTATGGAGATAGTATGTTTGGATTGAGCGAAGAGACGGGACTCAAGTACATGGATAATAACCGTTTAATGAAGGTAATTTCCTTCCTGTTCCCACTAGCAATAATTCTCGCAGTTATATTCACTTTCGTATGGATGTTTGTAACCGGAAAGCCAGGTTATGCAATTCGTGGATTGTTTACAGGAATCCCTGCAGTACTTTCCTGCCTCTTTATATTGTACATTTACAAAAAAGATGTAAGTCTGCATGATATAGACAGTTTCCCGTCGATAAACATAAAGTCCCTTACATACGTGTTTAGCATATTTTATATTGGCTCAATAGCTGTGCTTCTGCTATCTCAGGGAAACAGACCAGGGTACTATTTCGTATTTATTCTGGTGATGTACCTTTCGGTTTTCCTGCAAATATTCTCTAAAGAGGTAAGGCCGTCCCTTGTCCTTTTGGAATCTTTTTTAATCATGGTAAACCTTACTTATAGCGTTACCTTAAATTATGATTTCTACTTCGGGACCACTGACATTCTGCCTCACATTTTTCTTTCGGAACTCACTGCAGTAACGGGACAAACCATTTCCACTTCCTTAAGTGACTATGCATTTTTCCCCCTGTACCATATACTTGTTGCAGAAGCCTCCGAAATTTTGAACCTCAGTACAAAAACCTCACTTTTCCTGATTACAGCACCAATTTATGCAGTAACCGTAGTTTTTCTTTACTATCTCTTTAATCATATTACACACAACAGGCAAATCTCCCTTCTCTCCTGCCTGCTTTACTCCGCAAGCTATATTGTACTGTATTACGGCGCAAACGTGATTACACGCACAATGTCATTCGTAGCGTTTATTATACTGCTATATCTGGTTTACAGTGTTAACTTCAAAGAGGATAAATTCTCTTTTAAAGCTCTTTCAGTAATAGTTTTGATTTTTCTGACCCTGGTCCATAACGTTTCCATACTCCAGTTCGTGTTATTACTCATCATCCTTTTTGCCTCGGAGTATATTATAGGGGCTGGTAACTATGTAAGCAAACCTTTCTTTTTACTTCTAAATGTTACTTATACTGCTTACTGGTTCTTTATAGCTTATCTGTTCATGCAGAGAAGCCTGACTCCCCGTTTACAGAGCCATTTTTGGGACTCTATAGTTTTAACTTCTGGGGGCTCTAACGTACTTGAAGAGGGCTTTATCAGTCTGTTTGGGCTCCTGGACAAATCCGTCTTTTTATTTTTTGCCCTTATAGGAATAGGTTTTCTTCTGAAAAACTACAGAAAAAACTATGCTTCAGTTTTCGGGTTATTTGCCCTGTTAACCCTTATTTTCTATGTTCCAAACCCTCTCAATACTATCTGGCAGTTTAAGGTTCTGTTCAGGGTTGATCGGTTTATGCTTTTCGTTAGCCCCTTTATGGCTTTCGCAATGGGATATGGAATTTATGTATTCTGGAACTATATGGATAAATATGGGCCTAAAAAGTTCAATACAGTGGTCTTTATAG
>NZ_JAQUVZ010000022.1 GCF_028693135.1 Methanosarcina sp.
AAAACCACATTATCGGACAACCTGTTAGCAGGCGCCGGCATGATTTCAAAGGAACTTGCCGGAAGACAGTTATTCATGGACTCCGATGAAGAGGAACAGGCAAGAGGTATTACAATCGATGCCTCTAACGTTTCCATGGTTCACACTTACGATAATGAAGACTACCTGATCAATCTGATTGACACTCCCGGGCACGTGGACTTTGGTGGGGACGTTACCCGTGCTATGAGGGCAGTGGATGGTGCAGTCGTGGTCGTGGACGCCGTCGAAGGCACAATGCCCCAGACCGAGACTGTGCTGAGACAGGCTCTCAGGGAACACGTCAGACCCGTACTTTTTGTCAACAAAGTAGACCGGCTAATCAATGAGCTGCAGGTCGATTCTCAGGAAATGCAGGTTCGCCTGGGCAAAGTAATTGACCACGTGAACAAGCTCATCAAGAATATGAATCCGGAGAAGTTCAAGGCAGGCTGGAAAGTAGATGCAGCAGCTGGAACTGTCGCATTCGGCTCTGCCCTTTATAACTGGGCAATCAGTGTGCCTATGATGCAGCAGACCGGGATCTCTTTCAAGGAAGTCTATGACTACTGTAAGGCCGAAGACATGAAGGCTCTGGCAGAAAAGTGTCCTCTGCACTCAACTGTCCTTGATATGGTTATCAGGTACCTGCCAAACCCTCTTGACGCCCAGAAGGGAAGAGTACCTGCTATCTGGCACGGTGATCCTAACTCTGCAATTGGCAAATCCATGGCCAATGCAGATGCAGCCGGTGACCTTGCTTTCATGGTAACGGACATTTCCATAGATCCACATGCAGGAGAAGTTGCAACCGGAAGGCTGTTCAGCGGATCTTTTTCCCGTGGAATGGAAGTTTTCACCTCCGGGACTGTAAAAAAGAGCAGAGTCCAGCAGGTAGGCATCTTCATGGGCCCCGAAAGGCTCGAAGTGGAGAGAATTCCCGCAGGAAACATTGCTGCAGTTACGGGCTTAAAAGATGCAATCGTAGGGTCCACAGTTACAACCCTTGAAGGCATGGTGCCTTTCGAAAGCATCAGGCACGTAAGTGAACCTGTGGTGACTGTGGCTGTAGAAGCCAAGCACACCAAAGATCTGCCCAAACTGGTCGAGGTTCTCAGACAGGTCGCAAAGGAAGACCCAACTCTTCAGATTACTCTGGACGAGGAAACCGGGGAACACCTGATGGCAGGTATGGGAGAACTTCACCTTGAAGTCATCGCCCACAGGATCCAGAGAGATAAGAATGTGGAAATCCTCACAAGCAAGCCTATCGTGGTCTACAGGGAAACCATCAGGAGAAAGATCGAGCCTGTAGAAGGAAAGTCCCCTAACAGGCACAACAGGTTCTATATTTATGTAGAACCCCTTGATGATGCAATTGTTGATTTGATCAAGGCCGGCGATATCAGCATGAACATGCCTGAGCTTGAGCGCAGACAGAAGCTCCTCGAACTCGGCATGAGTAAAGAAGAAGCAAAAGGCATTGCCGGCATCCTCAAATCCAACATCTTTATAGACGTTACCAAGGGTATCCAGTATCTGAACGAGACAATGGAACTGGTGCTTGACGGGTTTGAAGAAGTCATGAAGGCAGGCCCTCTCACAAGAGAACCAGTGGCAAACATGAAGTGCGTACTTGTAGATGCAAAACTCCACGAAGACGCTATTCACAGAGGTCCAGCCCAGGTCATCCCCGCAGCAAGGCAGGCCATTCAGGCAGGGATGCTTATGGCAGACGACGGCCTTCTCGAACCTTATCAGAAGGTCTTTATCCAGGTGCCCCAGCTTACAATGGGCGGTGCAACAAAGGAAATTCAGGGCCGCCGTGGAATTATCCTTAACATGACCACTGAAGGAGACCTGGCAATTATCGAGGCCAGGGTACCTGTGGCCGAGATGTTTGGATTTGCAGGAGAAATCAGGTCTGCAACCGAAGGACGTGCTATGTGGAGTACTGAATTCGGAGGCTTTGATATTGTACCAGCCAGCATCCAGACTGAAGTTGTAGGCCAGATCAGAGAAAGGAAAGGACTCAAGAAAGACCTTCCCAAAGCTTCTGACTACATGTCAATGTAAGCGGAATCTTTTCCGCTTTTCCTTAATATTTTAAAGGTAATACCTTTCTCCTTTGGAATTAATAAAAAAGATCTCGACTGACCTGGAAGGGAAAAGAATCCCTATCGGTTCGAGGATAAGGCCAATCGGAAAGCTTTAAGTCAAGGTATACCTATATTGGGGAAAAATAGTCCGGACCACTGGATATTCATACAGTACCAGTTCAAGGAAAAAGGCCGGAGAAGGGATAACTTACAATATTGATTTAACAAAAGAATATAGAAATGGATGAATCAATATTGAGATTTGCCCTAATCTTAATATAGTAAATATTTGATATACGAATTAAACTCATCCAGAATTACAGGAGAATTATAAATATGGCAGCAGATAAACCACATCTGAATTTAGCAGTGATTGGTCACATTGACCACGGAAAGTCAACATTCGTAGGACGCTTAATGTTCGATGCAGGAGCTATAGCTCCACACATCATTGATAAGTTTAGGGAAGAAGCAAAGCAGAAGGGTAAGGAATCCTTCGCCTTCGCCTGGGTTATGGACTCTCTTAAGGAAGAGCGTGAAAGAGGTATTACAATTGATATCGCTCACAAGAGATTCGACACAGACAAATTCTACTTCACAGTTGTGGACTGCCCTGGCCACCGTGACTTCGTTAAGAACATGATCACAGGTGCTTCTCAGGCTGATGCTGCTGTCCTTGTAGTTGCAGCCCCTGATGGTGTCATGGCCCAGACCAAGGAACACATTTTCCTTGCCAGAACTCTCGGTATCAACCAGCTTATTGTCGCAATCAACAAGATGGATGCAGTAGAATACAGCGAAGCCAGATACAAAGAAGTTATCGCAGAAGTATCCGGGATTCTGAAAATGATCGGGTTTAAGCCAAGCGATATCCCCTTCATCCCGACCTCCGCATTCTATGGCGACAACATGGTCAAACTCAGTGACAAAACTCCCTGGTACAAGGGTCCCTGCATCATGGATTCCCTCAACAACCTCAAAGAGCCTGAAAAACCCTCCACTCTCCCTCTCAGGATCCCTGTGGAAGATGCATACACCATCTCCGGTATCGGAACTGTGCCTGTAGGCAGAGTAGAAACCGGGGTCATGAAGAAGGGCGACAAGGTCGTTTTCATGCCCGGCGGTATATCCGGTGAAGTTAAGTCCATTGAGATGCACCACGAAGAAATCCCTCAGGCATTCCCCGGAGACAACATCGGATGGAACGTCCGTGGTATCGGCAAGAACGACATCCGCAGAGGAGACGTTTGTGGCCCTGTTGACAACCCACCATCGGTTGCTGACGAGTTTGTAGGACAGATTGTGGTCCTTCAGCACCCCTCTGCAATCACTGCAGGGTACACTCCTGTGTTCCACGCCCACACCTCCCAGACCGCATGCCAGCTGATTGCTCTTAACAGGAAGCTGGACCCGAAGACTGGTCAGGTTAAGGAAGAAAACCCAACTTTCCTTAAGGCAGGAGACGCAGCAATCGTTACCATCAAACCAACAAAACCGATGGTTATTGAACCAGTAAAGGAAATTCCACAGCTCGGCAGGTTCGCTATCCGCGATATGGGCATGACAATTGCCGCCGGTATGTGCATGAGTGTTAAGCAGAAATAACACTCTCCTTTTTTCATTTTGTAAGGAGAAAAAAGGTTATGCAAAAAGCCAGAATTAGATTGTCAGGCATCAATCCCAAGGATCTGGATGGAGTCTGTAACCAGGTAAAGTCAATTGCAGAAAGGACAGGAGTAAGCATTTCAGGGCCTGTTCCACTTCCAACAAAGAAGCTGGTTGTTCCCACAAGGAAGAGTCCAAGTGGGGATGGAACGGCAACCTGGGACCACTGGGAAATGCGCGTACACAAGCGTCTCATCGACATAGCAGCCGATGAAAGGGCACTTCGTCAGCTCATGAGAATCCAGGTTCCCAAAGACATAAACATCGAGATTGTACTCGAAGGATAAATGCAAAAAAAGACAGGTTACAGAAATCCTCTGTATCCGGTCTTGCAAATTCCTTTTCATTTCGTTATTTCAGAATATTTACGTATCCACTTTTTGAGAAATTGCCGGCAGCTATCTACTTGAAAGATTTTCAGTCCGCCGGAAGTTATTCTGCAAATCTGTTCTGTCTTTCCTTCGGCTCTTTTACTTCATAATTCAGCTTTCACTTTTTACTTTACTTCAGATTTTACTTCAGATTTCACTTTTTACTTTACTTCAGACTTTACTTCAGATTTTACTTCAGACTTTTAGGCTTCTATTTCTTCTGCTGGATCCCGGTTAAGGCCCCGGTTAAGATCCTGATTAAAAGCGATTCTCTGCTGTGTAGGTAATAGTTTTTGTGCTGTTTGAATGAGATAACCCGAAAAGAGAAAACCCGAAAAGGAGAAAAATATGATGCAGAGTTTTGAATCCCATTACCTCTGCATCCAATTTATCCAATGATACTGGATTTAGACAGACTGACCAGGATTGGTTATTATCTCCTGCGCTTCAGCCCGTATGCGGAAGCCAGCACTGCAACTCCGAGTCCAAACTCGAAAGCTGGCGTGGATTCGGCTTCAGATTCTTCTTCAGTAACTCCCTCTTCCTCGACTTCTTCTCCAGCCCCTTCTTCTCCGGCTTCTGGCTCCAGGTCAATTACTATTTCGTGCTCAGAAAATTCTGGGATATACACGGCCATGGTGGCGGTTTCATTTTCCTGCACGAGATAGCAGAGTGGGCGGTTCCCGCCGACAAAGAGTTCATCGATGCTTTCGGCTTTTTCAATTTCCACTCCGTCAAAGCGGAGCCTGAGGCGATCGGGATTGGAAAGGTTGATGGTCTCGTTGTCCACGTTTACGGTGATGACCCTGCCTTCGGGAAGGTCCGAATCTACCCCGAGCACTATGCGATCCCTGTCTCTTTCCATGACCTGCAAGCCCATGGGAGTGTAGTTCACAATGGATGCGTTATCCCCGCCTGCGCGGAGGGCAAGTTCAGCTCCGACACGGCCATTGGCAATTTCCCGGTTGAGCACCTGGTGCATGTACACAGCACGGGAACCGTAAGTATATCCAGTCTGCATGAAAGCAGGCTCCATAGGAATTGCACGGAACATAACCACACTGTTCTCTACAAGGGTTACCGTGACCCTGTCATCCGAAACCTCAACATCAAGTCCTTCGAGAGGCTCTGCATCCGTATCGGAAGCAAGGTAATTCTTGAAGACGGTAAGGTATCCCTCAAAATTGTTTTTAGTTATCTTTACAACGATCACATCTTTTAAATCATCTGAAAGTGTGGTATCCATGCTTGCTTCTACTTCGTCTGCAAGGTCAAAAACAATGGTTTTGTCGGCAAAAGCCATTACCTGCATGGTTCCCATCGGGTTGTCGTGAAGTAAAATCTGGCTCTCAGCGCCCTCATAGACAGCAGTTGCCCCTGCAACCTGCTCTTCTTTAAAGGCAAAATCGGAAACCGTAACCGAATCAAAAATCATATCTCCGCTAACCGCAAAGTTACTGACTTCGCCTGCATCGGAATCAAAATTGAAAGTCGTGTAATTCCCGTATGCAAAGCGGCCCTGCCGCATGAAATACATTCCTCTGCTCATGCCCCCACCTCTCGCAGCCTGTACGGCCTGCTGGCCCATCAGGAGCCTTTGCCTGGCATTGAGCGAGGTCTGGGCCTGCTTCGTGTTCATGACCATGTAGCTGACAATTTCCTGCCCTGAAACCTCGTACTGCTCTTCAACCTCCAGGATTGTAAGCTGCGTGCTCATATCCTCCGGAAGCCCGAGGTCGGAAAGCGCGGTTTTAACCGGGATTCCGAAATTGTTGCAGACTTCTTCGAAAGTCATGGATCCGAAACCCGCAAACCTGTTGTCATACTGGTCAAACCCGTACCCATTCATCATGTTCTGGCCCATTACCTGGCCATTTCCTTGCCCCATATTGTTAACGGGTCCGCCACCCTGCCCCATCTGGGCAAGGGCAGGAGATACCCCCAGGATCACCATCAAAAGGACACAAAATACAGATAGATCTAAGCTTTTCATTTTCAACTTCATTTTCATACTCCGTCACCCACAAACAATAACCTGTCAATGACCTCTCCAGCCTTAAAAAATAAGAAGCTGAAGCAAAACAGAATCAATAAATCGATAATTCAAACAATTGATTATATGAGCTAATCGTATAAATTCTCTTATACTGAAGTCCGGAACACTGCAGAAGCCCTACTCTAAAAAAAGATATTTTGGTCCCTTAAATCCTGATTTAGGGCAGTAAACCCCGGGAAAAACAATAAAAAAATTGATTACTCCCCATTATGAAAAAAGGGAGTAATTTTTGAAACAAGAGAAAGATTCTTTGAATATATTGGTTACTTTCAGTCCGGGCTCAATAGCTGCGTTCCACTGTGAAAGAGACTTTTTTAGAACCGTCTGCAGGCACGGTTACTTCCCATTCGGCAGTGAATGCATCCGTCTTTTTATAAGTCTCGGAACTCGTGGTAATTTCCCAGTCTCCGTAGAAATGTTCCACGATCCTTATTTTCTGGGCTTCAGTCTTATGGTTCTTTAATTCAATCTCATAGCTTTCCCGCCAGACGTCAGTGCTCACCTTTTTGTAATCGGTCTGGGTTCTGGTGCCTGTTACATCGAAAGCGTTTCCTACAACTACCTTGACTTCTTCATCTTTTGGGGTGTGGTCTATACTGTCTTCTCCAAGGAACTGGAGCTGCCCTTCGGAATCAGCTTTGTATACCCTGACAACCCCTGCAGGGAGAGGCATTCCAAGGCCCTTTTCTTTTGAATTTTCGAGGTTCAGGACTACCTGCACCTTATCACTTTTTGAAACATCAAAGATGAGTTCTTTTTCCACAGGTACAGCGTCTGCAGAGAGCAGGGAAAGCTGCTTGATCTGGTTGTTTTTCAGGGTAGCTGGCCTTTCCAGGGTGTAGAGGTGGTACTCAAAGAGGGATTCTTCGGAAAAGCTGTCCTTGGCTGTCCCTTCATACATTTCTTCTTCCACAGGCATCTCATACATAACTCTCGGCTGGGGCACAAAGACCCTGTGGACCTCACCTGCAACGAGCTTTAATTTGGTATCCTCATAGGTTGTCCCTGCCGCATTGTCGACACTGACCCAGCCCTGGATGTCAGCCTTTGAATCATCAGCATTCGTCTTTACGATGTAGTCTGCCCTCCAGCTCATGCCGCCCGTAAGATATGAAGTAAGGACATCCCGGGTGCCTGCTACAGGAGAATAGACCTGCCAGACCAGGGTGGGTTTTGTAAGCAGCCCTGCAGAGTCAGGAAACTCATATTTAGAGATTTCTGTGAGACTTACAACTTTTCCGTCACTCAGACTGAGCACAACCCCCCCGTCATGGCTGAGAAGAGTCCCTGTGTATGTCTCTCCTTCCTTTTCAGTTGCGGTGATTTCCTTGCCCAGGAATTTATCAAGAAGTTTGTAACTGCTTACCAGGTCATACTCATAGTTTTGTTCAAGCACGGCAGTATTTTTGTTCTTTGTGTCCTCAAACATGACTGAGGTAGGATCGATAAGTGCAGCAACATCAGTGTATTCGACCCTGTTAACTCCGGTCTTCAGGTCGAGTTCCCTGCGTTCTTTCACAAGGGCAAGGTTATCGTTGTAAACCGTAACCTCAGTAGCTGCATCAGTTCCCGCGGCTCTGGCAGTAAGAAACTCCAGAGGATTTGAAGGTTTTACCTTTGTGATTACACTGGAAGCAGAAGCAATACCATTAGCAGTGATTTCTCTTCCACTAACAGCTATTTCTTGCTCATCAGCCTGAACCGTGCCTTCAGTAGATCCAGGGTACGCAAACGCTGCAGCTGTGGCTACAACTCCGATAAAAACCAGAGAAATCCATAGATAACTTTTTCTCGTTCTCATAACAGATAATAGTGCACTGTTTTATTTATATGTGACTTTAACTGCGGATTCACTCGAAGTTATCCTTCTGCATCCCCGGATTTTCAAAGCCTTATGACACTGTAAATTACATATTCCTAAAAGATTTAAATAAAAGTCAGGCTGTTAACAGTTATAATAATATAGGCCGAAACAGAATATAGAATTTAAGATAGATGCCAGATAAACTCGAAAAAACTAAAGGACTAGTTTTCATGAAAACTATTGAGACCCTTAAAGTAAAAAACCGGATAAAAATCTCAAATTTTATCGCCGGTCTTATACTTATTCTATTTTTTGCAGTAACTATACTTCCAGTTTCGGCTTCCGGAATTGAGGCAAGCAGGGAGATTTCTGCAGGAACAGTTTATGCAGGTGGAACTTTCACAGTAACCATGCACATACAGACAGACCAGTATATTGAAGCTCTCACCCTTGATGAAAACCTTCCTGTTGGATGGGATATAACTATAGTTGATAATGATGGGGCTACGTTCCAGAATTCCGAGACTTTCAAAAAGTCTACCCTGGAATGGATCTGGGTCGAGAGCCTTCAGGCAGGCGGGGAAAAAACGGTTGTGTACAGGGTTACAGCGCCTTTAGTTGCTGAACCTGGAAATTTCACAATCTCAGGTAATGTTTCCGCGTATTCCATCTCCGCTGTTCCTGTTACAGGAGCTTCGGAAATAATTCTCACATACCCTCCTCCTGAAGCCGGATTTTCTGCAAGCCCTCTCTCCGGCATCGTGCCCCTTACAGTCCAGTTCACGGACTTATGTACAGGCAACACGGATTCCTGGGAATGGGATTTTGATGGAAACGGAAGTACCGACTCTACAGAGAAAAATCCGGCATGGACATATGAAATCCCGGGCACCTATACTGTCACTCTCATAGCAACCAACACTACCTATGGAAACGATGCCGAGACAAAAACAGGTTATATCACAGTCACTGAGAAAACCTCGTCTTCCGGAGGAAGTAGTGGAGGTGGAGGTGGAGGCTCTTCGGAATCAAGCCGGAACATAGAGCTCAAGGAGATTTCAAATGAGCAGGTCTTCAAAGGAATCCACACCTGCTACACCTTCAAAGGAGAGACAAACGAAATAGTTGCTGTGGAGTTTGACCCGAAAAAGAACTTTGGGAAAATAACCACAATTGTGGAGATTCTAAAGAACACGTCCTCAATAGTGAAAGAACCTGCCCCCGGAACCGTCTACAGAAACCTGAATATCTGGGTTGGAAGCAATGGATTTTCAAGCTCTGAAAACCTTGAAAATGCCCGGATAAGCTTCAGGGTAAACAAGACATGGCTCTCCGAAAACGGCATTAATGAAAACACAATGATCCTGTACAGGTACAGTGAAAATATGTGGGGTGCACTACCCACAACCCTGACCGGAGAAGACCAGGATTACTTCTACTTTAACGCAGAAACCCCGGGATTTTCGCCTTTTGCGATCGCAAGCCCGGAAAAAAATACACAATTGGTTGAAATAAACCCAATTAGAAATGAAGACAGTACTGTTATGAGCACAGCAGAAATATCCGGAGAAGAAAGTGGAGAAGATCTGGCTTCGGATAACGAAAAGGAAGATGCCCCCGGAGCTGGAGTTTCATTTACGGTAGCCGGCCTTCTGGCATCATACGCAGCCCTGAAGAGAAGGAAGATAAAATAAGTCTCTCAAGACCGGGGAAGGTTTGGAGAAATCTTCCTTTCCCGAATTGCGCCTCTCCCGAATTGCGCATCGGGAGTACGCGGTCCTTTTCGCTGCGCTCAAGAGGACTACTTTTTGGTATTTAGTAGTGAGATTCGCTCAAGAGGACTACTTGATGGATTATAGTAGTGAGCTTCATTCAAGAGGACAGAATTATAAATATTTCTGATCCGTACAACCTTATTCACTATACTGAGTCGTTCTTGTCACGCTCGACGCAGGAGAGCGGCCTTCAGACAAAAAGAAAGAAGAAAAGAGAGTAAGAAGAGATAAACCAGAAGTAACAGCGACCAAGTAAACCGGTAAGAGACTCACAGATAACCAACAGAGAACTAACAGATAACCAACAGAGAACTAACAGATAACCAACAGAGAACTCACAGATAACCAACAGAGAACTAACAGATAACCAACAGAGAACTAACAGATAACCAACAGAGAACTCACAGATAACCAACAGAGAACTAACAGATAACCAACAGAGAACTAACAGATAACCAACAGATAACCAACAGATAACCAACAGATAACCAACAGATAACCAACAGATAACCAACAGAGAACTAACAGATAACCAACAGAGAACTAACAGATAACCAACAGAGAACTAACAGATAACCAATAGGTAACCAACAGGTAACTGATAAGTAAAAGCAACCGAAAAAAATGTGTTGAATACAAACAAAGTAAATACTGCCTGCAAAACACTCTTTTTCAACTATCTTTTTTATTGCTATTATATTTTATCCAAATTATTTTTCTTCTTTCTTTTTTTGACCGGCCGCCAGACAAGCTGGTGGGGGGTGTTATATACAGATGGGAATTGAAAACCGCCTCCCTGGAAGGAAAAAAATATTTCTCAGGCAGGGAGGGGGATTTCTAGCAATATCATATATGTCCGCACTTCTCAAGCCAGGTAAGGGACCTTATCCATTCTCCTTTTGGCTCCCTTGAGGTGCCAATGACAAGCCGCTTCATATCTCCGAATTCTTCAACCACACCGCGGGCTTCTATGATCTCGCCGGGGAGAGCCTGGCCTGCATAGGTGTGGGTATAGGAGAGTACATGGTCGATCTCATCATGTTCTACTTTGTAATAGGAAGGGCTGTCAAAGGCAAAATCAGCGTTTTTGACCTCGGCTTCGATTTTCATTTTGACAGTGTCTTTTCCCCTCGGTAGAGGCTCTTTGATCTGATCCCACTCCCGCACGAAGAGAAGGTCAAAATAAGTGCCCTCTACCATGCCACGGTTGCCTTTCCTGGACTCGTGCAGCATGAATTCGTCAAAAGAAATCTCAGGGATTCTTTTCCTGTAGATTCTTTGCCACATATCCTCATCGAGCTCTTTGATAGGGCCCTCCTGTTGTTTTGCAACGGCTATGGCATCCCTTGCCCTGAACCACATAGGACCGTAAACAACAAAATCGACATCAGAGCTCTCATTTTGCAGACCTGCAAGCATTGAACCCGTAACTCCCATACTTGTCCTGGGAATTTCTGCCATATCAAGCACCTTTACGATCGCCCTTACCCGGCTGTCGGAATTCACAAGCTCCGGGATGCAGTCAGAGGGGCGCAGTACCTTCTTTACCTCAGGCTCCGGGACAACGTGCACGTCCTGGACCCATTCAGGCCTGTTTTCTTTCATGAATTCAAAAGCAGGGCCAAAATCGTATTTTTTGTACCGTTTCCCATTTAACTCCCTCTCCCCGTTTTCATCCGGAACGTAGCGGAGTGTGGCTCTTATTCCATCGGTACGGAAGTAGTCAGAAACCGCAAAAAGCCAGTCATCTTTTGTAAGAAGAAAATCCCTCAGGCGTGTTTTAAGCATTTGTATCATCCCTGGAAAATGTGACGAATATTAGGATCTGCTGAAAGTAACCACGGCAGATTGACCTTCAGTAAATTGACCTTCAGTAAATTGACCTTCAGTAAATTAACCTTCAGTAAATTGATCTTCAATTAAGAACACTTTTAATTTCAGTTGAGAACACTTTAAAATTACATTACAATGACTTTATAATGACAGTAATAACGAACAACGAACTTAAATATGACAGATTAATAACCCTTTAACTGCCAATACTTTAACTGTCATTATTTTAAAATGAATAACATAATAAAATGTATTGTACCATTCATGTATTTAACTATCAGTATTTTAATTCTTAATTTATGAATAAGAAAATGGAATAATATATACCTGGAGTAATATCTACTGAATGAGTAAAATAAATGAACTGAACATTATCGAAAAAACTGAACATTATCAAAAAAACTGAACATTATCGAAAAAATATACGGAATAAGCTGCATATGTAGAAAATCCGAGGTAATACGTTTGAGAGATGATCCGAGTGCAGAAGCGCTTGAAGCCTGGATTATCCGGCTGAGGCGAGAATTTCATCGATACCCCGAACTCAGTTTCGAAGAATATGAAACCCAGGAACGAATCCTGAAAATCCTTGGAGAACTGGGAATCGAAGCCAGGAAGATTGCGGATACTGGCGTGCTTGTAAGTATCCGGGGCACATTGCCTGGTCCCTGCATTGCCCTTCGTACGGACATGGACGGGTTGCAGGTACAGGAAGAGGCGGGAGAAAGGAACGGGGACTATATCTCCAGGAATGAGGGAATTATGCACGCCTGCGGGCACGACGGGCATATGGCAATGATTTTTGGAGCTGCCCGGCTCTTTTTAGAAAACAGAGACTTTCCAGGGGAAGTTCGCCTGATCTTCCAGCCGGCAGAAGAGATCCCTCCCGGTGGTTCGGAGAGGGTTATTGCCGAAGGAGGGCTTGAGGGCGTGGATGCAGTCATCGGCATGCACCTCTTTACCCACCATGAATCAGGCAGTGTGGGTTTCCGTCCCGGACCGTTTATGGCAAGCACCAACCGTTTTGAAGTCATCTTTAAAGGAAAAGGAGGCCATATCTCATTACCTGAAAGATGCATTGATACCGTCAGGATGGCAACTGACTTCATAATCAGCATCTACCCTGCCCTGCAAGCGAACCTCGAGCCTGAAAGGTACGTCCTGGGTGTGGGCAGGATCCAGGGAGGAGCCCAGTTTAACAGGACCCCGGACACTGTCGAAATCCTTGGGAGCTATAGGACCTTTGACAACGAGACCACGGAGATCATCGACAGGACAATAAAGGGCTGTCTGGACGAAGTCATGGGAAAATATGTAAAAGCAGGAGAAGAGTTTTCGGGTTTTCCTGCCTATGATCTCGACATCTACCACGGATATCCTGTCCTGGTCAATGATCCCGTATTCACCGAAGCTGCGCATTCAAAACTGAAGGAAAGTTTCCCGGAACTTGTACTCTACCCGGAAATGGAAAAGACCTTTGCCGCCGAAGACTTTGCAAGCTACCTGCAAAAAGTGCCCGGAATCTTCCTCTCCCTGGGCACCCGGAATCCCGAAAAAGGAATCCTGGAAATCAATCACTCTTGCCGGTTTGACATTGATGAAGAGATCCTCCTGACGGGTACAAAGATCTTTCATACCCTTGCCCTTGACTTCTTGAAAAATCCGGCTAGGTACCTGGGAACCGCCTGAAAATCCTGCAAACTGACCGGAATAGAAGGACAAATGGAACGGTAGAACCTGCCTGAAGGGCCAGCGCCGACAGACAAAAACCGGAAGAAAAGAATACCAGGAAAGCTGAACAGGAAACAGGAATGCTGCACGCCTGCAGGAGATAATGCACATGATAATCCAGAGGTACGACGAGTCCAGAAAAGAAGAGGTCAGGGACGTTGTCCTTGAAGTCCTGCTTGAACACGGCTTTGAGTACGACAGGCTTAAAGATTCGGACCTGAAAGACATCAAAGGTTACTATTTTGCAAAAGGAGGCACCTTTTTTGTAGGCCTGGCCGATGGCAGAGTAGTGGGCACTGCAGGAGTCCGTAAACTTGATGGGAACCTCTGTGAAATCAGGCGCATCTACCTTAAAAAGGGCTTCAGAGGCAAAGGTAATGGAAAAAAGCTTTTTCTGGCAGCTCTGGATTTTGCCGGAAAAAACTGTTCAGGTGCCGTGCTCAAAACCGATTCGACCCTTAAAAAAGCGATAGGCATGTATCTTAAGCACGGTTTTACTTTTGTAAAAGAAGAAGAAGGATACCTGTACTATGAGAAACGGTTTTAACATAAGCTGATTTTGTATACTTTTGTATTGAAACCGTGTTGCAGAAACCGTTTTACAGAAACGGATCTAAAATAAACGGTTTCATCAACAAGCACGGGTTTTTCATTTAACTTTTTTACGTTTTCATTTAATTCCTGAACATTCTCGTTTGATTTTCGAAATTGATTTTTATTTTGCCGGTAAACTGCATGACCCACCTTCTCTTTTCTCAAGAGCCTGCAGATACTCCAGCACAGCAAGCACAAAAGCTGAGTGAGACCAGGCAAGCGGTAGGACCGAAAGAGGCCTGCCTTTATCGTCCACCTGTTCGGACATAAGGCCTGTCGGGTGGGTATGAGCTGCACACCACTCAAGAAGCTCAAGAGCCCTTTTCAGGTTCCCTGTTGCAGAGTGCCACTGGGACAACCAGAGAGTACAGATTATCCAGCTGTTCATGTAACCGTAGTAATTGTCATTGAGATATCGGGCGATTCCGCCTGAGGGTCGGATGAGTTCGCTTTCAATTGCCTCCATTGTGCGGACGACTTTGGGATCATCAGGCGGGAGAAGCCCGAAGTACCAGACTGCAAACACCGAAGAGTCCAGGGTCGGGTCGTCGAGGGAACGCCGGAACCGCTTTAGTTCCTTATCGTAGAGCTTTTCCAGGACCGCCTGCTTAACACGGTTTGCGGCTTCCCCCCAGACGTCTGCGTTGTCATAATCTCCAAGAGAACGGGAGAGTTCACATGCTCCGTAGAGACCGGCATAGACAGTGCAGGCGCTGTAGGTATGCACACCTTTTCGCTCTTCCCAGAGGTCAAAGCTTGAAATGGGAAGGTTTGTTTCTCTGTCCAGGGCTTTTGTAAGGTAATTGGCTGCGGGAAGGACAAGCCCTCTGTAATACCTGCCTGTAGTCCACACACTCCTTTCAAGCTCCCAGTTGTTGTAGAGGGCATAGAGGGGAAGCCCTGTTTCATCAATCTGGATCATGGGAACAGGATGCCAGGTGCTCCCGAAATCTCCAGCAGGGGTATACTTGTGAAGAAAGTTGCCTCTATGTGTGATGGTTCTGGAGAAAAACTCAAATATCTCCGTACTCAGGTGGTGGTACCGCGCTCTATCAAGCGCAAGGCAGACCCAGGCTGCGTCTCTGGGCCAGCAGTAGGAGTAGAGGTCTGCCCCAAACTGCTTTATATCCGAGTCGCAGGAAGCAATCACCGAACCCGTGATATCCATGTGGGCGACAACTGTAAGGAGGCTGCGGTAAAAACACTTTGAGACGCTTTCCGGAAGCTGCGGCATCCAGGCATACTCAGAGAGGACGGACACCCTCTCGACAAAAGAATTCCAGAAATTGAAGCTATGGTGAAAAAGAGCACTTCTTCCGGCTGCCTTTACCCTTTTATGGATCTTGAGCACATTGCAGTACTTTTTTCCAAAAACGATCCAGAAATGTACCCTTGTTGACTCTCCGGCTTTCAGCTCAGGCAGGGTCCAGCCTAGAGTGGAATCTACCGAGCCGTGAGCTACGGGGTTTCCACTGAGACTTGCATCATCTTCCATGTCTTTCCAGGTGCCTTCAAGCCCTTTCCACTCTGCAGTCCCTACCGCATGCTGGTCAAAGGGAGGGTCACTCGCATGCAGGAAATAGCGGTCGCGCTTGTAGTGGATAAGGGTCTGTTTATCAATTACAGCGGTTTCTCCGATCTTGTTTTCAAGGATCCGGTAGTTCTGGTTGGAAAAAAGACGCAGGTGCCTGGGAGAATTCGAGATATTTTTTACTTCATAGGTCCTGTAGAAAATGTTTACCGACGGATGGACGGTTTCCCATACCGTAATTTTGAGCCCGAGCTCAGGGTTTTCGAATACAGTCTCCCCTATATTTGAAGTAACTTCCATACAGATTTCAGGCATTTTTCCATTAGCCGGATCTTCTTTTTTTGTTTCGTTTTCCTCCTGTGTCCCTGAGATCTCAAGTACCCGGCTGCAGAAATTTTCTTCGAAATCTGATTTATACCGCTGCCGGATCTTCCAGTTTTCAAGCCAGCTGCAGTAAAGGGAATCGAGGTCACATACACCGACCCTTATCGAGTTTCCGTGATTCTCGAGCCCTACATATGGGAAATAGATATCCCTTATAGTCCCGGTCTCATCTTCACAAATCAGGATTTTTCCATTTCCGAAAATCAGCGGCCTAATTCCGGACACCTCCTACTCTATTTTCTATTATTTCGTTTTCGATTCTGTAATTTTTAATTCGATTCTGTAATTTCTAATTCTATTCTGTATCCTTCCTTGATCAAGTTATATTTATGAGAAATCAACGCAAACCTGATATGGGTTATGGTTTACCCGGATAACTATACCTTACTTTTAGAGCTTAATATTCTTTTTTGATCCTGAAATATAAATAAACCTGTACCATCCTCTAATAAACCTTTATCATCCCGGATCAAGAATTCATAAATCCTCTGCAGGAAACCCGTTAAATTTTTAGATTTAGCGAATAGTTAACTAAAGCTGAACCATTTTACAGCTATTTCTGTAAAGGTTGAACTGTTTTTAATATTCTACCGGTGTGCTGAGCATGCTCAGGTTTTAAGTTTGAAAAGTAAAGTTTTTGTCTCAGATGGTCAGTGAAATCAGATCAATTTTTGAACTGAAATTCCTATAAGAATTGAATTTGTCGCTGAGATATTTAAGAGGAAGGACCGATCTGTGAACATAACAACTTTAGGTTTAAAAACTGTCTTCCCCAGGGGCAACAGTGCAAAATAATTTGGATTCCAAATATCAGGGATGAAAAAGCATGCATTTAACGTATATTATTTTTGGAAATATTGCATGTCCAGCATGTTGAATTTTATTTTATTTCTTACTAATAATATTTACTCTCGTCATACGAAAGTTTATATTTAGTTGTGTTCTTGTTAGTATGGCTTATAAAAACTAAGTCTTTAAAGAAAGTATCCACATACAAAAATGTGCGTGTTTACTATGGTTTACGTAAAAAAAATATGTCCCGTTTGCGGGAAAGAATTCTTTGTCCTCAAGAGTGCAGAGGAAAAGGCAGTATACTGTACTCTGGCTTGCCTGGCAACAGCCCAGGATAAGTTTGAACGCAGAGGCAGAGCTTTATCAGGCTTTAGCTAAACACTCTTATTACAGGCAAAAGAACTCCGAAAACTGAAAGGAAAACACCCCGAGAGAAGGGAACGTTTTCCGTCTCTTTTTATTTTTAAAAGCTTTTATTTTCCAGCGATTTTCTTTGCAATCTGAGTTACGTGCCTTCCCTGGTAACGGGCCATTGCAAGTTCATTTTCTGACGGCTGGCGGCTCCCATCTCCTCCGGCAATTGTTGAAGCTCCATATGGGCTGCCGCCTGTAATTTCATCCATTCTAGTCTGCCTCTTTTCAGCATACGGTAAGCCCACTATGATCATTCCGAGGTGAAGAAGGGTAACATGAAACGTGAGGATAGTTGATTCCTGCCCCCCATGCTGGGTTCCACTGGACGTGAAAACACTTCCTACCTTCCCTACAAAGGCATCCCTGTTCCACAGGCCTCCGAGACCGTCAAGGACTGCACGCATCTGGGCAGTCATCATCCCGTAGCGCGTAGGAGTTCCGAATATCAATGCATCGGCTCCAGCCAGTACATCTTCATACATGTCCCGGGTCAGGACAGGAATATGAGCAAAGAGCTTTTTAGTCTCTATTGCCCCCATTTTTTCAAGAATTTCATCCGTCAATGTTTCAGGAACCTGGTAAATCTCTACCTCAGCCCCTTCGACTTCCTTTGCTCCTGCAGCGACAGCTTCTGCCATCCTGTAGATGTGCCCGTACATACTGTAGAATATTATATTTACCTTAACCATTCGACCCCCTCTGTCAAAAAATAGTTAAATATGTTCCCAGGTTGTTTGAGTTCCAAACATTAAACTTTTTCAGCTTACAAAATGTGCTGAAATGAATTGTGAGTTCCGGAGCAATCCAAACTCCCCCCCTTAAAAAAGTTTTCTGATACATTATATAGCTTGTTATCATAAGTTATATCCTGTTAACATAAGTTATATCTTGTTAACATAAGTTATATCTTGTTAACAGAAGCTATTTATTGTTAATAGAAGTCCGGCTCCTTTTATTTGCTTTATTTTCCATCCCCCTTGTCCCTGTTTCAAACCGCACGGTATTAAAGAACACTGTAAAAAATATGCTGGGGAAGTAACTCCTGATAAATGTGAGGTATCAAAATAGTTATTAAGAGATATGCTGTATTAGCTGGGCATGCCCTCTCTTTCTATTGTAATGCCTTCCATGAATGAGGAAGAAACTATTCGTATTTGCATACAGAAAGCCCAGACCATATTCCAAAAATATGGCATTGAGGGGGAAATTATTATTGCTGACAATTCTTCGGATAAAACCGCAGAGATTGCAGCATCCATGGGTGCAAAGGTTATAGGCCCGATAAAAGGTTATGGGAATGCCTATCTCAAAGGGCTAGCCGAAGCGAAGGGTGATTATATTGCTATTGCAGATGCAGACAACACATATGATCTCCTTGAGCTGGATAAATTTCTGGACCCCCTTATGGCAGGGGAAGCAGATTTCATAATGGGTTCCCGACTCAAGGGTGAAATCAAAAAAGGGGCTATGCCCTGGCTGCACCAGTATATTGGCAACCCTATCCTGACCGGCATGCTCAATTTCCTGTTCAAAACAAAAATTTCGGATGCACACTGTGGGATGAGGGCTTTTACTAAAGAAGCCCTTGAAAAAATGAACCTTAAAACTCACGGCATGGAACTTGCGTCCGAGATGATAATTGAAGCTGCAAGATGCGGGCTGAGGATTACAGAAGTCCCCATAACCTATTACTCACGCAGAGCTCCCTCCAAGCTGCGCTCTTTTCAGGATGGCTGGCGGCATGTAAGGTTTATGATGCTATACCGTCCAGTCCCTTTCCTCTATCTTCCCGGAGCTTTTGTGTTTATTCTGGGTTTTCTCATAACCGTCTCTCTTCTTTTTACGGAAAGTGCTGCATATAACCGGTTGCACTCCTTTATTTTGGGCAGCATGCTCTTAATCATTGGAGGGCAAATCCTGGCTACTGGTGGATATATGAAGACCTATGGCATGATCCACGGCATGTACCGGGATGACAGAAAAGGTAAGAAGCTGCTTAGTTACCATTCCCTTGAAAAAGAACTGCTCGGAGGCTCCCTTATCCTGGGCTCAGGGCTTGTTCTTGGGCTGAAAGTCACCTATACCTGGATCAGTTCCGGATATGGCTCCCTTGAAGAAGTAGAATCCGCAGTTATTTCAATGGTTCTTGCAGCAGTTGGGCTCCAGCTGATTTTTTCTGCAATCTTCGTAAGCGTAATGCTCCTCGAAGTTGATACTGATTGGTAAAGTGATTAAATGAAAATTGCCTTCGTATACGATGCTGTCTACCCCTGGGTCAAAGGGGGCGCAGAAATGCGCATTCATGAGCTGGGGAAGCGGCTTTCTTCACAGGGGCACGATGTGCACCTTTTCGGGATTAAATGGTGGGAAGGTGGAGATGTTATTGAATATGAAGGCATGACCCTCCACGGCGTCTGCAAAGCAAGGGAACTCTATGCGGCTGGCAGAAGATCAATTTCCGAAGCACTTGTTTTCTCGGTGAAATTGTTTCCGTACCTCCGTCGGGAAAAATTTGACCTTATAGATGTAAGTGTATTTCCCTATTTTTCCTGTATTACCGTAAAGCTTGTCTCAGTTTTAAAAAGGAGTCCTGCAATCTTTACGTGGCATGAAGTCTGGGACGACTACTGGTACGAATATATGGGAAAGGCGGGCTTTTTCGGAAAAGTGATCGAAAAAGCGGTTTCTAAAATAGCGGACAATAATATCGCGGTTTCGGACTGGACTAAGAAGAGGCTTGAAGCCCTCGGGGTCCCTGAAGAGAAGATTGTGGTTATCCTTAACGGAATCGATCTTAAAAAGATTTCTGAGATTGAATCGGAGGGTGGACTGGCTTCTGTCGGGCTTGAGGGGAAAATTTATGACATCATTTTTGTCGGCCGGCTTATAAAGGAAAAAAATGTTGATGTGCTATTTAAAGCAGTGGCTCTCCTTAAGGCTGATTTTCAGGACCTCAGGTGCTGCATTGTTGGGGACGGCCCTGAAAAGGAAGCGCTTGTGGGGCTTGCAAAGAAGCTGGGAGTTTCTGAAAACGTCAAGTTTGAAGGGTTTCAGGAATACGGTGCTCTGATCGGGAAAATTAAGGCCTCAAAGACGCTTGTGCTGCCTTCTTCAAGGGAAGGTTTCGGGATGGTTGTAATCGAAGCTTTTGCCTGCCTGGTGCCTGTGGTGACGGTAAGGAAAAAGTACAATGCGGCGCAGGGGCTTGTTGAGGATGGAGTGGACGGGTTTGTTGTGGAGCTGGAGGAGAGGGAGATCGCAAAAGCCGTGGGAAAAATAATTGTAAAGAACTCAGGGAACAGAAATATTTCAGAAGCTGCATTTAACAAAGCTAAAAAATATGATTGGGACGAAATATTTGAGAATATTAGTTTAGTGTATGATGGATGTGTAAAGAAAAGTTTAAAGTGAGACGTCATGTCTTTGCAAACAAATAAAAAGACGTCAGAGGACTCTCCCTATTAAAGTATTTCGGAGTAAGGCAGGAAGGCAAACAATAGCTCTTTTTTATAAGATAAATAATTAAGTCATAACTTATATAGAATGGTTTTATAAGAAAAGTAGTTAAAGCCCTATTTCCATTATTTGGTGGGGGAGCAAATAAAAAGGGACTAAAATTGTAGCATTTAGCTTCAGTAGTTAAAGTCCTATTTCCATTATTTGGTGGGGGATCAAATAAAAAGGGACTAAAATTGTAGCATTTAGCTTCAGTCGTCTAGGCGTTTGATGATGAGATTGCTCTGACATTCTAGCCATGGCTACTTAATATAAGTCATAAACAGGATTTAGTTTGCAAGAAATAACTATATATTAGTATATTATTAGTCCTATATAATCCTGCTTTTCAGAATTAAAAGGAGATTTCAGATACATACGAAAAACCACCGGAAAAACGAGGAGTTTATACAACAGAAGCTTCACCATATTTTCCAGGAATGCATTCCGTCTCAGAGGATTATACATGTCTAATAAACCCTGTATTTCAATTATAATCCCAGTTCATAATGAAGAGGAAAATATACTTGAGTTATACGAGAAATTATACAGTACTCTTTCACTAATGGAAAAAACATATGAGATTATTTTTATTGATGATGGATCTACAGATAATACTTTTGAAAAAATAGGAAGCATAAAAGATTGTAAGGTCAAAGTTGTAAGATTTCAACGAAATTATGGGAAAGCTGCAGCTCTTTCCTGTGGATTTAAAAAATCAAAAGGAGATATTGTTATTACCCTGGACGGGGATCTGCAGGACGATCCGAAAGAGATCCCGAGATTTATAGATGAGTTAAAAAAATATGACATGGTATCCGGCTGGAAAAGTAAAAGGCAAGATCCTATTTCAAAAACTCTACCTTCAAGGTTCTTTAACCGGTTAACTCGATTCATAAGCGGGGTCAAAATCAACGACTTCAACTGTGGGTTTAAAGCATACAATAACTATGTTGTAAAAAACATAAATCTATATGGGGAGCTTCATCGTTACATCCCGGCTCTTGCTTCCTGGAAAGGTTATACTGTAGGAGAGATTGAAGTCGAGCATCACCCTAGAATACATGGAGAGTCAAAATATGGGGTCGAAAGGTTATTGAAAGGGACATTGGACCTTATAACAGTTACATTTCTGATGATGTACAAGAAGAGGCCTCTGCATATGTTTGGAGGTATAGGATTCCTTCTTGGTTTTTCCGGAGTATTTATATCAGTTTATTTGATGTTTTTATGGGTTACAGGAGTGGAAATAGGGGACAGGCCCCTTCTCATGTTCGGGATCTTACTTACGGTCATCGGAGCCCAGTTTGTTTCCCTTGGTCTGATCGGAGAACTGATCACAAGCTCGAGAAACAATGATGACTATATTATAAAGTACGATAGCTATGAACTGGAAAACGGCAGGTAAAATTGCAGTTACTTCGGGATTAATGCTTTACCTCATAAGCAAACTCGACTTAAAGGCAATTTATGAAACCTTTACTCAAATGGATCTGGCATTTCTTTCTCTCTCACTACCGTTTATTGCCCTGATGTACCTGATAAAAGCAAGAAAGTGGCAGACCCTGCTTAATTGTATAAATGTTCAAATCCCTATCAAGCGATCATTGGAAATAATTTTGATAGGGACTTTCTATGGGGCGCTCACCCCTGGCCGAGCCGGAGAGGTTTCAAGAGCATTTTATATTGATACCGAAAAATCGAGAAGTATCCCCACTGTAATAATGGACAGAGTAATAGATATTGTCTGTCTTCTGGCACTCAGTGTTTTGTCAACAGCTCTCTTTTTTAAAGACAGAAATCTGATTTATTTAATGGTTTTAGTCGTGCTGCTTTTTATTGCTGGAATAATTATAATCATTAATGAGAGGATAATAACCTTTGTTTTCAAAAGCTTTTCTCAAAGAAAGGAACACAAAGAAAATTACATCAAAACAATTAGAGAGATTACAGGGAACAGAAAAGCATTGTTTATTGTTTTTTCCTTAACCTTTGGGTACTATATATTAAATCTAATCGTTTACTGGATAGTGATTAAATCCTTAAGTCCGGCTTTAAACAATATTCTTACATTTTCCCTGCCGATAATCGTAGTTTTAGGCAATCTTCCAATATCGATATCAGGGTTCGGAGTTAGAGAGTTTGCAAGTGTTACTATCTTCAGAATGCTGAACGAAAACTCAGCTTATGGGTTCTCATGCCCTATAGTTCTGTATTTTTTAACATCCCTATCTCCTGCATTACTCGGATTTCTACTTACTTTAAGGAAAAAGTCTTAAAAAACAAAGCAGCTTTAAAAATAAATGGTTTTAAAACAATATAAGCGCTGAAACTTAAATGAGAGGTTTGGATGAATCAAAATTCAGAAAGTGGGAACTATAAAAAGTATACTTCCAAAAACCCGCTTATGGGAATAGTCATATCTAAATTCATGAAAGATTTGAGTGAAACTATAGCTCCATTAGAAGATCTAAACAGCATCATCGATATCGGCTGTGGAGAAGGGTTCATCATCAATTGTCTCAACAGACCGGATATTACAGGTGTAGATATCTCAAAGAAAGCATTGAATATCGCAAAGCGAAAAAATCCAGAATGTAACTTTTGTACAGGAAGTGTATATGACCTCTCTTTCAAAAAAAACAGTTTTGACCTTGTACTTGCTACAGAAGTTCTGGAACACCTTGAAAACCCGGAGAAAGCCCTTCAGGAAATCAAAAGGATCTCTAAAAACTACTGCTTATTCAGCGTACCCAATGAACCTTACTTCCGCACAATGAATCTCTTAAGAGGTAAAAATCTGACACGTTTCGGGAATGATATCGAACATGTTCAGAACTGGAGTTCACGAGAGTTTGTGAAACTGGCAAAAACATATTTTGATGTGGTGGAAGTAAAGAAACCGTTTCCATGGACCATGGTATTATGCAGAAAATAAGAATAAAAGCATGCAGAAAATAAGAATAGAAGCGAGATGAAGCCAAAAATGTAACCTGGAAGCTGAAGGAAAACAGTTTAAAAAACGTTTATTAACTTTTTAGGGTTTCATTTTATGTGAATTCTTTGTCAGTTGACTCTTACTTTTTTAATTCAATATATAGGTTTAACTTCATTATTAGGGAAATTGTTTTTTACAAAGCTTCTTTTTTCAGGTAATTATCCAGTCATTTATTGCTCAAATAACAGTTGTAGAGGCATCTATTCAATTCAACCTTATAAAAACAATATTTATGATTCATAATATATAATAAAAAATTACAAAGTATCAAAGTTTAAATAAAGAAATGAAGTAAAGCTTAACATTATATGGACAAAAAGGTTTAAATTTTTAATAATTCCGATCTTATGAAGGAGTAAATATGGATTTCATAGATCAAATTCAAGAACTTGCAGCAAGGATTCCAAAGCTACGGGAAAACATTAAAACCGAAGAGGCTACAAAAAATGCTCTCGTAATGCCTCTAATTAACATATTGGGCTACAATGTTTTTGATCCCGGAGAGGTAGTTCCCGAGTACACCGCAGACTTTGGAACCAAAAAAGGAGAAAAAGTTGATTATGCTATTTTCAAGGATGAAAAACCTGTCATACTAATCGAATGTAAAACTATTGATGCTGACCTGGACAGAGAGCATGCTTCTCAACTATTCAGATATTTCAGTGTAACTGATGCAAAAATAGGAATCTTGACAAACGGCATAATCTATCGGTTTTATACTGATCTTGATTCTCCAAACAAAATGGACGATAAGTCTTTCCTTGAGGTCAATTTCCTGGATATTAAAGAACCATTAATAAATGAGCTTAAAAGGTTCAGGAAAGAATCCTTTGATATTGATGATCTTGCTACTGTGGCCTGTGAATTGAAGTACACAAGAGAGATAAAACAGATTCTTGCGAGAGAGATTAATTCTCCCTCAGAAGATTTTGTGAAATACTTTGCAAAACAGGTACATAACGTACCATTCACTCAGAATGTCCGTGAGAAATTTACAGGAATCACAAAGAACGCACTTGGTCAATTTATAAATGAAAAAATCAACGAGAGACTGAAACTCGCTATGTCAGAAGGATCTGTCGAAGCCATATCAGACAAAAATAACGGACAGGAAACCCCCGATATAATGGAAGTATTAAATGATGGTGTCGTGACAACGGAAGAAGAAATTGAAGGATACCATATAATAAAATCAATCCTGCGCTCAACCATTGATCCAAAAAGAATCGTAATGAGAGACAAAAAGAATTATTGTGGGATATTGCTGGATAATAACAATAGAAAACCCATCTGCAGGTTGCACTTTAGTACCAGGCAAAAGTATCTTGAACTTTTTGTCGATGAAGACCGAAAATCTGAAAAAACTCCAATCAACGAGTTGAATGATATATACAGTTATTCGGATCAGTTAATAACCACATTAAATAGTTACGAGAACGACGTCCATAAGTAAGGAACAGGGATAACATTACTGGTATTATGGATTTTTGACTGGAAAATCTCTTATTCTAATACTTTGAAGAACCACCCCAAAAATTAAGGGCGTTTCGATTAGGCTTATCAAAATGGTCCGGCCAGTAAAAAATAAAAAACAAGACTTAAACATAGAGCAAATGGGTCAATAATCAATTAATCCGGAAGAAAGAGGGGAACGGTGAATAAAAGAATATTAATATGTATTTTATTTTTCTTCGTTTGCATTGCCATACTAGCTGCGGGGTGCCTGGAAAAAGAGTTTGTTAGGGAGAGGCAGGTAGCTACTTACCAGGATGTATACGAGGGGGAAAGTGAGAACTGGAAAGCAAAGTTTGTGCAAAACGTAACGGAATTTACCCTGCCTGCGGATGATGAAATACTTTATTATGTAGATGGTGAGATAATCCTTACATATAAAGGCAATCTTTCAGAGTTGTCTTCCGTACAAGTAATTGAATATTCTTATGTGCGTAATTCGGGCGAAGGAGGATGGACGGAGGCGAACCCCCACAAAAGGGTTTATGGGGGTAAATTCTCTTACGGTGGGAGTCTGATAGACAGAAGTGAGGCATTCAATGTTATAGTTGGTCTGGACGGAAAAAAAGAAACAATTGAAGTAAAAAAGATTGGATGAACTTTGAAGATCAAATTAATTTTTAAGACCAATTAATTTTTGTGTGCTGTATTTTCTGAGATCTTATTTTAAACGCCTTCCGGGAAAAGCCGCTCGTATTGGCGAGCGTGATAGGGTACTGGGACTGGAAATCAACTTACTTCCGATCGACAAAATCGAATCGATTTGACCTTCATTTTTCCCCCACTTTTTCCCTTATAAAATCATAAATCATGCCTGCAACATTGACGTCACAGCACTCTTCTATGCCCTCGAAGCCCGGAGAAGAATTCGCCTCGCAGACTTTGAAGTGGTCGCCGTCGAAGAGAAGGTCGATGCCGGCTATGTCAAGGCCGAAGGTGCGGGCGGTTTCGGTTGCCAGCTGTTCTATCTCAGGGGTCATGTCGAATTTGCGGACTGCTCCGCCTCTGGAATAGTTGGACTTGAAACTGCCTGCGGGGGCAATCCTTTCCATGCAGGCGACTGCTCGCCCTCCGATTACAAGGACGCGGAGATCCCTGCCGAGGCTGGATTTTATGAACTCCTGAAGGATTATATTTGCATTGGGGTTGGTTACATGGATCAGTTCCATGATGTCCCGTAAATTGTCGTGGTTTTCCGAGAGGAAAATGCCTTTGCCCATAGAGCCTGAGAGGGCTTTTACTATAAGGGGGAAACCCAGGTATTTTTCAACCAGGCTTATGTTTACCGGGTTTTTGGCAAACATTGTATTGGGAGAAGAGATCCCTCTCTCAGCCAGGATCTGCTGGGAATAGAGCTTGTCTTTGACGGTGTCAATGCTCTGTGAAGAGTTAAAAACGCGGACTCCGAGGCGTTCCAGGTGTCGGATAACCGCAAGTGCGAAGTAGGTAGTGCCTGCGCCCATTCTCGGCAGGAGAAAGTCCGGAAGGGGGACAACTTCTCCGTCCAGAAGAATGCTTTTTCGGTCATCCCTTGTTACAATCAGGTCAAACTGGTCAGGCTTTACAACCCTGAGCTCTATTCCCTTCTCACCCGCAACCTCGATGAAGCGGTGAATCTCGTACAGGTCGGGCCTTAATTCGGCAGCCGTACTCTTGTAAAGAATCCATCCTTTCATTCTTTCATCCACTCCGTTCTGGGGAGAAGTGTTACTAAATTTAAAAGAAGATAGATGTCTATTTGAAAAGCGTTTCCGGTATATAGAATTATGCTTATAATTATGTTTAGAATCATGCTTTGAATTATGTTTTTCGCTGTTGAATCCTGTATTTTTACTGGATTTCCTATTTTTACGATTTTTGAATTTTTCGGTTTTGTGGGACATTTCGGAAAACCGGAAATGAATATAAAAAACGAGGCACAGTCAAAGATAAATAATGGAGTTCCTGACAAAATGCCTGGTAACGATCCGGGAAATATTCGTTTTTACCCTTTTCCTTATCTTCTGACTTCTCAAGAGGTGGCAACCCTTTTTTATTCGGTGTTTGCCGTGCTTTCCGTGATTTACCTTTCATTTTGAGATTAGGGAAGGAAACTTCGGTACTTGACTATAGTTAAAAGAAAAAAGTGAAAAGTAAGATCCGGAAAGGGAAAGATCCCTCCGGATTTACTGAGTGCCCCCTCCGATCTCAGCATATCTGGGTTCAATTTCCACAGCCTTTCGATATGCGTCCTCAGCTTCTTCTTCACGCTCGAGGAAACTCAGGCAGACAGCTTTCCCAAACCAGGAGTCTGCAGCATTCGGATCGAGGTTAAGTGCCTTTTCGTAGGTTTCCAGGGCTTCTTCAAAGCGTTTGAGCTGAGCCAGCACAAAACCGAGGCTTGTGTAGGCTTCCAGATATTCAGGGTCAAGTTGTGTGGCTTTTCGGTATGCTTCGACAGCTTCTTCAAACCTCTTCATCTGGCTGAGGGTAAAGCCTTTGTTATACCAGACATCGGAGTTTTCCGAATTGATTTCTATTGCTTTTTCAAAAGCATTAACTGCTTCTTCATACCTTTCCAGGTTTTCCAGGTCTATGCCCATATTATTCCAGGCATCATCATTTTTAGGGTCAATTTCCACAGCTTTTTCATAGGCTTTCAGAGCCTGCTTGTAACTGCCAAGGCTATCAAGGTCCACTCCTTTGTAATACCAGGCTTCAAGAAAACCAGGGTCAATTACGATTGCTTTATCATATGCGATTATTGCTTCATCGTAGTTTCCCATCTGTCCGAGAGCTATACCCTTTCCAGTCCATGCCTCTTTATAATCCGGATTTTCCTCAAGGACTTTTTCATAGGCTTCAACAGCCTCTTCGTATTTTTCTGCATGGCTGAGGTTCAGGGCTTTTCCATACCATGCATTAGGATAGTCCGGCTTGAGCTCAAGAGCTTTCCCATAGGCTTCGACTGCTCTGTCATATTCTCCTACCTGGGAGTAAGAAAAAGCCATGTTGTTCCAGAGGTCTGCATCTTCAGAATCGATCTCAACAGCTTTTTGATAGAGTGTGAGAGCTTCTTCAAAATCTCCAAGGTTTTCAAGAGCTGCAGCTTTATTATTCAAAAGATAGATATTCTTCGGGTCTTTGTCGATCGCCTTATCAAAGGCAACAATTGCCTCTTTTAACTTGCCAAGCCTGAGAAGATCAAGGCCGCACTCGTTAAGTTCGGCTGCAAGAATTTCGTTGCTGACCTCCTCCCCTGCCACGCTCTCCGAGTCATCCAGTACATACATATCATCGGAAACCGTTCCCTCTCCGGTTTCAGTTTTCTCTCCTTTTCCTTCTCTTGTGAAGGTTTCGTCCTTTTGTTCTCCAGAGTTCATGTCAAAATTTCCTTTACTGTTTCCTTTACTGTCTTTTACAATTAAGACCCGCAATTTTTCAAGTATTCGCGTTCGTTATATACTTAAGTCTATTGTCCGTTATGACCTATACATCTGTCCTTTATGGCTTTTATAGCCTCTCCCTAAAAGTAGTCTTAAAAGTCTGGAAAAGGGAAATCGAAATAGAAGACGGTCAGAAAGATCCAAAAAATGTACCCTATATCCTAAAGTATGAACCAGATCAGGAAAACTATGGAAAGTATACGGAATAATGTACCGCAAAATCGCCAGAAAACTCTAAAAGCTGTTCTCTTTGATATGGATAATACCCTTTTTGATTTCATAGCCGTAAAACTCATAGCATGCAGGGAGGTCCTCTCCTATCTTGGAGAGGGAAATAGGGGCCTTAAGAAGGATCCTGCGGAACTTTTCAGGTACTTCCTCAGGGGAACTTACGGATTTGAAGACTATGAAAATATAAAGGACTACATGCAGGAGAGAAAGCTTTTCACAGAGCAGGCATACAGGCAGTGCTGTGAGATCTATGACAGGGAAAAACTGCAAAATCTCGAACTATATCCCGGGGTAAGAGACACCCTTGAGGAACTGAAGAAACTTGGCCTCAGGCTTGTAATAATAACAGATGCCGACAGGTACCATGCCCATGCAAGGCTTACGAAAGTCGGGCTTCTTGAGTCCTTTGAGTTCCTTGTGTCTGCGGATATGACATGTACGAAAAAGCCGGACCCTGCCCATTTTCTCTTTGCTCTTGATGCCCTCGGGCTAAAGCCAGAAGAAAGCCTGGTGGTGGGGGATAGCATCAAAAGAGATATGGCTCCCGCACGCAGACTAGGCTTAAAAACAGCATATGCTTCCTATGGGGACTGGAGACCCGCAGAAGAAACAGAACAATGCTTTGACTTTCAGCTCAACACATTTCATGACCTGATGGGATACATCGGTACCCTGAACGGCACTCATGTTCAGACAGATTCGCAAAACAAAAATTAAATTGATCATTAAATAAAAGTCAGTCCAGATAAAAGATTTAGAGAAAAATATAATTTTAGCCGCTATGCCTGTTAATCCCTTAATGAGTTTTTCTGGCTAACGGCTTTTTCTGGCTCCTTTCTGCAGTTTTTCTGGAAATTTGCTCTATATTAAGGTTGGTTAAATAAGGTCTGAGTATATTGGGTTTATATCGACTGCCCTTTCGTAGGATTCCATTGCTTTCTGATGTTTATTAACCCTGTCGTATACTATTCCTTTGCCAATCCAGGCTTTTGTAAAGCTGGGGTTGATGTCTATAGCCTTTTCAAAAGCTTCAAGTGCTTCTTTGTATTTCTCAAGGTCTCTCAGGGCAATTCCTTTGTTGTACCAGAACCTTGCATTCTCAGGATTTGCTTTTATCTTGTTGTCAAAAATCTCTACGGCTCTCTCAATGTATAATTTTGCTTCATCGTTCTTCCCGAGCCAGCGCATAACAACTCCTTTGTTGTAAAGGGCTTTTCCGTTGGTCGGGTTTAACTCAAGTGCCCTGTTAAAAGCATCAAGAGCTTCCTGATAACTCTTTATTTTACAGAGCCCCATTCCTTTCTTGCACCATTCGCTTGCGCTCATAGAGCCCATGTCGTAATTCGTTGAATAGAGCCGGATAGCTTTCTCAAGGTCATCCATTGCATCTTCGTATGCTTTCATTTCCCTGAGGGCCATTCCCCGCCTGTACCAGACTTCCGGGTCTTCAGGAGCAAGGGCCACCGCCCGGGAGAATGCATCCAGGGATTCCTCGTACTGCATGAGGCTCAGGAGAAGTTCCGCTTTGAAACACCAGGTTTTAGCATCAGAAGGGTTGATCTCAAGAGACCTGTTAAAAGCATCAAGAGCTTCCTCGTACCTCATGAGGTTTTTGAGGACAATCCCTTTGCTAAACAGGATTTTTGCATTATCAGGGCTTATTTCCAGAGCCTTCTCGTATGCATCCAGAGCTTCTGTAAACCTTTTTAATTCATGGAGTGCAACGCCTTTATTGTACCATTCATTTAAACTCATAATTTTACCACACCTTTTTTTGGATACGTTTTTCCACCGCTTTACCACATCTACCTTGAACAACAATATGCTTTCAGAGCATTAATTCGGTTTTGTACTTTAATTCCTTATCAGAAATAAGGACGGAAAAACAGTTACGCACAATAATCTACGTTTTATTCTTTTTTAAACATTTTGAAATATTCATAAACATTATTATTTTAAAAATAGAGTTTTTAAATTATGCTCATGACCAGAGAATCTATTTATCAACCTTTTAATATTTTATCTAATAAATAAACAAATTTAATACTATTCGACTAAAATATGACTAATATATGTACATTATGGTCGTAATAGCTCATTCATCGCTGCAATGTTCCGCTTTCGCCAAAAAGTTCTCCCGGTTCTCCCTGAAAAGCAAATGGGTTAAGGTCGGACAGATATCTTCTGGATAATAAGAAGCCGATTTCTATGCGCGACCAGTATGGAGATAATTACTTGTTTCCCTGATCTCGAAGTTGCGGCAGAGTTCTCAAGGAACTCTCAACGAAGCTATGTAATTTTTACGGAAAATCTCATTTTAGCGGATAAACTTGATTTTAACGGGAAAATGTAATTTTAAAAGAATCTGTAATTTTTACGAATATACCCATTTTACGAAGTGATATAATAGGATTTGTAAAAAGTGGTCTTTATTGAAATAATTAAAAACTAACGTAGATATATCTGGGGTACAATATAATTAAATTCATTAAGATGCATTTCAAGTAATTTTTGAGTAAAAGTAATAAACATGATTGATAAGCATATTAACTGACTATAAGTAAAAAAGGCATCTTAATAAGTGTGTAAATAAAAATATTAAGATGCCTCAAAGGAATCTGGTGAATTTCAACCTCCTGAAAAGTCTCGTAAAGTATGCAGGATCTGAAAAGGAGAAATAAAAGGAAATTTCACCTTTTAATAAGTCTGATTCCTTTATGGGAGTTTTATTGCTTATCAGAAAGCAAATTTCCTCCCTGATTCAAATCTGGCTACGTCTCATGACCATTCCGACCCTTGCTTTCAATTCTAATGGATTAAAAGGTTCAGCAATGTAGTCGTCAGCTCCTGATTTAAAGGCTTTAAGAGAACCTTCAGCTTTATCCCTTTCACTCAGCATCATAACAGGAATCCAGCAGCACTTTGGGCTGGCTTTAATCTGTCTGCAGATTTCAAAACCATCTGTATTCAGAAAAGCCGTATCAATCAGTACCAGGTCTGGTCTTTCTGTATTTACTGTTTCAAGGGCTGAAAAGCTATCCGGGGTATTGACAACATTGTAGTTTTCAGCTTCAAGAACCTTCTTTAGGGTATTGTGGACCTTATGCCCATTACCCATTATCAGGATTTTTTCCCTGATATCATGAAGGTTTGCAATCCGAACTTTTACTAACTCTTCCGTAACTGAAAGAGTTCGGGCAATATCTCTTTCGCTTATTTCAGGTTGTTCTTCTATAAGCTTTAAAATTTCACGGTCAAGATTAATGTTATGCATTTCCCTCCACCTCATACAGTATACATTTTCTTAGGTATTAAACATTTCTCAAATATTAAAACGAAAAGTGTAGTTAAAAATATACACAGTATATTGAGGGGGGCGCGGATTCATCCAAATATTTCTAAGATTTTGTATGGATCGCCTGGCTAACCAATAATGAGATAAGTTTATAACCCTAAATAGCAAGTTAATAGTGGAAATAAGAATCACTTACGGAGAACAGCCACCTCTGAGATGATAACAATGGATCCACTTGAAAAAATCTTTGGAAAAACCGCACAGATGACCGTCCTTAAAAATCTAATTGGGCACCAGAACGAATCGACCTACCTATCAGGGATAGCAGAAGAGACCGGTCTGTCTCATTCCAGTGTATCAAGAGTCATTACCCCTCTAATAGAGTCGGGTATTGTCATAGAAAAACCTCTTGGGAAGCAGATCCGAACTTTTCAGCTGAATATGGAAAGCGACGCAACAAGATTGATCATAGATTTTTACAATAAAATTAACCAGATGCTGGAATAAGCCTTAAAGCGCATTCCTGAATGCTTAATTTAGGGACAGAGCAATTTTACTGTCCCCTTTTTAATTTTTTCATGAATAGTGTTGACTATATGATTCTGGAAAGAACATGGCAAGGACCTTAATCAAAAGAACCGTGTTTTCAGGCCAGGTTCTGGTTTAAGCCCTTCCCGAATCTTTTTATTCAATTCTGTCTATATTATTCAAAGCTGTCCATATCATTCAATGTTGTCTATATTATTCAAGGCTGTTTATATATTCGTTTGCAGCCGTGGCGGCGATTGCTCCATCACTCACCGCTGCTACAAGCTGCCAGATAGGGGTGTCGCGGCAGTCTCCGGCGGCATAAATTCCCTTCTCTGAGGTTTCCATCCAGCGGCCGGTCTTGATGAAGCCTTCATTATTTTTTTCCACACTAACGAATTCGGTATTTGGGTGGATGCCCACATAGATAAAAACTCCGTTAGTAGAAAGCTCCCTTGATTCTTTGCTGTTGAGATCTTGCAGGATAACTTTTTCGACCTTTTTTATCCCTTCCCCGCTTCCTACTATTTCCAGGACAAGAGTATTGAGGATGAGCTCAATGTTTGGAGTTGCAGACGCCCTGTCCTGAAGGACTTTTGCAGCCTTCAAACGGTCCCGCCTGTGGACAAGATATACCTTCTGGGCAATCTTTGAAAGAAGAAGAGCATCTGCAACTGCAGAGTTGCCGCCTCCTACAACAACTACAGTTTTGTTTTTGAAAAAAGGTCCATCACAGATTGCGCAGTAGGAGACTCCCTTACTGATAAGTTCTTTCTCTCCGGGCACGTTCAGATGCTTTGGATTTGCGCCTGTGGCAATGATTAAGGCTTTTGCTTCCAGGTCCCCGCCATCCGTTGAGACTATTTTTTTTGTCCCTTCGGTCCGGACCGAGAGAACTTCAGCAATTCTGGTCTTAACCCCGACTTCCTGAGCATGTGTTCTATATTTTTCCATCAGTTCAAGTCCGGAAATTGACGGAAAACCAGGATAGTTTTCTACAATATCTGCCATCGAAATCTGACCGCTGATCTCGTTTCTTTCAAGAATAAGGGTCTCAAGCCCGAAACGCACAGCGTAAATTCCCGCCGCAAGCCCTGCAGGCCCCCCTCCTATAATAATCAGGTCGTACATACTTACCTCCCATAAACAGAAAATGAGTTCAAAAAATAAAGTTTTACCGTGCCTTCACTTAATGCGGGCTACAGCATCGGCTTTTTTAGGAAGGCCCGTAAAAGCAGTTTCCCCGTCGATAAGAGTTGTAGGGACCCCTACTATGCCATACTTATCAGTAAGAGCCTGACCCTCCGGGGTCTCCACATCAACTTCCTCGTACTCGAAATCGTATTCCGATTTAAGATCTTTCCAGAACCTGCGTGTTGCCGGGCATGCCGTACACCAGCTGGCGTGAATGAGCGTAACCTTTACCATGAAAATACATCTCCAAAAACTACGATTGTAAGCCTTATTTCTGTTATTAATTTTCTATATATAAATACGTTGAGCGTATCCGTAAATCTAAAAATAAATCCCCAGATTCCCCGATAAGCCTGCGGCGCCAAAAGCTTTAAACCAATAAGCTCCTAAAGCGGGGGTATGCTCACATTTATAGGGCTGGGCCTTTTTGATGAATATGATATCTCCTTAAAAGGACTTGAGGCTATCCGGGAAGCCGACCTTGTATACGCTGAGTTCTATACTTCCTGCCTTATGGGAACAAACCCTGAAAAAATGGAAAAACTCTACGGAAAGAAAGTCCATTTACTCTCAAGGGAAGATGTGGAGCAGCAACCTGATTGGCTGGACGAAGCAAAAGACAAAAATGTCGCCTTCCTCACAGGCGGAGATACAATGGTCTCCACAACTCACGTTGACCTGCGCCTCAGGGCGGAAAAGCTAGGGATAGAAACCCGCCTGGTTCATGGGGCGTCAATCGCCTCAGCCGTCTCAGGGCTTACTGGGCTTCAGAACTACCGCTTCGGAAAATCCGCAAGTATTCCATACCCCTACGAAAGTCGCCGAGGAGCCCGGATAATTTCGGAAACTCCCTATGATATCATAAAACAAAACTCCGAACTTGGCCTCCATACCCTTGTCTTTCTGGACATCGATAAAGAAAAAGGATATATGACCGTTAACCTTGCTCTTGAACTCTTGCTTGAGGTTGAGGAAAAAAAGGGGGAAAAAGCAATGAACAGGGCGGTTGCTGTGGGAATAGCAAGGGCAGGCTCGGAGAAACCCGTGGTAAAAGCTGACTACGCAGAAAACCTGAAGGATTTTGATTTTGGAAAGCCTCTTCATATCCTGGTAGTTCCCGGAAAACTGCATTTCCTTGAAGCTGAAGCTCTTGTGAAACTTGCAGCCGGTCCTGAGGAACTTATGGAAGACATAAACTAAGACCAGATAAAAACTGATAGAGGGTAACAGATAGAGGGTAACAGATAGAAAATAACAGATAGAAAATAACAGATAGAAAATAACAGTTATAATAAATATTACAAAAAGGACTCCCTGGTGGTTAAGATGCCTGCCGATTTGAATGAAAAGGTCAACCGATACGAGAATATGTTAAAAAGAGCACTGCAGAAAGCAAAGTATGCTCCAATCCCCGCTTCCCATATGCATGCAGTAGCAGAAGATTACTACACAATGGCAGAAGCCTACTATAAAGACGGAATATACTTTCTTGATAACGGGGACCCTGTAAATGCCCTTGCTTCCTTCAGCTATGGGCACGCCTGGCTTGACGCGGGAGCAAAACTTGGGGTCTTTGCTGTGGATGATGAGACTCTTTTTACGATATAAGGGCCTGGAAGATCAGATCCATAATAAAAGAATCGAAAACATCGTAACCCTTACATATATACAGGAACAGAAGGTAAGGGGTCCTAAAAAAGAAACATGAAAGGTTAAAAAGTTAATAACTAAAAAATAAACGCTAAAAGCTGAAAAAGAAACGCTAAAAGCTGAAAAATCAACGAATAATAAGAAGTAATAAGGTAAAACTTATAAGTGAAACTTGAGAACTTAAAAGCTTAAACTGAAAAACCATATAATAAGTAAAGTTTATAACTAAAAACGCTTATTCGAAGCCAAAACAATTAATAGACTTTATTCTATTCTTAAGATTTTGTAGTATTTCCCTGCTCCGGGAATATTCTTAAAAACGTATAATGAATAACTACGGTGGATAATTATGAAGAACTTTCATGTGGTACTTGAAGCAGCTTGGTTGGTTAGAGATGTAAAAACGGCTGATGATGCAATAGGGGTTGCGATTTCTGAGGCTGGAAAACGCCTGAACCCCAAATTGGATTTTGTAGAGGTTGATGTGGGATCTACGTCCTGCCCAGCATGTGGTGAGCCTTTCAGCAGTGTTTTCATAGCGGCAAATACTGCTCTTGTAGGGCTTGTTTTTGAAATGAAGGTTTTTGATGCCGAATCTGCGGAACATGCGGAACGGATCGCAAAATCCGTCATTGGGAAATCTCTCCGCGATATTCCGTTGACAGTTGTTGAAGTCACGGAATTCGAACGGTCAGTCGATAAAGGCGAACAGCAGCAGAAAGGCAAGGTACATAAATAACAGGTTTCTTTCACTGAACCTGTTGAAAATGCCAGAGCGGAGGAAGTCGTATCTGTACGACTTCTTACCTGTGCGGCTTCTTACCTTTACGGCTTCTTATAAGACAACTATTCTACAGCCAGGGTTTAAGAACCTCTGGCTAAAAAAAGAAGCACCTTTCACGGCAGAAATGGATAAATCAGTAATTTTATCTTTTCCTGAATTTTTTCTTGACTCAACTTTCAAGAATATATTCTACCCAAAAAACTCCCGGGCCCTCCATACCCATAAAAAAGAGGAAACTGCATGGACAGAATAATTTCCGTAGTGGGGCATACTGCCCTTGATTACATTGTAGATGTTGAACAAATAGCAGGAAAAAACGAGTCTTCCCCTGTAATTGACTATGAAGAATATCCCGGCGGAGGGGCTGCAAATATTGCAGTTGCCATTGCAAATCTTGGAGGAAAAAGCCAGCTGATATCTCCTGTAGGTGTGGATTTTTCAAGCTCGGGGTATGAGAAGCTCCTTAAGGAAGCCTGCGTTGACCTATCTCGCCTTTACAGTATTGAAGACCTGAAGCTTTCAAAGGCTTTCATTTTCACAGACAGGGAAGACAATCAGACCAGCTATTTTTACTGGGGAGCGTCCTCAAAATTCAAAGAGCTTGAGCCTGAACCTGCAGATTTTGTCCACCTGGCAACAGCAGATTGCGTCTACAATGCAAAGATCGCGCAGATTGCCGGTTTTGTCTCATTTGATCCGGGTCAGGATCTGGTGACTTACTCAAAGGAAACACTCGAGACAATCCTTGCCCATACTGATATTCTCTTTGCAAACAGGCACGAAATCCGGCGGGTTTCAGAGATGACCGGAAAAAGCTTTTCCGAACTCAGGGCTATGATTGACGTTATTGTTGTTACCTATGATGCGGAAGGCAGCAGAATTTACACAGGCAACGGAGAATGGGCAATTCCTGTAGTTTCCGTAAAGGCTGCAGACCCTACCGGAGCAGGAGATGCTTACAGGGCAGGTTTTCTGCTGGCCTACACCAGAGGCTATTCCCTTCCCACATGTGGGGAAATAGGGGCTACTGTAGCTTCCTTTGCCGTACAGACCCGAGGCTGCCAGACCAGTCTTCCAACCTGGGAAGAGATGAAATCTCGCTATGAAGCCAGCTTCGGAAAACTGGATGTCGAGAGCTAAGGCCGCTAAAAATCCATGGGAAGCAGGCCGACCTGAGACATATATATCTTATGTTATATACTAATCTCGGAACTATAATCCCCTAACTATAATCTCGGAACTATAATCTCGGAACTATAATCCCCTAACTATAATCTCGGAACTATAATCCGCGAATTATAACCTGGAATTACGAACAAATAGAACACAGAAGAGGATGCAGATGAAACTAGCAGCACTGATTTCTGGCGGCAAGGACTCGGTCTTTACCATCCACAAAGCCCTTGAAGAGGGACACGAGGTTACCCACCTCATCAGTATTATCCCCGCAAGGGATGATTCCTACATGTACCACTCAATCAACCTCCATATGGTAGAACTGATCTCTGCCGCCAGTGAAATCCCTCTGATCCAGCAGCAGTCAAGTGGAATCAAGGAGCTTGAGCTGGACGACCTTACTCTTGCTCTAAAGAAGGTGAACGTGGATGGTGTGTGTGTAGGCGCTATTGAGTCGCAGTACCAGGCAAGCAGGGTACAGAAGATCTGCGATTCCCTCGGGCTTAAAGTCTATGCCCCTCTCTGGCACAGGGACCCTGAAGAACTCCTGAATGAGATGGCAAAAGTTCTCGATATAAGGATTGTTAGAGTTGCAGCCAATGGAATGGATCAGTCCTGGCTTGGTCGCCCTATCAATGTGAACTCAATCGAAAACCTCAAAGCCCTGAATCGCAGGTACATGGTCCATATGGCAGGGGAAGGCGGAGAATACGAAACAGTAGTCCTTGATGCTCCTTTTTTCAAAAAACGCATAGAAATTGTAAAAAGTGAAGTTGAATGGGAAGGCGATGCCGGCTCCTTAAAGATTCTGGATGCAAGACTGGTCGACAAGAACTGATTTTTCATAACTGGCAGAAGCCTGAAGCAGCCCTGTTCCTGCATTCGGGCTTCCCGGTCTCAGCGAATCTGTGCAGGTAGAGATATGTGAAATCCAGTAAGCATCTCAATAAGCACGCTTTTCTTGTCTTAATTGAAAAGTTACTGTAAGATATCTGAAACAGGAGACTATTTTCTATAGGGAAATCCCTTTTCCAACAATTTCTGAGTCTATCGAGTTATATTCTAAGAAGAGGCTCTTACCCGAAAAATGTCGGTACTGCAAGTATATCCTGAAACGCTGCAGTATATGCGCATTTTTATATATGATTATCTATATTTATAAAATCAGGCATCTGAGAAGAATTAGCTTTTCTCGCTGTAAACTTCAGCCAACTCTTTTACCCCCATTCCCCCCACTCCCAATACTCAGATGCCCTATCCCCCAATACAATTTACTGATTATTCTATACCTTTTTTCCATTCTGATTTTTCCATTCTGATTTTTCTATTCATATGCGATCTTTTCTTACTAACGGTCTTTTCTTAATAGAGTATTTTGAAGAATTTCGTGTTTGTTTTTACTCAAAAGTAGCGGTTCTGTAGAAGTGAAATAACAAAACTATGATAATATATGGAAATATATTAAAAAAGAAGTTTCAGGAATTAAATTCCTGAAGTGGACAAGTTAAAACCAGGGTTCTTGAAATTATTGAGGGGTTTCGATTAAATCCAGAATTCTCAGGGCAAGGTATGCACCGTTTGCTCCATTGTCAATCCCTACACTCCCTACAGGCACTCCAGGGGGCATCTGGGCTATGGAGAGAAGGGCATCAAGCCCACCGAGTTTTGCGCTTACAGGTACACCTATTACAGGTTTTTTTGTCCTGGAAGCCACAACTCCGGGGAGAGCTGCCGATAGGCCTGCTATTGCGATGAAAACTTTTGCGTCTGTACCTGAAATATAGCTATCAAGCTCATCAGGGTTTCTGTGGGCAGAAATAACCATTACTTCGTAAGTGTATTTGCTTTTTTCAAGTACAGAAACCGCGCGGTTGGCGATTGATCTGTCGGACTCAGAGCCCATAATCAGTGAGATGTCTACCATTTGTTCTCCTTTGAGGGCAGTTAGGGCATGCTTCCCTTTCCACTTAATTCTTTCTGGCGTTCGATACTCATCCTGATAAGAATTTCATAAATATCCTTTACTGATCCTACATCAAGGTTCAGCTCGGTTGCAGTGTTTAATGCCCTGTTAATTACAACCTCGTTTTGCTTACGGTCATTTATGGAAGTTCCATTTATTTTTTTTGATTCAAGCACTTTCTCAGCAAGTTTAACTCTTCTATCAATAAGGGAAAGGATTTCCCTGTCAATCTCTTCGATTTCTTTGCGGACAGCTTCAAGTTCACTCAAAAGGACCCCTCCCTGTAAAAGGATATCGCATCTCTGTTATTTATACTGGTCTCTATGACCTTTCCTTCCATACCGCAGCTTTCCCAGGCAGATTTAAGCTCTTTTACCTGCTCTGCCTTCACCAGTGCCGCGTAGGAAGGGCCAGTTCCGGAAAGGCTGACTCCTTTTACTCCGCATTCCAGAGCCCTGAGCATGTGTTCCGTATCAAAACCAAGGGCTCCGCAGTAGAGAAAGCCATTAAGTGTCATTGCACGTTCGTATTCACCTTCAAGGGCAAGCCCGTATGCCATTTCCACATATGGTGCAATCAGTTGGGAACGTTTCACATTTGTGTCCGCACTGAAAGCTTTTTTTGCAGGGGCAAATATCAGGACTTTTGAATCGGCTTCTTCGCGCCTGATAAGTTCCATTTTTCGGTTGTCGGTGACAACAATCCCTCCTAAAAAGGAGGCACATGCATCGTCAAAAGCTCCTGTTACCGTAACTCCCACTTCTTTTGCAGCCCTTACACCCAGTTTTACGATCTCAAGGGGGGGCAGAGTCTCGCCAACTGCACGGAGGGTGGCAAGGACTGAAGCGTTTGCTGCAGCACTGCTGCTCTTGAGCCCTCCTGCAAGAGGGATTTCACTTCCGGTCCTTATCGTACCTCCTAGTTCAAGCCCGAATCGCTCAAGGACGAGTTCTACGCAGTGCTCTATAAGGCGAGTGTCTCCTTCAGGCATCTCCTCTATTGAGCCCGAAATGCCCGCTTTACCCTCAAAGAGTTCCACCTTTGCAAAGGTTTTTAAATCTATCCCGAATGCTGCACCTTTCCATGTAGCTATGGCGTTTATTATGGTTCCAGCCCCGAAAGAGCAGGCGCGCCCTTCAAGTGTCATCATGTTCAGAATGCTCTGATCTTTAATATTTTTTACCTCCCTTCAGGGCAAAGAGTGAGGTAGATTTAAATACAGGGTTCAGGATTTTATCCGCCAAAAAGGAAGATACCTCAGAATATAAATAGTAATGCCAAATTGTATATACTGCGTCTTTATCTAAACACTAATAAATACTAATAAATACTGTGAACTACCGCTAAGCTAAAGATTTCATGGGTTTTACGCTTATTCCTATAAATATGGAGCGAGCATTATCTAACTTCCAGGCCTGGCCTGAGCAATCGAAAATGGGGGAATCCACATAGAAACCAGAAAAGTACAGCAGACAGGCGGATCCACTTATATTATTTCTCTCCCTAAACAGTGGGCCGAAAAAGTAGGAATCAAAACAGGGATGAGAGTATCTATTCAGGCTCAGCCAGACGGAAAACTGTTAATTGACCCTATTCTGGAAGGGCGCACGATAAAAACGAAAAAGATCGATGTGACAGGCTATGAGGCAAAAGCTCTGGAAAGGGATATCATTGCTGCATACCTCTATGGTTATGACAGGATGGAGTTTTCCTCAAAAAGGATACTTGCCGAACAGAAACAGGTCATTCGGAAGGTCTGTTATAAGCTCATAGGCCCTGAAATCATTGAGGAAAGCTCAAACTGCGTGGTCATGCAGGATCTTCTTAACCCCAATGAACTCCATATAAAAAAGGGTCTACACAGGATGTTCCTGATTACAGGCTCCATGCAAAAAGATGCCATCCGTGCCCTCAAAACCGTTGATCACGACCTTGCTCTTGATGTAAGCCAGAGGGATGACGAGGTCGACAGGTTGTTTCTCCTGATTTCCAAACAGTTCCGTTCTGTTCTCTGCGGAGGAAAAATGCCCGACTCCTCGGAAACAAGTATTGAGGAATATCATGATTTTAGAATGGCAGCAACCCCTCTAGAAAGAATAGCAGATCATTCACAGAGGATTGCAAATGTTGCCTCCAAAATAAAGGAGCCAATAAGGGAAGACGTGATGGATGTAATAGAGGACCTCAACAACACCTACATGGAACTTGTTAAGCAGGCAGTAGATTCCCTTTATAGTGCTGATACCTCTCTTGCGAACCAGGCAATAGACAATATAGACGGTATACGCTTACGTGTAACAGAACTGCACGCATCTATTCTCAAACTTGAGTCTCATGAAATCATGATCTCTCTGGGCACGATCGTAGACAGCCTCTTAAGAATAGGAGACCTTGGTTCTAACATAGCCGAAATAGCCATAAATTCTGCGATTAAAGATAAATGAAGGAATAAATGAATATTCTGCGGGAAAATCAGGTCGTTTCTGATAAACCATTTTTAATAAAAACCTGTAAGATGGAAAAAATAACGTCATAAATGGAAAATAAATTGATTTTACTTTTTAATGATAAACATTTCTCTTTTACTCTGAGGGACAAGTAAATGTCCATTTTTTCAATATCATGTGACTAAGGACCCACCGCAAAATAACAGAGGCAACTTTTTAGACTGTACTCGCCCATTTTCACAAGCAAGCCACTCGATTAACTTCCAAAATAATTGTGCGTTACCTAGGTTATTTCGTAACGAGTCCTAAACGATTTTTTTAACAAAATATTTCTAATTAAATAAACTGTGTAAATACATATTTACATCCTTGAAACCAGGGCAAACACTCTCCTTTTAATGCCCCCACATCTCCGAAATGCCTCAAGACTTAATTCCGGGATACCTGTAGTGACTTTACCTGAGGTAGACACATGAAGTGACTTTACATGAAGTAGTTTCAGGGTTATACGGAAAATGTGCAGAGTAACAAAAATAGCAGTTAATATATGATGCTGTGAGTTAAGTTAAGGGCCTGAGATTCAGCACCTCAGGTTTTTCGAAACACGGTGGCAAAAGAGGCAGGATGAAAATAAAAGAAGTAACAGGCTGCGAAATACTTCCTAAGATAAAAATCATTTATATTTTTAAAGTCTGATGAATAAAAATAGGAAAAAATATAAAGGAAAGTACAGAACATCAGTACAAACATAAAAATTTAGTAGAAAATGAAAAGAGTTACATATGGGCTGAAAATTTTCATTATAAATAAGTTTTTTGTTAAATCTATCCGGAAATCAGGCGATAATAAGTAATTTATTTATATTCTGGTGTTATTTCACGGAGGCACTTTCTATTTTTCACATAGAAAGAATGCAAGGTTTGCTATTTATTCCAGATATATCGGAAAAGAGATGTCAGTATCTCCAGTTTCTCTGGTTTCCGCAGCTTAACAAATGGAAATTATTTATATGCATGGATCACTTAAATGAAAAGGTCACGAAAACACCAGTAGACCCATAAAGGAAAGCAATCCGAGAAATCCTTTGGTGTTATGCTTTTCCCAATGGAGGGAAGTCATGAATATGATAAAACGATTTAAGGTAAGCTTTTCAAAAGTGTTTAATAAATTGTTCAAGAAAAAAGGAGCATGCATTGGTATCTACGGCCCCCCCAATGCCGGCAAGACAACCCTTAGCAACCGCATCCTCAGGGACTGGGTCGGAGGCGAGGAAACCATGGGCTCGGTTTCACATATCGCCCACGAAACCAGGCATGCAAAAAGAAGAAACGCAGTCACTATCGAAACTAACGGGCATACCATCAGCCTTGATATTGTGGACACTCCCGGGCTTGCAACAAAGATCGATTTCCATGACTTTATGGAACAGGGGATGAGTGACTCTGAATCAAAGAAAAGGTCCAAAGAAGCGACAGAAGGTGTAATTGAAGCTGTCAAATGGTTGGATGACCTTGACGGGGTCATATTGGTAATGGATTCCACCGAAAATCCTTATACTCAGGTTAACGTAACTGTTATAGGGAACATGGAAGCCAGGAACCTGCCGCTTCTTATTGTGGCAAACAAAGTAGACCTTCCTGACGCCGATCCTGGGGTCATAAAGGAAGCATTTCCTCAACACCCTATGGTACCTGTCTCGGCGCTTGAAGGAGTGGGAATGGACTCATTCTACGAAGCTCTGGCCAAACAGTTCGGGTGATCAAAATGCAGGGAATCCAACTTGATCTGATATCCGAAGCCAGGATTTCTCAGATGGCTTCTATGGAAAAAGTCCGATACATAATCGATGAGGTGCGGAAAGGCAAAATCCTTGTGCTTGAAAAGGGTCTCAACCCTATGGAGGAAGCAAAACTCATTGAGATGACAATGTCAGCAATTCAGCCGGATGTGTTTTCAGGAATTGAGATGCAAAGTTACCCTGCAAACACAGACGGTTCCTTGCTGGGTAAGTTATTCAAAAAACAGAGTAACAAGAGACTTACGGTCATAGGGCCCGCAAATCAGCTCAAAACTCTTAAAAAGGACAGGAATTTGATCAGTGCACTTGTCTCTGCAAGTAAGTAAACGAAGTGGAAACAATGTGTGCTCAGAAGACCCAAGACCTGGAAGCAAAAATATCCCCTCCCCAGTCCCTAGGCTCCTTTGAGATGGGCAGGAACGACGTTAACGTAGTCTGCACCTACGGGAAAATTGCAGTATGGTTCGGACGGAAGGTTCCTGAGTATATCATAGCGCAGGTACTCATAGGAATCTCAAAGGTAGACTCGTCTACTGTTCACGAGTTTGAGATCATCTGTGAATTTGATGAAATCACGGAGTATGAAAGCAAAGGGTACATACTGGTTTCCTATGGTAAAACAGCCGGCGGTTATCGTGTAAATTATAGTATTCCGTTTTCCAACAAAAAAGCCCTATTTCATCTATCCAGGTTCGTACTTGAAGAACTCCATAAAGGAGATGTACGTAAGGACTTCTACTGGAACGGGAGTGACTGCGCTATCCAGCGGCTCTACCAGGAATTCAGAAACAATATTGACAACTGGGAATTAAAAACTATTAATTATAAGAATGAGCCGCAAACAAGCCGATAGAGTTCCGGTGCAGCAGTGGGATGAAAAGAAGCTTCCAGAAATTCCTCCTGAAATCCTTACCAATACGTTTAAAAAAAGGTTATTTTGGAAGGATTTCAGGCCTTAAAATTTCAGTATTACAGTAAATATTATCCAATAATACGGTAAGTATTATACAATTAATATTATCCAACACGTTTTATACTATAAGTTTTATCCAACAAGTTTTATGCAACAAGTTTTATATAATAACTCGTCTCAGGACCTCCGCCTGTGTTTTGAGATTATTATCAGTTATCCGGTAGATTTAAGTAAATAAATAGTTAAGGAATGGTCAATTACCCCTGAGATAAAGGGGCTGTCCAGCAATTCAATTTCAGGGCAAAAACATGTGCAAAATAAGGCACCTAACGCCTTTAAGTCGAAAACAAAGGAATTCATTTAATTCAGTTATTACTGAAAGTAATTGTCGGACAGCCTGTAAAGATTCGGGGGTTTCCTGCTGAGGTTTATATGAAAATATAACTTCAAATTTTCAGTTCGGGAATTGCTCTATAATTCCAGTTCCCCAAATAATCATTCATAGTATCAAAAATTCTGGATATTATATTTGAATCATTCTAAGCAATTATTATCATATTATCTTTATTATCATATTATTATCAATTTGTTGAGAACTCAACTCAATACTTTTTGGAGAACTTATATGAAAAAAGATCAGGTAAAAGATTACGAAGGTGTAATCTCCTCAACGGAATTAAGAGACGGCGAAGATGTAATTTCCTCAATGGAATTAAATGGCTGCGAAGATGTAATCTCCTCAATGGAATTTATCGTGAAAAACATCACTGGAGTGATTAAGCTACTTGACTGCGAAGCTATAAATCGAATGCTTCAGAAGATCATGGAAGGGGACAGGATCTTTTTAATGGGGGCAGGGCGGTCTGGGCTTGTTGCCAAAGCTTTTGCAATGAGGCTGATGCATCTCGGGTTCACTACGTACGTTGTAGGAGAGACCACGACCCCTGCTGTCCATAAACAGGATGTCGTGATTGCTATTTCGGGGTCTGGAGAAACCCGTTCTATAGCAGACCTGGGAAAAATAGTAAAGGATATCGGCTCAACCCTTATAACTGTCACTTCCAAAAAGGAGTCCACACTTGGCAGAATTTCGGATATAGTCCTGGTTCTTCCGAGCAGGACCAAAAATGATCCGGATGCAAGCACCTTTCTTGAAAAAAATATGCGGGAAGATTACAAAAAATTACCTCCGCTGGGCACTTCTTTCGAAATCACCTCACTTGTTTTCCTTGACTCGGTAATTGCTCAGCTGATGACGCTTACAGGTGCTTCGGAAGCAGCACTTAAGTCCATGCACACAAATATCGAATAATGGAATGAGTATTGAATAATGGCTTTAAAATAATCGTTAAAATAACCGGGAACCGGAATAGTGGGTAACTTAAGAAAAAACAGGGATTTTAAATGATATAATTTCAGGGATATAAGGAGGGCTCAATTTGAAGGAAATTAAGTTTTCAGAAAACGTATCCAGGATAGATACATCCGGAATCAGAAAGATTTTCGAAGCTGCAGGCTCAAATGCCATTAACCTCGGGCTCGGGCAGCCTGACTTCGATACTCCTGAACACATAAAAGCCGCAGCAATCAAAGCCATAAATGAAGGTTTTACAGGCTATACCGTAGGTTCCGGAATCCCTGAACTGAGGGAAGCCCTTAGCCACAAATTTCAGGAGGAAAATGGGTTTTCAGTCTCTCCTCAGGAAATAATTGTAACTTCAGGGGCATCTGAAGCCCTTACCATTGCCCTTGCAGCCCTCCTCAATACGGGAGACGAGGTCCTGATCTCAAATCCCGGATTTGTGTCCTACAATGCCCTGGCTGAGATCCTGAATGGAAAGGTGGTAAGTGTCCCCCTTGCAGAAGACCTTACTATGAAGCCGGAATCCGTGCTTGAGAGAATTACCCCTAAGACAAAAGCCATTATCCTCAATTCCCCGTCCAATCCCACCGGCGCTGTCTCAAGCAAGGCAGATATCAAAGCTCTTGCCGAAATTGCAGACGATAACAACATAACCATAATTTCTGACGAGGTCTACGAGTACTTCATCTATGAAGGCGAACACGTAAGCCCTGCCAGCTATTCGGATAATGTGGTCACTGTAAACGCGACCTCAAAAAGCTATGCAATGACAGGCTGGAGGCTCGGGTACCTTGCAGGCAGAAAAGAGTACATAGCCCAGATGCTCAAAGTGCACCAGTATATACAGGCGTGTGCAAACTCAGTTGCCCAGAAGGCTGCCTACGCCGCAGTGACCGGACCAAAAGACTCTGTCAATGTCATGCGTGAAGAGTTCCGGAAACGCAGGGACGTGCTTGTAAAAGGTCTCAACGACCTGGGGATGGAGTGTGCTCTTCCTAAAGGGGCTTTCTACGCTTTCCCGAAAGTTTCAGACTCCGCAGAGGTCGCCTCAAAGCTGATCTCAAATGGCGTTGTCGTTGTCCCGGGAACAGCCTTCGGAAGCGAGGGTGATGGCTACATAAGGATTTCCTATGCAGCTTCAATGAAAGATATTGAAAAATCCCTGAGCATTATGGAAAAAGTGCTCTAAGACATTTTGAAGAGAAAGATATTTTCCTTTCTCTTTTCTCTTCCTTTTTTCCAGCTACTTTTCTGTTGTCTACCTTTTCCTTCTCTTTACAAAATCCAAATCTTATTTAGTTTCCCTCTTCCTGGAAAACACCGTCAACTTTGGGAATATTTATATTGAGGCATCCAGATACTTGATATAATGAAAAGGGCTTTTTGTAAATGTTCCGCTGCCTGCTAATCATATTATGTTGCAACGAGCCTTTTTTTAACCTGTGAGATTTCCAAATACAGTTCTGTTCATTGAAGTTATTCTCTGAAAACTGTCTGTATCTAAAAATTCTCTGAAAACTGTCTGTATCTAAAAATATGTGTCACCGATAAGGGGAATTTCTGGCTATGGTCAAAAAAATAGTTTCGGAAGTGGAGTATGAAAAAGCGATCTGTGTGCCTGCTGCCTGTAACTAAAGGAGCTCTTGTGTTCATATCTATTTTTTTGTTGCTGAGCCCTGTTTCCGGTTCGGCCATATCAGATGCAAACAGATCAAATGGCTATTTTTATGGAAGTGTAAACACAATCGAAGTTCTTCTGCTGGAAACCCTCGAAACACCGGCTTTGCTTTTCACCCCGGAATCCTCAGATCTTCTCACAGGAAGCAGAGAAGGCAAAAATAAAAACCTGGGGAAAATAAGCCCCTTCTTAATCCTGGTTGCAGGCATCCTTGCCGGTTTTAATCCCTGCCTGCTTGCAGTAATGGCTTTCCTGGCTTCTGCCACCCTTGCCCAGCAGGGGGGAAGAAAAGAGATGCTCAAAATCACCCTGGGCTTTTCTGCAGGAATTTTCACCATGTATATGTTTGCAGGGATAAGCATTTTGAGTACTGTCAGTTTCCTGCCTGAAGTCCGGAGTTATTTTACATCAATTACAATCCTGCTGACTGCCCTGCTGGGTCTCTGGCACATTTATGATGCCTACTTGCTGAGAACACACGCAAAATCGACTTTCAGGACTCCGGAATCCCTGAAGGACTTTATGAGAAGGATGGGCGAAAAAAACCTCCTGCTTCTGTCCTTCCTTGCAGGAAGCATGTTTTCCCTTGTCAAAGCCCCCTGTATCGGAGCGATCTATCTCTCTATCCTGAGTATGCTGGCAATAAAAACCGATCTTGTAAGAGGAATAGCATACCTGGGAATATACAACTTTGGACTTCTACTGCCTGCAATGTGCCTTGGCCTTTTGCTGGCTTTCGGGCTTAGCCCTAAAAAAGTTACGGAGTTCAGAGAAAAAAGAAGAGTGGAGATAAGGTTGATAACAGGGCTGATACTTCTTATCCTTGCCCTGCTGATGCAGCTCAGGATACTCTGAGTAGCCGAAGAATATCTGAAAATAGGGTTCTCTAAAATAAAATGTTAGCTAAAATAAGATTCTAGCCGATACAAATCCTGCATGGGACAGAGTTCTAGCTAAAACATATCTTAAAACTAAATAAAGGTAAGATAAGGAATCAGAGAGTTAATTCCTCATCAGGATCATCTGAAGATGCCTCTTCTAAAGACTGAAGGCGCTTTTCTTCAATCATCTCCAGAAGCTTTTCCATTACCTCTTCCATTCCTTCTCCGGTAATTGTAGATATGTTCAGCTCGACCTCATCCATATTCCTGAACTCCGGCCTGTCAGATTTGTTAGCAACCACAAGCAGGGGAAGGTCAAAGTTTTCCCGAATTTCAGCAAGCAGGCGTTTCTGGTCCTCAATTTCATATCCGCAGCTCTCACTCGGGTCAATAATGAACATTACAACTGCATCCAGGAAGTGGATTGCGGTAATTGCTTGCCTTTCAATATTGTTTCTCTCAGCCATGGGGCGGTCAAGGAGACCCGGGGTGTCCATAACCTGATAACGGATGTCGTTCCGTATGAAGTGACCTATGGCTACTCCTTTTGTTGTGAAAGGATATGCAGCAATTTCAGGGGTTGCACCTGTAATCTTTGAAACAAAACTTGACTTCCCCACATTGGGATAGCCAGCGATTACAATCGTTGGCTCGTCATGGACATCAGGGAGTTTTCTGAGAATGTTTCTGGCTTCATTCAGGAAGAGAAGGTCCTTATTGATGGATTTGACAATGGATGCAATCCTTCCGAAGGCTTCTTTTCGGACAGGCTCGGGAAGATCGGCATCCCGGATTTTTCCAACATAGCTTCTTGAAACTTCATGGATCTTCCTGCTTGCCCAGTCCACGGATGCCAGAGACATCTTGAGCTTTTCGATGCCTACAAGGACGTCGGCCAATTCATAATAGAATGTAGGCAACTGTTCAAAACTTGGAAAACGCCTGACTATATTTGCAAGGTTATCAGTGAAAATGTTTGCAGCAGTCAGTACCATGGACTCGTTGGCTCTGAGCCGGCTGTCCCTCCCCTCAATAGTTTTCCCGGACATAGCTCTTGCTGCCCGTTTAAAAGCTTTATTAGTTAACTCATCTGAAGTAGGAACTGTGTGAATTTTCTCGAAGATCATAATTTTCTAACCCTCTGGGGGCTCTTTTTATTTATATAATAGTTTTTCTGAGTGAAGAAGTTTAACCGAAAAATCTAAAGTCCGTAAGCAAAAGTTTCGCAAAAGTCCCTGAGCGGATTTTCTTTGCTTTTCTGGTCCGGATTTTCTGAACCGCTTCAGTTCTGTTTTTTCTGCCCAAAACTTACAATACCGGAAAATTGGCCGGGAAAATAATTAAGCTCTGGTCTTAAAATACCGCAACATACAAAATTTTAATCTAAGTTGGGGGTATTCTTAACAAGCTTGAAGTATTCTTATTTGCTTTCTTAAGATTGATTTGGAGCGATATTTGATAACTGTAATATTACTGTTTAATTTACTTTTGTCTATTACATGATTTTGTCTATTACATGAAAGAATCGAAATAATATGGTTCTATCAGGAGTTTTAATTATAATTTATTAGAATAACTTAAATAAAGGCATGAAACAAGCTGCACTTTTTACCTGAACCGGACTTTATTTATATTTGTAATTGTAATTTGTATTAATAATTTATAATCATTAATTATGGTAAATTAAATAATGCACTATTCTTGATGTATAGATATTATACCTCATCCTGATGCAAGGTATATGAAATTGATGGTGGTAGTATGGAACTCACTCCGATTCAAAAAGATATTATAATTACATTAATCAACCTTCAGCGGCAAAAAGACCGGGCAATTAAAGGTGAAGAAATTGCTGAAGTTATCCAGAGAAATCCTGGGACAGTCCGTAACCAGATGCAATTATTAAAGGCTCTTGGACTGGTTGAAGGTGTGCCTGGGCCAAAGGGAGGGTATAAACCAACAGGGGCAGCATATGATTCTTTACGCATCCAGCAGTTGAAAAACGAATCAGTCGTCCCTCTCTACAGGAATAATGTAATCGTTAATGGGGCAACAGCTGCAGAAATCAGCTTTACGACCGTCCGGAATCCCGATGCCTGCAACGGGGTTATCAGGGTGATAGGAAATATCAAGGACTTTGTAATGGACGATAAGATTCAGGTAGGTCCAACACCCGTAAACCGTCTCATAGTCCGTGGAGAAGTTACAGGAAGGGACGATACCAATAACTCAATCCTTTTTAACATTACAGAAATGATATCCCTGCCTAAAAAACATGTCAAACATTATATGAAGTATCCTCCGTTGCTTGTGAACTTTAATGCCAGTATTCAGGAAGCAACAAGGCTTTTTATTCGGAATAACGTACACGGAGCCCCTGTGGAAGACAAAGGGAAAATCGTAGGGATAATTACCTATACTGACATTGCACATGCCATTTCCCAGGGAAAACCCAATGTAAAGGTTAAGGATATAATGACAAAAGAGCTGATAACTGTTGATGGAGACATGCAGCTCTATGATGTGGTAAAACTCTTCCATAAATATAATGTGGGAAGGCTTATTGTAACAATCAACGGAGTTCCCAAAGGAACCCTGTCAAAAACCGATGTGCTAAATGAGCTTGCAGTGTATTGAAACTGCAGTTCTATTAAGGGCATGCCAGACCGGAGGACAGAAGTCCTGGGTCTTCAAACCCCTCCGCCTCTTTTAAAATTTCTTCTTCGCTTCTTCAGCTCTTATTTTGACTCTAAGCTCTTATTTTGACTTTAAGCTCTTATTTCGACTCTATATTTTGTCTCTGTTCATACGTTATCATGTTTTAAATATCTTTATTCAGTCTCTTTTCATTTCTTCGTGCCTGGCACTTAGCTCACTTGCAATTTCATCAAGGGTAACGTTGTTTGCGGCAAGCATTACCAGCAGATGGAAAATCAGGTCCGAGCTCTCCGAGACAATTTCTTTATGGTCTTCGTTCCTGACTGCAAGTATGGTTTCAATGGATTCTTCGCCCACTTTCTCAAGGATTTTATTCATGCCTTTGCGATGGTTCAAAAGTTTACAGACATATGAATTTTCGTCATAGTTCTCTTTTCGGTCCAGGATGATCTCATACACCCTGTTTAAAATGGATAAGTCGGCCTCCGGCATTCTAACACCTGTTTAAGATCTATTATAAGTTATGGAAAAATTCAAAAGAAGTAAAATACAGGAGGGTTTTTCAAACCTTCCTGGGGTCGGTAATTTCTCCTGTGAGGGCGGATGCTCCTGCTGTTGCAGGGGAAGAAAGGTACACAAAAGACTCTGCACTTCCTTCTCTGCCCTTGAAGTTGCGGTTGGACGTCGCAAGGCCAACTTCTCCCGGGCCGAGAAGGCCGAAAGAGCCGCCCATGCATGGTCCACAGCAGGGGGATTCTACGATTGCGCCGGCGTTCATGAGTTTTTCAATATACCCGGCTTTTAACAGTTTCATGTATTCTGTCCTTGAAGCGGGCACAACAAGGAGACGCACGCCTTTTGCAACAGGTTCATCGCCCATGATATCTGCCATGATCTTAATGTCTTCGAACCTGCCGTTCGTGCAGGAGCCCATAAAGATCTGGTCAATTTTCGTGCCTTCAACTTCAGTTACCGGCTTTACGTTATCGACATTGTGGGGGCAGGCTATCTGAGGTTCAAGGTCAGATACATCATAATGCCTGAAATCCGCGTATTTAGCGTCTTCATCGGACTTCCAGTAAGGATCAAGTTTGTAGCCTGGAACCCTCTCTTTAAGGTATGCTTCGGTAACCTCATCGGCTTCAATGATTCCTGCCTTTCCTCCCATCTCGATTGCCATATTGGACATTGTCATGCGCTCGGGAATGGAGAGGGAGCGAATTGTCGAACCTGCAAACTCAGCTGCCATATACCTGGCACCTTCTACCCCGACATCCCCTATAAGATGCAGGATAAGGTCTTTGGAGTAAACGTGCTTTGGCAGTTTACCTTCGACTTCAAAACGGAAGGTTTCAGGAACCCTGAACCAGAGTTTGCCTGTGGCAAAAACGGCTGCCATGTCAGTAGACCCTATACCTGTAGAAAATGCCCCCAAAGACCCGTATGCACAGGTATGGGAGTCAGAACCAACAACCAGGTCTCCGGGCAGTACATGCCCTTTTTCGGGCAGAACCTGGTGGCAGACCCCTTCATACACATCATAATTTAAAATGTCCTGCTCTTTCGCAAACTTCCTGAGCATGATATGGTTTTGTGCGGCATTAATTGAATCTGCAGGGACCTGATGATCAAATATGATTACGATTTTGCTGGGATCCCAGACTTTTTTTTCTTCCTCATCTCTCATGATTTCGTAAAAACCCTGGACTGCCAACGGACCTGTAATGTCATGGGTCATTGCCAGGTCTATGTTTGCCAGTACGAAATCCCCGGCTTTCACGGGAGTTCTGGAGGCCTTCGAAAAGATCTTCTCCGAAACGGTCATCGGGCGATTGTCACTACCAGACATTCCGGTCATGGGGAATAACTGGCGCTTTCTAATTAATAAATTTAATTGATGATTAAGAAAAGAAATAAGGTTCAGGGCAGGAATAACATCGTTTTTCCGCCCGAGTTTCGCCGCCCGAGTTTCGCTTCGGGAGCACGAGGTCCTTTTCGCTGCGCTCAAGAGGACTACTTGATGGATTTTAGAAGTGAAATTTGCTCGAGAGAACCAATTTTCAAATTTTTCTGACCAGTGTAATAGTAATTCTCCATACCGGGTTGTTCCGGTCACTACACGGCTTTTTAGTGTGTTTTATTACTTTTTAAAGCCATTTATTGCTTTTTACAGTTTTTTAAGACTTTTAAAAACGGTTTTACTCCAAATCTGTCTTCTCTTTTGACGGGCCGCCAGAAAAGTTGGAGGGAGCGTTTATATTTACATGTGAATTGAATATCGGTTTTCGGGGTTAAGGGAAGTATTTTTTTAGCTCAGGGGACACTTTTTAAGTATATTATTTCTTTTAATTGAGGTACTGGTTTGAAGGTCATTTTTTCTAGCTGGCAGGCTGGCTCAGTTCCGAGCAGTGCGGGGAGATAAAATGAAAAATCTCCTCCCGGATTCCGGAATAGATCAAACAATTAATCAGGGGGCACAAGGGTATCCTGATATCCCGTGCCTCAATCGATGATTTTTGTAATTCCTCTGCTATCGTGGACTATATATGTGCACATGTCCTTTTCCAGATTATCTCTTGCAATATCCGGATCTTCTTTCCCTCTTTCAAAATCTTCGTATTTTTCGTACATGGCAAGTGTGTCCTCAAGTTCTGAGATATATCTGGAAAGCAGGGTCTCTGCGAGTTTTCGGCTCTCTTCCGCAGAGATGTGGTTCCCAAGCCCTTCACATTCGCATGTGTACAGTTTAAGCCCTTCAATGTAAAAAGGATAGGTGCTGCAGAGCATCGGGCGCACGGGATAAATCCTGCACCGGTTTGTGTCTTTTTCGAGGAAAACGCAGTCTCCATTTTTTTTCCGCCTGAGCATCCAGCCATAGGCATGGATATTGCCTTCGGAGTCAATATCCTCCTTTGGGAGCTCAAACAGCTGAGAGGATTCTAAGATCGTTTTTTCATCTGGTTCTGATATTTCTGGTTGCACGGAAGAACCTTCTTTGTCCCTGTCTTCGTCCTCGTTTTCGGTTTCTTCGGGCTGGCAGGCTTCAGGGACAAGAGGACCGGCAACCTCAAGTTTTGAAAGCCCTGTATGTTTCTGGATTTTCTCAATCTCCGGGGGAGTCAACACTACCCGGTTGTCCCCAAAAGCCCGTTTGCAGCACTTTCCGCAGAGCCGGCAGGAAAAACCTGTTTTTTCAATTTCGGATGCAAGCTTTTCAGGGTCAAGCCTGTGAGCCATTTCAATTTCTTTTTTGAGGGCGGCAATAAGAATAAGCTGATACTTTGTTTTTTCAGGTTTTTGCTTACTGCCTGAACTGGGGTCTTCCATATACAGGTTCCTGTCTTGCAGGTACATCAAACTAACGCAGGGGTTACTTGATGGCAGAAAGAGGGGTATGGGAAGTAGACATGGCAAAGGAATCTTCATGCTCTACGTCCCTCAAATGGCTATATTTCTTAAAGTAGTTAAATTCTAAGAATTTATGAGCATGGAACCGTAAACATATAAATTATTTTTGCTTTTTTCTTGCTCTGCGATCCCGAATATCCTCCGATAGAATGTGACCTTTAAATATGATTTATTTTTTATTGTTTGACATTATGAGCTAAGATCGAATGATTTTATGGTTATTAAATGTTATTCTACTATAAAAAAATAATACTTAATATTAAATTATGAGATTAATATTAGTGAGCTTTTTATTATTTGAACTCTCCCTGAAGTAATGGGTCGAAGATAAAATCTTCAAGGTAAAAAAAGGTTCTAATCGGCAGAATTTGATATATGTAAAGCAGGTGCACAGTAGAACTGTGATCTAAAGTAACATACTAATTTGGTTCTAAGTACTCTTATGGGTCATTTAGAAAGGTTAATATATCTAATAAATTGTGAATAATGTGCTTATTTGTGTTAAATATTAAGTATACACTGGGAAGATTTATGAGAAAACATTCTTGAGGGATATATGTCAAAATGAATCCTATCAGAGGCAGGAACATGTTTGATCCCCCATCTGCCAAAAAATAGGTGCATGAGGTATTTTTTACTAAAAATAGTGACAATTTATTGATTCTGATTTTACTGGCAACATCCCTGATTCCTGTTATCCCTCTGGCAGGAAATAATTGTACACAGAACTCAGGAATTTTTTCTCTAACCTAAGTACAGGAGGAAAATTTACGAACAGAAAAATAATTTTGGTATTGTTAACTCTGATTCTGAGCAGTGGTGTCTGCTTGGCTGATAGTTATGTAGGCGGAATCCCTCTTACCTCTGTCCACAGCGGAACAGTAAGTGGTGGGGTATATTGTGACAGCTATTATGGAATGGAAGACCAGCAAGCAAAAGTGTCCAATACTATCGAAAAGACATTTACGATTCCAGATAATGCCGAGGTCGAATGGGCAACGCTGCTCACAACCGTTTACTGTGGGCATATGCAAAACAATTATCAAGGGACCGCAAAAGTAGATCTTAATGGACAAACCCTAGGAACCGAAACTCTGAACGTTCCATTTACATATTCTTACAACGGAGGAAACGGGTATGTTCAGGTTAATGATCATGTGAACAGGGTAACAAGTGACTACATGATGAATTATGATGTCACAAGCCTTGTAAAATCCGGGGAAAACACAGCTGTAGTAAAAACCGATCCTCTTGATAGTTCATTCGATGGAAGGATAAGACTGATCACCCTTGTTGTGGCTTACAATGACGGCAGTGAGAAAACAATCTGGTATCAGGTCAACCGTGGACATGATGCAGATAGTTATTATAGTGACGATGAACTGGGTAAAAATTATGTGGGAAGTACGGTTTTTCAGGCGGCTTTACCTGAAGACTCTTCTCTGACTGATGCAGAGCTTACACTTGTATACCAGGCAAGCGCAGACGCAGCATACACTTTTAATGGAAATACCATTACTTCAGGCACGCCTCAAGGAACTTTTACCGGGTCCGATACATGGGATGTTAAGGATTCCTTAAAATCGTCTGGCATGAATACTTTGACCTATGATAGAATGGGCTCGTTCTATAAAAATGTCCTTGGCATTCTGACAGCAGAATACACTACATCGTCCTCGGATGACACCACTGATGATACATCTGCAGACAACACTACCGATGATAAATCCTCAGCTGACCTTGGTGTACAGGCAATAAAAGTCTCGCACAATAGTGCAGCAAAAGCCTGGGAAAACCTGGACAACACCGTAAATGTTACTGTAATAAACAATGGGCCGAAAGATGCAGGCAGTTTTGTCCTCGAACTTTATTCCGATGAGTCTCTACTTGAAAGTAAACCGATTACTGGACTTGCAAATGGAGCTACAGAAGCAGTTGAATTTGCCTGGAAGCCTGTAGAAGTAAAGAATTATACCCTCAAGGCAGTTGTCGTTCCAGGCTCTACTATAAGCGATACGAATGCGACAAATGATGAACTGAGCAAAATCCAGGAGGTTATGCATAACGGTTATGCTGGGGACAAACCCCTTGAAACCTATACCCACGGCACTGTTAAAGGAAACATTATTTACGACTATGGAAACAGCAGTTACATTAAGATATCCTCCGGTGGTACATGCACAGTAAGCCACTCCCTGGAGCTTCCTGAAGGGGCAACTGTGAAGTTTTCAAGGCTCTATAATTTCTGGACCTGGAGTGCAACAGGTAATACTGGAGTCATTCCTTCCATGAGCCTGGAGTTCGAAGGCAGTTCCCTTACTCCAGAAGCTGAATACAGTGATCAGAAAGGTTGGGGTTCATATGATTACCCAACCGGGACATGGGCTTATGATGTAACAAAGCTTGTGAGCGGAAGCGGAAATTATACCACAACAATCACAAACACCAATAGCGATTTGCAAAACAATTTCTGCGTTGATGGGATAGCCCTGCTCGTAGTGTATGAAGATGCCTCAGGAAAGGAAATCGAATACTGGATTAATGAAGGCTGCGATGCGGTAAG
>NZ_JAQUVZ010000073.1 GCF_028693135.1 Methanosarcina sp.
TCATAAAGAAGGAGAAATAGAGTCCGAAATATTGAATATGGAGGATATTCACTGGAAGATATTGAGTCTCATGGGAGAAAAATATGAAAATATCTATCTCTAATTACGTTAACCTGCCGAAGGCAGGTTGCACTGTATCGTTAGATCAATTCCAATATCTATAAAACTTCATCTTTCTTATATATCAGGTATGCAGGAGATTATTTTTATCGATGAAGGAAGCCTTCCAACACCTGAGGGTATCCCGAGGGAGTGGGTAAAGGCTGCAGCTGAAAATCGAAATGAAGACGAAAAACTCTTTTCCATGATAAGGGAGGCTTTCCAGAGAAAAATTGATGTGGGTGTACACGTTCCCACATATCCTCAGTTTAGAGATATGATAGGTCAGTTCCTGGACATAATCAAAGAAGAAAAGAATTGTTATGAACCTTATGTAATAAAAGAAGAAAATGCAAAGATCCTTGAGCTGGAAATAATTGAAGAGGTTGCAAAACAATATAAAGAGGAGACAGGAAAGACTCTTGAAGTTAGGGTTTGTATTGCAGGCCCTACGGATATGTATCTTCAGGCTTTCGGGGCAACAGCTTTTGTGGACGCATATCAGATCATTGCACTGGATATTGAGAAATTCATTAAACAGGCATTTAAAACTGCAAAAAATTTCAAAATTAAAGTTATAGCTTTTGATGAACCCAGCCTCGGGATAAATGATAGGATCCAGTTTTCTGACGCTGATATCATCTCCGCTCTTACTCTTGCTTCCACCTATGCTCGGCAGCAGGGAGCTGACGTGGAGATTCACCTTTATTCCCCATTGAAGTATAAGCTTATATGTGAGACCCCTATCAATGTCATCGGATTTGAGTATGCGGGAACTCCTTCCTACCTGGATCTTCTGGACAGAAAAGTACTGGAGGATTCAAATACTTATATAGGAGTCGGAATCTCGAGAACAGATATTTCCAGCCTTATAGGTATTGTCAATGAAAAGTATGGAATTAATGCCTGGGAGGAAAAGGAATACATGCAAAAAATCGTAACTGAGCTCGAAACTCCAGATGTCATAAAAAAGAGGCTTGAAACGGCTTTTTCCGTTCTTGGAGATCGCATAAAGTATGCGAATCCGGACTGCGGGCTGGCGTTCTGGCCGGATCAGGACCTCGCTTTCAAGCTGCTTGAGAATACCGCAAAAGGTATTAATGAATTTAATGCAGAGAAGAAGAACTCTGATCCAAAGCGAACGTGAAATTTTCGAATAAAAGGACAAACAAATGAAAGTACCTTTCACAACAACTCATAAATTTTGTCTGCGTTCTGAAGCCCGAATAGCGCTGCGCCCACACCACGTTCTGACAGGCGTACAAATCCCTTTGAAACGCTTTTGTCCACAAGTTTAGCGCGATGTAATTCCTCGACTGCATTTTTATCTAGCTGTGATTGTTTTTCCCACCCTTCGTTTATGCCAAGCATTCCCATTTCATATAGATGCTTAAGTATTTCGTTTTCCATAGCTTCTAACATATACATATTTATTAACCCCTCATTTAAAATTTGCCTTGAAAGTTGCAGCTTCAATCTGAGCAAATTTTGGAGATTTTTTAATATCTTCTGGGATCATTATTTATTACATTCTTTTCCAAATTCTTATTGATTATCAATTCACCTCTAACTATTTTAATTTTTTGAAAACATTGCAGCTTTTAATTAGTTTTTATTGTTTCAATTTATTTTATTATCAGGTCGCTAGTTAACAAATAGACCTCAAATACTTCTCAATCTCAGCCTGGTAGAGTGAATGTATTTTTTTATATAGTCGTAGGGCTGTGGTTTCGACTCGTATAATTTATGAGGCTGAAAATCTTCCCTAAATTTATATAATCCCCATATTGTGATTCAGATATACTCATAAGTAAGAGTCTGGTACTCAGTAAGGCTGAGTTATGCTGCTGGAATTGTGAGAGTCCTATTTTCAATAATTATACTCTCCATCCCATACCTTTTAATATGGCCACTGCCGTAATTATTCAGAATTACACACTCATAATCATAATCAGGTGACTTTTCCAATGTATTCTGACCGCATAAACGCATTACCGCCATACCTTTTTGCAGCGATTGATGAAGCTAAGGACGAAATGATTGCAAAGGGGGTGGATGTGATCGACCTCGGGGTAGGAGACCCTGATCTGCCGACCCACCCCCACATTGTGGAAGCTTTGCGCGAGGCTGTCCTCGACTCGAATACACACCAGTATCCTTCTTATGCAGGGTTGCCCCAGTTCAGGAAGGCGGCGGCTGAATGGTGTGAGAAATATAAGGGGATTAAGCTTGACCCTGCAACCGAGGTAATCTCCCTGATAGGGTCAAAGGAAGCAGTTGCACATATTCCGCTCGCCTTTGTCAACCCCGGAGATGTCGTGCTCTATACCGAGCCAGGGTATCCAGTCTATAAGATAGGGACTCTTTTTGCAGGCGGAGAGCCGTATCCACTGCCGCTAAAGGCTGAGAACAACTTCCTGCCTGACCTGGACTCAATTCCTGCAGATGTCCTGAAAAAGGCAAAGCTCTTCTTCTTCAACTACCCGAACAATCCTACCTCGGCAACCGCTGACATGGCGTTCTTTGAAAAGGTCGTTGAGTTCTGCAAGAAAAACGATATCATTGCAGTGCATGACAATGCCTACTGCCAGATGACCTATGACGGGTACGAATCTCCCTCTTTCCTTGCAGCAAAGGGCGCAATGGACATAGGGATGGAACTCTACTCTCACTCCAAGACCTACAACATGACCGGCTGGAGGCTCGGGTTTGCAGTCGGAAATAAAGCCCTCATAAAAGGGCTCGGGAAGGTCAAGTCCAACGTGGACTCAGGCGTCTTTGATGCGATCCAGATCGCAGGTATTGCAGCGCTTTCCTCTTCCCAGACCTGCGTTAACGATGCCAACCTGGTCTACGAAGAAAGACGTAACGCCCTTATCGAAGGGCTCAAAGCCATGGGCCTTGAAGTAAAACCACCAAAAGCTACCTTCTACATCTGGACTCCTGTCCCGAAAGGTTTTACCTCAATCAGTTTTGCAAAACTCCTCCTCGAAGAAGCAGGAATCGTTGCAACCCCCGGAGTCGGCTTTGGAGACGCCGGCGAAGGTTACATCAGGTTTGCCCTCACCAAGCCTGTTGATAGGATAAAAGAAGCCGTAGAGCGGATGAAGAAACTGCAATTCTAACCGGCTCAGCCAGTTCGGTCAGAATTAGCTCTCAAATCCTCAAAATAAGGCGGTAAAATCCCTTAAAACTCCGCCATTCCTCTTTTTTTGAAAAAAACTGGTCAGGCAAGGCTTCGGACTATTTTTTCTGAAATTCTACCCGGCCTGCAGGACTTCAAGAATTCATGACTTAAAACCCCATAGACTGCAGGTTTCGCCCTTTTCCTTATTCCCGGCGACCGGCCTTTCCACAAAGCTGAAAAAAGAAAAGAAGATTCAAAAACCCGAAAAATGGCCGTAATCTAACCGCTACCTTTACCCACGGCCCGCAAAAGTGATAAAAATGTGGTCTAACCTGCATAAAAACGTTTACTACACACCGTTTCATCTCCATACAATCATGAAAGCTTCCTCAATCTTACGAAAGTCTGCTTACTCTTATTTACGAGCCCACACATAATTATGAAGGGGTCAACAATGATAATACTGGTAAAGTTTCTAGAATCTGTGCAGGAGATCACAAAGCAGATGGAAATCTCAGTTAAGATAGGGAAAGGGGATACCGTACATACTGTCCTTTTTGCTCTGGCTTACCAGTACGGGTATGATTTCTATGCTGTTACCATCGGCGACGAAAGTGAAACTCCTAAAGTCAGGATAATGCTGAACGGCAGGGACATAGGGTATCTGAACGGGTTTGAAACAGACGTGAAAGGTGGAGACGTTCTGGTCCTGTCCTCACAGGAGACATTACTCTGAGCCTCTTTAATTAATTTTCAGGCATGCCTGTGCTTAACCTGCTGTTCTTCTTTTATCCCACTAGCCATTATTTTGAGGTTTCCTTTACAACTTTAACTGACAATGCTATTTTGATTTTTTTAGCGTCTTCTTTTTCCTTAATTACCTGCTCAGGCCTCGCTCCGCTCGGAACAAAAACGGTTAAAGACGGCGATTCAGGTTGCACAGGGTTTTGCTATCAGTGTAAAAACTCCCCCTGCCTTGAAAACTATGTTCCTCTCCAGACCCAAAAAAACCAGACCCAAAAAAGCACTTATTTTTTAAGCCATAACTTCCTTACAGAGCAACATGCCAGAACCCGCTAAAGAGCCCGCAAAAGAACCCACAAAAGAACCCACAAAAGAACCCACAAAAGAACCCACAAAAGAGCCTGCGAACGAGCCCGAAAAAGGACTCAAAAAAAGGCATGTAAAGCCCGCCATCAAAGAGCATTTCCGGCTCAAAGAAACTATAGTTACTATCGCAGCCGATGACCCTGCACACATCGAAGCCGCAAAAGAAGCTATCAGAACCCACAGGGCGGTTCTTGAAACTTACATCCTTTCCGACCCATATTTTCAGATAACTCTCGAACCCTACACCTGCCCGAAAAGCGCCCCTGAAGTGGTCCAGAGGATGGTAAAAGCAGGAAACACTATGGGTATAGGGCCAATGAGTGCGGTTGCAGGCACAATTTCTGCCCTTGCCGTGGAAGCTATGGTAAAAGCCGGAGCAAAATATGCTATTGTCGATAACGGAGGGGACATTGCACTTATCAATGACCGTCCCGTGGTTGTCGGGATCTTCGCAGGACAGTCCCCGATTAAAAACCTGGGATTAATTTTTGAGCCAGGGGACTCGATTACAGGGGTCTGCACCTCGGCAGGGACAGTGGGCCCTTCGATCAGCTTTGGGATGGCGGATGCAGCTGCAGTATTTTCGGATGACATTTCCCTGGCGGATGCGGCTGCAACAGCACTGGGGAATGAGGTGGGAATAGGAAGAGAATCTGTTGAAGCTTCTTTTAAAGCCGTAAAAGACGTGCCAGGAATTAAAGGCGCACTCGTGATCCAGGGAGAGTACATCGGAATGTGGGGAAAAGTGCCGAAAATTACGCGAGCCGATGTCAGGTACGAATACATAACTAAAGCATGAATATTCACCTGAAGCCTTTTAGAAACGATTTTATGTCTAAAGGATTTATTTTTATGAGCTTTGTAGCAAAAATAGCCTTTTGGCTTGAATTTTGCAACAATTCCAGGGTAAAAACATTAATATATTATCAATTTTTATTTATTGTGAGTTATTCTAATTTCCAGGCAGATCGATTCTATTTTTTTTTTCAATATATCAAAGAGTATATTCTGCTTAATTTGCCAGGGTTTTCAGAAAAATTTCCTCCTCTCAAAAATGACAATTACTAACATGCAATTGAATATTATCTTTCATGATTATATTTCCTAGTGGGGAAGATACAGAATGAATGAATATTTGAGGCAGTCTGGTATTGATTTCATTGGGAATGTGCCCTGGGGGACACACTTTTGCCAATTCTACCAGACAAAAGAAGATTTGACTGATATACTTGTTCCCTATTTTAAAGCAGGACTGGAAAATAATGAATTTTGTATGTGGGTTACATCACAGCCTCTGGATGCGGGAGAGGCAAAAGAAGCCCTGAGAAAGGTTATTCCTGATATTGATGTTTATCTGGAGAAAGGGCAAATCGAAATTATTCCTTACACTTATTGGTATGTAAAAGAAGATGTTTTCAATTCAGATAGAATCTTAAATGGTTGGGTTGAAAAACTTAATCATGCTCTGGAAAGAGGCTATGAAGGACTGAGGTTAGCAGGGAAAACTTCCTTGCTGGAAAAAGAGGACCGGGGTGATTTTGTTGAGTATGAGAAAAAAATGGATTCGGTTATTAGCAGTTTCCATATGATAGCTTTGTGCACATATTCTCTCGATGTTCACGGCGTAACTGAAGCCATAGGTATTGTTGCAAATCATCAATTCACTCTGGTTAAAATGGAAGGAAAATGGGAGAAAATCGAAAGTTCCAACCGACAAAATATAATCGAGAGAAAGCGGACAGATGAGGCGCTGCTCCAGAGTGAACAGCGCGTCAGGCTGAAGTTAGAGAACATTCTCTCGCCCGTTCGGGAGATGGCTAACCTGGAGCTTGCTGATATTGTTGATGCCCAGGCGATCCAGTCCCTTATGGATGATTTCTATAAGCTTACTCATATTCCCGTTGGCCTAATCGATCTCAAAGGTAATGTTCTTGTAGGTGTTGGATGGCAGGATATTTGCACCGAATTCCATAGGGTTCACCCAGAAGCCTGCAAGCACTGCGTGGAAAGCGACACAGAGCTATCCGTGGGCGTTGCCCCTGGAGAGTTTAAGCTGTACAGGTGCAAAAACAACATGTGGGATATAGCAACCCCAATCATTGTGGGCGGCCAGCACGTCGGCAATATCTTTTTAGGACAGTTCTTTTTTGAGGGCGAGCTTCTGGACTATGAGCTTTTCCGCTCCCAGGCCAGAAAATACGGCTTCAATGAGGAGAAATACATAGCAGCGCTTGAAAAAGTTCCAAGGTTAAGCAAGGAGGCTGTGAATACAATCATGGTATTCTTCATGAAGCTTGCCAACATGCTTTCACAGCTAGGCTACAGCAATATTAAGCTGGCCCGGTCGCTGGCGGAACGCGATGCCCTGGTAAACGCGCTGCGGGAAAGCGAGAAACGTGAGCGTGCTCGCTCGGATGAACTGGCAGTAGTATTGGATGCCGTGCCTGTTGCAGTGTTTATCGCATTCGATCCTGAGGTGCTTCACATAACTGGTAACCGTCTATCCTATGAATGGCTACGGATTCCTGTGGGTACAAACTTTTCCAAGTCCGCTCCTGAAGGAGAGCGGCCTGAGACGTTTCAGTTATTCAAGGATGGAGTGGAGCTGCCGCCTGCAGATATGCCGTCGCAGATGTCGGCTACAGGCATAGAGATAAACAACTGTGAGCTAGATATTGTCTCTTCTGACGGTGAAATACGACATGTATTGGGCAATGCCAGACCCTTGCGTGACGAGCAGGGAAACCTACGCGGATCAATTTCTGCATTCATAGATATCACTGAGCGCAAAAAAGCAGAAGAGGCTCTAAAAAAAGTACATGAAAACCTGGAAGAAAAAGTTAAAGAACGAACAACCCAGCTTGAAAAGGCTTATAAATCGTTGAAAGAAAGTGAAAAAGGTCTTGCTGAAGCCCAAAAGCTGGCTAATGTTGGAAGTTGGGATTTGGATCTTTTAACTGGTGAAGTATATTGGTCTGATGAAATGTATCGTATTTGTGGACGTAATCCTCAAGAATTAGCACCTACTTGCCATGAATTTTTAAATTTTGTACACCCCGACGATCGAGAATATGTGGATAATTCAAGAGACTATTTGTATAATACCATTAAGAAAAGGTTAAGTGGGGAGTTCCATGGCATTGATTATCGGATTATCTTAGCTAATGGGGAAGAACGCACAGTCCATGCACAAACCGAAGTTATTTTTGATGAGAAAAATACCCCAATTCGAGTGAAGGGAACAATTCAGGATATTACTAAGTTTAAAAAATCAGAAGAAAAAATTAAGAATTTAGCGGATATTGTGGAATCGTCAAATGATGCTATTGGAACTCTATCACTTGATGGTGTTATTACAGGCTGGAATAAAGGAGCAGAGCAGGTTTATGGTTATTCAGCCAAAGAAATTCTTGGAAAGACCGTATCCATCCTGGCTCCATCCCATTTAGAGGAAGAAACAAAAAAATTAGCTAAGATGGTCAAAAAGGGAGAAAAAATCTACAATTATGAGACTTCAAGGTTAAGAAAGGACGGAAAGGTAATAGATGTTTCATTAAACCTTTTTCCGGTTTTTGACACTTCTGGAAAGCTGACTACTATCTCAGTTATTGCCAGAGATATAACCGAAAGCAAAAAAGCAGAAGAAAAACTTCGAGAAAGCGAGGAAAAGTACCGCAACATCGTGGAGACGGCCAACGAAGGCATATGCGTAATGGATGCTGAAACCATAGTCACTTATGCTAATAAGAAAATGACGGATATGCTCGGATACACCCTGGAAGAAGGTATTGGCAGACCGATATGGGACTTCGTCAGTGAAGAAAGTAAGGCTATCGCCAAACTGAATGTGGAAAAAAGGCGGCAGGATATCAATGAGAACTATGAATATAAATTAATACGTAAGGATGGTTCATCCTTATGGGTGCTTATAAGTTCTAAATTCCTTTTTGATAAGGATGGCAAGTTTATGGGCTGGATAAGCATGCTTACTGACATCACCAAACGAAAAGAAGCTGAAAAAGCCCTGGAAAATACCGAGATTGCCCGTAAAAAAGAAATCCACCACAGAATTAAGAATAACCTGCAGGTAATTTCCTCCCTGCTGGACCTGCAGGCTGAGAAGTTCAACAATAGAGAGTGTATTAAGGATTCAGAAGTTCTGGAGGCCTTCAGGGAAAGCCAGGACAGAGTAATATCCATTGCCCTGATTCATGAAGAGCTGCACTCAGGAGGAGGATCCGACACTCTGAATTTCTCGCCGTACCTGGAGAAGCTCGTTGAGAACCTTTTCCGAACATACAGCCTTGGTGATGCCGATATCAGCTTAGACATGGATCTTGAAAAAAACATTTTCTTTGATATGGATACTGCAGTTCCCTTAGGGATAATTGTTAATGAACTTATTTCTAATTCCTTAAAACATGCATTTCCAGGCAGGAACAGGGGGGAAATTCAAATTAAATTATTTAAGGAAGAAAAAGTAGGAAATGAGCTGAGTAATGATGAAGAACCTGCTGGAAAAAATGCCAGATATATCCTGATTGTTTCAGATGACGGAGTTGGCATTCCTGAAAAAATTGATTTAGAAAATTCAGATACACTTGGTCTGCAGCTTGTAAACATTCTGGTAGATCAATTAGATGGTGAAATCGAGCTAAAAAGGGTAAGAGGTACAGAATTCATAATAAAAGTGAATGTATAGTAGAGTTCTGTGAATTGTAGAGTTCTGTGAATTGTAGAGTTCTGTGAATTGTAGATTTCTGTGAATTTTAGGAATCAATAAACAGAGGGTATTTTTTCAACAACGCCTTTTTTATGTGAATACTCTTATAAAGGAACTCTTACATAATTAAATAATATTCAACTTTATTTCACATTCAAATTAGTATCTTAACATTGGTCCGGCAGGCTTTCATTTAAACTCTGTTTGGAGTAGGAGATTAAGGGAATAACGCCGGAATTTGAATACTATACATTATCAGAAAAACCTGAAAATATATCGTGGAGGACACTGTCTATGTTAGGGGGCTATACTGGAAAGATCCTGGAAGTTAACCTCGAAAGCGGCGAACTTAAAGACTCTCCGCTTGACGAAGAAATGGTGAAGATGTACCTGGGAGGAAAAGGGCTCGGCTTAAAACTCGTATACGATGATTTCAGAGCCGATATGCAACCTTTTGACCCGGACAACCTGCTGATTTTTGCAACCGGACCTGCCACAGGACAAAAGGTTCCCACAAGCGGGCGTTACCATATCGTATGCAGCAAATCTCCGCAGACAGGGACCGTAGGAAGCGGAAACTCCGGAGGGAAATGGGGTCCTTTCCTGAAGTTTGCGGGCTATGACGTAGTTATTGTCCGGGGAATTTCAAAAGAGCCAGTCTACCTGAGTATCGTGGACGGAAAAGCCGAGCTTTTACCCGCCCCGGACCTCTGGGGAATGACTGTTCACGCGGTAACGGACGAACTGACTGAAAGGACAGGAGATCCGAAGAAAACCTCAGTTGCCTGTATCGGACCTGCCGGAGAAAACCTGATTCCCTTTTCCGGAATTATGAACGACAAGTACAGGACTGCAGGCAGGACCGGGCTTGGGGCTGTCATGGGCAGCAAGAAGTTAAAGGCTATCGTGGTTTCAGGGAGCCAGAGGGTTGAGCCTGCAAACCCCGAACTCCTGAAAAAGCGGGTAGCCGAATCCATGGCGAAAATTAAGGAAAATCCGATTACAGGTCCAAAGGGAGGACTTCATACCTATGGAACTGCCGTTCTTGTGAATATCCTCAACGAAAGCGGAGCTTACCCGACCCGGAACTTCCAGGAAGCCTACTTCCCTGATGCCGACGAACAGAGTGGAGAGACCCTGGTCAAAAAGTACCTTACAGGTCGTGGGGGGTGCTGGGGCTGCCCGATTGTCTGTGGAAGAAAGTCCGATGTGCCTGAAGGTCCCTACAGCGTCCGGGATACTGAAGGGCCGGAGTACGAGACCATCTTTGCATTCGGTGCCGACTGCGGGATAACGGAACTTGACGCTCTGGTAAAGGCCAACCACCTCTGCGACGAACTGGGGCTTGACACTATCTCCATGGGAGGCACGATTGCCTGTGCTATGGAACTCGTTGAGAAAGGAAAAATCCCGGCAGAAAAACTGTACGGAATGAACCTGCGCTTTGGAGATCCCGGTTCAATGATCGAAGCCATCTGGAGGACCGCCTACCGTGCCGGAATCGGAGCTGACCTTGCCCTGGGCTCGAGAGCGCTTGCCGAAAAATACGGGGCTCCGGAATTCTCCATGGCTGTCAAGGGCATGGAACTGCCCGCATATGACCCCCGCCCAATTCAGGGAATCGGTCTTAACTACGCAACAGCAAACCGCGGTGGTGACCATGTTTACGGCTACATGATCTCACCTGAAATCCTGGGGCTACCCGAAAAACTCGACCCCTATGCTGTAGAGGATAAGCCCAGATGGACCATTATCCTCCAGGACCTGACCTCGGCCATCAACTCGTCTGTGGTCTGCCTCTTTACCTCGTTTGCCCTGGGCCTGCCTGAATATGCAGGGATGCTGGCAGAAATTACGGGTTTTGACCTTGACGCCGACAAGCTCCTGAAGCTCGGAGAGAGAGTCACAAATCTCGAACGGCTGATGAACAACAGGTACGGGCTTGACCGGAATGAAGACATCCTCCCAAAGCGCCTCACCGAAGAGCCGGTCCCAGCCGGTCCCGCCAAAGGCCAGATTTCCCATGTCCCGGAAATGATCGACGAATACTACAGGCTCAGGGGCTGGGTTGATGGAAAGCCCACGGAAGAGAAACTGAAAGAACTGGGGATTATCTGAGGGCTTGCCTGAGAATCCCCTCCTCAATTTTTTAATTCCCTCAGTTTATATAGTTTCATTCTGTTTTCCGGAGATATAAGCTTGAAAATCCACGTAAAGTTCCTTGCGACCATCCGTGAAATAACAGGAAAACTCGAAATCGAGCTTGAGATCCACCCTGGTGACACCGTTGGAACTACCCTGCAGACCCTTCAAGCCCACTACGGGCCAGAGTTCAAAGAAGCCACAACGGGCACAACCGCAGGTGGAATTCCAAAAGTGAGGTTCCTGGTTAACGGGAGAAACACCGACTTTCTAGAAGGGCCCGAGACAAAACTAAAGGATGGAGACATTATGGTCCTGATCCCTCCGGTTGCAGGAGGGTAAAAATAGAATACTGGAACATTTTTTCTCCCCCGCGCTGAAGCCAGATCGCCAGCCACGCAAGAAAAATAGCAGATATTCATGCTGGTATTAAAAGAAACTGAAAACAGCAATGTCTTCTGCCCCTGTAAATAATTCTCCTGAACCTCGGGGACCTCTTTCAATCCACAGGTAAATATCGGACGCCTCCGCCAGTTTACCTGGCGGCCCTGCAAAAAAGAAGAAAGAGGAAGGAAGAAATAAGAAATTGATAAAAAAGAGAGTCGAGAAAGAGTATTTATCAGGTAAAATATAATTCTGCTCCTTTTTGTATACTTACAGGTTTTTCGGTTTCTTTCCTTTGATTTTTTGTTGATTTTCGGTTAAATCTTATAGGCTTCCCCGGTCATCTCTATCTGTTAGTTTTTTATATTGTTCTCAGTAGTTTTCACTTTCAGGCTCTTATTTTCTCTTCTTTTTTTATCTGAAAGCCGCTCTCCTGCGTCGAGCGTTGACAAAAAGGATATGGTACAGCGAATGACGTTGTAAGGGTCAGAACGATCTAATTTCGTCCTCTTGAGCGCAGTTCAGTATTAACATCCATAAACATCCATAATTTAGTCCCCTGAGCAAAGTTCACTGCTAAAATCCATCGAGTAGTCCTCTTGAGCGCAGCGAAAAGGACAGTGCACTGCAGAGCTGCAACTCTGCCGTGACAAAAACGACACAGTACAGCGAATAATGTTGTACGGTTCAGAACGATCTAATTTCGTCCTCTTGAACGCAGTTCAGTATTAACATCCATAAACATCCATAATTTAGTTATCTGAGCAAAGTTCACTGTTACAATCCATCAAATAGTCCTCTTGAGCGCAGCGAAAAGGACCGCGTACTCCCGAGTCGCAATTCGGGCGAGTCGCAATTCGGGCGAGACGTGAACCAGGGATGCAAACTTTTAACCTGAGCAAATTGTATGCTTTAATCCAGATTGTATGCTTTTAACCTGCCTTCGGCAGGTTAACGTAATTAGAGATAGATATTTTCATATTTTTCTCCCATGAGACTCAATATCTTCCAGTGAATATCCTCCATATTCAATATTTCTGACTCTATTTCACCTTCATTATGAGTATTAAGTTCTGTAATTCCCTGAAAATTGAAAAATATCCATCTCATCGTAGGTCTTT
>NZ_JAQUVZ010000074.1 GCF_028693135.1 Methanosarcina sp.
GGGTATAAAAACAGGATTTATACATCATAATTCTACAGAAATTTTAGAAAATTGAGTAAACTTTATATAAAAAGATTGGAAAATTCTAGACCGCCCAAAATGGAAAAAAGTTAACCGCCCTTGACATATGGCAACTGCCGATTATTTTTTATTCTTTTTGCCAGTGACCGCCCGATATCTGCTCACTTCGCGGCATGCGGGCGTAGAGAGAAGTTTTTGATGTAAATATTAAAAAGAAATATGATAACTTTGAAAATGTGCTTCTATTCTTTGATAGTAGTATTGATTATCCATACCAATATAATTGAGGTGGAGGTAGTAATTCAAAAAAATCGCACAAAGTGATTCTGAATTTACAGAACCTTTTTGGTCAAGCAGTTTGCTGAAAAAAAGGAAAAAGGTATAAGAAGTTATACCTTCACCGCAAGTGTCAGTTTGTGCAGGTCAATTAATACTTCGTTAGCAGTATCTGGAGCTACAAAGCAAAGTGCTATGAAGATAAGTACTACAATCAACAGGTATGTCATGAATCCTGCATGAACATGAATTACTCTAGTCATGATTTATTCTCCTTTTCTTGATTTAGCTACATGAGTTCCTTTAACTTCATGCAACGTGTTCACTACTATACAAAGATTAAAGGAAAGATTTCTGTTGATTGCAATTATCAGAACCGAACATAATCGTAAAGTACAAGTACATGTACTGTACAATTTATTAATGCTACTTTATTACAACGTTTTGAAATCTTTCCTAAACCATAAGTCTATATGTTGTGGGACTGGTACTCCCTCCAACAATAGACTTTATACTATTCTTTCTAAACTGATTCACCTTTCCTGGTGTTTCGCATTTCCTGCGCAAGTGCATTCATTTCATTACACAGTGTATTTAAAGGATATGAAAGCTTTCTTCATATGTTGTCTATAGGCTAATATAAACTACATTCTGGCATTTTTGCGATAACCACCAATTACTATTAATGCCCTAGCAGTTTATAATGTTTTTTCAACCCAAGTCTGAATACAAAGACTTCTAGTTTGTTACCAGATAAACAACAGAAAATTCTATTTATTACCAGGATGCGGAGAATGAATCAAAAATTCTTTTGAATACAAAGCCCGACAGAAATGTAAGAAGTGAATCCGCAAAATGTAAAGGAAATAAGCTTTTGGGTACTGTGTAGTCTAAGGGGACTGACCTTCAGACTGGCTTCGGTGCATGCTGAAAATTTATCTTAGCCCCCGTCAACTACACAGAACTCGGAAGACATCGTTTTAAGGAAAGTAAAAATTAGTGAACTACTGACATTGTCTGTTATTAGCTACCATTGGGCTATCGCAAGTATGATTTTTAACATGTTTTTTAGAATTTCCATTCAAATAAATGTTTTTTTAAAGAATAAAGAATAAATGAATATTGTAGTTTTATGTCATTTTTTTAGATCCCTCAATATCTTGCATGAGAAGGAGGAAGCTGGCATGGCTGAATACTGTACATATGAAAAATATGTATTTAAAAAGAAGCTTGAAACTCTAAGAAGTAAAAGTGGAAGGAGCAGAGAATTAATTTCCCTTTATATTCCTCCTGATAAACAGATCTCAGATGTTACAGATCATTTGAGAGAAGAACATGAGCAGGCTTCGAACATTGAATCTAAACTCACCAGCAATAACGTACAGGGAGCACTTGATTCTTTGCTGGCAAAGTTAAGAGATCTTAACAAAATACCGGAAAATGGAATAATTTATTTTACAGGAGTTGTCGATACCGGAACTAACAGGACAGGCATGGTGAACGAAGCTCTTATTCCTCCGGAACCTGTTGTACATTACATATATCACTGTGATTCCGTTTATTATCTTGAGCCTCTTGAGGAAATGCTTAGAGAATGCAGTACTTATGGGTTTATACTTCTTGATTTAAGAGAAGCTACTATCGGAATGCTTGTAGGCAAGCAAACTGAAGTTATCAGGCATCTCCACTCAACTGTCCCTGGCAAACAAAAAAAAGGAGGTCAGAGTGCACATCGTTTTGAACAACTCAGACGCATTGCTATTCATGATTTCTACAAAAGAATAGGGAATGCTGCAAGTGAAGCATTCCTTAAATTAGAGCCAGCTGAACTTAAAGGCATTCTTATAGGAGGGCATTCTCCAACTAAAGAAGAGTTCAATGAAGGTGAATTTCTACATTATGAGCTTCAGAAAAAGGTTCTTGGATTGTTTGATACAGGGTATACGGATGAATCAGGTTTTTCTGAGTTAATAAATGCGGCAGAGGATACGCTCCAGGGTATTGACTTATTTAAGCAAAAGAAAGACATGGAAATATTTTTTAAAGAACTCGCTACTGAGTCTGGTAAAGTATCCTATGGAGAAGACAATGTACGGGCAAATCTTGAAATAATGGCAGTTGATGTGCTATTACTTTCCGAAGACCTGCGGGCTGAAAGAATAACTATCAAATGCAGCGTTTGCAGATATGAGAATAAACGGACAAGAAAATGGAAACCCAATGAAGCTGTTCCTGTGGCAGGAAATTGTCCTGAATGTGGTTCTGCACTTGAAGTCACGGATATTATTGATATCGTTGGTGAATTCTCAGAACTCGCTGATAAAGGCGATGCAAGGATTGCTTTTGTATCAACAGATTTCGACGAAGGCTCTCAACTTATGATAGCTTTTGGCGGAATTGCTGCAATCCTCAGATATAGCACAGGAGTGTAATTACCAACATTTATTTCATCAATAAAATGATGGCTCTGATTTCCAATAAATCTCTAATTTGACAGATTCCACTAATTGAAAAAGTATTACCTTACAAAGACGGTGCCAGAGGAAGCTTCACGCAAACGGTTGTCAGATACTTCTATTTCGGAAACTACAGGCTCTTCAGATTCAGAATCTTCGAGCGGTTTTACATGAGCCGTCCCTGTCACGGTATTGCTACCTGCAGCATTGCTTGCAGTAAGTACCACTGTATAGTTTCCTGCTATGAATAGGTATGAGCTGGGTTCTGGAGCGTTGAATTTATTGTTCCGTCTCCAAAGTTCCAGTTCCATGCGGTTGTGAGCCTTTACTTGTGTCCGTAAATAGGACATTAAACGGTGTGTTCCCTGAAGTAACATTGCTGTTGAAGCTTGCAATAGGAGTTTGCAAAGAGGTTCATGTCACTGTAATATAATTGAATTTTGTCACCGAAGTGCTGTCTGCTGCATTGGTTACTGTCAGCTTTACCGTGTAACTGCCTGCTGCTGAATATGTGTGCTTCGGATTCTGGAGTGTTGAAGAGGTTCCGTCTCCGAAACTCCAGTTCCATGCAGTGGGCGAGCCTGTAGAATTGTCCTTAAAGGTTACAGTAAGAGGCGCAGTTCCCGTTCTTGGAGAGCCCCAGCAGTTTATAACTGGTTTTTGTGCAGTTGGTCCTGCTACTGTTATATAAATGGACTTTGTTGCCGTATTGCTGCCTGCCGCATTACTTACTGTAAGCGTTACCGTGTAAGTTCCTGCTGTCGAATATGTATGCGTTGGGCTTTTCTCTGTTGAACTTGTTCCGTCTCCAAATTTCCATCCCCTCGAAGTAGGCGAATTTGTACTTGTGTCAGTAAACGTGATTTTCAGAGGTGCATTTCCTGAAACTGGTGATGCCGAAAACACAGCAATAGGAACTTTTACTTTCTGGTTTCCGCTGATAACCTGGTTCCCACTAACTGAAGTCCCCTGGATGTTTTTGATTGTGATTTCTGAACCTGGACTGGAGGGATATACATTTATTAAGTTATTATTTTGTATTTTGACCTCGCCGTTTGTGTAAGAATTTCCGTCGAGATATATTCCTTCTTTTCTGATATTTTCAAAAGTGTTGTCAGAGATTTTTAAGTTTACTCCGTCTATGAGGAACTGCTGATATACTCCCTTAGTCAGGAGATTGCTAAATGTATTCCCACTTATTATTATATTCCTGAAACTTTCGTGATATGGGAAATAGATTCCGTATTCTCCACTATTTTGAACATTATTTGTAATTATAAGAGTATCTCCAATACCATTTTCACCTCCTTGATACGTAACCCCGGCGATTCCATCCATAATATTATTTTTTATTATATGCACTCCATCATTTACACTGCCTCGTCTTACGACTGCCCCATATCCACCATATACTTCATTCTCGGTAAATTCTGAGTATTGTGTACCGTCAAGAAACGCAAAAAAGTACGGAAGCTGCGGATATATTTTATTTCTAGTGACTATATAATTAATAGTAACTGGATGAGCATCAACAACATCAGAGCCGGCGATTTGTGCCCCAATCAGAGTGTTATCGGCGATAATAACGTCTCGATTTAAAGATTTGAGTTCAGCTGAATTGCCTGTTATGGCATGCCTGCAATTCTCTATGTGATTATGTTCAATATTGACAAAAGCCGAACCACTAGCTGTATTTACACCATATCCACTGCCGGGCTTAAGGCAGTCATATATTTCATTATTATTAACATCCACATTAAAACAGGAATACAGACAAATAGCCCCAAATCCACTATTACTGAACCGGGAATTAGTGACAGAACTGTCCTTGCAATATTGCATAACCAGTCCATGATGAGACGTTGTCGCACCCGTGTCCTCTAGCCTTATATTCTTTATATGCATTTCAATAGGTCTGTATACTTCAGTTTGGACGGTCTCGGACAAGCTATAATCTCTAAGAAGTGGTTGATTTAAAGTGACGACATTTCCATTTACACTTTTAACAGCATATATTTCCCCTGTCATTTGATCAGGATAATCAAGAGGACACCACTTAACAGTTTTCCAAATCTTAATCAAGTCGTTCTGGCGAACCTGGGAAGCGTCAGTTAAAACCACTTGAGATGAACCCTTTTTAGCGTTAGCTGCCAGTTTTTTGCTAGTGACCAATGATCCGCTGAAATAAATCCCGTAAAATTCATTATCAGAAGTTTGAATGTGAAGAGTTACTTTTCCTTCGCCTATTATGTTCAGACTTTTACTACTTTGATATATTCGATTTTTTATATAATAGTCTCCTTCGCGGATAGTTATGGTGTCTCCACTTTTTGAGTTATCTAGCGCCGCCTGAATGCAAGCGGCGTCGTCCTTATAATCAGATGTCAGATAAAGACCGGAGACAGCTGGTTGAGCATCATCGTCAATTACGATGTTTGACGCCAAAGCAGCAGGGCTACTTAACACAAGACAAAAGAGAGTAAGGGTAAGTATTTTCATAAGGGTTTTTAAATTTTTCATAAGAGATCCCCATGGGCCCGTTTAACTTAGAGCCTTCCGAAAACAATTTTCAAAAGGCTCTAAGACGATTTCAATAAGTTAATTTAAAGAAGTTCATACTTCTACCAGAATTAACTTTCTTATTATTGTTTAACTGATATTAACATTGCTATTTTAGTTAATCAGTTGTGGTCTCCAGGCGCTCTTATGTGACCGGTGTAATAAGTCATTTGAAGGAAATGAAAAATCCAATACGATGCACTTCGGGATGGGAATGAGAAAACCAAAAGGGGTAGCCAGGGAGAAGATGGAATCGTGGTTACCTATATTAACAAAAAATATTCTGACGTAAGGAATTAAATTATTTAAAAACGAGAAGACTTCCTGAGGAAGGAGAAAGACTAGAATAGCATTTGAAATCAAAGAATAGTAGCTTCAAAGACAGTGCGAGGGATGGGATTCGGACGCATGAATTCCTACGAAAGTAGGCCCTGAACCTCCGCCTTTGACTTTACTTGTGACAGGCAGAAAGCCCCTTGCTCTAGCTTGCGGGATGAATGGCGTAAACGAGCTCATTTTCGTTATCTGCTAACCTTGAAATACTATCCAGTCCTCTACGATGTACTGAATTCCTAAGCAATAACCAAGCCAGGGAAAACAGAAATATTTGTATTAAATAATTTTTCACCTCTGGGACAGAGGGTAGAGCCTGTGGACTTGTGAACGGTAGTTCGAGGTATGAAGCAGGAAGCCTCACAGCTTTAGCGGGGGGTAGTTCACTTCTTGCCGCAACTAAGATATATGGGGAAATATGATTTAGCAATTTACCCCTTAAACGTATTTTCCATCAAGCTTTTTCGGCATTTTCTTTTTCCAGAATTTCCTTCAATTCTTTTTCCAGCATTTTCCTCCTGATGTCCAGGTGGTCAGCTTTCAGATTAAGGCTTTGAAGTTTCCTTGAGCGCGTATCCGGCTCAATTATTTCTTCGGCTTCTCCAATTTGTTTTTTCATGGCTTCTAATTCGGTTTTTACGTTTTCTTTTTTGCTTTTAATGAATTCCAGTTTTGTTTTTAAATCGGCTTTCTTATCCTCTTCAGGTACGCTGCTGATCTGCTGTTCAAATTCCTTTTCCTTCTTATCTAAAACTTCCAGGAAATACCCTATTCTTCCCAGAATCTCAGCTTCTATCGCTTTGTCAAAGATGACTTCTTCGGGCTTCTTTTCAAGGGGCTTTTCAACCATTTCGGATTTTACAGGCTCTTTTGGGGGAATGAAGACGGATCCTTCTTTCAGTATTCTCTGGTTCATGAAGTTGGGTGAAACGATTTCGATATCAACTTCATGAAGAGAATCCAGAACAGCCTTTTTAAAATCAGAGCGGGTCGTTATCAGACTGTCCACATTTTTTAAGAGTCCTCCTACCTTGTATGTGACTGAAAAATCTCCAAGTTCAAGAACATGCACGAATGGGGTTTCAAGCCCCGTTTTTTCTGCGGCAAGGAGCAGGTTCTTTTCGATTTTTTTGCGGGAGACATCATAGCCAAGGGAGACACAGGTGTAGATAATGGTACCTGAAGTCCGGATTGTTTTGAGAGAGTTTGAAACCAGTTTAAGGTTAGGGATTGTCACCAGGTCCCGGTCGATTGACTGGACTTCCGTGTGCAGGATGTGGATGTCGGTAACTCTTCCGAAGACAGAATCACTTTCGATGTAGTCTCCTGTCCTGAAAGGTTTTATAATCCGAAGCATGATACCGGACATTGCGTTGGCAATGAAAGTGGTGGAGGAAAGGGCAATTGTGGCTCCTGCCAGAAGTCCCAGTAGACTTAATATAGAGTCCTTGTACTGGTTTGAGATAGGGAGGCTGAACACGACAAAAATGAGGCCTATACTGAGAATGATGAACTGGATTAGCTGCTTTGTGAATTTGATGTCTTTGTGGATTATCTTTGTCCTGACGAGAAGACGGTCAACTGCAAAAATAAGAAAAAAGGTTACTGCAACTGTAATAATACTCACAAGATAGTCCCCAAGAATCTGGGATAAATAACTCAGCTTCTTTTCCCCCTCTATAATTTTCTTTAGTTTGTTCGTTTTTTCTTTTAGCCTTCGCAATCCCCTTGAATTAAAAAATTCATCCGGTTACATCCCATTATATCCTGTTAATTTATTCCTGATGCTTGATATTATTAACTTCAAAACCTGTTATTCACTTTAAATTATTAACTTCAAATCCTCAGAAGCATACGGAAGTGTCAGGTTTTGCCTCCGGATAAGGAAACTTTTTCATCAGGACATCTCTGGCAGGAAATAACTTTAAAGGCAGTGAGATAAATTACTGTGGTAGGTGAACTGAATATGAAAATCGCAGTATGCGGGAAAGGCGGAAGCGGAAAAAGCACAATTTCTGCGCTCCTGGCAAAGCAGATGGCAAAAACAAAGAACGTGCTGGTGCTCGACACCGATGAGTCCAACTACGGGCTACACGGTCAGCTCGGGCTTGCAGCCCCAAGAGACCTAATGGAGTACTTCGGGGGAAAGCAGGGATTCAAGCAAAAGCAGAGAGCTCCAAAGACTGCCCCCCTCGGCGGGCTTACTGCTCCGGGGGCTGCCGCAGGCCAGCAGAAGTCCCGCTTTTTTGAGGAAAGGTGGAGCTTTTCCGACCTGCCTTCGGAATTTGTGGAAGAAAAGGGAAAGATAAAGCTCATGGCAATCGGCAAGATCCACGAGTTCGGGGAAGGCTGCGCCTGTCCTATGGGCGTACTTACCCGGGAGTTCCTGGAAAACCTCGACCTCTCAGAGAGTGATATCGTGATCGTGGACACGGAAGCCGGGGTGGAGCACTTCGGCCGGGGAGTTGCCAAAGACTTTGACACGATCCTTGTAGTGGTTGACCCCTCCTACGAATCCCTCCAGTTATCCAGAAAGTTTGAAGAACTCGGGGAGCAAGCCGGAAACAGGGTTTTCTTTGTGCTGAACAAGGTCGAGGAAGATATTGAAGGAGACATGCTGGAAGCTGTTGATTCTTCAAAAGTTGCCGCAGTAATCCCTGCAGACAGGAAGCTTTTCAAGGCCTCCCTGAAAGGCGAAGAATTCGAGCTTGAACTTGAAGAAATTGAAAAGCTTGTGGAGTTTCTGGATAAGAATTGATTCCTCGATTCCTTGATATTCAGGGAGATCAGGGAGATCAGGGGGGCGGTGGGGGCTGCGGGCGGCTCTCCTTAATCCCATCGGTTGGCCCTTTTTATGGCGCTTCACTTAGCCGGGGCTGCAGTTTCGGGCGCAAACCCCATCCTGAGAATGCATTAAAAGGGGGAAGAAAATACTGAAGGATAACCCGTGAGTGTAAAAAAAAGCTTAAAATATTCAGAATGACGGCAGGGTTAGTCAATTTTTGAAAGCTGTAACGGAATCATTGTCGAGTTTAAGTTTTCTCAGGTTTTGTATATTTTCATTAATTTTAAGTTTTCTCAGGTTTTGTATATTTTCATTAATTTAAGCGAGTTTTCTCTGACTGCTCTGGTTGTTTATTTTTTAATATTTTTTTGTTCAGTCTTTGTGGAATAGCCGCTCTTCGAGCGGACAAGCTCGACGGGGATGAAGTATTCACGTTGTTCTGGCTTTTTGAAACAAACTCATTCGAACCCCTCTGTCCTCAATCTGATTATAAGAATGTGATTTCTTAGGCCTGTTAACTAACCCTTCATTAGAAATAATCCGGATCAATTATCCGAAAGTATATTATTGATCGTGTTATTTTGGATAATACAAAAGTTTTACTTAGTTTGCAGACAGCAGGTTTTGTTTGCCTATGCGATCCCTTCTGAGATTTTTGATTTATTGACTTATTGATAAAAATTGTGTTTGAAATGCTTGAAATATTTGGATGTTATAGGAATTATATTTTCATTATTTAAAACGCTGGAGAAAATAAAATGACTACGCGCGAGTACATGCTTGGAAACGTGGCAATTGCCAGGGGCCTTTTAGAAGGCGGCGTGCAGGTAGCTACAGGCTACCCTGGGACTCCTTCTTCGGAGATCATCGATACCCTTGCGGCCCGGAAGGAACGAGACTATCATATAGAATGGTCGGTTAACGAAAAGGTGGCAATGGAAGTGGCAGTCGGAGCCGCCTGGGCAGGAGTTAGGTCTGTCGTGACAATGAAACACGTCGGGTTAAACGTTGCAGCCGACCCCTTCATGACCCTTGCGTATGCAGGGACAAAAGGCGGGCTTATTGCCATCGTGGCTGATGACCCTTCCTGCCACTCCTCCCAGAACGAGCAGGATACACGGCGCTATGCCCAGTTTGCCCTTGTACCCTGTTTTGACCCCTCGACCCCTCAGGAAGCCAAAGATATGCTTCCATATGCTTTTGAGTTTTCAGAACAGTTCGAAATCCCTGTAATCTTCAGGCCCACAACCCGGATATCTCACGGTAAATCAGATATCGAGCTTGGAGAAATCCCTACCGAAAAATCGGCTCCACATTTTGAAAAACTTCTCGACCGCTGGGTCATGCTGCCCAAGAATGCCCGCCCCCGCCATACTCATCTCCTTGCTATCCAGCAGCCAATGGAAGATGCTCTTGCAGAATCCCCCTGGAACTCCCTGGAACTGAAACCTGATGCAACGTTCGGGGTAATAGGTGCAGGCATTGCATCCGTTTATGCAAAAGAGGCTCTGCAGGAACTCGGGCTTGAAGCTTCTTTCCTGAAGATAGGGACCTATCCTGTCCCGAAAAAGCTTATTCTGGAACTACTTGAAACCGTAAATTCGGTTCTTATTTTCGAAGAACTTGAACCTGTTGTGGAAGAGCAGGTAAAGATGATTGCGCAGGAGGCCGGCCTTCCGGTTTATATCATGGGGAAAACAGGTGGGTTTGTCCCACGAGAAGGAGAACTGGATATAAGCGCCTTCCTTGAAGCCCTGAACAAAGCTTTTGATCTGGATGTCGAACCTGAAAAGGGAACGATCTCTCTTGAACTTGCCCCACGCCCGCCTGGTCTCTGTGCAGGCTGCTCTCACCGAGCAACCTTCTATTCCATGAGAAAGGTTTTTGGAAAGGATGCCATCTACCCAAGCGATATCGGCTGTTACACCCTCGGGATCCAGACCGGGACTGTTGAGACCACGCTCTGTATGGGCTCGAGCATCAGCATTGCGTCGGGGCTTTACCATGCAGGGGAAAAGCGCCCTATCTGCTGTTCTATCGGGGACTCAACCTTTTTCCATACAGGCATGAATTCTCTTCTGAATGCGGTCTTTAACAAAGCCAATATTACAGTCACCATTCTCGACAACCGCATCACGGCCATGACCGGGCACCAGCCAAACCCCGGAGTTGGCTTTACGGTTACCGGAGAGCCAACTGTAGAGGTCTCGCTTGCCGAACTCTGCAGGGCTATGGGAGCCGGGTCTGTAGTTGTTGTCGACCCTTACAACCTTGAAGAGATTCAGGAAGCTTTCAAAGCCGCAAAGGACTTTGAAGGCACAGCTGTGGTTATTGCAAAAAAGCCCTGTGTGATCTCTGTAAAGAGAGCAGGAACCAGGCGGCTCCCGTACATCGTTGACCCCGAAAAGTGCGAAGGCTGCAAGCAGTGCGTTAAGTTCGGCTGCCCAGCAATCGAATTTGATGAGGAAAACAAGTGTGCTGTAATTACTGCCCTCTGCAGCGGGTGTGGGGTCTGCGCGCAGATCTGTAAGTTTGATGCTATCAAGGAGGTGAAGAGATGAGCCAGATTGAAGGAGAGAAAAAACTCGACCTCCTGATCACAGGAGTTGGCGGGCAGGGCGCAATCCTTGCTTCGGACATCATCGGAAAAGCCGCAGTCATTTCAGGGCTCTCCATCCGGGCAGCAGAGACCCACGGCATGGCACAGCGCGGAGGCTCAGTTGTAAATCACATAAGGCTGGGGGCCAATCTCGGATCAATGATCCCTAAAAAAGGTGCAGACGTCTTGCTTGCCCTTGAACCCATGGAAGCAGTCCGATATCTCGATTTCCTGAAAGATGGCGGAGTAATTGTAGTAAATACTCAGCCAATCGTTCCTGTGACCGTTACCTCAGGCCTTGCAAAGTACCCCGATATCCAGGAAATCCTTGATGTCCTTTCTGAAAAATATATCGTCAAAGCCTTTAATGCGGATGAACTGGCTGCTGAAGCCGGGAGCAGGCTTGCAATGAACGTTGCAATGGTCGGAGCAGTCTCTGGCTACCTGCCCATTCCGAAAGAGATTTTGATTGAGAGTGTAAAGGCACTTGTGCCGCAGAAGACGATTGAAATTAATGTCAGGGCTTTTGAGATGGGGAGAAGAAAAGTAGAGGAGAGCTAAACAGAGGAAAGCTAAAACTTTCCTTTTCCTCCATAACTGTACCTTGAATATCTATAATGTTTCAAACATTCCCACTTACATAAAATTGTGCAAAAAATATAGTCATCAAAAATAGTGATTTAGTTTATAGTCAACACAGGAAATATTTGCGCATATGAAAAAAGCAAAAACTGGAAATAACACTATAAAAGTGCAGTTAATTGTTGAGTTGGCTATATTTACAAAGAGAACATTCAATTAATATACACTTAATTTTCATAGAGTATGTTACTAACAATCGATGATTTGCGAACCAAAAACAAAGGGGATAGTGACACATGGAACATATAAAAAATAGCATTGTTGACTATTTGATGGCTAACTCTTTTATGGATAAGGATGTTCAATTGAAAGATAGTGACTCTCTTACTCAGAACGGCATTATAGATTCTATCGGTTTACTTGAATTGATAGACTATATCAGTGAAACATATTCTATCGAAATTCCTGAAGATATGCTGACTCCGGAGAATTTTGATTCTCTACAGGGGATCACTGACCTGATAACCAAACTGGCGAAGTGAAATAATATGCGAATTGATGCGTATATCACAGAATACGCCAGAAAAACTCCTCAAAATATTGCCCTGGAAGAGGGCAAAAATTCAATTTCTTATAGCTGTCTCGAGAAGGATATAAGTGACATTTCCTTATCTCTGATGGATTTTAAGCATTGCAGATTTGCGATACTGTCAGAATCTGGCATACAGTATTTAAAATTACTCATGGCTGTATACAGGTCAGAAAACATTGCAATCCCTCTGCCAATAGAATTTCCCAAATTCAGTCTTGAGCGAATCCTTGATTCTGCCCATGTCAACAATATAATTACAACAGATACACAGTATTCGAGGTTTGGGGAGAATTTTTTTGAGCGTTTTGGAACAGTAATCGTTGTTTCCAGCGATACTTCAGTAAAGATTCTTCGTAAGGAGATTAAAGCCGAAACAAATACCTCTGAAATGAGGCTGGTGCTTTATACATCAGGCACA
>NZ_JAQUVZ010000075.1 GCF_028693135.1 Methanosarcina sp.
CCTTATTTTACAAAAAAACGATGATTTATACAGTTTAAGCGAATACAAAACAGCCAGCGAGGGTTCACTTCATCCCCGACCTAAAGGTCAGGGTATTCGTGACCCTCTGCGCTCCCATAGTAATAAACTTAGTGCAATGTGTTCTAAGTTACCAGAAGGCCAAAAAGGTGAGGCGTGTGAATTACTTAAAACGGTACGTGAAGAGTACTCAATTGAAGATAAAATTCCTCTCATTAATGATGTTTTAAGTAAATTTTCCTATCAACTGGACATGATTAGTTGTTTAAACAGAATTGATGAAAACCTGAGTTCTGTTAATAAGAAAGTTGATGCATTAATATTCATTTCAAGACATGGAATTAGCGAAGAAATTGTTATTTCAACTGGTTTTCAGCTTGCTGGCTCTGGAGTTCAGCATACTATTACTATCCCCCTACAGGAAATCTCATACACAGAACTAAAAGAAGATCTGGAACGAATAAGGGGAAAAACGATAGATAAATTATCCAAGTTACCGGAAAGGTTAGCTAAGAAGGTCAAAGGATATCTGCTTCTAAATGACAACGATGAAATCCTTGAAAAGTTGACCTGAATTTTCTGTCTTTTCTGATTTTACTTCCAATCCACCAAGATCACCACTAAAATAGAATTTAATAAAGAGAAACAAGCCCCTCCATCCTTTTCTGGTAAAAGAGGTACTGCTGGGCATACCCGCAATAATGACCGAAATACTCCCGTCCCCAGTCCCCCATACAACTCAGGTTTGTGCAGGTTTCAAAGTAACTGTCATCAACATGATAATGCTGGATGATCTGCCTGATGTGGGTATCTACGGGAAAGGCTTCCATTTTCTCAAAGGCGAAAAGGAGGACACAGTCAGCAACCTTTTCCCCGATCCCCCGAATCCTCATAAGGCGTTCCCGCGCATACCTGTACTCCAGACGGTAGAGGACGTTAAGTTCAAGCTCGCCTGAAGCCACTTCTCTTGCTGCCTCTTTTATGCGCTCGGTCCTGAAGCCCAGCTTGCATTTTTCAAGCATGGCGAGGTCTGCGTCTGCAAGGGCCATAGGATCAGGAAAACTGAAATAGCCTTCTTCGAGTTCCTGCCCAAAAATCTGGCTGAGAAGGAAGATCCTTTTCTGAATTGTGGGGATGCTTGAGGCTGTTGCGAGCATGTAAGAAATCAGGCATTCCCAGGGGTTCTGCCTGATCAGGCGCAGGCCTCTGTACTCGTTGATCGCCCTGTTTATCAATAGGTCTTTGTTTATGCTTTCATAGATTGAAGGCAGATTGTCATCCAGACGGAAATAATGAGAGAAAAATTCGGATGGAAGTTTGGAATCGACCAGCAGTTCTCCACTGTCTTTCTCCTGGGAAAGCCGGATAACATGGTCTCCTACAACACCTGTCCACCAGTCTCCTTCCTTTTTCCAGCGGAAGACCTGCCCACAGTCGAGCGTATAGTCAAGGTTAAAAATTACGGGTTTAAGTCTGTACATCCAGTTCAAGCCCCCTTAGAAAAGCCCCTGCAGTTAGAGTGTCCCCGAGCCCCACAGTAGTGATTGGAGATTTGGAAAGCAGCGTAGGAAGTATGCAGATCAGGTAACCTTCCATTAAAGCAAAGGCACCATGCCCGCAGGTTTTTCCACCAAATGCTTCAAGGAAAAGCGTAAGCTGTTTCCTTCCAAAAAGGCTTTCATGAAGTTTGGAAGCCTCTTTTTCGACAAATTCCCGCCCTTCGAGCCTGCCTGAAGCCGCATATGCTCCTGCACACCTGAGCCCGAAGCTCATGGATTCAAGATTTTTACCGGCTGCTTTTAACAGGGCAGGGCTTTCTTTGTCGTCCCATTTTCCTGAAATCCCGGAACCATCAGAAATCTCAGACTCTTCAGAACTCCCTGACTCCCTGGAAATTCCAGAAACACCAGAATTACCAGGCTTAAAGACAGCCAGGACAAACTCCCTTGTGTGAATGAAAAGTTTCCCAAGCCCATGTTGGGAAGCAAGTTTACAGGCTGCCTTTCCTACAACTTCGGCTTCCATCCGCAAAATCCCTTCAGCAGGAATTCCATGCAGGTTGTGAAGCATTGCAAGTTCGTCCTCGTTCATCCCGATGCTGTCTGAGATTCCGGCAAACTTAAGAAAAACAGAATTTGCAATCTCCCTGCTTGAAAAATGCCCGAATTCCAGGTGAACCCTGAGCTTCTCGTTTCCTGCCTTCCAGGCTTTAAGCTGAGCAAAAGAATTCTCAAGGATCTCTTTGTAGGTGCTGCCATCAGGATAAGTTTCTAGCAGGAGATGGAAACCTGAAATGAGTGCCCCATCCATTTCTCCCGCATGCTTCAGGGCATAGTTCTCAAAGGCCGGATTAACGAAGAGCCTGAAATTTAAGTGGTCGCAGGTTGCTATGAAACGGTTTTCCCTCGGAGCCCGGATTTCGGTCCCGTAAAGGGAAAAGGTTTCGCCTTCAGAGAAATCGAACACAAAATGTATGGGGTCCTGGTTGCTGAAAGAGGCAGAGATATGATTTCCAGGTTCTACGTCCTGTTTATTCTCTGTTTGCAGAGGAACATCCGGGAAATATACTGCTTTTTTAGAAAATAGAGACAGTTGGGTCTTCGAAGGAACTGCAACATTAGGGACTACCCTTGAAGCCCCGATTTCGGAAAGGGCATTTGCCATTATCCCGGCGTTTCCGCCCATCCTGACAAGGGATTTTTCAAAATAACGGTTCTTCAGAAACTCAAATACAGCCTGCTCAAAAACAAGCCATTCGGCTCCGCATCCGTTTTTCATACAATATGCGAGCCCTGCCGCAAAATCAGATTCCGAAAGTATTTTTCCGGGAGGTTTTTCGATTTTTTCAAGGATTTCAGTCCTTTCAAAAGCACTCAGCAGCTCCGAAATTTCGGCTCCGCTTATCCGGTATACGGAATCTATGTTTACGTTATAACCGCAAAGTATGTTCATAAACCCTCAGCAGGAAACCCCTGAATCTTTAGCTCAGGGGAGGAATGCGTCAACTTCCCCATCCTACTCTGTTGAATTAGTGTTGTTGTCCTGGCCCTCAATCGTTCACAAATTTTCTTCACATTAACACTATCTGATATTTTGTTTCCAAACATATCCGAAATAGCAAAGAATCCGGAAGATCTTTTGCCTTTTACAAACCCTATTCCCTTACTTGTTTTTACAAGATCGAATTTTCTCAGGTTGAACAGTTTTCCCGTAGGTATTTTCTTTTCAGATCTTTTTCCTGTCCTTTGCTGATAATCCCCCTTGCTAACGTTTCTTTTTAGAAAAACCGAATCTTCTACCTCTACATTCTGATCGTCCCTGCAACAAATAGCAACAGCATCAAAGTAATGTGTTTTTATCAACTTCAATATCTGCTCTCTCCTGTACTTTGTTTCGTACCCGAAAGTCTCTGCAAAATTCCAGCCGGATTTCCGGATTTGGGATTTGAGAATCCCGATTTCAGTTGCATGTTTTGTTTTTGAACTGCTTCCTGAGAGTTTGAATTCTCCATTGTGCAGGGCTTTGTGACAGGTTTCACAGAGCGTTATCAGGTTTTCCGGTGTATCTGTCCCCTGTTTTGATCTAAAAACGATATGATGGCAATGCAGCCTGGAATCCTTTGATTTTCCCCTGCAGTGCTGGCAGGTGTACCCGTCCCTGTCCAGAAAGTAAGCTTTGATATTGTAGAAACCTTTAAGGTCCCCTTCCTGATATCCGATACCGGAAACCTTTGGATTTGTTATTTTGTGAATATCAAAGGAAGCAAGTTCTACCTTCCACCCGGTTACAGGAAGCAGGGATTCCAAAAACATCTTTTCCCGGAAATGAGCTTCAAGTTTGCTTCGGATAGAAGGAGCCAATCTTCCTTCTTTTGTTGAATTTCCCCGGTTATCAAATCTTGAGGGTCTGTACCTTGTTTTTCGCCCTCTTCTGGTTCTCCGGTACATCTTCCGTTGTTCCATCTTTTTCGAAACGTTTTCTCTCAGGTAGATTTCGGACTGATACAACACTTTTCCGTTAGCAATGGCTGCACAGCCCACTACCTTAGAGCCGGTATCCATCCCTGCAGTTACAGGTTGAGTATAGCCACTGCTTCCGAAAAGTAACTTGATGGTGAATGGCGTATTTCTAACAACTTTTGCCTTGCCTGCTTGAAGTAGTTTTCTGGCTTTTGAAGGTTTACAGGGCATTAGTGGTTTTTTGTTTTGATTAATTACGAAAACTAACATATAGTTTTCCTCCGAAGAGTTATGCGTATCCGAATTATGGACTTCAACTTCGTGAAGTTGGAGTGTTACAGCGTAGCTGGAACCAGTCAATTCCGGAATCCGTCCTCCTCTCGATCTGATATGGAAAGGTTTAACGATGCAAGCACTGTCCCTACCTCTCAGGACTGTTTAACCGGCATCCTTAGAGCCTTAAACTGAGGCGACATTCAAGGGTAACTATTTCTTTCCTATCGTTTACCGATTATCCGTTGCTCCGAATCGGTGATCTGGTCAACCAGGGCTTGTTAGACAAGCCCCTGAGTCTTTACAGACTGTCCGACAATTACTATCAATAATATTCAAAATTCATCTTTTTCGATTAAAAGGCTTTATATGCCTTATTTTTTGCATGTTTTTGCCCTTAAATTGAATTGTCGGACAGCCTGTTTAGCTCAGGGGTAATTGACCTAATCGATTCCTGTAGATTCAAATGGAAAGGCAGCCTCTTTTTCAGGCATTCAGATTTGGAATTTTTCGATTCATTACAAGGCGAGGCAGACAGAAAATCTGCCCCATGAGGCTTATTTAAGAGAATTTATTTTTAGAGAATTTATTTTTAGAGCTTATTTCCCTGCCTGTTTCTGTTTTATCCTTGCAAGCATGGCAACAAAAGCTCCTGCTGAAATCGTATCGCCTATTCCTACTGTAGCTTTAGGCCTGTCTACTACCTTGGAAGGGATGAGAATAGCATCATGGTCCGGCCCGTAGATATATCCGTATTCAAACTCATCCGAAGTGCAGAGCTTTCTCCCTGTGCAGTAAAGCTGGAAGTTTTCGAGATCCTCTAACCCCGTAGCTGAGACAGGCACTTCCAGCCCGGCTTCGGCTTCCGTGAGGTTTTCAATTTTTCCATTGAGGGCCTGGGCAGCTGCCAGAACCGAGGAAAAGAGCAGGGAATCCCTGTGTTCTTTAAGGGTCAGAGGATGGCCTTTTGCCAGGATGCAGATGTAAAAGCCAAGAGAATGTACATGGACTCTCTCAAGATCCAGGTCCTTCATGAGCTGGACAGCCCCCTGGTAGAGGGACATAATCCCGTTTTCTCCTTTCTTGATAACGGAATATGATAGTTCCTCATATCCCAGCACGTTCAGGGCATTTGCCACCTCCACGGTGTCAAGTCCCAGGGAGTGCACATGCCTGGCAACAATTTCCGTAAGGATAGCTTTTCTTATAAGTCGGTTCTGGATGGAGGTAAGTTCTACATGAATGCGGAGTTCAGGGTTCAGGGACTTTAGCTTTTCAATAACCTTTACGGAATGTTCGACGTAATCTTTATAGGTGGACCCGTCCTCGTATTCTTCTTTTATCATCTGATACCCGGAAAGCATTGCCCCGTCAATCGGAAGGAGAATATCAAGATGATCGTAAATCTGCTTATCCATGTCCAAGCGAAGCCATTTGGGGCGGGAGGAGATAATCAGGCGGTTATCTCTAGGTACCTTGAAGGTGCTCCCGGCGCAGGTCACTTTCAGGTCTTTGGAATATTCAAATATCCAGTTAACCTTTGAACCGATCTCGGGCTTGAAGGCCTCTCTCGGAGGCTTCAGGAAGACGTTTCCGTTTTCCACCATCGGGTGCAGGATATTGCCCGTAGCTGCAAAGTATTCTGCCTGCTCCTCAGAAAGCCAGGGAACATAAGCCACCACCTTTTTCAGCTCTAACCTGGCAAGGAGATTTGAAATAATCCCTGCCTGGCCGCCCATGCGGGCATAGTCAAAACCCAGGTGCTCCTTCAGCCACTCATGGGTATCTGTGGTATATGCAGGCACTTCTGCGGCTTTCCCTTCCCGCATGGAAATGAGCAGGCGGGCAACAAAGTCCAGAGGTTCTGCGATCTCTCTCGGGTATACCGCAACCCTGTCCTGGACTTCAGCCTCATCAAAAAGCCCGACAATTTTTGGCAGGTCTTCTTCAGTCAGGTGTCTGATAGCATCGATATTGCTGTTATAAGCTACAAACATCCCGTCCAGATAAGGAAGGGCTTCTTTTGCATCGTAAAACGCTTCTTTATGGCGCTGTTCCCATTCTTCTATGTCCACTTACGTAAACCCCCTGGGAATAAAATAAAGTATCCGGAATTAAGAAATTTAATTGACCTTGAATAGGAAAATAAATCAAAATAAAAGAAAATAAATCAAAATAAATCCGGGTTTTTGAGTACCCGGGGTTATCCTGCTTTATATTCACCCTATTTCCTATTTTACGCTTATTTTATTTAACTTTGTGTAGATTGCAGACCTGAGGTCAGGCCAGACTGATCTGGTCAGGTTGATCTGGTCAGGTTGATCTGAATTCGAAATCACGCTGTATAGTCTGCATCAATTTAAGATCAGGTTGTATAGTCTGCATCAATTTAAGATCAGGTTGTATAGTCTGCATCAATTTAAGATCGTGCTGTATAGTCAACATCAATTTGAGATCATGTTGTATATTCTGCATTAATCCTTACATAATCATAAGTCAGATCGCAGCCCCAGGCAGTTGCGGACTCCTTTCCCATTCCAAAGTCAAGGGTGATGATAATTTCCTCATTTGCCATTATTTTTTTCAGGAGTGCAAGATCTGAAGCCCTGGAAATTTCTCCGGACTTCACAAGTTCGACTTCTTCTTCCCCTCCTGAGAAAGATAGGGAAAGCCTTTCCTGCTCAAGTTCGGCGCCCGAATATCCGGCAGCAGCCACAACCCTGCCCCAATTTGGGTCCTTCCCGAAGATTGCGGATTTGACCAGAGGTGAGCGTACAATAGCTTTTGCAGCAAGCCTGGCGTCTTCATAAGTTTTTGCACCTGTGACCCTGGCTTCGATAAGTTTCGTGGCTCCTTCCCCATCCCTCGCCATCTTTTTTGCGAGGTCCGTAAACACGTAAATCAGCCCTTCCTCAAACTCGTCGAGGCACTCCATACAGGGCTTGACCCCGGACTTACAGGTGGAGGTGAAAAGTACCATATCATTCGTGCTTGTATCTCCGTCGACGACAACCATGTTGAAGGTTTTATCAACAGCTCTCCTGAGAGCCGCATCCAGGACATCTGCGGGCACTTTTGCATCGGTATATGCAAAGCAGAGCATGGTCCCCATATTGGGCTCGATCATGCCCGAACCTTTTGCAATTGCCCCTATCCGGACTCCGCAGTCGAGTTCCACAGCCACCTCTTTTAAAGCTTTATCGGTGGTCATAATCGCCTTTGCAGCTGCCCGGCTGCATTCAGGGGAGCTGCCAAGCCCATCAAGGACTTCAGGGAGATGTTCCCGGATCCAGGAAATGTCAAGCCTTCTGCCAATCACCCCTGTTGAGGCAACGGCAACGGTATCAGGGGCGAGGTCAAGCTTTTCAGCGAGCATTGAAGCCATTTCCATAGCATCCAGAAACCCGTCGTCGCCTGTAAAAGCATTGGCATTCCCGCTATTTGCAATTACAGCCGAAAGCCTCTGCTCGGTTTCGATAAGTTCTTTGCTCAGAATAACCGGAGCTGCAATTACCTTATTCTTTGTAAAAACACCTGCTGCAGGGCCTTCCGCGCGGATGACCGCAATTCCCATTTTTCCGGGTTTTATCCCGTTTGCAGATACGCCCCTTACTGCACATATTCCACCCTCGATTTGCTTCACGAAAACCCTCCTTTCAATCAAAGCTTTGCAAGGCCTTCAATAATATCTCCACGCGTGACAATTCCTACCACATGATTATTTTCCATTACCGGAAGCCTGTTGATCCTGTGCCTGATCATAAGTTCGGAGGCTTCTTCAACAGAGGCTTCGGAAGAGATTGTGCGTACATCCTTTGTCATCATCTCTTCAACCTTTGTAGAGCCAACATCGGAAAGCATTTTTTTAGTATCTTCCCAGCTAAGGAGTTCCCTTATAGGGACCTCTATGACTTCAAAAGGGCTTGGAAGCCAGAGATTTCCTTTTTCGGGCATTACAAGCAGCTTAAGCAGGTCAGCCTCACTTACTATCCCTACAAGCTTTCTGCCCTCAAGTACAGGAGCTCCACTGATATTGTTCACCTTAAGAACTTTTGCAGCTTCCCGGATTGTATCATCAGGTTTACAGAAGACAACGTTAGGGTTCATGACATCTTTTACTTTCATCGGACTACCCCAGAGATAAATTCCATTCTTTATTTTAATCCGTCACCAGTTAGGTTATCAAAAATGATCAAAATGTGATCAAATATCTTCAAAAGATGTTATCAAACATCTCTTTGGGTGTAACCCTACACCCTCCACTCCGTCTGCAAATGCTTTTGGAGTTGCTTTCCTGATTATATTCAGAGCTCCGTTGACGTCGGCGTTGATAATTATCCCAGTTGCGGATTTGAATAAACCCCGTTTGATTCGTCTGCCGACATATTTAGCTCTGTGTTCTACAGGTTCGTTATCAAGGAAACTACATTTTGATGTATGGCTTTCTTCTTGAAGAACAACTTCTATGTTGACTTCCTGAGCTTTGTACTGGATCATCTCAATTAACCTGGCCAGGGGGAGCTGAACAAATTTCTGGTTGTTTTTTCGTCCCATGTTAACGTCTTGCTTCCAGTTTTCGTTTTTGCCAATTATGATTGATTTGACATCGTTCTGGATAGCGTAGTTAACGATTCTACGGCTAAGTTTGTGGAAATAATCCTTTATCATATTGTTTCGTTTGAAGTCAAGTTTTGCTAATTTACTACCCCATTTAATTTTAGCCAGATCGTATACATGTTGAATCCTGGCTTTTTCCATGTTATAAAACTGATTAATGTTGTTTGCAGTATTGCCCTTAACAACAATTGGTTTTACACCAAAGTTGTTTGCGATAGTTGCAATGTTGCGAACACCAGGATCAATTCCTAAAACCCGACTGGAGTTAATTTCATCCTCAGAAACTGTTTTGTCGTACACGATTTCACACGTATACTTATTTGCGTTTGGGATTACCCGTACTTCTCTGAGGTCCACATCAACTAATCTGGTTTTCAATTCCAGGTTTACTACTTTTGGGAATTTGAGTATACCATTAACGATTTTGCACTGCTGGTTTGTGAACACCAGGATGTGTTTCCCATCTTTGTGTTTGTATTTGGGCGGTTTAGGGCGTCCCATAAACAATTCTGGGGACTTTGCGTATACTTTTAATGCTTTGAAGAACGATTTCCAGCTTTTTTCCAGTAGTTTAAGTACCTGTTGAGCAGTCTGTGCTGGCAATGCTCTGTACTGTTCTGTATTTTTTAGCATTGAGTAAAGCTGTTTATACCAGATATCTTCACCTTTTTCACCAGTTTCCTGGTAAAGCTTATCATTTTCAAAGAATCTTTGCCTTATTATGTAGTTGGCAGTATTAAACAGGTTTTTAGAGGCGTGAGCCAGGACTGAAACACTATTTGATTTAAATTGTATTTGCTCAGTCCTTGTCACGAGTGCCATTTATGCCAATCTCCAGCTTTTAGACGAGTATATTGATAGATAATATCAAATGATGATATAAGTTACCATTGTTACCATTTTTCATACCCATATGTTCTCGCCTGTTCGACCTTTACGGCGCTGCCGCAGGCAGCCAGAGCCCGCGAGTCTCAGCCAGCCCGAACATAAGGTTCATGTTCTGGATAGCCTGCCCTGACGCTCCTTTTACAAGGTTATCGATTGCTGAGAGCACTACAACCCTGTTATTTTCTTTATCTGCTTCAAAACCTATGTCACAGAAGTTAGAGCCCCTGACCGCAGTAAGGGAAGGGACTCCTCCCGGAAGCCGGACAAAGGGCTTGCCCCTGTAAAACTCCTCATAAATCCCCTGCACATCTCCGGTCGAAAGAGGCTCTTTTGTAAAGAGATGAGCAGTTGTAAAGATCCCCCTGATAGACGGGATCACATGGGGAGTAAAGTTGATGTTCTTGAGCTTTCCGTCCAGTCTTGTCAATTCCTGGAAAATCTCAACCCTGTGCCTGTGGGCTGTAAGCTTATAACCGACAATGTTTTCTGCGAGGTTCGGATAATGAGAGGTTTCCGTAGGTGAGATCCCGGCCCCTGAAATCCCTGTTTTGGAGTCAAAGACTGCAATATCTAGTAACCCTGCTGCCGCGAGAGGGGCTGCTGCAAGGATTGCTCCGGTAGGAAAACAACCCGGGTTTGCCACAAACTCTTCCTTTGCAGCTTCAGGGTGAAGTTCTACTAACCCGTACACTGTTTTCCTGGGATCTTTGTGCTCCATTCCATAAATTTTTTCAAATACCGGGATATCAAGCCTGTAGTCTGCGCTGAGATCGATTACCTTTGTGCTGCCGTCGAGCAGTTCAGGGACATAATTCATAGCAGTCCCGTGAGGCACCGCTAAAAAAACAACATCACAGCGCTCCCTGAGGTCTTCAGGATCCGGATTTTCATACTTTAAGTCCAGAAAACCTTCAAGGTGCCTGTGAGTGCTTGTTACGGGTTTTCCTGCGAGACCCCGCGAAGTTGCCAGCTCAAGACTGACATCGGGATGGTTTACCAGTAAGCGGAGGAGTTCCCCTCCTGCATATCCGGAAGCTCCTATAATTCCTGCCTTAATCATAAGTATTCACTGCCAGTGTAATGTCAATACAAGATAATTAAGCTTGTTATCGAAAAAAACCAGAGAGAGGGCTTTAAGGACTGTTGACCGGGGAGAAAAATAGGCTCATAAGAGCCATTCCGGCTCTATAACCATCTACCCTTTGGCCTCAACCAATGTTCATTATAAAAATGTACAGGAAATTTTACTAATGGTGACCCCCTTATGTGAGGAATCTGCATAGCCCGCAGAAACGACTGACGAATCCAGGCATGTTAGAATGAAAACAATGGCAATTGAGATTACCGTCCAGATAACAGGAGCGGTTCCTCATTCTGTTGAGACATTCACTATTGAAGAATTCTTGGCCGCCATATTACTCCCGGAATAGAAATATCATTCAATTAATATTAATACAGTCCAGTTTAAATTTTTATATAAATAAGTGTGTTCAAAAAAATTTGGAGCAGGTTAAGATCAGCTTCATATAAGCTTCAATCAAGAACATACATATGAAAAGCCTGTAGTAAAAGGTAAACTATTTTACCTTTATCAGCCTTCTTTTCTGCAAGAAGATTCTTCTGAGTGCTGACTTCCGGAGGAACAGGAGGAAAAAAACTTGAGCAAAAAAAAGATAATTTACCTTGCAGGCCCACTCTTCACGCATGCCGAACTCGAATACAACAGGAAACTGAAGGATATGCTGCTCAACAATGGCTTTTCCGTTTTTTTGCCCCAGGAAGACGCAGAAGATGCGGCACAGGAGCGCGAAAGACAGAGCCAGGAATGTATATTCAGGAAGTGTGTGGAAGGTGTGGATACCTCAGACCTTGTTGTTGCAATTCTTGACGGTGTGGACGTGGACTCCGGGACAGCCTGGGAGATAGGTTATGCCTATGCAAAAGGAA
>NZ_JAQUVZ010000076.1 GCF_028693135.1 Methanosarcina sp.
AGGTTGGGCATGCGCAACCATCTCCGAGTTCACAGACATCCTCTCCGGGAACCAGTACTACCCCTGCGCAGGACCATGTACCGAGATGTGCCTCCTTGAAGCCTCTGCTCAGTCCATTACTGACACCTCATCAGGCCGCGAAATCCTCTCAGGTGTCGCAGCCGCAAAAGGTGTAGTAACCGACAAGACCACAGGTATGGAAGCCAGGATGATGGGAGAAGTTGCAAGGGCAACCGCAGGAATGGAAATCTCCGAGGTAAACAAGATCCTCAGCAAGCTCGTGCCCCTCTACGAGAAGAACTACGCAAGCGCTCCGGCAGGAAAAACCTTCCAGGAATGCTACGACGTAAAGACCATCACCCCAACAGACGAATACGTCCAGGTATACAACTCTGCAAGAAAGCAGCTTGAAGACCTCGGGCTTGTATTCTAAGCCGAAAGTCACAGCCTGAATTTATATTAAATAAACCGCAAGCCAGCGAGTTTCTTGCTGGCTAATTTTTTTTGAAAAACTCAGGCGAAACCCTTATAAACACACACTATGGATTATATGGAAAATTTTTCACGAATAGGTGAACTGATACAAGAATTCAGTGTATAAAAAAACATAAGGGGATATAAAAATGGATATGTGGACTGTTATAAATGGATTGATATATCTTCTGGCTTTTGGGCTGATGGCCTGGGTTTTGCTAGACGCTAGCAAGATTTCGAAAAGAAGGGGCTGAGACAACATGTCTGAAAACCATGAATCCGGCAGCTTGGTCAAGACTTTGCGGCCTTTCCATGTATGGGCCCTCGGAGTCGGGATCGTGCTGGTCGGGGAATACATGGGCTGGAACTTCACCGTCGCAAAAGGAGGAGTTCTGGGGTCCCTGCTTGCCATGCTGGTTGCAGGAACCATGTATGTCATGATTTCCCTCTGCGCCAGTGAACTCGGATCATCAACCAAACTTGCAGGAGGCCCTTACGACTGGGCGAGGCTATTTATCGGGCCCGGGGCAGCTGCCAGCGTAGGTCTTGCGGTGTACATGGAATATATCGCCCTTGAGGCGGCAGACGCCATTGTCGTTGCATTCATCGCACAGAGCATCTTCCCGGAGTTGCAGGTTTTCCCTGTAACACTGCTTGTTATTGCACTTTTGACCTTCATCAATTACCGGGGCGTCGTTGCGGCTCTAACCCTTAACTTCGTCCTGACAATGATCGCTTTCATTGCAATAGTGGTCTTCTTCTTTGCAACCGCTTTTGGAGCAGTAGACATCCACCCCGAATACCTTTTCCAGGGGGCTTTGCCAAACGGCATGATAGGCCTCTTTGCAGCTCTGCAATTCGGGCCGTGGTTCTACCTGGGAATAGAAGGAGCAGCAATGTGTGCCGAAGAGTGCAAGCACCCTGCAAGGGCAGTGCCTCTGGGACAACAGGCCGGAATGATCACCCTGCTCATAGGAGCGGCAATGACTCTCTACCTCTGTGCAGTGCTGATCCCTGCGGACATGCTTGGTGTTTCCGTGTACCCACTCTTTGAAGCGGCCCAGAACAGTGGCATGTTTATCTTCATCGCCCTCCTGGGACTGGGGACATTCCTGACCTGTGTTGCAAGTGCTAATGGCTGCGTTTGTGACTCGTCACGCTCCTGGTTTGCACTTTCCAGGGACAACTATGTATCGTCATGGTTCTCGGCAGTGCACCCCAGGTACAATACCCCTTACAGGGCTGTGATCTTCACCGTGCCTGTTGCAATCGGATTTGCCTTTAGCGGATTCCTGGACCAGGTTATTACCTTCTCCATTATCTCGGGACTACTCTGTTATGTCCTGATCCCCTTCTCCCTGATCCGCTTCAGGAACCTCTTCCCGGAAACAACAAGCAAAGTGCGTCCCTTTGTGGGCCCTCTTCAGCCGTATATCGCCTACTTTGCAATTGCAATCGCGATTACGATATTTTCAACGCTGTTCTGGGGCTACAAGTATAACCTGATCTTCGCCTTTGTGTTCTACGGTATTGCGTACTTCTATTTCAGCCACAGGCACAAGAATTCAAATATAGAAAACAACTGGACTGAAATGGGCTGGCCCGCACCAAAAGGTTCGGAAAATGAAAGGATAGGAAAGGAGGTGATGGGTGTTGGAGATGAATGACCCGGCTCTTGAAAAAAAGTACCACAGCAAACTGAACGGAGACACCGTCCTTGTCCTCGGCATGCTTGCCCTGCTGGTAAGCGTGGAAGGATTTGTCCTTTACAAGATCCTTTCCGAAACCTGGGAGATTGCTGGAAACTTTTTCTACCTCTACGTGATCTTCGTAGGCCTGCTGATTGCAATAGAGACAATCGGCTGTCTGAGTGTACGCAACTCGATAAAAAAACACATGTTCGAGTTCAGGTATTACGATTGAGGAGGCAGAAAAAATGGCAGAAAAAAGCTTAGTTGTAGAGGTTTTTGACATCGTATTTATCTTTGTCCTGGCCTTCGCCTGCGTGGTTATCCCCACAGTTCTCCAGGGAGCGGTACTTGTATCCTGGGGAGAAGGCGGAGCAGGGATAGGCTTTGTCTGGGACCCGGTTGGCTTCTTCAGTTTCTTGCTGGTAATAATTGCTTTCTTTGTTGTGATTCTCTATCACTCGGTAAAGCACTACAAGTACTGAAAGGGACTGAAAATACTGAAAAAAAACCGCAAAAAGGTTTAAACAGAAGTCTGCCTGATGGAGAAGTCAGGCAGATAATACTTTTTTAAATAAGGCAGAATATTTCGTTTTTTAATGCAACAATAGTTCAATTCTGCCGCATGAGAATGATCTCCCTGAAATGAGGGAATTATTCAGGGAGCAATGGAGGGATTTTTGTGGATTTGTTCCAGAAGACCCGAATCCGGCTTCTGCTCAAGGGAGTACAGGCTCAGAACCCTCTATGGAGAGTACAGGCACACCACTTAGGATGTATCCTGAAATCTCAGGTCTGTACCTCTTTAAGAAAGTATACTCGAACCCCTAAACTCCTGAGAAGCATGAATTTCTGGTCCGCTGACAATAAATGATAAAAACTAATTGTATATATAATTTTCTATTCAAATAATATTTAAAGAAATGTAGTATATATATTTTGGGATTTATGGTGGACAATAAGTAGAAGTATTTATATAGAATAGTTAGAGAACTCGATAAAAGAGGGAAAAGTATAAAAGGATATCGCCAACTTTTAAAATAAAATAAATAAGGAAAATAGGAAAAAAGGTTTGATTTCAAAAATAAATCAGGAGAATGTGGAAATCAGTTTTTCGAGCTGGATTCTCTCACTGGCAGCGTCTATAAGCCTGGCGTCGGTTTCTGAGATTTTAACAATAAGGCGTGCAATATCAGCGTCTGTTTCTCCTGAGTCTACAAGAGCTTCTGAAAGCCCTTCAAGGATATCAGTCCCGGAAAGCCCTTTTTCAATAATCATTTCATCTATAAGCTGGCGCCCTCTGGAGAAGTCCCCTACAAGAGCCGCATCAAGAAGTTCATCTACGGATTCGTCCCTGCCTTTCATGGTAGCTTCATACACGATTTCTTCTGTAATTTCAGCATCTCCTGCCCGGAGGGTAGCAAGCTGGAGAGTCTGAACAGCCCTTGCAACGTTCCCTTTAGCTAGATAAAGGATCGCGTCAAGTGCGCCACCGGAAAGTTTCAACTTTTCAGCAAGGGTGATTCTCTCGAGATGGGTTTTCAGGAGAAAATCCGGAATATATGTAAAAAAAACCTGGAGACCCCTTGAACGGAGAGGGGAAATGAGTTTCGAAGGTTTTGTAGTGGAAAGAATAAACCTGCAGGTTGCACTGTACTTTTCCATGATCCGCCTGAGAGCGTGCTGTGCATCTGAGCTAAGGGATTCTGCATTATCGACATAAATAATTTTATAATCAGCATCAATGGAAGCTGTCCCGGCATATTCGTTAATTATTTCCTTAAAAATATCTATCACACTTTTGTAGATTTTTTTAGGATCATCGGTACCCAGAATGCGGACAAAACGTTTGTCCCGTACGAGATAACGTTTTCCCTGGTCAAAAAAGTCCGAGGCGTTGAAGTATACAAAGTTGTTTTTCCAGGTATCCCCATAAAGCTTTCTGGCAAGGGCAAGAGAAGCCGTTGTCTTCCCTGAATTTTCAGGGCCGTAAAAAATAAGGTGGGGCAGGGTTCCGGACTGTACCAGTTCGGAAAGCGTTCTTACAGCATTTTCATTTCCGAGTAGTCCTTCAAGGGCATCTGCCCTGTATTTTAGAGTCCAGAGATCCTGCATAAATTTCACCTTGTTTTTCAGTTTTTGAATACTCAGTTGTTCAGGGATTTGATCTTTTCCCGGGCACTCACTCAGCCAGACCTTCACCTTCCGAGGTGCCGTTTCCTTTTGCCTCAAGCAGCTCCTTGATAACCACACCGTAAACAGGTCTTGCAACAACCACACCAATGAAAACACCAATGATAGTAGTGATTGCAAATCCCTTCAGGGACCCAAAGCCCATGACCACCAGAGGAGACATGGCAATGATCGTTGTGGCGGCTGCCCCGAAAATAATTGCAAAGGCTTTTCCGATCCTGGAAACAAAGACCTTTGTTGGCGGGAGTTTGCCTTCGTAAAGCACCTCATCTGTGATAATTACAAGGTGGTCAATACCTGTCCCTATTGCGGCAATTATACCTGCAATTGCTGCAAGGTCAAGCTGCCAGCCGATAGCTGCTGCAACTCCAAGGATCATGATGACTTCGCTGATGGAAGTCCCGACCATTGGCACCAGGATTTCAGGTCTCCTGTATCTACGGAAAACAACTGCAGCAACTGCTATAAGGGAGATCAAACCTGCTATGACGGCTTCGGTTTTGAACTGTGATCCCAGAGTTGCATCAACGTGCCCTGAACCTACTAACACCACGTTTACAGGTAAAGCCCCTGCTCGGAGGTGTATCTGGAGCATTGAGGCTTCAGTCTTGGCTGCATCATCGGTGCCTGTGGAAGCCTCCCAGGAATAGATGGGGGTTTCTTTCAGTCTGGATGCCGCAGAGTAACTGAGGGGAGCCCCATAGATCTTATTTTCATCCAGATACATATTCAGATAATGATCCTCCGGACTATCCGTAGCCCCGGTCTCGATTGCAACCTTCTGGAGAGCCCTTGCTCCGTCTTCTTTCAGAGTAAAAGGAGTGTGCCACTGGTTATCGTGGAAAGTTGGAATTCCCACGCTTACAATGGAATCTCCATAAAGGACGTGCTGGGTCTCATTTCCTGTAGTCTGTATGCGGATCTCAAATTTCCCGGGCTTTTCAGCAATATCCTTTGCCGTTGCAAGGTCGATCCCTGCAAAATCTATGAGGATATAATCTTCTCCGACAGTCCTTACAGGAATGTCTTTCAAGCCAAGGGAGTTAAGTTTGTCATTCAGGATATCTCTGGTCAGGTCCCTTGTGTCGGTGCTAACTCCTTCTTTATATGTCGAGGTCCCGTCTTCATTCTTGAGGATTGTGCCTCCGACTTTATCCATAAGGGCTGAGAGCTCTTCTTCTGTGGCTTCAGTCCGGATTTCATAGACAATACCATCTTCGGTACTGATCGGAAGCACTTCTGCATCAAAGGCTTTTGAGAGGTAAGCCTGGATCAGGGATTCTTTACTGGTAGTGAGAGTTACCTGGGTCGTTTCCTGGTTCAGCCTATCAACACTTACACTGCCAAGATCCAGGAGCTCAAGTTGTGACGCGCTAACCGGAACGGACGTTGTGAATGTGAGAGATCTGTCGGATGAACTCACTCCATCGACTTCCAGATTGTTATCTGTAACCTGGATAGGGGCCCCAATGACAGGTTCTACCATCTGGCTGACGATCATGCCCGGATCTGCATCTACCTGGGCAAGGGCTCCCTGCAATTTGATCTGAAGCCAGGAGCCGCCTTCAAGGTCAAGCCCGTAGTTCAGGTTAGTAGTTGCCCCTTCTGCAGAATTATAACCCGGGTGGATAACCACAATCGAGGCAAGTATAGCAAGTATGAAGACGATAACTCTTACATTTTTAAAGATGCTTTTTTTATCGCTCATCTGTTATACCTCCCTCTGAATTCGGGTTTCGTCACATACCACCGCAGGATCCCGGTATTGAGAAGCCAGGTGTTCATAATATCTGCAACAAGCCCAACGATCAATACAATTGAGATCTGCGAAAGGAGGGTAATCTGTGTAAATGATGGAATTATCAGGTAAGGGAAAGTTGAAACCACGTACATAACCACGAGGGCTGCAAGGGTTGTTGTGGTCATGGTAATCCCTGTCTGCATCGCCCTTGAAACCTTTTCTTCCACCGTACCCCTGCGCTTGAGTAACCTGTTTGTTAGCAAAATGTCACTGTCTACGGAATAACCTACAAGCATAAGCAGGGCTGCAACCGTTCCAAGGGAAAGAGCGATCCCTGCAACCCTCATGAAAGCAGCGGCTATTATGATGTCCGAAAAGGCAGAGAGCACCACTGCAAGAGAAGGTATAACGTTCCGGAAAATAAGGAAAACCACAATGGACATTCCTATAAAGGATATAAAAATAGCCTGAAGAGCCTGAACCTGCAGTTCCTGGCCGTAAACGGGCCCTATCTGTTTGATTTCCACGTTAGAATAGCGGCCCATTACATCTTCTTCAAGCTGGCGCTGTTCTTCGTTATCCATAACCCCGAACTGCAGGCTAACCCTGCTTCCGGTTTGCCGGGCATCCTTGAGGGGATAAGAAGAGTACATTTCTTCAAGCATAGCGGGGGAATCGGTCGTCTCTACCGAAATCTGGGTCCCACCCTGGAACTCCATTCCCAGGGATACCGGCGACCCGCTGCTTGCAAAGGAAACCAGCAGTACAACTAAAGAAACTGCAAGTACTGCAAGGGGGATTGCCAGCAACTGGCGATTATCGTGATTTTTCACGAAATTATCTAAAAATTCGGTCAAACCTGTTGCCATAATTAAATACTCCGGATGAATGCATCTATTTTTTAGAACTTATCCGAGCTTATTTATTCCGGATCTACAATCCGGAAAACATTCAGATTAGTAACACGGAAGTGTCCAGATTTACATTCCAGAACCATCCAGAATTATCGTTCAGAACGTGCATGGTAACTTTAAATTATCAGCCCTTTTCGAACTCTGGTTCCGGAAAGAAAGGTCTCACATTCCATATAGTGTAAATAAGTTGATCCGTTTCAGTTCTATATGCTATGCATTATATTAACTATTCCTCGAAAAGCAATTATTGTTCTATATAGCGTTAATTCATTTCATTTAAAATTTATTGTCAAAGGTGATATACTTCTAACGTTACAACTATATATACCAGTTACTGTCCATTAAAAATAATGACAAAAAGACCTCCCCTTGACGAATATTTTCTTGAAATAGCCTTCGTTGTAGCCAAACGGGCAACCTGCCTCAGGAACAATGTAGGAGCGGTAATCGTCCGGGATAAACGCATTCTATCAACCGGTTATAACGGAGCTCCAAGCGGCATGGAGCACTGCCTTGAGACGGGGTGTATCCGGGACCTTGAAAAGATTCCTTCAGGCACGCGGCATGAAAAGTGCCGGGCAGTGCATGCGGAACAGAACGCTATTATCCAGGCAGCCATCCATGGTGTTAGCATTGCCGGAGCAACCCTTTACTGTACACACCAGCCCTGCATTCTGTGTGCAAAAATGCTCATAAACTCAAACATTAAAAGGGTAGTATACTCAACTCCTTATCCTGACACCGATTCCCTTGATTTCTTCAGGAGCGCAGGTGTGGAAGTAGAATATATACCCTTTGAGCTGAAAGAGGGAACTTTCAGTAAAAAGTGAATATTTGAGAGTTTAACAGACGTCCTGCACCCACCTTCGCAGAAGAATCCATCCATTCGCAGAAGAATCTATCCATTAAGAGATACAAATTCATTTATGGAACAGGATAAGAGGTGGAATAATGTCTGAAGAGTTAAAAGCCAAAACACTAAAGGTAGAAGATTTGATTGAATACCAGGAAGGAGCTGTTGTAAGCAGAGAAATTATCCGTAAAGGCACGGGAACAATCACCGTATTTGCTTTCGACAAAGGAGAAGGGCTGAGCGAACACACTGCCCCCTTCGATGCCGTGGTTCAGGTAATAGATGGAAAGGCAGAAATCACTATTTCCGGCAATAAAAATGTTCTGGAAACTGGGAACATGATCATAATGCCTGCCAACGAACCCCACGCACTCCATGCCACGGAAAGGTTCAAAATGATTTTAACCATGATCCGCGCTTAATACTATTGCTTCGATTCCCAAATAAATCCATTATTTGGTGAGGGATTTGTTGATCACGAGATGGATTTTGAAGTTTTGGTTTATGGATGTAATCTGGAATCGATACACTATTAAGTCCCACTTAAATCCCACTTTAAATTTGGGTGAGTTATTTATTAGGGAGGGACTAACCCATCCCATATTCGCAAAATAATTTAAAATAGAAGTATCAGCTATCTTTTAAACCAATACCTGGAGCTCTGAAGCTCATATTTTTTAACTCATATATTTTTCTGCAGGCACCGAAGTCCTTTTTTGATAATATCCATATCTTCAGAGCGGTATATCTCGTTTATAGACGTATTCCCTTCGCAGTAATAATCAAGCCCGCGAATGATTACAACGGGAATCCCATCTGCTCCTTCTCCCATCAAAAGGTTGGCAGCACCTGCAAGCTCATCAGCAACTGCTTCCTCTGTGATCTCCAAGATTTTGCCGAAAAGGTCCTTTTCCCCTATCCAGCGTTTTATGGGTTTTATTTTGTAAATCCCTATAGCAACTCCGGTCTGCCCGATCTTGAAGGCTCTTCCGTTTGTGTCCGTAATAATGACACTTAACTCTTTACCGCTAAGCCTTTCAAACTGTTCTCCTAGTTTTGAGGCACTTGCGTCCGGATTTTCAGAAGGGTAGAGCAAAAACCCGTGTTCAATATTGGACTCGTCAACCCCTGCATTTACACAGGTATGTCCTGCAAGTGTTGTCACAAGCATGAAAGGTGCTTCAACAAAGACTTCTCCGCTCCTGGCAAGGACAGCCTGAATGAAGCGTGCATCTTTCCCTGTCCGGGATGCGATCTCAAGAGCCTGTTTCCCTGGGGTAATATCTTCGAGCCTGAAGATTTCCCCTTCGGCTTTTGCAACAATGGTTGAGGCAATAATAACAATGTCTCTGTCCTGAAGTTCAATTCTCTCACAGATGAGGGAGGGCAGGTCGTCCCCTTTGTGTATAAGGGGAATATTTTCTACAGCAATGGCTTCAAATTTCAAGAGGCTTCCTCAAGATTTTAAAATTATAAGATATGGAGTTAATAAGATTTTTAGGAATATATAAAGTAAGATTTTTGGGAAGATTTATGAATGGGATTTGTAATATCGGGCTCTGTTAGAATGATAAAATGTGATTTCTATGAATCAGATTGATTTCACCGGGTTATGGAAACAATCCTGTAAACGAATAATTTATAGCAGTAAAGGCAGTAACCATAAATAAGACCACCGATATACTGAGTTTTGCGGCGATGATGAGAGTTACCCCAGCTGAGCAAAAGATGATGAGAACAATTTCCTGATGCCGCACTTTTCACTTTGTTTCTTATTTTATTTTATTTTATTTATGAAGTGTCTTTTCAAGGGCATATTTAAGAATTTTTATCTAGCTTGCAAACCAATTTCTTAAGGGGTGTTAAGTATGAGCCAGTACGACCTGAGTGAAATCATAGAGAAAATAAAAGAAAAAAACCCTTTTGATTTTAAAGAAAGTCACCAGGGCAAAACTCGAGCCTTAAGAATTATTGTAAGCAAACTTTACTATTCCCTGAACTATGAAAAAGAGCCCCATGCAACCCGGGAAAAGATAACTCAACTTCTCCTTTACCACGGGCAGTTCAGCAGGGAAGAGATCGATGAAATCTTCAAAGCATCATCCAGGGAAACCACTGAGTATTCCATCGAATTTCTAAAGCAGCATCCGGAACTTGCAAGAGCTGAAGCCCGGAAGAGTAACGAGTTCCCGGATGAAGAAGATGAAGAAGACGAAGAATGGGAAAAACCCATTGAAATTAAGTATATTTTCCCGCACTATACCTGAGCCTTAATCAAAACTATTTCTGAAAAAGGTAAAATCAGGAAAAAGTAAATTAAAAGCAACCGATGAGAAAAACAGCAAATCAGTCGTAAATAAATTGATAAAAGGTAAAATGATTGGAAAGATAAGCGAGCAAGAAGAAAAATATGAAATTAAAAGACTGCGATTTTTTTCGCAGTCCCTGTTACAACAAAAGTCACTTTCCTGCAATCAGGAGGGTCACTCAATTTCGATCTTCTTTGTCGGCTCTTCAATTTTCACTTTTGGAAGTGAAATTGTCAGGACCCCGTTTTCCATTTTTGCAGTAGATCCTTCCTCTCTGACACTGGCGGGCAGGCGGACAGTACGGTAAAATTGTGTATATGCTCTTTCCCTGCGCAGGTATCCTTCTTCTTCGGATTCCTTTTCCTTGCCGGACTTAGCGCTGATCTCAAGCATATCCTCTTTGAGATTAATCTCAACGTCTTCTTTATTAATCCCCGGCAGGTCTGTGGTGACAAGGAGTTTGTCTTCTTCTTCCTTGATGTCAATGGCAGGAGTATATATTTTTCCGCCTCCCCATTCTTCCATTGGCATAAAGTCTTCAAACAGCTGGTTCAGACGATCCTGTGTCCTTCTGATCTCATCAAAAGGGTCCCAGCGAGCAGGTCCTGAAAATGATTTTTTAGCAGGCCATTTCATCTTATATTCCCCCTTAATTAAAAAATTGATGCAGATATGTATGCGATATTTTGGATATATTGAGAAAGGATATATACGTTTTCCTAGATATATTTCACTATCTGATAACAAATAATTTCACTAAATAGTATAAAAATGGATAATAAAATCAAATTGCGTGCGGCCACCCCACCCTAAAGGATGGGGTATGCTGATGGGCCGCACGCCCGGTTATTCTGGCACTTAGAAATCGTTAATTTTCCGTTGCCCAGACTTCTTTAATCTATGTGAT
>NZ_JAQUVZ010000023.1 GCF_028693135.1 Methanosarcina sp.
TGAAGGGAGACTTTCACGTACGGTTCTTAGGAGAGAAGGGGGGAGTAATCCCCTTGACTTATCCGACAATTCAAAGTCAAATTATTGCGTACTGAATGAAATTTGGTTCTCTTGATGCGGGATTTTTCCCCCAATAACTTATTGAGATTTGTGATTTTACAGAAAATGAGGCACATTGCCATTTGATTTGTTCGTTTTTGTTGTTTTTATGGCTTTTTCGATAGTTTTTGCTTTATGGTTTTCTTCTTTTTTTCTTCTTGTAAAGACCGCTCTCCTGCGTCGAGCGTGACAGGAACGACACGGTATGCCGAATAAGGTTATACGGGTCAAAGAAATCGTAATTTAATCCTTTTGAGCAAAGCTCACTGTTAAAACCCATAAAGTAGTCCTCTTGAGCACAGCGAAAAGGACCGCGTACTGTTGCGATTACATCGCAACTCCCAGAAAATCTTCGATTTCCTGAGATCCCAAAGCGCAATTCGGGCAGCGAAACTCGGGCAGCGAAACTCGGGGCGTACCGCAGAGCCATAACTCTGCCATTTTAAAATCCCAGGTACCCAGTCAATAGGTTAATATTATTCAAGAGCGGGTTGGACAGGCATATTTCAGATCTTTTATCCCGTGCCGCTCCCCGCCTGGGCCGTTGGGCTTCGGGCAAATTAAAGCGTAATTTTCATCCACACCGGGAAAATAAAGGTATCAAAATATCAATCCTCCCGTAGTGGACTACTAGAACATAAGGTATAATACAAAGTGGAAATACAAAGTGGAAATACAAAGTGGAAAAAAATTGGAGCCGAAAAATGGATATTTCCCGCCTGTTGAATGAAATAAAAGCTTCCAGCCGATACGAAAACCAGATCGTTCATATTGAAGAAACCCCCGCAAGGAACGCATTTTATTTACCTCTTGAGCTGAAGGCACAGGTAAAAGCTGCCCTTTCAGGTATTGGAATCGAATCTTTATACTTCCATCAGGCTGAAGCGATCAAAAAGGTCCGGGAAGGAAAAGACATAGTGCTCTGCACAAGCACGGCGAGCGGAAAGTCCCTTACTTACATGGTCCCTATTTTTGAAACTGTCATGAAAGACCCTGAGGCTACTGCCCTGTATATCTCTCCTTTAAACGCCCTTGTAAACGACCAGTTAAAAGCCTTCCTTAAATTTGAAGGGGCACTGAATTCCGGAGCAGGCATAGCCCGTTATACCGGCGCCCTGAATGCAGCCCAGAAGAAGGAAATAAGGGAAGGTCAGACGAATATTGTTTTCACAAACCCTGAAATGGTGCACATGAGTTTCCTTGCCTGGCACCACCTCTGGAGACGCTTTTTTTCGAACCTCAAATTCATTGTTGTTGACGAGAGCCATTACTACAGGGGAGTTATAGGGAGTAATATGGCAAACGTGCTCCGACGGCTTATCCGGGTTGCTGAACATTATGGGGCTTCCCCTCAGTTCATCTGTTGTTCGGCAACGATAGGGAACCCGAAAGAGCATACAGAAACCCTGCTGGGAAAGGAAGCAGAGGTGGTTGAGAATAACGGCTCTTCCCATGGTCCCCAGAAATTTGTGTTCTGGAACCCTCCATTATACCTGAACGGAAAGGGGAATACAGTCAGGAAAAGCAGCTTTTCCGAAACCTCAACCCTTTTTACGCGGGCAGTCCAGGCAGGACTCCAGACCCTTGCCTTTACGCGATCCAGGCAGGGAGTAGAGCGCATGTATAAGAGCTGCAGGGAACTTTTGAGGGAACGGGGACTCTCTTCGGCTGTTTGCTCTTACAGGAGTGGTTATTTTGACAGGGAGAGGGAAGAGGTCGAAAAGAAAATGAATTCAGGGGAACTCAGGGGTGTCATTTCCACAAATGCCCTCGAACTCGGGATAGATATAGGAGGGCTTGATGCCTGCATCCTTGACGGCTATCCCGGCACGGTCATGAGCGCAAGGCAGCAGGCGGGAAGGGCAGGCAGGAGCGGAAACGAAAGCCTTGTCCTTATGGTAGCCGGCACAAATGCCCTTGACCAGTATTACATGAGAAACCCGGACGACTTTTTTGCAAGAAGCAGCGAAAATGCAGTGCTTAACCCTAAAAACCCCTATATCCTTGCAGGACACCTGCTCTGTGCAGCAAAGGAAATCCCTCTAAGGATATCCGATGAAAAGTATTTCGGGAAAGGATATTCAAGAGTAGTTGAGCTTCTGGAAGCAGAAGGGCTGCTTGCAGGCAGCGACCTGAAATATTCCACTGACCCTTTCCCTTACAAACAAGTCTCCCTTCGTGGGATAGATAATAATACTTACTCTCTTCTCGCCGTTGAAGGGGAAAAAAGCTTTCCTCTCGAAAAGGACATAGAGGAGACCCTGGCTTTCCGGGAATGCCATCCGGGCGCGGTCTACATGCACAGGGGAGAACCCTTCTACATAAACAGGGTCGACAATGAGAAAAAGGAGATACACACCGTAAAGACGCACGACAGCTACTACACAAAACCCATGATCGATTCGTCAGTCCTGGTGCGGGAGACCTATGCGGTAAAATCGCTCCGGCACGCTCCCGAGGTGGAGGCAGGGCTTGGGGATGTGGAAGTAACGGACACGATTATAGGGTACAGGAAAATCCGGACTCACAGCGACGAGACCATGAGTGCCCATGACCTTGAGATGCCTCCGATAACCCTCCAGACAGTTGCCCTCTGGCTTAAGCTCCCAAACAGGCTGCAGGAGCTGATAGAACAGCATAAACTTGACTTTGCAGGCGGGATCCATGCTGTTGAGCATGCGATGATTTCCATGTATCCTCTGCACCTGCTTGTGGACAGGAGCGATGTAGGAGGGGTTTCAACTCCCTCCCATCCGGACCTCGGAGGCAAAAGCGGGATCTTCATCTATGATGGGCACAGGGGAGGAGTAGGGTATGCAGAGAAAGGCTATGACCTGATTGAAGAGGTCCTCGACGGCACCTTAAAAGCCATTGAAAGCTGCCCCTGCGAAAGCGGCTGTCCTGGCTGTATCCAGTCTCCCAAATGCGGGAACAACAACGAACCCCTTGACAAGCATGCTGCAATCATGCTCCTGCATGAACTCCTTGGAAAAGCCCCCTACATCCCACCCGAGAAAAAAGAAAAGCACCTTTCTGAAGCCAGAGCCTTGAGGCAGGTCCCGGAAAAAAAGGACGTCGGAGATGCCCTTGACAGAGTAAGGAGACAGCTCAGGCGGGAAACCATAAAACAGGAACCTCAGGCAGGGCAGGAGAAAAAGGAAAAGACCTTCATTGCCACGGACGAAAATGGGGGAATGATTGGAGTCATCTCGGCTCCTTCCCCGGAAAAGGCTGCATCAAAAACCTTTCACCACAAACTCGCAGGGCAAAAGGAAGCTACGAAAGAAAAGCCCATTGAGATCCGAATAAGGGATCTTGGGGCAGGCAGTGACTACCACTTCAAGGTCTGGACCGAGCTTTTCGAAAGCAAAGAAACCGGAGTCGTTGAAGCAGAAGGCATGAAAAAGGCTGTGAGAAAACTGATTATCCGGAGAGTAAATTGAAGACAGGGGCAGGTTTCAGCCCTATTTCATTGTCTCAGTTTTAATTATTTATTCCAAAATGGAATCGGGATCAATATCCGAGGTCAGACAATGACTTACAAATTACATTCTTCTTCAAAATCATATGGAAGTTACTTATACTGAGAGTCCCATTTATCTACAATAGTTGGTATCCAAAATAGAAAGGTCTAATAAAATTATCTGTAATACTGGGGGAATAGTTTGCAGAGATTAATATTGATACTGATGTTTATGTTTATGTTTATGGCTCTTGTATTCTTCATTGCCTTCAATTCAAAATGGCAATAGCCATATAAGGAATTTAAAGCAGTATTTTAAAGCAGTATTATCCGAAAACGGATTCTGAAGCATGGGGCGGTTAGAGGACAGTTCTTGCCAGATTTCTGGGCATGATTCTCACACCTGAATTATGTATGGATTTATGCCCGGAAGGCCCTGTGTAGTGAGAGGGTACAAACACAAATCAGGATTATATAATATTTAGAGCATAATATGCAATTGAAGATTTTATTCTACAATTGAAGAATCCGGAGGATTTTCAGAGGATTCTTAAGGGTTTTCTATTTAAATTTCAAAAGAGTTTTCAGGCTTTTTGAGGCTTCATATTTTTAAAACTTCATATTTAGAATTAGAAAGGAGTTTTGCCCATGGGTATTGAAAATCATGCTTCAGGGAAAAGCGAGATAAATTCGGGATACGATGTCATAATCATAGGGGCAGGGCAGGCGGGGATGTTTGCAGCTTATGAGCTTGCAGCCGGGAAGCTGAAAACTCTTGTTATTGATATGGGCAGGGACATTGACAAACGCACATGCCCTATGAAAACCCAGAGCTACTGCACGCATTGTACGCCCTGCGATATTATGTGCGGGGTTGGGGGCTGCGGGACTTTTTCAGATGGGACCCTGAACCTGCGGCCTGACATAGGAGGAGATCTTGCAGCCCTGACCGGAGACCAGGCTGAAGCCTGGGAACTGGTTGATAGGGTCGATAAAGTTTTCCTTAAATTCGGAGCGCCTCAGGGGGCTCTCCTGACTGAAGGCCCGGAAATAGAGGAGCTAAAACGCAGGGCTGCCTCGGTCGGAGCCCGGTTTATAGAGATCAAGCAGCGACATATAGGTTCGGACAATGCCCCTGCAGTCATAAGGCGCTTCAAACAGGACCTTGTTGATAAAGGTGTGAACTTCCTGATTGAGACCGAAGTCCAGGACCTACTTGTTGAGGGCGGAACGTGCAAAGGTGTTATACTCTCAGGCGGAAGAGTTGTCCGTGCGCGGTACATGCTACTGTCACCGGGAAGAAGGGGCTGCAACTGGGTCTCGGAAATGATTGAGAAACATGATCTGGAAGCTCGTTACGGAGGGATTGACATAGGAGTCAGGGTGGAAGTCCCTGCAATTATTATGGACCCTGTAACGAAAATCAACCGGGACCCCAAGTTTCATATCCAGACCCGCCGCTATGATGACTTTGTCAGGACTTTCTGCACAAACCGGCGCGGCTTTGTCGTTAAGGAAGAATATGAAGACTTCATTGCGACCAATGGCCATTCGATGGCAAACACGGAATCCGAAAACACCAATTTCGCATTCCTCGTCCATATAGAACTGACCGAGCCCATGGAAAACACAACGAAATACGCCCGCTCAATAGCAAAACTCGCAACAACAATCGGCGGGGGAAAGCCTGTCCTCCAGCGCATGGGCGACCTCAGGCGCGGACGCAGGTCTACAAAAGAGCGCCTCGCCAAAAACCTGGTTATAAATACATTAAAAGATGTCACACCCGGCGATATCTCAATGGCTCTTCCGCACAGGATAGTCATGGACATAATCGAAGGCCTTGAGACCTTAAACGAGATCGTTCCCGGTGTTGCCTCGGACTCAACTTTGCTTTATGCCCCTGAAGTCAAGTTCTACGCCATGCATCTGAAAGTCGACCGCCAGATGGAAACCAGCATCAAAAACCTCTTTGCCGCAGGAGACGGCGCAGGGCTCTCAAGGGACATAGTCAATGCCGCAGCAACCGGAATCATGGCTGCAGAAGGGATTATGAAAAAGGTTAATGAAGAAGTGAAAAAAGTTAATGAAGAAGTGAAAAAGGTCGAAGAAGACGAAAAAGCAAATTGTAAAGATTCTAAGGATTGAAAAATTACTAAAAATTATTTTGTTTTTAATTTTGTATTTTGTTTTAAAAAAGGGTGCGTTCCCATCTGAAAAACCTGGAAGTTTCGAACGGAGTTTAGAGGATTTAACGTTCTAATTTTTTAGTTTGGGAAGAGGTTTGAGGTATTTGATTTGTGGGTTGAGAATTTTTCGTTTTTTAATCTTTTTTGTGGGTGTAGATCTTTTTGGAGTAGGTGTTTTTTGCTAGGAGTGTTCAATTTATGAGAACGCAAGTTATACTATGCACTTGGAGTATATATTATTTTTAACGCATAATCGCAACGTGGGAATATAATCATTAGAGAATACGGACAACTGTTAGTTTAATAGTTTAATGTTAATCGGAGTATAATAGAATCTAAAAGTTATAAAAAAGGCTAAAGCATACGGAAAAGAGGTTATACATGCAAGAATTTCAAAAACACAAGAAATTTAATAGTTAAATAGAACTGCACTGAAAATTACTTTCCGTCTAAATGTGATAAGATCGAAAAACTACTAGAAATAATTTTGTTTTTAATTTTGTTTTAAAAGAGGTTGCGTTCCCATCTCAAAAACCTGGAAGTTCCTAAGAAGTTTAAAAGATTTAACTTTTTAATTTTTTAGTTTGGGAAGAGGTTTTGAGGTATTTGACTTGTGGGTTGAAAGTTTTTCGTTTTTTAATCTTTTTAGTTTGGGAAGAGGTTTGAGGTATTTGACTTGTGGGTTGTGGTTGAGAATTTTTCGTTTTTTAATCCTTTTAGTGTAGGGTAGATCTTTTTGGAGTAGGTGTTTGTTTGCTAGTGGGTGTTCAATTGATGAGAACGCAAGTTATACTATGCACTCGGGGTATATATTATTTTTAATGTATAATCGCAACGCGGGAATATAATAGTTAGTGAATTGTACTAACTTTTAGTTTAATAGTCTAATGTTAATCGGAGTATAAAAGTGACACACGATAACCTTTTTACATAAATTTCCACTCGAAAGGCAATTTGAAGCACTGCTACAGATTAAATTAGTAAAGATTTTAAGGCTCAAGGAGGTTTACAATATGAATATATATTGTCTGCCATGATGAAAAACTGGAAGAGAGTTTATGATTCTGCAAAGCAGTAGGAAGCCGGAAGAAATTGCCCGTGAAGATATAGATAGGATGCTTGGTCTTTCGGGCTGGAAGGTTCAAGGTTTAAACGAAATAAAATTGGGCGAAGGTCTGGGGGTTGCAGTCACAGAAGTCCACCTGAAAGCCGGATTTTCCGACTACCTGCTTTTTGTTGACAGGCGGCCTGTAGGCATTATTGAAGCAAAACCAAAAGGATTCACCCTGAGCGGAGTTGCTGAGCAGTCCGAAAAGTATGCAAAAAGCAAAATAGTGAATCTTCTGGCGATAAACGAGCCTCCCTCTTTTTGCTATGAAAGCACAGGCGATGAGACATATTTCAGAGATAGGAGAGATCCTGAACCGCGCTCGCGCAGAGTTTATTCATTCCATAGGCCAGAGACCCTGAAAGGGTGGATTGAAGAAAAAGATACACTGAGAAGCAGGCTGATCGAAACTTCAAGGCTGGTTCTGCTGGACAGGGAAAAATTGTGGGACTGCCAGTACGAGGCAATCGAAAATCTGGAAAAATCGTTCGCAAACAACAGGCCAAAAGCCCTTATCCAGATGGCAACAGGCAGTGGAAAAACCTACACTGCTGTGAGTTTTATCAGCAGGCTGATCAAATTTTCAAAAGCAAAAAGAGTGCTTTTCCTGGTTGACAGGAACAACCTCGGGCAGCAAACCCTGAGTGAATTTCAGAGTTATGTGATCCCAGGAGACGGGCGCTTATTTACAAAAGTATATAACGTACAGAACCTGACCTCAAACAGCCTTGACCCTGTTTGCAAGGTGTGCATAACAACGATTCAGCGGCTATATTCCATGCTTAAAGGGGAAGAGGAACTGGCGCCGGAACTTGAAGAAGAATCCGCATTTGACCACTGGGCAGAGTTATCAGGAAACGTGGAACTGTCAGGAAAAGATGAAACAAAGGGAAAAACAAAGGAAGAGGAAGAAGAAAAAACAATTGCCTATAATCCTGACATCCCTATAGAGTATTTTGATTTTATTGTAACCGATGAGTGCCACAGGTCAATCTACCACCTCTGGAGGCAGGTGCTCGAATACTTTGACGCTTTTACGATAGGGTTGACTGCAACACCTTCAAAGCAGACTCTCGGCTTTTTTAACCAGAACCTTGTAATGGAATACTCGCATGAAAGAGCGGTTGCAGACGGCGTAAACGTAAGCTACGAAGTCTACAGAATAAAAACCGAAATCACAGAAAAAGGAAGCAAGGTCGAAGCCGGATTTTACGTGGACAGGCGGGACAAGCTTACCCGAAAACTCAGGTGGGAACTGCTTGACGATGATTTTTCCTATGATGCAAAACAGCTCGACAGCTCGGTAGTCTCAAAAGACCAGATCAGGACCGTGATAAGGACTTTTAAGGAAAGACTCTTCACAGAAATCTTCCCCGGCAGGTCTGAAGTCCCAAAGACCCTTGTATTTGCAAAAGATGACTCCCATGCCGAAGATATTGTCGAGGTTATCAGGGAAGAATTCGGAAAAGGCAATGATTTCTGTAAGAAAATAACCTACCGGGTCACAGGCGAAAACCCCAAAAACCTGATCAAGGATTTCAGGAACAGGTTTGATCCCCGCATCGTCGTAACCGTAGACATGATCTCCACAGGCACGGACATAAAACCTCTGGAATGCGTTCTTTTCATGAGAGACGTCCGTTCAAGCGTTTATTTTGAGCAGATGAAAGGCAGGGGCACCCGTACAATAAACCCCGAAGATATCAAGGAAATAAGCTCGGACTGCACTACAGGAAAGACCCATTTTGTGATCGTGGACGCTGTCGGGGTCTGCGAAAGCGACAAGACTGATTCCCGCCCCCTTGAGAGAAAAAAGACCGTTCCTTTTGATAAACTCCTGACCCAGGTTGCCTTCGGCAGCCGGGACGAAGATACCCTGACAACTCTTGCTGGCCGCCTCGCCCGGCTTGACCGGAAAATCACTCCCTACGAAAGAGAAAAAATCCTGGAGAAATCCGGCGGCAAATCTCTGAGCGCCCTGACAAACTCTCTCCTTGATGCCCTTGACCCTGACCTCAAAGAAGCAAAAGCTAAAACCCTCTTCAACACCGACTCCCCCTCACCCACCCAGCTCGAAAAAGCCAGAGAAACCCTTGCCTACGAAGCCTGTGCTCCTTTTGACTCCCCGGCTCTCAGAAACCTCCTGATCGACCTGCACCGCAAAAGCGAACAGACTATAGACACGGTCAGCGAAGATAGACTCATCTACGCAGGCTTTGACGCCGATGCAAAGGAAAAAGCCCACCAAACCGTAGAAAGCTTCCACAAGTTCATCGAGGAAAACAAAAACGAACTCACAGCCCTCCAGATACTCTACAGCAGCCCCTACGACAAAAGACACCTCACCCACCGCGCAATCAAGCAGCTCGCCGAATCCATAGAAAAGCCTCCATACTACCTGACCCCGGAAAAACTCTGGAAAGCCTACGAAGCCCTAGATAGGTCAAAAGTCAAACAGGCAACTCCGGGCAAACTCCTCACCAATATAATCTCCATCCTCCGCTTCGAACTCGGAGAATCCGACATCCTCGAACCCTTCCCCGATACAGTCGAATCAAGGTTCGAAAAATGGCTCTCAGCCCAGGAATCCTCAGGCAGGACCTTTTCAGAAGAACAGAATGAATGGCTCAGAATGATCAGGGATCATATTGCGTCCTCACTGGATATTGTGGTTGAGGACTTTGAGAATGTGCCTTTTAACAGGAAAGGAGGAGCGTTTAAGGCTTATGAGCTGTTCGGGGAGGAGCTGGTGGGAATTATGGGAGAGTTGAGTGAAGTACTGACAGGATAATTCGCGGAAAAATACGGTGATAGAATGTCTCAAACAACTTTTTCTGGAGATTGTGCTAAATCTCAAAGTTTTATTGTATATCATGACGAAAGCGGAGGCTATGGGACCACTAAATGGGTTTACACGGGACTTTTTTGGATCAATGAGAATAATATAGCTGAAATATGCAAGGATTTAGAAGAGATAAGGCAAAGTGAGAATTACTATGGGGAGATCCATTTTAAAGAGTTTCAGAAAAGTTTTGAAGGAGAATACGGTGGTAAAACGCGGGTTGCAAAAGGCTGGTTCAAGTTGTGGAAAAACAAGTGGGCTAAAAGAGCATTTTTTAATGTACTGGCTGTAGACACGCAACATCCAATGTATGAAAATAGCAGATTTCCAAAAGAATTCCATGCTTACAATCGTTTTACCTTTATGGCAATAAGAAGTGGAGTCTCATGGTTCTTTAAAAACTATTCTGAGATAAACCTTGACATCTACTCCGATGAAAAAACACGCCGCTCTAAAGGAGTAATACCTGATGGGATTAATAACGATAACTTTGAGGACTACCTTAAGTGGCAAATAGAAATTCAAAATGAAAACGGTCCAATTGTTCATATGCCTGAAGATGTAAAATGCGTTAAATGTCCTAAAAAAGGGCCATATACTTCTGAAAATGAATTACTGCAACTAACAGATCTACTTTTAGGCTCAGTATTTACAGCAGTAGAAGCAAAAGCAAATCGGGAAACTAAAGTCTGGTTTGGAATTCAAGCTGCCAGAGTTATGGAAGATATTAGACTGAAGCCCTGGGATCAAAAGCTTAAGTTACACCGTAAGTTCTCATTAAGCTATTTTCCAGATAAATTCGGCCACATTTACGAAGATGGACCGATAGATATCATAAATACCTCCGATAAAAAACAAAAGACGCTCTCTTTCTTTTAAATGCCGGGGAATTTCCAGATATTTCAACACTTGACACAATATAGTTCAATGAAAAGGGATATAAACGTACAGGAAATTTCAATTCCAGCCCCGTTCTTCTGTATATATAAATGGTAAAGCAAAGTTCTTACTTTCGGAAGGTCGACATTAGAAATTAGAACATTATTCCCGATACCGTTTTAGAACATTAGACCACTATTTATTATGTTTAAAGCTGGTTAACGTGTGACCCAACTCTCACGACCTATATATGCACTGAATCATTTTTTCATTAAAGTTTAGTATGATAGATTAATAATTGGTCATATGTAAACCTAACAACTACACACAATTACGGAGCATCATTTCAAAATCGCCATCATCAAAAATATCAAAAATTAAATGTCGACCTGCCGAAGGTAAGAACAAAGATAAAAATAGGTTTTTTCTCGGATGTTACCTTGCTTTCATTCGTTATCATACCCTCATATGGATATTGTGAATATATGTTGAAAAACAATTAAGCATCAATGTTACTTATGTGTGTACAGAAATAAAGGAAAGTCTCCAAAGCTCAACTTTGACTCTTTTTCACCACTGAGCTAACGCTTAACGGGCAATAATTTTAAGCGTAAGCACTCTCCTTAAAGACACAAACAATCTTACTTCGGCTTTATCCCACAACCAAAAGAGAACGATTATATAAATTAAGTTCTTTTAAAAACGCACGGAGAACCCAGATGACTGATACTGAAAATCTACCGGCGCTCCCTGAGAAGTGGTGCTGGACAACAATCGGAGATATTATTTCATTTGAATATGGAAAGGGCCTTCCAAAGGAAAAAAGGGATAAAATAGGAAATTTTCCAGTTTTTGGATCAAACGGAATCATCGGCTATCATTCTATTGCATTAGTAGAAGAGCCTTGCTTGATCGTGGGAAGAAAGGGTTCTGCAGGAGTGGTTCACAAATCAAATATTTCTTGCTGGCCTATTGACACCACTTATTATGTCATCCCTCCCAAAAGTGTGGACTTTTCATTTTTGTATTATTTACTTAAAACACTTAATCTTGGTTCTCTTGATAAATCAACAGCAATCCCCGGATTAAATAGAAATGACGCATATGCTCTTTCTATACCTATTTCACCTCTCCCCGAACAGCACCGCATAGTCCAGAAAATAGAAGAACTTTTCACCGATCTGGATGCCGGAGTTCAGGCGCTTGAAAAGGCGAAGGTGCAGATTAAAAATTACAGGCAGATGGTTCTCAAACTTACGCTTCAGGGAAAGCTCATTCAACAAGATCCAGCAGATGAACCAGCTTTAAAATTGATTGAAACTATTAGAGCAGATCTAATAAAGGGTAAAATCGATGGCAAGAAATTAGTTTCAATAAATACAGAAGAAAATCTTTTTGAGTTACCTGATTCATGGAAATGGATTCGATTAGGAGAAGTATTAACTTTTGGTCCTAGAAATGGTTATTCTCCAAAACCAGTAAAACATGTCACAAATGTCCGAGCCCTTACATTAACTGCAACTACCTCCGGAAAATTTAGAGATGACTGCTTTAAATACATCGATGAAGAGATAGATGCTAATTCTCATTTATGGCTTGAAGAAAATGACCTATTGATTCAAAGAGGAAACACTATTGAGTATGTTGGAGTTGCTGCAGTTTACAAAGGAGCTTCGAATGCCTTCATTTATCCAGACCTTATGATGAAAATGAAAGTACATCCAAAAACCAAGGTTGATTTTCTACACATGGTGATTAACAGCAAATTCTCACGTAAGTACTTTGAAAAAAGAGCTACAGGCACAGCTGGAAGTATGCCAAAAATAAACCAAAGTACAATAGTAAATTTACCGATTCCTCTTCCTCCTCTCGCCGAACAAAACCGAATCGTCTCCGAAATAGAGCGCCGTTTCTCAGTCATCGACCAGATCGAAAAAACCATAGACCAATCCATGATTCAGGCAGAAAAACTGCGCCAGTCTATCCTTAAAAAAGCCTTCGAAGGCAAACTTGTATCCCAGGACCCGAATGATGAACCTGCCTCTGTCCTTCTTGAGAAAATAGATAAGGAAAAAACCGAACTTGAGGCTTCTAACAAAACAAAAAGAAAACCTACAAGTAAATTAAAGAGAAAGGGGATAAAAGAGATGAAAAATTCAGAAGCAGATATTCAGAATATAAAGTTATATGAAATACTCAGTTCATCGAATAGTTCTTTAACACCAAAAGAACTTTGGCAGTTATCCAAGCTCGACATTATAGATTTTTATGAGAATTTGAAAGTTGAAGTAGAAAAAGGCAGAATAATTGAAAGGCGCCCAAATGATATTGATGTATATTTGGAGATCGGTGAATGAAACTGGAGAAGCTTTGGGTAAAAGATTTTAAAAATTTAAAAGATTTTCAAATTGACTTTGATCAAGAGCAGATGACTACTGTTTTGATCGGTCATAATGGGATGGGAAAATCCAATTTAATTGAAGCCATCGTCATAATTTATCGAGATTTAGATTTAGGCAATCCTCCAGTTTTTGAATATGACCTGAACTACTTTTGTAAAGGAAATAAAATCCGTATAAAGGCAGAACCCGAAAAAAGGAATTATGCAATAGTAGTTAATGGAAAAAATATTTCATTCTCAAAATTTAATGAAGAGAACAGGCAAGTTGATAAAAAGAATATACCAAACAGAAAGTACCTGCCAAATTATCTTTTTGCATACTATTCAGGAAATAGCGAGCGTTTAGAAAGTCATTTTAATACACACCAAAAGAAATTTTATGACGACCTTTTGAAAAATAATGACAAACCTCTGCGACCCTTATTTTATGCAAGACTCGTTCACAGTCAATTCGTATTACTTTCGTATTTTCTATACGGCGACCAAGACTCTCGGGATTTTTTACATCAGTGCCTAGATATTTCGGGATTAGAATCTATTTTATTCGTACTCAAAAAACCTCGTTGGAAAAGTAAAGAAGGGGATAAACGTTTCTGGAATGCAAAGGGTGTGGTACAAAGCTTCTTAAGTGAACTTTACAAATATTCTTTAGCCCCAATTTATAATACAGAAACAGTTTATCCAGAATACAACAAAACGAAAAGGGAAGAACATCTGTATTTGTTTATTCAAAATGAAGAAAAGCTTAAAGAACTGACAAAAAAGTATGAAAGTAATACGGATTTTTTTAAAATACTTGAAAGTACGTACATTTCAGAGCTAATTAGTGAAGTCCAGATAAAAGTTAAGAAAGAAAGCTCTAATTGCAAACTCATTTTCAAAGAATTAAGTGAAGGAGAACAACAATTACTTACAGTACTTGGGTTACTAAAATTCACTCAAGACGAAGAATCTTTGTTTTTGCTTGATGAACCCGATACTCATTTGAATCCTGTGTGGAAGTTAGAATATCTAAATTTACTGGAGAAAGTCGTTGGTAAAAACAAAACCAGTCACATTCTTATCTCTACACATGACCCTATTGTTATAAGTGGTCTTGTAAAAGACCAAGTTATTATTTTTGAAGAAGACAAAAAATCTAATAAGATACTAACAAGAAACCCAGAAGTAGATCCAAAAGGAATGGGAGTAGCTGCATTATTAACCAGTGAACTTTTTGGACTTAGTACAACTTTAGATATTGAAACACAGCAGAAATTAGATAGAAAACGTGAAATTTTCCTCAAATCTTTTGAAACTAAGTTGACCTCTGAAGAATTGCTTGAGATGCGGGAACTCACAGATGAGCTAGGTTCACTTGATTTTACAAAGACAATAAGAGACCCGCTATACGATAAATTTGTGAAAGCAATGTTATCAAGAGATGAATTTAGAAAACCCGTACTTACATCTGAAGAGATAAAGAAACAACAATTAATTGCTCAAGAAATAATTGAAAAAATTTTGGAGGAAGAAAAGAGTGAGATACATTGATATCGAAAGCAAAAATCCTCCAACGGAGTGGTGTGAAAAGGCTAAAGAACTGACTGAGCAATTAAAAGAAGCAAAAACGCCAAAAGAGAGGGAAAAAATAATTGATGACCATAATTTTTGGAGCGATAAAAGGATAAAAGATTGGCTTTTAAATGTATCTAACAACAAATGTTGGTATTCAGAAGCAAAAGAAGTATACTCTTTTTATGACGTAGATCATTTTCGTCCAAAAAAACGTGCAAAACAATTGGATGGTACTAACCGCGAAGGCTATTGGTGGCTTGCATTTGATTGGAAAAACTATCGTATATCGGGAAGTATTGGAAACAGACCAAATAGAGGCGAAGATGGCCAAACAAGGGGCAAAGCAGACTATTTCCCCCTGAGACAAGGCAGTCCCATCGCCGTGAACCCTGAAGATGATATACGCGATGAAATTATTTATCTTTTAGATCCCACCAACCCACATGATCCTCCACTTTTAACTTTTGATGATTCTGGAAATCCATTTCCAGCATCTCCAAAAGAATCATGGGAATATTTGCGTGTTGAAACAACAATAAAAATCCTTCATTTGGACTATTATCCACTGGTAGAAGAACGTAAAAAAATTTGGGTAAAATGTACTTTATTAATGAATGAAATTGAATATCTGATGTGTGAAAGATGTCGAAGAGCCAGTGTCACAGACGGCGCAAACTTAAACAATAAAATGAAACAACTGAAAGAAATGATTTCAGGTGAAGCAGAATTATCTTCAACGGCTAAAGCATGCATTTTAAGTAGTGGGCGATTGTGGGCTATGCAATTTGCTTGCAGTTTCTGAATTTGGTGATAGAATGAGCAACGAATCCTCAACAATCGTGCAGCGTCTCTGGAACTACTGCAACGTGCTTCGGGACGACGGAATAAGTTACGGAGATTATGTGGAGCAGCTGACTTATTTACTTTTTTTGAAAATGGCGGAAGAAAAGGTGAATTCGCCTTTTGCAAAGGTTGCAGCCTCGGAAATTCCTGAGGGGTATGACTGGAAGAGCCTGGTTTCAAAGGACGGGGACGAGCTTGAAATTCACTACAGGCACATCCTTGAAACCCTTGCAAAGGAAAAGGGGATGCTCGGGGTCATTTTCAGAAAATCCCAGAACAAGATCCAGGACCCGGCGAAGCTCAAAAGGCTCATCGAGCTTATCAATGGGGAAAGGTGGACCGGGATGGACATGGACGTGAAAGGGGAGATCTATGAAGGGCTGCTTGAGAAAAACGCCGAGGATACCAAAAGCGGTGCAGGACAGTATTTCACGCCCAGGCAGCTCATCAAGGCAATGGTTGCCGTGCTCAAACCGGAGCCGGAAAAGACCATCTGTGACCCTGCCTGTGGGACGGGCGGGTTCTTCCTTGCAGCGCATGACTACATCTCAAGCCCCGAAAAATACGGGAAAGCCCAGCTCGACCGGGACCAGAAGAAGTTCCTCAAAGAAAAGACCTTCCGGGGCTGGGAGATCGTGGACAACACCGCCCGGCTCTGTGTCATGAACCTCTTCCTGCACGGCATAGGTGGAAAAGAAAGTCCTATAACCGTCAACGACAGCCTTATCTCAGATCCTGGCGAGCGCTTCGACTACATCATGACAAATCCACCTTTCGGAAAGAAGAGCAGCATCACAATCGTAAACGGGGGCGGGAAAGCTGGGAAGGAGTCCCTGACCTACGAGCGGGACGATTTCGTTGCAACCACCTCCAACAAGCAGCTCAATTTCCTCCAGCACGTCAGGACCCTCCTCAAGGTCACAGGAAAAACCGCAATTGTCCTTCCTGACAACGTGCTTTTCGAAGGTGGAGCCGGGGAAATCGTCAGAAAGCGCCTGCTCCACGACTGCAATGTCCATACCCTTCTTCGGCTGCCTACCGGCGTCTTCTATGCCCAGGGCGTAAAAGCAAACGTGCTCTTCTTTGACAACCGGCCTGGCAGAAGCAAACCGTGGACCGAAAAGCTCTGGATCTACGACCTCCGGACCAACATGCACTTCACCCTCAAAACAAACTCACTCCGCTTTGAAGACCTTGAAGACTTCATCAAATGTTACAATCCCGACAATATAAATGCAAGAACTGAAACCGAACATTTTCGCTGCTTCACTTATGATGAACTCATCCAGCGGGACAAAGTCAACCTGGACATTTTCTGGCTCAAGGATGAAAGCCTTGAAGATTCAGAAAACCTGCCTGCTCCTAATGTGATTGCAGCAGAAATTGTTGAAAACCTTGAAGTTGCACTGGATCAGTTCAGCAGTATTTATCAGGAACTGGAGAGAGGGGGGTAAAATCCTCTCTAACAGCTCATGGGTTTGTGTGATGAACTCGAATCAAAACTTAGGAAGGCGCGGGAAGATAGCGAGAAACTTATGGAAACGGTTGTGAAGGGTTTGTTAGAAGGGGCCGCCGCCGAAATATAAAAATAGAGTTGTGAAAATCGTCCCGAAAAACCATATTCACTATCTTGAACCTGTATTTTCACCGAGCGCAAGCTCGGGCCGGTCCGAAAAAGCAAAAGCAAAAAGAAATATTTTTCACACACAGAATTCAGTGAGCTTTCTATAATAAAAAAACTGTCACAATGGCACCTTAAAACTTATTTTTTACTTTTCTTATTTTACGGGAAAGCCGCACTTCGTGCGTGACAAGCTCCGTTAAAGACCTAATGATTTTGCTCCGGTTTCTATCCCATAACCAAAAGGAATGGGTACACAAATTAATTTTTATAAAAACGGAAAGGGAAAATGAACTCCCTCTATCAGACATGGGTTTGTGTGATGAACTCGAATCTAAACAAAGGAAGTCTCGGGGAGATCGCGAGAAACTTATGGAAACGGTTGTGAAGGGTTTGTTAGATGGAGCTGCCGCCTGAAAAATAAAAATAAATGAACTTCGCCAAAAGTTAGACCTCTTGAGCGCAGCGAAAAGGACCGCGTACTCCCGAGGCGCAATTCGGGGACAGATGCATTCGTCCATGTTTGCAGGGTAGGAGGGTCTGTTTGTGGAGCTTGAGTGGTGTTTTTGTGTGGTAAACTCAATACACTAACCACTCAAACATTATAATTATATTAAAAAATATATATTCATTGAATCGAATTATTTGCTCTTTTGTTTTTTAAAGGAGTCTCCGGGGAAGTGTCGGGCATCATGTGACTAGATCATTTTTTTGGCATATGTTTTTTGGGAGATAGTCGATAAATGCACACGTATAGAAATATCTATATATGATGCAACTGTATAAAAAATATTATGTCATGTATAAACAGGTTTTCGCAATACTGCGGATTTGCACCTGGATTTCAACCAGTGGGGTGTGCTTCTACTATACAAAAAGTATGTGCATGCCTTCCATCTGACATAAAGGATAGTTTGAATAACGATAGTTTTTTGCTGTTGGCAAAAGAAGCGGATTTTCAGGTTGAGTCCAGGAGAAATACTGTTGTTGTGCATACACCTGTCCTGTACCCCAATGGGGATAGGTTAAGTGTTGTAGTTACAATGGAAGACGATAAGTTGTATGTGTCGGATGCAGGAGAGGTGTTCACACAACTTGCGTATATCCAGCACCACGAAATCTCGGATATTGATCCTGCAAATTTCGGATTTGAAACTCTCGTTAAATACGAGTTGCAGGACTCAAAACCAGCTTACTGTGAAGGAGAGTTCCAGATAAAATTCACACCGGACCATTTTGCAGAATGTTTTATGCAGTTTGTGAGTCAACTGGGCCATTTGATAAAGTCTGTTGATGAACGTTGATTGTCCACAAAAAGGTGCCTGGAGGGAATTGCATTGATTTTGAAGTTTGCAGTGTTTCATTTTTAGGAACTACATCAATCCGGGCATCGTTTAAACAGTCGGGTATCTGGCCAAACATGGAAGATAGCGAGAAACTTATGGAAACGGTTGTGAAAGGTTTGTTAGACGGAGCTGCCGCCTGAAAAAATAAAAATAAAGTTATGGATGTTCCAAAAAACCAGAAAACCATATTCACTATCTTGAACCTGTCTTTTCACCGAGCGAAGCTCGGGCCAGTCCGAAAAAGTACAAAAAGAAGAACGAAATGATTTTTTCACACACGGTTTACACACGGAAGCCAGTCAACTCCCCGTCACTAAATTGGCAGGCATGTAATAGTGCCCCGGTTGACCAGCCTGAGTCTTAATTGACTACGTTGGAAATTTCATGATACCTGCGAATGCTTCCTCAGTTTGTAGCTCTATCGTGTAGCATTAAAAGTCCTGAGAGATAGGGGCGGTGTGTTACACATAACAAGCATATCCAACATTGGCGAGGGGAGATACGAAAGTACGTTACCTGCGGAGGAAATTCGTTTCCAAAACAGAGTGGAGAAATCCAAACATGAAAGGAATACCAGAAAATTGACGGCATTCATCTCATGACTAAAGTCAAAAGCATCCTGCATTATTTTTTCGGGAATTTGCTTTTTATTAAAAACGGTACATTGACACCTTAAAACTCATTTTTTTCTTTTCTGATATTACGGGAAAGCCGCACTTCGTGCGTGGCAAGCTCCGTAAAAGACACCAATGATGTTGTTCCGGCTCCTGTCCCACAACCAGAATTGAAAAGAGAATTGAAAAGAGAATTGAAAAGAGAATTGAAAAGACATCTGTAATATGGGGATTGGGCATCTGGATGTTGGGGAGTTGGGGGGTATGGGGGGTTATTAAAAAGAGTTAAAAACAAGTCTTTAATGACCTTTCCAGATGCCCAGTATCTCAATTGCTTTAATGATATATATAATTAAAGATTCGTCTTTTATTCATGAAGTCTGATAATGGCAACTGTGTATTATTTGCGGGCAGACGTTTTAAACTAAAAATAGAACCAAAGTTGTTCTCAGTCCTCTTGAGCGCAGCGAAAAGGACCGCGCACTCCCTAGGCACAATTCGGGCGGGCCAGAATTCAGGGTGGTCACTTACCCGAGGTGGAAGATGAAAACCATGAATCCGGAGTAGAGAAGGAATAGGATAAGCCCCTCAAACCTCTTGATCCTCCAGCCTGTCCGGATGAAGAGAAGGAGCATGACGCTGATAAGCAGCATGAAAGGCGTTATGTAATAGACACTGATTTCGGTTACTGTGAGGGGATGGACAAGCCCCGAGCAGCCCAGAATCAAAAGGGTATTCGAAATATTTGATCCTATTACGTTTCCAAGAGCTATGCTCGCATAGCCGCTTCGGGCTGCAGAAACCGTTACCATCAGCTCAGGAATAGAAGTCCCGACTGCAACAAGGCTTATACCGATAAGAGTCTCCGGAACCTCCAGAAGCAGGGCAAAAAATATTGACTGCCCTACAAAGTACCTGGCTCCAACAATTATGGCAATAACACCTGCGACCAGTTTGATTAACTCTATTAAAAGGCTGCTTTCAGAAAGAGTTTCAGTTTCATTTTTAATCTCGGTTTCAGTTTCATTTTTAATCTCGGTTTCATTTTCGGCTTTAATTTCAGTGTAAGTTTTAATCTCTATCCGAATCTCTTCTTCGGTTTTAGTTTCTTTTTCCCTTTCTCTTTCTTCATAGCTCTCTTTTACGGCTTCCTTTATTCTTTTTTCATCTATTCTCCCTCTAACACCTGTTTCAATCCTTGCTTTTAAATCAAAAATATATTCAAATTTAAAAAAATAATTCATAAAATCTTTGAAATATATATCTTCTTCGTGTTTTTTCACCTTCTCAAGCAGGAACAGAAGATAGGCAACATATAGCAAAAGAAAAATTAAGGCTTCGATCCTTGAAATTCTGAAGTCCAGAACAAAAAGTAAAAAAAGAAAGGCGGAAAATAACATTATATAGCCGTCTCTTCTAAGCATTAGCTCTTCAGTCTTCACATTGGACAGAAGGGCAGCGGTACTCACGACCAGTCCTATGTTTGCGATGTTTGACCCGAGTACATTGCCCATAACTATTCCGTTTGCGTGTTCGAAGGATGCCGTAAGGGAGGAGGCAAGCTCAGGCACAGATGTCCCGATCGATACCAGAGTTAGCCCTATTATAAACTCAGAGACCCCAAACCTCTTAGCAATCCAGGAAGAGGACATTACAAAAAGGTCTGCCCCCTTTACAAGCAACAGTAGTCCGCCAACAAAAATAAGGCCATTAACCAGATACACATTGAAATGTGAACTCGAGTTTTATTTAAACATATCCTTTAAGCTGTAGTACTTTTATGCGTAGTAATGGATGAAATGAGAATTTTAAGAAAAGGAGAGTATCTCATCAGGTAACTCTTTTCAGAAATTATAAACACCTGCAGGAAAATGCCAGTTTTAAGCTCTATTTTATGGATACTCACAAAAATGAGTTAGTAAAATCAAAGGGCTCTTATTAATCGGTTGATGTTTTAAGACTGAATAGTGGAACTAATACAATATCTGAACTCCAGGGTTCATTCCATCGAAAACAACTCTCAGGAAAGGCTGACGTACGACTCCGAATAATCCTGACAGACGGGTATCCTTTATAGAGACCAGAATTACTGATTAGAGGCTGTTTAAAGACTAAGTTAGCCAAAAATTTCTTAGAAAAGCTTCATTGCTAAATTCATTCCTTATATTTCCTTTTTTCAGCTAAGTATGCTTTTATTATTAAATGCCCATGATGGGGTTGACTGCCTCAAGTCCCTCCTGAACAGTCAGCTGACAAAGCACCTGTATAAAAGGTGCTTCAATCAGAGAGGAGTAAACGGGAACTAACACCTGGAAAGGATACCTCGCAATCAGAAAACTGGAAACCCTCCACAACATCCGGGTGTTACCTGTTTAAGAATTGAGGAAAAGAGCAGTCGAACAGAAACCCTACACCCCAGAAAACGAGGCACTATGCATCTCGCAGGTGCCTCATTAACCTACGAGACCTCATAAAACCATATAAGGTCTGATTGGGCCACATTCTAAGGTCCAACCGGGCCACAAAAAATTAAATCACAACAAATTATCACAATTACATATTTATTAAATTAAATAAGTCATGGTTAAGCAAGTCATGAGCTACTATCAACCTGATGCTCTGTCTAAGAATATCAGAAATGAACACGAAAAAGATAGTGGGAAAGATCGAAACCGGACGAATAAAAAGAAGATCAAAATCAAGCTACTCAAATTCAAGCTACCCTGAAAAGATTCAGTTCAGCCTGAAAAATTCAGCTCAGATATGACTGGCTATTTAGAGGGAATTTATGACACTTACTGAAATTATAGAGACATTTAAAACGAAGTTAAATCCTTCAAAAATTATGGATTCGCTCGAAAGAACTGCGAGTTTCTATGATGAATCCGAGAATGGTTCATTGGGAAGTGATTCAGATGAAAGTGATTCAGGGGGAAATGAGTCAGGGGTGGATCTAAAAAGCAACCCATACAGCAGTTTAGCCAGTGGTTCTGTCAAAAGCTCTGAAGCGGCCAGAATCACCCGGAACGAGAAAGAACCACTTATCAAACTGACTGATGTCTGGAAAATTTACCAGATGGGGGAAGTCGAGTTTGCAGCTCTCAAAGGAATAGATCTGGAGATCTACGAAGGAGAGTTCCTGGTTGTTCTGGGTCCCAGTGGAAGTGGTAAAAGTACACTTATGAACCTGCTGGGGTGCCTGGACATACCATCAGAAGGCACGGTTTTCCTTAATTCAAGTGATATCTCAGAACTTGCTGAATCCGAGCTCGCTCGCATCAGGGGACAGATGATTGGCTTCATATTCCAGAGTTTCAACCTTATTCCCACGTTGAGTACGGAAGAAAACGTACTCCTGCCCCTGGAATTCCAGGAAGAAGATGTACAGTTAGCCCGTAAAAAGGCTGCATATCTGCTTGATATAGTTGGGCTTTCGGACAAGAGAAAAAACCTTCCTTCTCAACTTTCAGGCGGACAGAGGCAAAGGGTTGCTATAGCGCGTTCTCTGGCTGTGAACCCGCCTATAATCCTGGCAGATGAACCGACTGGAAACCTGGACAGTAAAACTGGAGATTATATACTGGACTTTCTGGACGGGCTTAACAAAAAGGAAGGCAAGACGATTATCATTGTTACCCACGACCTGGACATTGTAAAACACGCAACAAGAGTCGTGTACATCAGAGACGGCGAAATTGAAAAAATAGAAATACGCACGAAAAATGAATCTGAGGAAATAAAATGAAAAGACTTTCTTTACTAACGATCTTATTGCTACTTTCAGCATTCATATGCCTGGGAGCGGGAACTGCACTCGGTTCAAACGGAAATATAGATTCCTCATCCTTGCAGGTGAACCTGACAAACCAGAACCCTGATTCTGCTCGCCCTGGAGAAACTGTTGAACTTACCGTCAGCGTCCAGAATGTAGGAAATAATGATCTGAAAGACATCACTGTTACAGTCAATCCAGAATACCCTTTCACCAAGCTTTCGGGAGAATCCCTTGAAAAAGGTATCTCCTATCTGAATGCACGGCAGGATGACGACGAGGGAGGGGTCCTTAAATTCAAGCTGATGACAGACTCCAATGCATCTGCCGGTACATATGATATAGACATCGTCACTACTTCAAAAAGCGGGTCAGGGTCCTCATCAACTACATACACCACTACAAAAACCGTACATCTCGATGTAAGGGGTAAAGAATACGCTCAGATTGTAACCATAGACAAGGCGAATATCGACATCGCAAAAGAAGAAAATCTTGAGTTCATCATAACTAATACCGGAACTTCTCCTCTGAAAAACATGGTAGTTTCCTGGAAAGACCCGGAAGGTGTGATCCTCCCGGTATACTCGGACAATACCAAGTATATCAAGTACCTGGATGCCGATGAATCCGTAAACGTTACTTATACTGTGATGGCAGACGTAAACGCAGATCCGGGACTTTATACCCTTGACATAAACCTTTCCCTTGAAGACTATGACTCCAATGAACAAACTATCAAAACTACAGCAGGAGTTTTCGTAGGGGGAGAAACCGACTTCGATGTAGCCTTCTCGGAAAGTGATGCAGGAGAGATTTCTCTTTCAGTTGCAAACGTGGGAAACAACATTGCATATTCCGTGAAAGTATCGGTTCCGGACCAGGACAACTACAAGGTATCGGGAAGTTCCTCAACAATTGTAGGAAATCTTGAGAAAGGAGACTACACAATAGCTTCCTTTGATGTTGCGAGCGCACAGGCTGCAGGGACTGAAGGTAGTGCAGGTGGGCCCGGTACCGCAAAAGCAAGTGCTGAAGGGGAAAATTTAACTGCTGCTTCCACGGAAGGCAATCCGCTAAAAGTCCAGATTGAATATACGGATGCAAAAGGAGAAAGAATAACTGTAGATAAGGAAGTCGAACTCGAGATGACCTCATCTTCTGCAGCGGCTGGCGGACCAGGGGCATCTAGAAGTAGCAACGGCCTGAGTTCCTACCTGCCCTATATCGTGTTAATAGTGCTTGCAGGTGGAGTATTCGTGTACCGGAAGAAGATACAGGAAAAGATACTGGCAAGGAAAGAAAAAAAATCCGGAAACAAGAGGTCTGAAGAACAGAAATCCGACCTTAAAGCTCAGTGAGACTGAAAAATAAACATCCATAGAGAACGGAAGGATGCAATATGAGAAATTCAACCTATCTGAAAATGGGCCTTAACATGCTTCTGCACAGCAAACTGAGAAGCTGGTTGACCATTATCGGGATAGTTATAGGAATCGGGTCTGTTGTTGGCATCCTCTCCCTCGGGGATGCCATGCAGGAGCAGGTACAGAGCAGGCTTGCCGAGATGGACCTGACAATAATAACCATATCTCCAGGGTTTACTAAAGCCTCATCCAATATGCCCGGACCCGGGGATCACGGAGGAGGAGGTGGTACGACAACAGATGTCGAATTAACGGATGATGATATTGATGCGCTCCAGGGCCTTGAAGGTGTAGAGTATATCGCCGGTCAGATTTCCGGCAGCGAACCCGTGATTTATGCAGCGCAAAATGCAACTCTCCCAATCACAGGTGTGGACCCTCAGGTCTGGAAGTACATGACTACCCTAGAAACGCAGTCAGGAAGATTGCTTGAGCCGTCTGATAAGTATGCGGCAGTTATTGGAAGCGGCGTTGCCAGTGGAGTTTACGACCAGGACATAGGTGTGAACCAGGTACTAACAATCAATGGTAAAGCAGTGCGCGTCGTCGGAATCCTTGCAGAGGAAGGCGGTGGTGGGGATAGAAGCATTTACATGCCAATTGATGGAGCAGTAAACCTGATTGACGACGCAGAAGACAATGTCTTCGATTCCATCACAGTAAAAGCCAGGAGCGAAGACCTGGTGGATGGGCTGATGGAAGATATCGTGGACAAGCTCATGGTTTCAAGGCACATTATCCGGGATGATGACAGGGACTTTTCCGTGACAGCTTCAAAGTCTATGGCTGAATCTGTTACCGAAATGACGGATTCCATGACCCTCTTCCTCGGAGCTATTGCAGCCGTGTCCCTCCTGGTAGGAGCCGTGGGTATTGCAAACACTATGTTTACCTCTGTCCTTGAAAAGACAAAAGAGATAGGGACTATGAAAGCCATCGGGGCGAAAAACAGGGACATCCTTATGATTTTCCTCTTTAACTCCGCAATGGTGGGTCTTGTTGGCGGTATCCTTGGAGTAATTCTCGGAGGGTTTGTTTCCACTCTCTTCCCCTACCTGGGCGTGACCCTGATGAGGGGGGCAGGAAGCTCGAGCTCATCTCTCTCCCCTGACCTGATGGCTTTCGGGCTGATCCTGGCAGTCGTAATAGGTGTGGCTTCAGGAGTAGTCCCGGCTTACAGGGCTTCAAAACTAAAGCCAGTAGACGCATTGAGGTATGAATAACCGGGAAGATAGGAATGTAAAAGAAAGGACAAAACCTTTCTTAATTTTTTTGCCAGGGAAAAATCAGGGAATGAAAGCCGGAAATGGGATAAAATGAATTTTATTGACCTAGCAATTCTCTCTGAAAAAAGGAGAGATATACTCTTACTTATAGAAAAGAAACCAGGAAATTTTGAGGAAATTGAAAATTTACTTGACATAAGTTCTGCTTCATTAAGGTTCCATATAAAAAAACTGTTAGATTCCGGGTTTCTTGAGAAAGAAGGGGGAGAATATAAGTTATCGGGTATAGCAATACCGATAATTGAGAATATGAAAGGATTTCTGGATTCACTGACTTTCTTTGAAGAAAATATGGATTACTGGAAGAAACAGGACCTGAACCCTGTGCCCGACTTTTTGTTGAGAAGGCTCGAAGAGCTGGGCAGGTTTGAACTGATCGAATCTGATACAGCGCATATGTTCGAAATCCCTCCGGAAATTATGGAGAATTTAAGAATGTCAGAGGAAATTTCGGTTTTCTTCTCCTGTTTGCATCCGAAAATCCTGTTCCTTTATTCAGAATTTGCAAAAAAAGGCTTGAAGCTCTCTTTATGTGTGACAGAGCCTATAGCTGAAAAATTATTCAATGACTTCCCTGCCGAAACAGAAAAAATTATGGAAGCTGAAAATACGAAACTGTTTGTTTGCAGCAGGAATGTGAACCTGCCTATCTTTGTGGTGACAGACTGGTTTATGGCAACAGGACTTTTTCTGAATAGTGGGAAACTGAGCAGTCAGTTCATTATATGTTCCGGAGATGGAGCTCTGCGTTGGGGAAGAGAATTGTACAGGCATTATGAGGGGGTTTCTAAACTGTATAAACCAAGCTCTGCGAGCCCGTAAAAATCTAAAACCATCGAAAGGAAAAATGAACTTCGCATGACGAAATAAGAAAAATCAATATCAGAAATCAATATCAGAAGATAGAAAAAAGGAGAAAAAGGGGAAAAGCAGGATGGTAGGTAACAGAATGAAAAGAATTGGTATAATTTTGCTGGTTGCCTTTATACTGGCTGTATCTGTCTGTGCCTGCGAAAACCTGAGAGCAGGAAATTCCGGAATTAGTCCGGAAACCAGTTTCACTACCGATTTCCATGAGGCTACTTCCAGCAATGCTACTTCCAGCAATGCTACTTCCAGCAATGCTACTTCCAGCAATGCTACTTCCAGCAATGCTACTTCCAGCAATGTTCCTTCCAGTGAGACCACTGCAAATATTAATTCTTACCGTACATCCATTGAAAGCCAGATTTTGGGAAGCTGGTACTTCAACTTGATAGATATTATTGAGAATATAAGTTATACTGTTAGAAACTGGAACCTGGGACTCAACCTATCTGCCAGGGAAGTAGATACGATGCAAAATCGCCAGCCAGCTATGATGCAAAATCGCCAGCCAGCTTTCATGAGGGAAAAACCGGATCATTTGCATCCTTGCATGGCCAGAGAAAAGCCTGTTAGAAAAGGAATCCCTGACAGAGAAGAATTGAATAATTTCATGGAAGAACATACACTGCAACAGGAAAATATAACACCGAATTACCAGACAACATCGAACTATCAGACATATGTCACCCCGGATGCTGAAGCTGTAAACTCTTACCTCAAAGAAAATAATCTTGATGATAAGTGCGAGATTTATGAAGCAGCTCTCTCCTGGACCTGGGTATCAGACGAAACTCTGAATAATGCTGAGGAAAAGTGGCTTACCCCAACTGAGTTCCTGGAAGAAACTCCTGCTTATTCCAGCAACCCGTTATATGGTGAACCTGCCAGTGACTGTGAGGAACAGGCAAATGCTCTGGCTTCCCTTCTGATAGCTTCAGAAGAATACAACGAGAGTACAGTGAGGGTTGCCATAGGGAAAGTCGATTTCGGAGATGTTAGCGGCGGGCATGCCTGGGTAGAGGTTTGCGAGAATGGAGAATGGTTCCCCCTGGACCCTACTGACGGCCCTTACTATGATGATGACAGTTCAAAACTGATACCTGCGAATTCCTCGGATATCGACTATGAGGAATACCTCAAAAGTGAGTACCCGGCTGTGGAAATCTGGTATTACTACAATAACGAGTATTTCATAGATTTAGGGACACAGCTTGGAAATGCGCCAGTGTCCTGGAACAAAAAACCGGAAAGCTATCAGAAAACATGATCGGGTCAGGAATGACATTTCTGACCCTTACTACCATTTTAAAATTTCATATAAGGATAGAATCTGAGCAAACAGGGTACTCCAGATAAAAAAAGAATGAGAGATCAGGTTTATAGGAAGAAGCGTAAAACCCATGAAATCTTTATTTTTCTTTTTTAATTCTCTATATTTTCAATTCCGGGTTCTGGGGTTCAGTTACTGAAAAACCGTACACAAAAGAGGAAACTGCAAACTCACCAGAACAAATCAAATAGAACAAAGCGAATTATGGTATCTGTGGAGGATCATTCAATGATCCAGGTCTTTGCTTCAGGAAACTCTTCATTTCTGAAGGTTTTCACCGGACAGGGAATGACAAACTTAAATATTTTAACTGCATCAATTATCCAGTTCACGTCGGAGACAACTGCGACTTTTTCAAATGCAGTGAGGTGCCATATGCCAACCCTGGCATCGTCCCACATGGCATCAGAGGTAAAACCCGTGAAATCCGAGCCCAATTGATAGATCATACGAATCTTCCCGTACTTTCGTATTTTATCCTCAATAGCAGGGATTAACACCTTTTCATAATCTTCTCCCGTTACCTTTCCACTTGCAATAACCGCCACAATGTTTTCCGGCAGACCCTGTATAATTTCTATCATTTCACTCCTCCTTTTAGATTCTGGTTCATTTAAGAACGCTACAAAACCAATCTATATTATTGTCCCTGATGAATATAAATTTTGACTCAAAATCGTATAGCTCATGACGTGCTCAAAAAATGCACTGTGGACAAATAAAATAAAAGGTTCTTCAGTGAAATGACCAGAAGTTTGTTGAAGGAATAAAAGTAAAATCAATAGATGAATTATGATTGAAAAACAATAGATGAATCTAGAATTTCCTTTTTATGAAGAGATTTGAGCGATATGAACCCTGCAAAAAATCCCCGCCGATCCTTTCACTTATCCCTCTTCCAGGGAATATTACCCCTCAACGTTAAACAGATACCCCTGGAGATCGCTGCAGGGATAACATTCGCAGCATTTGCCATCCCCGAGGTTATGGGATACACCAGGATTGCGGGCATGCCTTTAGTTACCGGAGTCTACACAATCCTGCTTCCAATGCTGGCCTTTGCTATTTTCGGGTCCTCCCGGCATCTTGTCGTTGGCGCCGATTCCGCAACTGCGGCGATTATAGCGAGTGGGCTGGTGACCATGGCTCTGCCTGAATCCCCCCAATATATTGCATACGCGAGCATGATCGCTCTACTCGCAGCAATCTTGCTTTTGCTTGCAGGCATACTACAACTGGGTTTTCTCGCTGACTTCCTCTCTCACACAGTTCTGATAGGATTTCTCACCGGCGTCGGGATCCATATCTCTATCTCACAGCTTAGCGGGATTTTCGGAATACCTCAAGGAACATATGGAACACCTATGAAGATCACATCTTTGTTCCATTACCTGGCTCTCATAAATCTTCCCACACTCCTGGTCTCGTTGTCTGTAATCGGGATTATTGTTCTTAGCGGAAGGATCAGCAATAAATTTCCCAGTGCACTATTAGCGATCATTGGTGCAATTGCTGCAAGCTGGGTATTAGACCTTTCTTCTTACAGCGTTACTATCCTTGGCACATTTCCAGGAGGTTTGCCACATCTATCTTTTCCTCATGTTCCACTTTCTGATGTGCCAAAAATCCTTAACCTCTCAGTGGCCTGTTTTATTGTCATCCTTGCCCAGAGTGCTGCAACGTCTCGAGCTTATGCTATGAAGTTTTCCGACACTTTTTATGAAAATGTAGATCTCATCGGATTGAGCCTTGCTAATGCAGCTGCAGGGATGTCAGGCACTTTTGTGGTCAACGGCAGTCCAACCAAGACTGAAATGGTCAAAAGTGCCGGAGGGCGTACCCAGCTTACCCAGCTCACAACGGTCTTCACTGTTCTGATGGTCCTGTTATTCTTTACCAGGCCATTTGCCTATTTGCCCACAGCTGTACTTTCATCGATGGTATTCCTCATTGGTTTGCGTCTTATCGATATCGAAGGGATGACCGCTCTTCACAAACAGCGGCCTGTCGAGTTCGCGGTCGCCCTGATAACAGCTATGACGGTCGTGGTTATAGGCGTCGAGCAGGGAATTGTGATAGCTGTTGTGCTCTCGATCATAGCTCACCTGCGCCACAGTTATCGACCTCTTAACCTGCTGCTTGTTCCAAAAGGCGGAGGTACCATGAGGACCATTCCACTCGAAAAAGGGCAGCAAGCTGTTGAAGGCTTGTTGATCTACCGTTTTGGCTCAAACCTCTACTTTGCTAACGAAAACCGCTTCACGGAAGAGATTATTGAACTTGCCAAAAAAAATATATCCCTTAAATGGTTTTGCATTTCTGCAACGAACATTGGAGATATCGATTTCACCGCTGTAGAGGCCCTCAAAAAGGTATATACCCAGCTGCAAAAACTAGGTATTACTCTTGTATTAAGTGAAGTAGTCCCGCCTGTGATGAATGAGCTGGATAAAGACGGCATAACCGGAATGATTGGTAAAGACCATATCTTTGAGTCAGTCCAGGATGTCATAGAGGCTTACAAGAACTCAATAGATAGTTCACGCTAACTCTAAATATTCCATTTTTTTCGATTCCACTTTTTTCTAATATTCGGACTTTTGCACTGTAACCTGCTTTTTCAGAGGGTCACTTTGAAATCAGCACAACCACACTCCTTCCCTGCACAAAGTAGTTGTTCCCATTAACCCGGACTTCTTCCCCGGCTCCGGCAATATCCTGAGGAGAAGGCAGGAAGGTGTCTACTGCCCGGTACCAGCTCCTTTCTCTGAGTCCTGGAATCTCGAACTCCAGGGGTTCCCAGTACATGTTCATCATAACATGGATATCTTCTTCGTCTCCGGGCTCTCCCATAGTAAAAGAAAGGGCTCTTGCATAAGGGTCGTCCCAGCCCGGACTGTAGAGCTTGCAGCCATGCCAGGAAATATCTTTTAGCCTGCGCTCGTTTTCCTTACCCGTAAAGTAACGGGGGCGAAGGATAGTGGTGTGGCGTTTCCGGAAATCGATCATCAATTTCCAGAAGCGGAACATCTCGCGATTTCTTTCTACGAGGTTCCAGTCAAACCAGCCGGTCTCATTGTCCTGGCAGTACGCGTTGTTATTACCTTTCTGAGTGCGCCGGACTTCATCCCCCATGCAAATCATCGGAACCCCTACAGACATCAAAAGGATGGTGGCGAAATTTTTGATCTGTCGTTCCCGCAAGGTCTCGATCTCCGGGGCTTCGGACTCTCCCTCAACCCCGCAGTTCCAGCTCAGGTTATCATCAATCCCATCCCTGTTATTTTCCCCATTGGCTTCGTTGTGCTTGTAGTTGTAAGAAACAAGGTCATTAAGTGTAAACCCATCATGGCAGGTCACAAAATTAACACTATTGATAGGGAGCCTTGATTCTAACTGGTAGAGATCCGGACTTCCGGCAATCCGACTTGCAACCCTCCATGCAAGCCCGGGATCTCCTCTGACAAAGCGGCGGATCTCATCCCTATAGTAGCCGTTCCATTCCGCCCACCTGGGACCCGGGAAGTATCCGACCTGGTTGAGTGCAGCCGCATCCCAGGCTTCAGCAATCACCTTTATGTATCCGAGAGCATCGTCCAGTTCAATCTGCCATATCACCGGGGGATACTTCATGACCTTTCCATCGGTATCCAGTGAAAGGATAGAGCCCTGGTCAAAACGAAAACCGTCAACGTGCATCTCTTCTACCCAGTATTTCAGACAGTCTACGATCAGCTTCTGGGAAACCGGATGGTTGCAGTTTACAGTGTTTCCGCAGCCCGAATAATTGCTGTAGTACTGCCTGTCAGGTTCCAGGTGATAGTAAATGCTGTTGTCTATACCCTTGAGAGAAAATGTCGGACCCAGATGGTCCCCTTCCGCAGTATGATTGAAAACCACGTCCAGGATTACCTCAATTCCGGCTTTATGCAGGGCTTTGACCAGATCTCTAAATTCTTTCGTGTGGTCTCCACGTTCAGGATTTACACAATAGCCGCTGTGTGGGGCAAAAAAACATACCGGATCATAGCCCCAGTAGTGCTTTCTTCCCTCCGGACTTATAGTATCATCAAAATCAGAGACCGGCATCAGCTCTACCGCAGTGATGCCAAGATCTTTGAGATATGGTATTTTTTCTATAATCCCTGAAAATGTACCGGGAGCCTTAACCCCTGAAGTTGGAGATCTTGTGAATCCACCTACATGCAGCTCATAGATGATAGTTTCGTTCAGTTCTTGCAGCCTGCTTTTGCCGGAGAGCTTCTCCCCAACTCCGGGCATCTCATATACTTTTTCTGCCGTGATGTGACTGTTATTTCCCCACCGGTACCTGGAGGCATCTATCACCACACTACGCATGGATGTCTCAAGGTTGTCTCCTGGCACGCTGGCTTTCTCTCTGTTCCAGAGGGCTTTATTATTTCCCCTGGAGTAAGGATCTATCAGGACTTTACTCCCATCAAAACGGTACCCACCAGAGGGATCAAAAGGACCTCCTATCCTGTAAGCATAGTGAACTCCGGGCTTCAGGCCGCGTATGTATACATGCCAGAAGTGGAAAGTTTTGTTAAGGGCGATACCTGTGGTCCCAGCGGTTTCAACTTCCTGTGAGGTTTCAATTTCCTGTGAAGTTTCCACTATACTCTCAACTTTTCCGGGGTGAGTAAGTTCTCCGACTCTGTTTGTAGAAAGGACAAGTACAGGTTCCGGATCATCGTGTTTATCAAAAAGCAGGAGTTCAACATAATCGGCATGCTCGGAATAAATCGAAAAATTAACTCCTTCTTCATCACACGTCGCCCCAGGAGGATGGGGATACCCTCTTTCGATACTATAACGACGCTTCTTCAAAACCTGTTCGTAATCCGTATATAGTTCTCCTCATTGTTATTTTTTGATTACCTGGCAGCCAAACCTGAAGTTTTGTAAATTGAACAACAGATAATCCGATTCATCCGTTTGTACAGATTATCCTGCTGATCTGTTTGATTTATCTTTGCCCTTCAGAGCAAATAATTTTTGCTGCCTTTCTCTATCCAGGCTTATGAAGAGAACGATTTGCCAAAACGTTGGAGGTTCCTGATTAATCGGCTGGTATTTCAAAATATTCGAAGCTGGAATCTTTTGTTTTCTGCTCTACTCCTTGCAGGATGAACCTGTCTAGTCTGCAACGCAAAAAAGTAACAAAAAAGTAACATGCGAATTCATACTGTATCCAGGATAAACTGAGTTCAGAAATGTCTTCATTCTCCGAAGAATACTTATCTTAACCCTGGGAACCTCGTTTAAATTCACACATAAACATAAGCGCCTCCGCCAGCTTGTCTGGCGGCCCTGAAAAAAAAAGAGATGAAGTGAAAAAAGAGATGAAGTGAAAAAAGAGATGAAGTGAAAAAAGGAAGAAGTGAAAAAAGGAAGAAGTGAAAAAAGAGATGAAGTGAAAAAAGGAAGAAGGTGAAGAAAAATGAGGTTTGAAAAAGCAATAAAAATCAATAAAAGCAGAAGTGTAAAAGAGTATTTTTCAGGTATATTTTTATCCTGTTCGGACTGTATCCCCCTACTTTTCACCTCACTTTTACTTTACGGCTTTTCTTTAGAGTCTTTTGTCTTACTTTTTTGTCTGAAAGCCGCTCTCCTGCGTCGAGCGTGACAAAAACGACATGATAAAGCGAATGACGTTGTACGGGTCATAAACATTTTTAATTCTGTCTCTTGAATTACGCTCACTGCTATAATCCATCAAGTAGTCCTCTTGAGCGCAGCGAAAAGGACCTCGTGCTCCCGAAGCGAAATTCGGGTGGCAAAACCCGGGATATTAAACATGTAAAGGTGGAAGACCAAATTTTTGGATTCTCATTACTCTTTTTTCGATCTGGAGGCAAAATATCTATTTATCACTGAAGGTTCAATCCTTTTAAGGAAAGGGAAAAGGGGGTCCTGACACTGGAAGGCAGCATCATCGAGGTAAATGACCTTGAGTATTCCTTCGGCAAGGTGAAAGCCGTCGATAACATCAGTTTTATGGTCATCGAAGGGGAAATATTCTCTTTTCTCGGGCCAAATGGGGCGGGAAAGAGTACGGTAATCAATATTCTGACCACCCTCCTGCCAATCCAGAAAGGGAGCGCAAGGATTGCAGGGTTTGATGTGAAAACCGATCCTGAAAAGATAAGGGAATCCATAGGAATTGTCTTTCAGGAGCTGACCCTTGATAGGGATATGACTGTGAGGGAGATTCTGGAATACCATGGCAGGCTCTATTCCATGCCGAAAACTGAAAGGCAGGAACGTATTGAAGAGCTGATGAAACTGGTCGAGCTTGAAGGAAAGCGGGATACCCTGACAAAACACCTCAGCGGCGGGATGAAGCGCAGGCTTGAGATTGCAAGGGGGCTTATGACCCGTCCAAAAGTGCTTTTTATGGACGAGCCGACAATAGGGCTTGACCCCCAGACCCGGATAAGGATCTGGGATTACATGAGGGATATAAACAAGCAGGGTACAACCATCTTCCTGACCACTCACTACATGGACGAAGCCGACCAGCTCAGTGACAGGATCAGCATCATAGACCACGGGGAAATCATTGTCACGGGCAAGCCCTGGGAGTTAAAAAATGCCCTTGGCGAGGACCTTATATATCTGGAAACCAGCGACAATGCTGCTGCTTCAGGTTTGCTCAAAGAGCTTTCCAGCGTGAGAGGGATCAGGGAAAAAACAAAAGGAATAGTTGTCATGGTCAATGTGGACGGTACCTATCTGCTGCCTGAGATCATGGATATTCTTCGAAACGGGGGGGTCAGAGTTAAGGCTGTAAACCTCAAAAAACCTTCAATGGATGATGTTTTTGTCCACTACACCGGCAGGGAGTTAAGGGACGAGGGGGCAGAGAAGGGGTCGGTGGCAATCATGCGGGCCGGGAGGCGTTAAAGATGAACACGGGGTTTCTTACCATCTACTGGCGGGACATGCTCAGGTTTGTCAGGTTCAGGACTCTCCTGTTTGCATCTCTTGTCCAGCCTGCTCTCTGGCTTGCCTTTTTCGGAATTGCGATGTCCAACAACTTTGATCGGTTGACCGCAACTCTCCCGGTCCTTCCCGGGATAAGGGCTGTGGATTACCTGACCTTCATAGGGGCAGGCGTGATAGCCATGACCACGCTTTTTACCAGCCTCTTCGGGGGCACCGTGCTGCTCTTTGATAAAAACTGGGGGCTTATGCGGGAAACCCTTTCAAGCCCTATCCCAAGAATCCATATCATTATAGGGATAGGGCTTTCAGGCATGACCAAGTCTTTTATCCAGGCATCCGTTATCCTGGGATTCGGACTTCTGCTCGGGGTCCAGTTTTTTGAAGGCTACAGCCTGATGCAGCTTCTCGTTTCCCTGCTCGGGATCATGCTTTTTGTCGGGGTATTTTCCCTGGGCTTCCTCTTCCTCTCGGCTGCAATCGCCATAAGCATGGAAAGCCCGGAAGGGATGCAGGCAGTGATAACCCTGCTTACCATGCCCTTCTTTTTCACGAGCAACGCTCTCTATCCTGTAAGCTCTTTTCCCCCTCTGCTTCGGGCCCTGTCCACAATCAATCCCCTTACCCATCTTGTAAACGGGATCAGGTATTTTGCAATAGGGAATGATTTCTCGGCAATAGGTATCCATTACGTTTACACCCAGAGTGAAATCCTTGTTTCTTTCCTTGCCCTGCTGGCTTTTGCGGGAATAATGTTTCTTATTGCAAGGTGGAGATTCAGTAAGGTGACTGTGACCTGAATATGATCTGAATATGATCTGAATATGATCTGAATATGATCTGAATATGACCTGAATTTAGAATAAGCATTGAGAAGAAAAGAGAATAAAACAGGGATAAAAGTCTGGAGTAAAAAGAGAAAAAAATCCAATAAAAAACAGGGAAAAAAGGGAATAAAATATGGACAAAAATGGGAGAAAAGCGGGAATAAAAGTGTAAGAAAGTGTTAGGAGGAAAAGTTATGGTTTGTGAACACAGGGATACGATTAAAATAAAGGATGTAGAACCGGGCTCAAAAGGTTGTGAGGAATGCCTGAAAAGCGGAGACAGTTGGGTGCATTTGAGGATCTGCCTGACCTGCGGGCATGTGGGGTGCTGTGACAGTTCGAAAAACAAACACGCAACAAAGCATTTCAAGGAGACAGGACACCCTATAATTCAATCTTACCAGCCCGGAGAAAGCTGGAAGTACTGCTATCTTGATGAAGAATATCTGGAGTGAACCTGAAGAATATATGGATTGAACCGGCAGCTCTAACTTTCATCTTCCTGCCATCAGGGACTCAGCCAGGGCTTCGGAGAAATTCAGGGCTTTTTTTCAAGGCAGGCAAGTTAATCGATAGAAAAATACCCTGAAAACGGGTGTGAAAGAATATCTCGCCAAAAATTAAGTTTGAAAGAGAAATTTATTCCTGAACCTTATTATGGAACTATGTTTCCAAAAGTATATGCTTCCTCTGATCCGATTATTAAATTTGAGATTAAATAAAAACAACTTTATAAAATATTCAGGTAAAGGTGATACCTATGATGAGCTTAAAAGGCCAAACAGCAATCGTAACTGGAGGGGGCAGAGGGATCGGACGGGCGGTCTGCCTGTCGCTGGCAAAAGAGGGAGCAAATATTGTCATTGTAGCAAGACATAGGGAAGAAATCGAAGAAACTGCAAGAATGGTCAAAAACATAGGGAGCAGATCCCTTGAGGTCCTGGCAGATGTGAGGAATGAAGCGGAAGTTGAGGGTATGATCCTGAAGACCATTGAGAAGTGTGAAAGAATTGATATCCTCGTTAACAATGCGGGGATTGCACACATGAACCCCATAGAGGAGACCTCTATTGAAGAATACGATGAGATGATGGATACAAACGTGAAGGGAACTTTCCTCTGCACGAAACACGCCGTGCCTTATCTTGAAAAAAGCGAAAACGGTAAGATTATTAATATCTCCTCGGGAGCAGGCAAGCATGGGCTTTCAGACCTTTCTGCCTACTGTGCCTCGAAGTTTGCGGTAAACGGTATGACCGAAGCCCTGGCTTCCGAGTTGAGCGGAAGGGTGATGGTCTATTCCGTCTGTCCTGGTGCAGTGGACACGGAGATGTACCACTCAATGTTTCCGGAAAAGCCCGTGCTTAAACCGGAACATGTCGCTGAAAAAGTTTTGGAACTGGCTCTTCCGGAGTCAAACATCATTTCAGGCTCAGTCATTGAGGTCTATTCCCCACCGATCCCGCTGCTTTGATTGCTCGGGACCCACCAACATAGTTCACACAGTCCAGATTAAAGACTCAGGGGTTTCCTGCTGAGGGTTTATGAATTTATTAGGGTTTATTTTTTCATCCAGTTCTTTATTCATTTCGGTTTACTGCGCCTCAAAATTTGCGAATATAGGCCTGACAGAAGCTCTTGCCTACGAGGTCGGAGGGGGGCTGCAGGTATATGCAGTCTGCCCAGCAGGTGTGGACACCCGGCTGGCTGTACCACACCATATACTCCGAGGAGACGAACCTCAAACCGAAAGATATTGCAAGGGGCCCTCTGTATTCCGGAAACTATTCTCCCTTCAGGCTCTTCAGTTGAGGTCTACAGCCCATCTGTAAGGGTTGTTTAATTTAATGGGGTATTTGAGGGACGAACTCAGGAAATTAGGGGGAAGCTTAGGAGGAAGTATGTTCAAAAACCGTAAAGATGCAGGAGATAAACTGGCTCAAGCTCTTGAAAAGTACAGGGCTGAAAATCCTTTCGTCCTCGCAATTCCGCGCGGAGGAGTGGAAGTGGGATTGCAGGTTTCAAAGAAACTGGGAGCAGATTTCTCCCTTCTAATTGCAAAGAAACTGCCTTTTCCTGACAACCCTGAAGCCGGCTTCGGAGCAATAACTGAGAACGGGAGCACCTTTATTATTGAAAATGCCGGTTACTGGCTCGCCAGGGAAACTATTGAAAAGATCAAACAGGAACAGATTGCTGAGGTAAAAAGGCGTGTAAATACTCTAAGAGGGGGAAATCCCCTGCCTGAGCTTACAGGAAGAACCGTGATTCTTATTGATGACGGGATTGCTATGGGCTCTACCATTCGGGCAGCCATTGAACTCTGCAGAGCCCGGAAAGCGGGAAAAATTGTGGTTGCTGTACCTGTGGCAGGGAGAGAGGTAGCGGATGCGATAGCAAAAGAAGCCTATGAACTCGTTGTATTCGATATACCTGTCTATTTCAGGGCAGTTGCTCAGGCTTATGAAAACTGGTATGATGTTTCGGATGAAGAAGTGCTTGACCTGCTCAGGGAAAGGATAAGGGAACAGGAGATGGAAGATTACGAGTTTGATCAATCCGGACCAGGGACCTGAAAGAACTCCAGGATTAAATAACTCTATTACTTTATCTCCAGGATAATTTATATCCAGGATAATATCTCCAAGATAATTTATATCCAGGATAATATCTCCAAGATAATTTATATCCAGGATAATTTATATCCAGGATAATTTATATCCAGGATAATATCTCCAAGATAATTTATATCCAGGATAATATCTCCAAGATAATTTATATCCAGGATAATTTATATCCAGGATAATTTATATCCAGAATAATTTATATCCAGGATAATTTATATCCAGGATAATTTATATTCAGGTTTAATCCCTGATGTTTTCGATTACGTGTTTGCCTCTTTCAGCCGGGACAATTGTCAGTTCAGAACCCGGAAACTCTTTTTCAAGCGGCTCTCCCTCAGCGATCCTATCCATTGTGATTGCAACTGCCGCAACTTCTGAATGGGGCTGGCTGCCCACAGCTACGTTCCAGTCAGCGAGCTGGTAAATTTCGGGTGGGACTTTTTCTGCGCCTACAACGATCATGAGCTTATCGCATTTTTTGAGTTCGTCAGTAACATCTGGCAGGTTGACCCCGTACATGGAAAGATGGCAGACTTTTCCACCTTCTTCTTTCCAGTTTCTTATTTCCTGCTTGAAGTTAACGTTATTTTTAATGTAGAAATGCCCACCCCAGCGCCCAACCACATCTTCGAGGCTCTGCACAATCCCCCGGTCATCAGAAGCAAGAAGCATGCCTTCAGCTCCCAGCAGCCTGGCAGTTAAGCCAACATGGGTGGTAATTCTCTTATCCCTCTCAGGGCGGTGCCCCAGGCGCAGTAATACAATCCTCTTCATGCTCGGCTAAAACCCTGACAAGGTATTAAAGGGTTTCACTGAAGTTTCACTGAAACAGAGAAAAAAGGAAAAAAGGAAAAAAGGAAAAAAGGAAAAAAGGAAAAAAGGAAAAAATATGGGTATCACTGGAACCCATAAGTTCCCGGGATTCTTTCCAGAAGCATGCCTTCGACTATTATCGGATTCGTTCTCTGGGCTGTTGTCAATGCGATATCGAGCTTGAACTCTTTTTCAGCATAAATAGTAAGAATCGCATCTCCTTTTTTAACTTGCTCTCCCATTTTTTTATGGAGAGCGAGCCCGGCTCCCTTGTCATTCGGAGCCCCTGCAAGCCTGGCAATTTCGATTATCCATTTATTGTCAAACTCAATAACATATCCGTCTGTAGAAGCATGAATGTCAGCAGTGTACTGCCCCACCTGTATATCTTCGGATTTAATATTCGGGTCTCCTCCCTGGGCTTCAATGATCTGTCTCATCTTTTCAAGGGCTTTTCCGCTCCTGAGCGTTTCCAGTGCAATTTCTTTTCCGCGGTCCCTTGGAGCCGCCCCTCCCATTTCAAGAAGAATACCAGCAAGTGCAGCGCTCTTTTCAATGAGGCTGTTCGGACCTTCCATGCTTTCCAGAACTTTCAGGGCTTCCCTGACCTCCAGCGCCGGACCCACTTTTCTTCCGATGGGAGATGAGCCGTAGGTAATGGCACACTCGACATTCATTCCGAGCCTGTGCCCGAGGTTAATAAGGTCTCTTGCCAGTTTCTGCCCTTCCTGAACAGTGGGAACCTTCGTGCTTGGCCCGATGGGGATGTCCATTACCACATTATCGGCTCCTATAGCTCCTTTTTTTGCCATGATTGAGGCAAGCATCTGGCAGTAAGGATCAATGGATAGGGGGTACTCAACCCTGATGAGCTTGTCATCCGCAGGAGCAATATTGGTGGCTCCACCCCAGACAAGAGCGCCTCCCACTTTTTCGGTTATCTCCTTAACTTCCTGAGAAGTGAACGCAACGGGACAGAGCACTTCCATGAGGTCTGCAGTGCCTCCGGCACCTGTGATTGCTCTGGAACTTGTCTTAGGGATAAGCAGCCCGTTTGCAGCGATGATAGGGACTACGAGGAGAGAAATCTTGTTTCCGGGCACTCCTCCTATAGAGTGCTTGTCCATGATCGGATGAGTATCAAATTCGATCTTGTCTCCAGTATCGATCATAGCCCTTGTCAGCCATTCAACTTCATCATCAGTCATCCCGTGGATATAAGAAGATGTTATAAAAGCCGAAAGTTCGACATCACTGAGGTTTTCCTCCACGATGTCGTTTACAAGCAATTTAATTTCGTCCTGAACAACAGGTTTTTTGTCCATCATCTTCTTGATAACGCTTGCAGATTTTGAGCGGAATGCCGGGACAACCTCTACCGGCTTATCCCAGTCCTTGAAGTGATCATAAACTTCCGAAAAAACTCCCAGCGTTCCCGGGGGAACCATATCCTCGGTAGTGTCTACAATAGCAGAAAGGCTCTGGTGCCCACGGATGCGGACCCTATCCCCCGGATTAATTCCCAGCTCCTTCGCATCGGCAACATTAAATAATGCTTTGTGCTGCCCTATTTTTATGTCAAAATGTTCCAGCTTCAACTGCATTAATTAAACACCATCCTTTTCATTCTCAATATAATTGTGACTTTGTAATTGTAATTTATTTCGCCTGAATTAGACTCTCTGCTGGTTTTCAAACCCCGGAAGCCAGCAGAAAGTCTGAAAAAATATGGAAATTAAGAGCAGATATAGCAGGTCTCAGGTAAGATATCAGACCATGTAAAATATCAGACTATAGACCATGTAAGATATCAGACTATAGTACTAAACTGAGGTAACATATTAACCTTCATATTATTTTAATTAGTTCCATAAAACCTTTTGGAAGCAGAAGAGAATCTCAGGAAGAAAGACTGCAGGAAGAATAAATAAAAGAAAAGGGGTTCATTTTCTTTCCTGTATCAGTATAACTGCCGCAAGTACAAGCAGAATCCCTGTTAGCTGCCAGCCTGATAGCATTTCCCTGAAAAAGAAAAAACCTGTAAGGGTAGCCACTACCGGCTCTACTGTTGCTACTATGGATGCCCGGCTTGATTCGACTTCTTCAAGCCCTTTTGTGTACAGCAGGTAGGCAAGTACGGTGGGAAAAAAGCCCAGTCCTGCAAGGTAGATCCAGAAATTACCCGTAGAAAAAGCTCCTACAGAATTTTCAAAGTTGCTGAAAGGCAGGAGGGCAAGGCTTGCAAAAATGAAAGTATAAGCTGCAATTGTCATTGTATGGTACTTTTTAAGGGCAGCTTTTCCAAAGATACTGTAAAGGGCATATCCGAAACCCGCCCCTAATCCTGTGAGAATCCCAGACCAGGAAATGGAAAGAGAATCCCCGAGCCCTGGAAGATATCCGGTCACAAAAGCGCATCCTACAAGGGTTAGCCCCAGAGAACAAAGTTTTTTTGCCCCCAGGCTTTCCCTGAAGAAAACCCTGGAAAGGACTGCAACAAATGCAGGAGCTGTGTAGAGCAGAGTAACCGCAATTGCAATTGATGTTTCCCTGATTGTGGAAAAATAGCAGAGGTTAAAGAAAGCAAGGCTGAAGATGCCTGTCCCCACAAAATAAAGAGAATCTCGAACCTTTATTTTCAGTAGTTCCGGCCTGGTAAAAAGAAGGTAGATCAACATGATAACAGCCGCTGAAAAAACCCGCAGGGTTACAACCTGAAGAGGGGAGAATCCAAACCCGTAGAGCCCTCGAACAAAAATCCCTATCGTACCCCACAGGACCGCACCTGCAGCAATCAGTAAATATGCCCGTTTTTGCATTCCATAACCTTTTTTTTTCAGATCTTCAGTTTAGTATACCTGTTCCCATTTGAAATCTTCGTTTAGTGGAATTTGTGACCGAATCATCCAACTGAAAAACAGAATATGATTTGAATAATCACTCATTAAATCAAAAACGCACATGATATTCTTCTAATAACATACACAAAAAATGAAAGTACACACAGTACTTTCATGCCAAAAGAAGAGTAAAAAGGGGGTTCATTAATAAAAAGAAGTACACACATTGGAGTTTAATTATTTGGGCTTATTCATAGAAACAAGACCCTTTGCAATAGCTATTGCAATTATGGATATCAATAACGTAGTTAAGATAACCATGAAAAGATTCTCTTCATCAGCAAATTTGAACATAAAATAGAAGAGAATAGTACTTAACAATATTCCAACAACCAGCAAGATTGTTGCCGGCCCTCCCAAAATTTTTTCAGTATCCTTACGCATAAAGACAGTCCCTCCTAAGATAATTCACCAGCAAATTGTCATTTCAAATTATTCATTTCAAAGTATTCTTTACAAGTTATCCTTTTTAAGAGTTGTTAATACTTCTAGAAACCTGAATGTAACAAAATTAAGCAGTAACTACATTTTCTAACGGAAATAAGTGATTTTAATTCATTAAAGTAACCAGAGATGAGAATGCATTATTAAATGGGATCTCTATAGCTTTAAGCGTGCCGATTTTTAAGATCTTATAAAATAATAAGGATTATTGAAATATATGCTTCAAGTATGTACAGCCTTCTAAGTATTAAATAAATTTATAGTTTTTGATTTTGAAAACCAGATGATACCTCTTAGAAAACCTGTTTTTTGAAATTACAAATTGCTGGTTAATTTTCTCTCGCTCAAGCGGACTAATTTATGGATTGTAGCAGTTAACTTCGCTTAAGAGGATTCAATTACAGATATCTCTGATCCGTGCAACCTTATTCGCCGTACCGTGTTGTTTTTGTCACGCCCGAATTGCGCCTCGGGAGTACGCGGTCCTTTTCGCTGCGCTCAAGAGGACTGATTTATAGATTTTAGCAGTGAGCTTTGCTCAAGAGGACTCAATTACAATCTTTGACTCGTACAACCTTATTCGCCTTATCATGTCGTTTTTGTCACGGCAGAGTTGCGGCTCTGCAGTACGCGGTCCTTTTCGCTGCGCTCAAGAGGACTGATTTATAGATTTTAGCAGTGAGCTTTGCTCAAGAGGACTCAATTACAATCTTTGACTCGTACAACCTTATTCGCCTTATCATGTCGTTTTTGTCACGGCAGAGTTGCGGCTCTGCAGTACGCGGTCCTTTTCGCTGCGCTCAAGAGGACTACTTTTTGGTTTTTAGTAGTCAGTTTAGCTCAAGAAAACTAAATTACGATTTATTTAACCCGTAAAACCTTATTCCCTATACTGAGTCGTTTTTGTCACACTCGACGCAGGAGAGCGGTCTTACTAAAAAGGAGAAAATATAAAAGCCATAAAATAATAATATGAAAAGGACAAGTACTAAAATGATAGAAAAAATCGGCAAGAATACAAACAAAAGGGAATTAAGCACGCATTAACAGCACTGTTTTTACTCAAGTTTTCACGAGATGTCTGCTACAACACTCGTGGTGAGAGAGGATACAGCCTGAGGGAATCAGCTTGTCAGAAAATTAAGTTTTTAGAGAAACTCAAGGCACAGGCATACGTAATATTCTCTTGCAACCCTTTTAAGCCAGTCCGGAACCAGGCAATACCTATCAACAATAAGCTCGTTCAGGTAGTAGAGGGACTCTTCGGTTTTGAACTCACTGAGCCTCTTTACAGCCGTCCTTCTCTTCCACGCAGAATTCTCTTCGTCAAGAGCTTCAAGATAAAGCTGGTATTCTTTGCTATCATTCATTAAAGTAAAATTATCTATCAAAGAATATAACTATTTGTATCCGGTGTCAGAAGCAGCGATATCCGGAAGGTTTTAAAGAGGCATTTCAGAGACTGTAGTTATATATTTCGACGGACATGACAATTTTTGGAATTTCGATAAAGTACTCGGACAATAAACTTTAAGAACTCCTGGTAAATCAAAAAACATATATCTCAAAAGAAAATAAAAGGGAATTCCCTTTATGCAGTGATCAGTTGCAGGAATCCCCCCACTCAAATGTTCGCTCTGTGCTACAAGGTAGCATATAACATACAATGCCCGCATAAATATAGTTTTCGAAATTCTCCTGAAAAACTGAAAGTTACGAAAATGTTTTTTGACCTCTTCTAAGAACCCCCAAAGTAAGGGAGCAAAGAAGGAGAAAAGGTGCAAAGAAGAAAAGACATATCGACATATGTAAACGACATATGTAAAAAAGTGCTTTCAGGCTGAAGAGGGTAAAAATAGGAAAGGAGAATTCCCATGCAATGATCAGTTGCTGAGAATTCCTGCACAAGGTTTTTTGTTCGCTATGCCTTACGAAGCAAGTAATAATTCTTCAAAAAAGATATATAATTACCGGCATTGAAATTTCAACACAGGCGACATATTAGCTCACATTGAAATGTTTAATGACAACTATAATTTTAAGAGCATCACTAATTATTTTCCCCTCATAAATTATTTGGAATGAAATGATGAAAAGCCGGAAAAAATTACTATTTTAATAGAGCTCATTACCTTAATAGAATACACATATTCAAGTATTTATACGCTTATTTATCTATACTTCTTATTTTACTAAGTTTTGCATTTTTTAAGTTTTATTTCCTGCAGGGTATATTCCCATTTAACTGTACAAACCAAATCTCCAGAAAAATCAAATCTTCCGTATTTTCACCTTGTGCTTATTGCTTTTACAGGGTCCAGCTTCGCAGCCTGTCGCGCAGGATAAATTCCGGTAATCAGGTTCAGAAGGAAAACGGCGGCAATAATTAACACGATGTCCTGAGCGCGGACAACAATCGGGATAAAGGAAATACCCCCGTAGACATCTGAAGAAGCTGCCGGGATTTCATACCCACCTATTGCCAGGGCTATAAGAACTCCTGCAAAAGTACCGACAAGGGCGCCCAGCAGGCCGAGAATCCCGCTCTGGAGAATGAAGATCCTCTGGATGCTTGAGACCGGGGCACCCATGGCGCGGAGCATGCCTATCTGGCCTGTTGCGCCGATAACCGAAAGGTTCAGGGTACTGACCACGCCAAAAGAGGCTATGACAATAATAAGACCATATACAACCTTGTTTGAAGTGCCCTCGATAGCAATGGTACGGAGAATCGCAGGGTTTGTCTCGGTCCAACCTTTTGCCTTATAACCGGTTTTCTCTATCTCGGTTGCGATTTCCCGGTCCGTATTAAAATCCCTGAGCCGGACTGAAATGCCATTAACCACATCCGGGACATCATAGAATTGCTGGGCAGTATCCAGGGAGGTGTAGGTCAGGGACTCGTCTAGAGGGGAGCCCGTATGAAAGATCCCCACAATTCTAAGAGAAAGAGGATTTGCGTTCGGAAAAGATACATCTATGGAGTCCCCCAAATTAACTTCAAGTTTATCTGCCAGCTTTGAGCCGATAACCACCGTATTTCTTGAAAACTCGAGTTCCCGGAAACTGCCTTCAACAATATCTTCTTCAATAGCGCTGATTTCATTTTCCTGTAAAGGAACCACACCTTTAAGCTCGGCATTGAGGGAATTGCCCTTGAACCTGAAAGAAGCCTGTCCCGTAAGGAAAGGAGAAAACGCAGTAACTCCTTCGATTGAACTGATCCTCTTCATGAGAGTCCCGTAGAGGTAGATGTAATCTTCACCTTCCTGCGGATAGACCGAAACTTGAGGAAGTTTGTTTACGGTAGTGTTGTAAAGCTCCCCTGTAAAACCCACCATAAGAGCCTGGGAAACCGTAAGTACCATCACAGCAAGGGCTATTGCACCTACCGAAAGGAGAGTCTGGAATTTTCTTGCCCGGATTTGCCTGAGGGCAATAAAAAGTTCATAACGCATGGGACTCACAGTTTTTTTGAGTTTTATTCTAATTTTTCCTGATTTTTCCTGATTTTTCCTGATTTTTCCTGATTTTTCCTGATTTGCACACCTGTGCTTTTAAATAAATGGATATTAATGCAGCCTTTTGAAAAGGGTGAAAACCAGGGCAAGACCTGCGACTCCGGCAGTAACCGAAAAACCCGGGATGCCAGTTCCACCGTTTTCTCCAGAGGTTGCGTTCCCTGTGCCAGGACTTGCTTCACTCGCATTCAAGGGGGAAAGATCAGACTCAATAATGGTTTCCCTGCGTTCGATAACATCTCCATCGTTACCAAAAAGTTCGATCTCAAGTCTGTAGATTCCTTCCGTAAGCCTTTCTTTCCAGGCAACTTCCACGGTCTCGTCATCATCATTCAGCAGCACAGGGACCCTTTCCCGGATGGACTCAACAAAAACGGAACTGCTATTCCCTGAGTTTTCCTGCAGGTCATATACTGAAAAAACCAGGTTTCCTTCAAAAGGTACCTGGGAACGCCCTAAAACAGTTGCACTTGCTCCGGTCTCATCTTGATAGATATCAGTAATCTCTGCATCGTCTCCGGAAGTGAAATGCTCTGTTGAAGCGATAAATCCTCTACTGGGGGAATAGACCCGGACCTTCACTCTTCCTGTATACTCTTTATTGTTTTCGAGGAGAGTACCCCACGATGCAGAAAAGGTTTCCGGAACACTGGTTAGAGCTGCTTTTTCGGTTTTTGCACTGTAAATTACATTGTGCCCATCTACGAGCATGTATTCGATATCAAAAAGTGAGGCTTGATTGGGAGAGAGCACAACAGTGATTCCTTCGGAGTTGGGGACAAGATCATCGACCTGAAGTTTGGAAGCGGAGTTGCTGCCGTAAACAAAACCATATTCCGATTCTGAAAGTACCTTCTCCTTTTCCAGAAGCTTTGCTCTCAGAGTGTAAGCCCCGCGTTCGGCATTCCTGATATTCCAGAAGCCAACTTTCGTGACCCTCGTATTCGCAGGAAAACTGCCAGTTGAAAATGCCTGTGCAGCAATAACCTCTTCCGTTTCCCTTTCTGGCTTGACCAGAGATACCTCAAGGGTCAGGTTCTCTTCTGGCTGGTTTGAATAAAGGATTACATCAAAGGACTCGAGATCGCTGTAAAGTTCGGCTATGCGGGCTGAACCTGTTCCTTCGACCTGAGAAGTGTCTGCTGCAGAGGCCGGAATGATTGGTATAAGAAATAAAACAAGTAAGAAAAGAACGGTTTTCATAGTCTTTTTTCCCAGATTCTATAACAAAAAGATTGTTCGGATCTTATTTAAAAGAAATGCAGCCAGACAAACAGGTCATTTTCTACCCCCTGCCACGGAAGAAACAGAGAATAAAACCAGGAGCCAGAAAAACGGTTGAAAATTCCATCTTCGAATATTTAGGGAGAATTAACCGATTAATAAGGGGTCGCCAGAGGGAGAGGATATAAAAAATTTGAGAAATAAATACTTTTTAAAATTAACTAAACAAAACCTGTAGTTAATCCGAAAGTATTTATTCTTTAATTGAAGTATAAGAAGACAATTATTAAATCAAAGCAAGTTTACTTGATTTATCGCTTTGAGAACAAAATCTCACTGTCGGTTTTACTGAAATTTTTAGTTTTACTTGAATTATATAAAAAATACGTGTTCGAGCAGAAGGTATGGTAAAAATGGAGAAGAAAAGCCTCTTAATCCTGGGAACCGCCTCTCATGTTGGAAAAAGTTCAGTCGTGACTGCCATATGCAGGATCCTGTCCAGAAGCTACAGGGTTGCCCCCTTCAAGGCCCAGAACATGAGCCTTAATTCCTGGATTACAAAAGACGGAAAGGAAATCGGGATTGCACAGGCAATCCAGGCAAAAGCCGCTGGTACCGAACCCACTGCAGACATGAACCCTGTCCTCCTGAAGCCAAAAGGGGACCGTGTTTCCCAGGTAATCCTGCTGGGTGAACCCTATGCTGACAAAAGTGCAGGCGAGTATTACGATTCCATTGAAGAAATGCATGCGGTCCTTAAAGGGGCTCTCGAAAGGCTCTGGAAAGAACACGACATCATAGTTATGGAAGGTGCCGGAGGGGCTGCAGAGATCAACCTCTATGAAAGGGATATCGTAAATATAGGTACTGCCAGGCTCACTCAGGCTCCCATAATCCTTGTAGGAGATATAGAAAGGGGAGGCGTGTTTGCAAGCCTTTACGGCACAGTTGCCCTTCTGCCCGAAGATGTAAAGAAGAACGTCAAAGGGCTTATAATCAATAAATTCAGGGGCGACCCTGAAATCCTGAGGCCTGGGCTTAAGCAGCTTGAGGAAAAAACCGGAATCCCTGTGCTCGGAGTCCTGCCCTATTTCAAGCTCCGCATCCCCTCCGAAGATTCAGTCTCACTCGGGGATAAAGAAGCTTCAAATACAGAAAATTCAAAAACAGAAAACGAAATTGAAATCGCAGTAATCCGCCTGCCCAGAATCTCAAATTTTACGGACTTCGAACCCCTTGAAGGCCTCGTAAAAGTCCGTTACGTAGACATTGACAAAGAACTCGGAAACCCTGATGCAATCATGATCCCTGGCACGAAGAACACGGTAAATGATCTTCTCGACCTCAGGGCAAGCGGCATGGACAAAAAAATCCAGGCTTTCAAAGGAAAAATCCCGATCTTTGGAATATGCGGCGGCTATCAGATGCTTGGCAGAACTATCTTTGATTCCGGAGTGGAAAATGGAGTTGAAGCTGAGTTTGAAGGGCTCGGACTCCTGGATATAGGGACCAGATTCGGGGCATATGAAAAGCGGACAATTCAGGTGACAAAGAAAGTTAACGGCCACGGCCCTATCCTGAAATCCATAGACGGGGAAGAAATAAAAGGTTATGAGATTCACATGGGAGTTACTGATTCAAATCGTGCTGTTTTCGGAGACGATGGAGCCATTGATGAAGAAGGCCTGGTGATTGGAACATATCTTCACGGGCTCTTTGATAACGGGAACATAAGAAATGCTTTTGTTCAATATCTCTACGAGAAAAAAGGGCTTGAGTACGTGCCTGAAGAGATCGTAAGCGAAAGCGACGCCTATGACGAACTCGCAAGTGTGTTTGAACAAAACATTGACATGAAAAAGCTCTATGAGGTTACAGGGATCTGAAAATACCCGGGCTCGCAAAGATAAATAAAGTACTGAAACAGGCTCTACGGGTACTGCTGTCCTGCAGTACCTGAAGCCTGTACCTTTACAGGTTTTAATTAAGATATTTTTTAAAACAGGTTTTGAGTGGGTTCTTAAGAGAACACGAAAAAATTGGCACTAAAAAATAGGGTATACTATTGGGGTAAGTATAACTTTCTAGGTGGCATAATTGATCTCCAGAACCCTCTCAACGTTTATTTCTTTATTGTAAACTATTTATTCATTGTGAATTTTTTCTACTTAAGTGAAGTAAGAAACCGGACAATCTGAGAGAAGATCCGTTCCTATTTCTATCGAGTATAATTTTTAGGTAAAATATACAACCTGAAATAAAGTAGTGTTGCCTGTTAGAATTTTTTTGATTAAATGTATAGCCTCTGTTTTTTCTGTACTGAGAGTAATAGACAGAAGAAAACATAGACAGAAGAAACCAGGAGTTATCGTCAAAAAAAAGAAATTGTGCAATGATTTTTGAAAATCCTGTGCCTGAAAAAGAGGGTGTTGAGTGGTTAGAGGGAGAACATATGGGGAGTATTTTGGAAAGAAAATTAGATACCATTTGGGGGCTTGGTATGTTTGCTTGTAAAGGGCGATAAATCCCAGAAGGTTTACCACTCAACAGTATCTAATTTTGCTGCTAAGTATTTATGCCTTATGAATTAATCTTACTGATCTAAGATCACCAAACTCAAACTTCAAAAATCCATAACTATTTAGGAGTTACGCAGTTGAGCCGTAACATATCGTTTTTAACACTTTCATTCCTACATTAATTAATTTAATGTGTATAGAGGGTCATTTAAATATGCTGTCACTGCCACTCTTCTAATTTTCATGGCAC
>NZ_JAQUVZ010000005.1 GCF_028693135.1 Methanosarcina sp.
GTATTCAAACTCGTTACACTTGGGTGGATTTATGTCCATAACTCCGTACGTTTTTGGTGAATTACTATAATATAATTATATTTTAAATGAAATGAACTTTTCGGCATTTCAAGTGCGTAAGTCCTATCGTCATAAATGCTCAATCAACAATCTTATATATCTACAAATCGAGAGTAATCTTATATGAAAAGCGTGCATGCTATCCGTAAGTTTGGCGGTAAAAAATACGGCGCCATAAAAAAAACCTATACTCCAGAAGGACGCCTAAACCCTGAATTCATCGAGGAGGTAGAATGCAGCAGGCAGAAGGTCCAGGAAGGAAAAGGTATTAAGTTCAATACAGTAGAAGACTTTTTAAACAGCCTTGAAAAATGACATATCAAGTAATTATATCCCCCGACTTTGAAAAAGAAACAAAAGGCCTCTTCAAAAAGGACCCTGTTCTTTATAGTCGTTTTAAGAAGACTGTTAGCAGTATTCTGATAAATCCGGAATGTGGTAAACCTCTGAGGAATGTACTTAAAGGACTCCGCAGGGTTCACATTGGCCACTTCGTTTTAATTTATGAAATAGATGATACTAATAGAACAATCACTTTTTTAAAGTTCAGCCCTCACGACAAAGCATATAAGTGAAACTCCTTTCCTTTATCTTCACCTTTTCTTTACCTTTTTCCCGGGATCTTACAGCCCTCCGGATCAGTCCAGCACTGATGCAGGAGACCCAACAATGATAATGAATGTGGACGGCTCAAACCCTAAACTTGTGGAATCCCGGGGAGATTCCAGGAAAGAAGCCATAGATATATACGACCATATCACACAAACCGAACTAAAATAAAATTGCCTTAAATATGTTCCACAATTGGAAATACATATATAATTTTTTTCAAAGTTGCTGGTCTGAGGGGTGCGGCAACTCCTAATAGTTAAGTTCGACAAAAAACAAACAAAGAAAAATTGATTCTTTTTTAAAAAAGTCCTAAAAAGGTAACGCTGAGGGGGAGATTCGAACTCCCGTAGCGCGTGAGCACTACCGGTTTTCAAGACCGGCGCCTTGGTCCGCTGGGCTACCTCAGCATGTTGAAAATATAAATTTAAATATAATTTTTTAGCTTTCCGGGGAAATCCCCGCAACCGCCCTGTTATTCCGGGGCGCGTATACAGAGAACCTGATTATTATATATAAAATTTGCGAAGAGAAAGAACTCTTCGCTTTTCTGTAAAATTCCAGTTAAAGATTATTCCTGGGACTCTGAAGACTCTTCTTTAACTTCGGTTTCAGCTTCAGCTTCAGCTTCGACTTCGGCTTCAGCCTCTACTTCAGCCTCTGCAGGTGCAGGGACTTCAGCTTCGGCGGTGATCTTTTCGATTAACTGAATTTCTTTGAGACCGGCGTACTTGAAGAGTTCGGTTGCTACCCTGTTCTTTGCCATGAGCCAGCGCTGGTTGAAGGTAAGACCTGTGGGCACATTGATCTTTGCAACACCGTCATCGATTTCGACTTCCGTGTCACGAATGCCTGTATAGAGGGCAAGAAGACCCTGGATCTTTTCAACATCTGCCTCAAGGATCTGTTCAATGGTGTACTCGTAGCTAACGGTCTTGCCTGCGAGGGGGCTGTTAAAGTCTACAGTGACCCTGCGGCCGATAACCCTGCTGACAACTCCTCTTCTTTCGTCCAGTTCAACAGGCATGCCGGGGTGAACATTTCTGTCAGGGAACTTTGTTATGGAAACGGTCTCTATGAGATTAGGGTTGCTTGGACCGAATGACTTTTCCGGAGGGATTGAAACTATACCGGAGTAACCAGCTTCCTTTCCTTCAAGGTCTTCATCAAGACCCTCGATTGTGTGCCCTGCCCCGACAATAACGACGTCTCCGCCGTAAAGACCGCGAGGATTAAAGATATCTTCCTTCTTTGCAAGCTCTTCGTCTGTTGTGTCGAAAATCTTGCCGTTCTCAAACCTACCTGTGTAGTTTAACTTTATGAAATCGCCTTTCTGAATTGCCATAATTCTCAACTCTTCTATTAAATTAATTAAACTTGATAAGCAAGGAAATTATCCATTATCAGTTAAATTCCTGAACTTTCAGAGTAAACGCGTTTCACGCTATAGAACTCTGGCTTTAATAAGCTTTTTGGGAACCAGCAGGGTTGCCTGATTCCTCGCATATCGTTGTAAAAATTTTACTTTAGGAGAAATTCACCCAAAACCCGCATCTTCTGCCATTAAAAGCAATTTATGCAAAAGATTCAGCCTGTAAAAAGGAAGAAAAGTCACTTTCATTTTTGTCTTAGAACCTGTCCTCTGAGGCAAAAACGCCCTTTTTCGCAGCTTTGTCAGGCAGGAACAGAAGTTCCGGCAAGAAGCCTTTTGTCTGGACTGGTCTATTCATACCTTCATTTCGTCAGTTGAGTTTCCTGTTTCAGTCTGATACCTATTTAATCCGATGCCTTTCCACCGCCTTTTGGAAAATTCACCTCTACGGCTGTTTATGGTAGTTACATCAAGATAGTTAGTTCGACTTTTTGAAATCAGACCCCCTGAACTATTTCAGCTACTCCAGCCGTAAACATCTTTTGAATTAAACATAACTCAGGAGTTTCATAATTTCCATCCGGTTACTGTTTATTTATCTTAACACAATAAAATATTAAATATAACCTTGAACATTATATTTAATGGGAATAAGGGAATATAGTGGATCGTATCTGTTTAGTAAACATGTTTGATTTTTTATTCAATTATATGGCTAAAACCAGAAAGGCCTGACAGAAAGGGTCCCGTATTCAGGAGAAAGATATGGAAAAAAGACTTATGAGAATAGGGATTTCCCTTCCAGGGGAGCTTCTGGAGAAATTTGATAAAGCCCTTATGAAAAGAGGATACTCCTCACGTTCTGAAGGCATAAGGGATGCCATAAGAACATACAACCAGCACTATGAATGGATGCAACAGATAGAGGGCACAAGGACTGCAACCCTCTCTCTTGTGTATGACTGCTCAAAAAAAGGCATAACAAGTACTCTGGCAGAAATTCAGCATGAATACATGGATTTGATAAGCTCTTCAGTCCATTTCCATATGGAAGAAAATTTCTGCTTTGAAGCGATAATCCTCGAGGGGGACGGAGAAAAAATAGTGGAGCTGGCTGAAAAAATCCTTAGTTTAAAGGGAGTTAAGCACTCCAGATTAACAACGGTACCTCAAGAGAGGACAGAATGAACGGAGATAAATAAAAAAAGCTTATCTAATTTGAAGCTTATCCAATTTAACAGATGGCTTAAAACTCGTCTAATGACTGATTCCAGGATAAAATTTTAAAAACGCCCTGTAGACCCCCGAATAAATAAAACAATTTGCCGATGTTTAATTCTCCTGAACTTTTCATAAAAATTGTTGATAAAAATTGTTGATAAAAATTGTTGTTTTGTGCTTAAGGGATATATATGAATCTTACAAAAATCCACCCAAAAACAGATTTATTTGTAAGAACTCTTAAAAAAAAACTCAGGGATGCGGCAGGAATTTTTCTTTTAAAGAGTTGGGAGCGAATAGAGAAAGAAAATGTAGGAACTGTTGAAGATACCATGCTTCCGGAAATCATTAGAATTCAGGCAGAAGGATTTGAAAATGAAAAGCCGGAAGAAATGATAAAATATTCAAATAAATTCAGAAACGTCTTTTATGTAATTAAGAACCAGGATAAGGTAATAGGCTACTGCACATATCGCCTGAAACCAGCTTATTCATCCAGAGGGTTTGAAAAAAAATCTGTAATTTATTCGATTGCAATTGACAGTAAATTCAAAAATCAGGGATTTGGAAGGAAGCTTCTGGAAGAAAGCATCATGGAAATGAAGCTAAATAGAGTATCATCTGTCTTCCTGTTTGTAAACGTAAACAATGCCCCTGCCCTAAAATTATACAAGAAAACAGGTTTCTCGATAGTCAAAGAAGTAGAAAACATATGTGGGCAAAATGAGAGATGCTACAAAATGGAACTTAAACTTTTTTGATTTAATTTCCATAATCCTCCCTGGAAAATGCTTTTTTTACAATTAATACTTAATATGATTGTTTTCAGTGAAAATGTTTTATACAGCAGATCTTTTATATAAGAGTGAGAATTTAGATTAAGCTCTGATTTCAATGAATTGTTTTTATACTCATGATAAGCAACCGGCCAAATATTGGAATTAATCAAAATCCTCCAGTAATTTCCAGACTATTGTGCGACATACTTCCTTAAAGCCTCTTTTTATGGCAATCGAGGACTTAAAAGGTATATTTAAATAAAAATGCGGTTTACAATCCAGTATGCCTTTGATTAATAACTTTATATCTGCAGCAAAAGAAAGAGTTTCTTTTAATAACAGCAGTGATAAAACTCACGAAGAATTATGTCAATAGCTTTCCATTTAAAGGTGATTCTATGGGTCCCACAAAAATTTATATGAGATTGGTTTCATGTTTAGAGAGTTTTAAGAGACTGCTGTGGGATGCTATCGGGGCCCATCTTCTAAAAGAATGGAAATATACCGAGAAAGAAAATATTGTACCTGTAGATGAAACTATACTTCCGGAGATTCTTAGAATTCAGGCAGAGGGATTTGATAGTAAGAACGAGGAAAATCTTATAAAATACGCAAAGAAACTGAGAAAAATCTTTTACGTAGTTAAAAACCAGGACAAAATTGCAGGCTATTGCATATATTACCTTAAACCAGAACTGTCGTTCAAAGGGCTGAAAAAGAAATCCGTAGTTTACTCAATTGCAATAGACAAGAAATTCAGGGAAAAAGGATTTGGAAGGAAGCTTCTGGAAGAAAGCATAAAGGAAATGAGGCTAAACGGAATAGACTCTATTCTCCTTTATGTAAATGTAAACAATGCCTCTGCCATAAAGTTGTACGAAAAAATGGGTTTTCAGATAATCAAAACAATAGAAGAGGTATGCGGCCAGGAAGCGACATGCTATACAATGGAGTTAAAATTTGCTGATTAACCCTTCAATTGGATTTAAAATCACTATATTAAGGTTTAAGCTCCAAGATGAATAATTAAATCTCATTTAACGCTCCAAAATCCCTCTAAATAAAAAATCAATCTCTTTTATCACTCTTTTTCTGCAAGTATCTTTATTTCTTTGTCTGGCAACTAGAGGGTTGTACAGAGGTAAGCCGGGGTAACAGTGTGACCGCGGTTGATAGTATTTAATAAGATGTGAAAACTGCACTGAGATGTAAAAACTGCACTGAGATGTAAAAACTGCACTGAGATGTAAAAACTGCACTGAGATGTAAAAGTTACAATGGAGTAAAAACATGAAGAGAATAAAACTTAATTATATCATGGACCTTGCTTTCATTGCTCAATTTGTCCTGGTTGGCTATTCAGGTCTTTTATCGTTTGTCGGCGGCCATGGCACAGATCCCATTTCTGGAAGTTAATCCATGTACAGCTTGGGATTTTGATTCTGGTCTTCTTTATTGCCCATATTGCACTCCACTGGAAATGGATGGTGTTTGCCACAAAGAAATATTTCACAAGAGAGAAGGAAATGAAAGCTGGCAAAATTATCAAGGTTAACTATATTTCTATGGATTAAGGTCAGTAGGTTGTCCCCTGCTCCATGGTTGATATTTTGGTATTAGAAACCCCAGCCCGGCTATTGAGTTCGTTTATATCTACGTACGAAGGCGGGTTAAAACGGAGCGCGGCACGTGAAAAAAAAGATAGAGAAATACATTTGCGGCCATTTAGGAATAATACCAACCAATTAATCAGGGAGTGCAGTCAGTAGAAAAGCAGGGAATATATAAGAGTTATTTGTATGTACAAATAGGTTATTCAAATATGTGGATAAGTTATCCGAATGTACTAATAAATTATCCTAATGTACTAATAAATTATCCTAATGTACTAATAAGTTATCCGAATATACTAATAAGTTGCCATAATTTGCAAAATTATAATGGGTTATCAGGATATACAGATAGGATAAAAACAGTGAGGGATGTGAGAAGCCAGGAACTTTACCTCTCCTTGTCCCGCAGGATCACAACATTCCCACGTCCCCTCTTGAACTTTTCTATCAGTTCCCTTCTTTCCAGGTCTGCAAGCATGAGGCTGACTTTTCCTTCGGAATATTTCAGCTTGCTGCGGAGGTCTTTCTGGGTAATCCGACCTCCCTGGCCCCTGATTATATCCATGATTTCTTCAAGATCCGCCGGAAGAGGGTAGTTCTTTTTGATAACAGGGGTTTCTGGCTCGGGAATCTTTGTGGGCTCAGATGCCTGTGCTGGTTCTTCAGGAGACGTTTCTTTGTCCTCTTTTGCTTCCAATTCAAGGTCTGCAGGTTCTATTTCAGGTATGAGATTCCCTTCTCTGCTTTCGGCCTGTTTTTTCTTATCCCGGACTTCAAAATCTGACTCTTCTGAATGTTGGGTTTCTATGGGTTCTACAGGGAGTCCCGGTTCGTTTTTCGGCTCAATTCTTTCATCAAGAACTTTTTTAGAAAAGTCAGGTGTGCTTACAGGCACATAGAGCTTTTCGGTTTTATGTTCTGTTTTTTCTTCCGAAAGCCTGTTTTTTTCCAGTTTACTTTTTTCCAGTATATGGTTTTCTAGCTTATAGTTTTCTAGCTTATTTTCCTCTATACTTCTATGTTTCTGGAACGTGTAGCCGCCAGCTAAAAGGAGAGATATCGCAAGGGCTGCCAGCAGATAATATCCGGTTGAAGAGGTAGACCCGTTTATTTCACCGAGCTCAGTGATACTTACATTACCAGCGCCAGCGTTATCGGTATCCGGGTTGTTAATTTCCTTATCTTCCGGGTTTTCGGAAATCACTCTTTCTTCAGAACTGTCCATCAGTTCTTCGGAATAAACAGGGAGGAGCAGGAGATCAAACACATAGCTTCCTTCTCCTATAATTTTGACCGTCTTTTCGGCTGAATAGATAAGAGTACTGTTTTGATAATAACTGGCTTTAATAAGGTAATCCCCAGGCTCCAGTTCAAAAGAGTATACGCCGTATTTAGCCACCATAGACTGGGTGGGAGTGGAGTTTACTTCAACCACAGCATTTTCCAGGGGTTCGAAGGTATCCCAGCCGTACACCTCTCCGTGAATTGTGGCTGTGCTGTCTGCCAAGGCAGGTCCTGCAAAAAGCACTGCGGCAGCAACGCAGATAATGAAAACGTTCAGATTCATTTTGATCAGAAAACCCGGGTTACGGTATGGATTCTTTTATTATCTCGGACTTTATTCTTATATCTTTTTCATAACTTTATATATTCTCATTAATAAAGCGGATTTTCTTCAATAAAGTTTCTTTCATCCCGGTTTTCGGACCAGGGGTGCCAACTGCATCAATCTTATTCTCCGTAAGTCCTGGTCTTTCGGAGCCCATTTTTTCTTCAAAAAACGAGCTTACTGCCCATTGTTCTTCATTTGTTATTCCGTCGGCGTCTTCTATGCTGTATGTCCCGTTTCCAAAGAAAGCCGCGTATCCTTCTCCATCTGCCTCAACAGTGATATTTTCGCCACTGAGCAATAGCATTTTACGGGAACCGGAAATCTCCACATCTGCAGACTGTATATGGTAGATGAGCACATTTTCCTGCCGCTCATCTCTAATTTCAAGTGTGTAATCCCCTTCGATTTGGATTGTAGAATCAGGGGAAAGCTCCATTATTGCCATTTCACCTTCCTGCAGGTGCAGATTGAGATCAAAACGGCCCATCAGGGTAACTCTCCCCTCTCCTTTTGCACTGAGCCGGTCCGGTTCTTTCAATTCTCTACTTCCGGGCATCAGGCGCTTGAATTCTTCAAATATGTCTTTAAGGACCAGGTTGGCTCTAATCATGCTCTTCTGTGACTGGATTAGATACCCCTTTTCTGAGCTTTCCACCGGTATGCCGTCTTCTGAATCTTCATTCACTCCAGGGCTGCTGTCTTCTTCTTCTGATGAAGATGCTGCAAGGGCTCGGTAATTCTTTGCCTCTTCTACAAGGCTGCGGTATTCTTCAAGCAGGGATTCAAGCCTGCTCACGTCCTTTCCCTGTTCCCTGAGGTACTGAACCCCGGGATCAAGCCTTGAAGATATAGACTCTGCCTTTTCGATGTTCTCATCTAGCAGGAATTTTGCGTTTTGTAGGGAATGAGCTGATCCCCGACCCTCAGAAGGCATATCCGGAGGTGGATCATGAGGGCCTATATGCATGTCGGGCATCTCAGAACCTCCTCTCTGGAGTCCGTTGTAGGGATCAAAAATGCTACTGTAAAGGTCTCCGGGAGCTTTATAAGTAGCAGGCTGTGCCTGTGAATCAACACAACCTGAAATTACAATAACTCCCATAAGTATAAGAATCAAGGGTAAGAATTTGATTTTCATGCTGGTCTAAACCTTCTGGTAAACATCACTGGACTCTATATTTTATTTATGTTTTTATATTTTAATATTTGCTTTAGCTTCGAAAATTTGCCTCGAAAGCATGCCTGCGGCAATTTCATAACCCGGATTCACAATAAACCCCTGATAACTCCGAAAATTCCAAAACATCCGAAAAATCCGATCCTTCCTGACTTTTCAGACTGAGCTGCCGGAGCATCGTTAAAATGAGGGACATATCCGGAATGTTTTTTCCGGGCAGAAGGATAATTACCTGCTCTACTGCCTCATACACCTTTATTTCTCTTCCTTTCCTGCTCCATTTTACCTGCCTTACCCTTATCAACCCGGCTTCAAGAAGAGAATCCAGGTTGTATTTGAGGGTATTCAGGCGCATTTTAAGTTCATCTGCAATATCAGCCGCAGACATAGATCTCCTGTCAAGCAGCTTGAGGATCCTGATCGAAGTCTCATTAGATAGAAGCCGGGCAATTTTCCTGGAATCTTCGGAATGCTGCAGGATCAACAATTTTTCCTTCGGGTTTTCAGGCATTTTTTGTCTCCGGTATGGTTTCTGAATAATTTGGTCTGAATAACATGATAATTTTTATAACTTCTATAATAGCTTCTTTAAAGCGTTTATGAGCTGTCAGGAATAGCCGAAGCCGTTATTTCGCAGGTATATAGGTCTTGCACATATGGTCTCGATTATTTGCTTCAGCCGAACCTTTCATAACTGCACAGTACGAAATGGCACGGTGTAAAAGCGTATTTGAGGGTTTATTCTGTGAGGATCTTTCTTATTGTAGTGGGTTGGATTGTGTGTCATTCGGCATATTCCTGATCAGGTTCTGTATCTGAATTTAAAGATAAAAGTATACTTACTTTTCCGGTTCTATTAAATTATTGGGTTTAATAATTACCCTTTAAGAGGGCTTATATTTTCATTTAATGCTTTATAATCCTTAAATATCGCATTTTGAGATGTAAGATTTCCTGAAAGCTTTTGAGCAATATTATACTTTATTTATAAATCGCCCTTACATTTGAGAAGTACATCCTGATTCCTGGATCATATTATTACAAATCCCTCAAAATAACCTTGGAGAAACAATATCGTGTAAACAGGTAAAGAACAAAAATCTATACCTGATCCTGCTAATCTGATGACTTTACTTTTTTGCCACTTAAAAACTCATTATTTCTTATGATTTCTCCCCCTGGTTTTTCTTTCTTTCATTCAGTCTTACCTCCTAATTTCTCTATCTGGCAAATGAATCTAAGTATCATTAACTGGTGCCTTTTTTTCGGTTCATTTTCATTACACAAATCCAAGACAGGTGAAGATCTATGGAAAAAAAGGAGTAATCTTTGGAAAAAAAGGAGTAATCTTTGGAAAATAATCTTTGGAAAAAAAGGAGTAATCTTTGGAAAAAGATGCGGGATAGCTGGTGAAGTTTTTTAATTCAATATTCTTGGGCAGATTTCATGCCTGATTCAGTGGGCAGATCGCCTGTACTGCTGCACCCAAAAATCACTATATCATGATTAGCCAGGTTATCTCTAACTGTTCAGGTAGCTAATTATTACATACATTTCCCCAGTTCGAATATATGGTATTATAGAGTTCTAATAAGTTTCATACCAATTATTTAAGCTTAATTTTACTAATAAAGACCAATAAAAGCTTCTTTTCTAAATTTAATCCATTATTTTTCTTTATTTCTGAAAGTAAGCTTATATTTAAGCCAGCTCATTTATGGGATGTCAACCGGCGAAAAGCCGACTGGCTTGAATTAAACAGAACAACGTGAATTAAACGAGTAAACAGAACAACGTAAATTAAACGAGTAATTGACGGAGGTATACTATGAAAAAACAAACAGTAAAATCAGTTGCCAGTTTTGCGGTGGTGCTGATGATCTTAAGCATTATCCCTTATGGTGTTTTTGCTTTAGAAAACGGGACCAATACAAATCAAACAAGTGCAACGAATGAAAACGGATTTGGAAAGATGATGCCAGGAGATATGAGGCATGGGGGTGCAGGGCCCGATGGAATGAGTGGTATGGGGCTCGGTCCTGCTGAAAATATAACCGATGAAAATTTCGCCGATGTTCAGGCTGAAATGCTAAATTCAATTACTGAAAAGATTGCTGAACTTCAAAACAGGTACAGCAACGTCAGCGAGGCTGCAACTGCAGAGGAGCTGCAGGCAGTGTTGCTCTCAGAAAGACAGGCAAATGCTGAAAGGGCAGGTCCTGGAGAAAAGAATGGATTCTCCGGTGGAATGTGCGGACCGTGCTTCTCTGAAGTCGGGAATGTAACGGAGGAAAACTTTACTGATGCACAGACCGAAATGCTTGATTCCCTGCAAAACATGACCGACAAACTTGAAGAAATACAGATCCGGCTCACAGAAGCAGGGGATGAAGACAGGGTTGAAGAGCTTGATGAGAAAATCACTGAGCTTCAAAACATATATGCTGAAGTGAGTGGGGCTTCAACTGCTGCAGAACTTAATGAAATTGTATTTGCTCACCTGCAGACACAGGCAGTTGATTCCCTGGAAAAGGAAATTGAATCCCTTAACGCCAGGGTTACAGAGGATGGAAACACAAATGATGAACGGTTAGAGGACAGGATCACGGAAATCAATGCCCTGATTGCAGACGTCGAGGGTGCTGAATCCCTTGATGAGCTCAAAGAAATTATGTCCTCTGAAATGAAGGATGGAAAAGGTCCAATGCAGAAAGGCGGTCGCGGAAACATGCCAGGACGCCTCGGCAGCATGCAGGATAACGGCACTGATAACAGCACTGAAGCCTGATCCTCTGAGATAATCAAAAAAATCCCTCCTTTAAAGATCCAGTGTGAGAAACCAAAACTGAAAATTTATGAAAGAAGATTAGTCCACTAAAATCCATGCCAGATGCATTCAGTCCTGAAAAAAAAATCGAAAAGGCTTCCTTCAGGAAGCCCCTCAAAACTACACCAGATATGATACCAGAAAACAATATAAAGGGAATGGATAAATAGAGCATGATACTCCTCTCCCGTTCTTTTTCTGGTATCGATTGCCTTCTGGATAACTGGATTGATTTTTTATCTTAGTTTTTTCAGATTACATATTCCAAAATTACATATTCCAGAATTTTATATTTCAGGGTATTATCCGAATGAAAGATTCATAAGAGGTTATATTCATGAAACTTTTTGATTTGATAAAAATCTTTAACTTGAAAAACATTTCCATTTTTTCGGTTTTACTGATAATGTTTAGCATAGTTCCCAGTTGCGCACTTGCTGCGGAGGAAACTACACAGCCTTCATTCCCTGAGGAAGATTTTGACACTATGCAGAGCCGAATGACTGAATCAGTCGATAGAATGATAGAAACTCTTGAGAACTCTACAGAAGACTTTGATGCCGATACCCTTGAATCGGCCGAAGAACTGATAAGTGGGCTTACATCGATCAAGGAAGAAATTTCCAATGCCGAAACGACATCTGACCTCCAGACGGTCAGAGAGGAGCTTGATACTCTGCTTGAAGCGGTTCCTGAAGAATTAAAGAGCATTTCCGGATTTGGAATGGGTCATGACCCTGAAAATGCCCAGAACGGAAGTAAGATCTCTCCTCAGGGCTCTGCTCCAAAGGGCTCTGGTAACATGTCCGAAGGGCGTCCTGAGGTACCAGAGGCGGCTAATGCAAGGAGTGAAAATGCAAGTATGGATAAACAGGGAATGCCTGACAGGGCATCTAATGAGCAGGAAAAAGCAGGCATGGAAGAAGGCAGCGATAGCGCCCCATCCTCGGAATCCGGTTTCTTTGGAAAACTGATTAACAGCCTTAAGTCTCTTTTCAGCTGATCCTTTTCAGCTAATTCGGAAGGCGGCCTGAAGTTGAAATTATTTTAAAGCTTCAGGAGCAAAAATAGAGTAAAAATAGAGTAAAAATAGAGTAAAAATAGAGTAAAAATAGAGTAAAAATAGAGCAAAAAGCCCGATCGGGGGTAAACTAACCCCCTTCACAAACTCGACGTAACTCCGGAACAGAATAACTGTTCAGGTGTCTTATTCTGAAACCTCGAAGCTTGAAGTTCCGAGGTTTTTTACCTTCTCAAGCGCAATGCCGGATTTTTCCACTTTTTTGAGAGCCTTTGATGCAGCTTTTCTTACGGAAGAGTCAGGATTCTCAAGGGCTCTTGCAAGGCCTGAAACGGCTTCAGGCGTGCCTATTTTTTCAAGAGCAGAGATTACAGCTTTATGTATCAAAGCATCAGGGTCTTCAAGGACTTTTAGCAGTTCAGGAACAGCTTCTTTTGCTTTAATGTCTCCAAGTGATGCAGCAGCAGCCTCCTGCACAGTAATTTTTGGATCATGGAGAGCTTTCAAAAGCCCTGGAATAGCTTCTTTTTTGCCTGTCTTTCCAAGTCCCAGAGCTGCAGCTTCCCGGACTGAATTGTCAGCGTCATCAAGGGCTTTAACAAGGCCCAGGGCGGCTTCAGCCGTCCCGATTTTTCCAAGTGCGTTTATTATTATTTTCCTCATAGGACTGTCAGGGATATCAAGGGCTTTAACAAGGCCCAGGGCGGCTTCAGGGGATGCAATGTCTGCAAGTGCGTCCGCAGCCCGGCTTCTCAAATACCAATCTTCATCGTCAATCTCTCTCAAAAGGACGGAAACGGCTTCAGGTGTTCCTACTTTCCAGAGTGCATCTATTGAAGCCTTTCTTATATTTCTGTCAGAAGAGTCCAGTGCCTGTACAAGAACGGGTACTGCTTCTGACACACCTATTATTTTGCGGAGAGTTTCTGATGCCGCTTCCTTTACTGGCTGTCTTGAATCATCCATCATTTCCATCAGATTTGTCAGGACATCTGAATTGCCTCTTTTTCCAAGGATTTCTACAGCTTGCTGCCTTATCCTGTTATCCGGATCTTCAAGCGCTTTTAGAAGCCCGCAGGCTGCTTCATATGTATTTATTTTTCCAAGGGCCATTATTGATATTTTTTTCAGAGAACTGTCCGAACAACTAAAAACTGTAGTAAGCCCTGAAACAGCTTCGGAAGACCCAATTATCATCAGAGCTTTTACTGATTCTTTCTGTACGAACTTGTCTGAATCACTGAACCCTTTAACAATTCCAGAAACTGCCTCTGGTGTGCCTATTTTTCCGAGAGCAATTATTGCAGTCTTTTTTACAGAACTTTCAGGGTCGACAAGCATATTTATCAGACCCAGCACTGCATTCGGGTCATTAATTATCCCCAGAGCTTCTGAAGCTGCAGTTTTTACCTTCGGGCTGGAGTCTTCAAGGGCTCTTAGCAGAATGGGGACAGCGTAAGAATCCCCGGTTTTCCCCAGCTCTTTTGCAGCAGCTGCTCTGTTCCCCGCGAAAACAGAGCGTTCAACCTTCTTTTCCAAAATCTGTATATTCTCATCCATTTCTTTCCATCCCCAATAAGTGTAAAGACTTATATAAGTCTTAAAAAATTCCAGGCGTTTTTAAAAATATATATATTGTAAGCCTTTAAAAAAACAATTATTTGTACAATGTTATTATTCTATATTTAGTGCTTCAGTTAGTTGATATTCTATTATATGAACATTTAACTTAGATGAAAATCTGCAAATCCCCCTCTTAGAATATTATAGAGTTCATCCCCTTACACACTCTATTTTTTAATATATTAGACTCGAAGATATAAGAACTTTTAGATTGTTAATCCGGAATTACTTAAAAAAGTACAGCTTTCAATTTTGGCTTGTGAAGTAACATCTACCCCCCTGTCAGGCTAACGCCTGCCGAGGAAGGAGATTTCCCACCTTAATGTTAAAAAAGGAAAAATTATTCCGGGAAATTCTGTCAGTAAAGAATACTGAAAACATCAATATAGAGAAATGGTGAACGAAGGAAAATAATAGTAAGCTCCGACTAGAATAAATAAGCTAACTGCAGGCACTGTGATATTGTCATCTATATTTTCTATTCTTTCCACGAATGAGCATACTATTCCTGCAAGGATTCCTGCTACTCCCATTTTTGCGCCGATAATTATGCATACCACGAGCATACCTGCGGTTCCTTCCCAGGCTTTTGTCCTTTTATTATATTTCAGGTTCCTTATTATTCCAGTAATCCCATCCCCATATGCCATGAAAAGCACTGGAATCACTCCAAGCCAGAAAGTCCTGTCAATATACCAGGTAAAAAACACTATCAATCCCCAGCTCAACGTGAAATCCACGTCATAAATGTTTTCCGGGTCCTGGAACCAGTACATCCGTCTGTTAAGTTTATGCGGCACATACGTCGCAAGAGCAAGCCCAAAAGCCATCGCTGCCGGCAGGATAGGTTCGTGAGCAACAAAGGGGAGCAGCATTGCCGTCAACCCACCTGCTAAAAAATGGATGGCTTTTCTGGAGAAGTATATTGAAGAATTGATCGACCTTCCCTTTTTTATAGCAAATTCGTACACCTTTTTTGAGAGAACAAAGAGGACAAGCAAATTCCAGACTGCAAGCACCGAAAATACAGGCAGGTCGGAAACTATGAATTTCCAGGGAACTTGAAGTACTGTCTCCATGACATTCTCTATATCTTTTAAATATAAGGTTTTTTGGATTTGATGAAGTTCCGGAGAAATCGGGGTTACTGAAAATTATATTAAACAAGTTTGTACCGCCCATTTTTATGATCTAAATATTTTTACTTTTATTTTTTTAACATTTTTTAAATAAAAATAGAAATGCCTAAATAACTTCTAATCTTCACACTGTTAATGGAGGATTTTTATGAAACTTAACAGGATTTTTGTGGTACTTCTTCTATCTCTGTCCCTGACCCTTGCTGGAAGCGGGTGTGTCTCGCAGGGCGAAGGAGCAGAAGACGAAGAAAGTATGGACGCACTGGCTGAGAGCGAGGTTTCAAACATCCGGGCAAACCCTGTGACTCCCTGGAATCCCGAACCAACCGAACCGGTTATTGACCCAACTGCCTATATCCACCCCCAGGCATCAGTAATAGGTTATGTAACAATAGGCGCAAGTGTAATGGTTTCCCCAATGGCTTCGGTCAGGAGCGATGAAGGAATGCCAATTTTTGTAGGGGACGAGACCAATATCCAGGACGGAGTTGTGCTCCATGCCCTTGAGACAATTGATGAGGAAGGCGAACCTGTGGAAAATAACCAGGTTGAAGTTGACGGCAAAAAATACGCAGTTTACGTTGGAGAAAGGGTTTCTCTTGCCCACCAGGCTCAGGTACACGGCCCTGCCTATGTGGGAAATGACACATTCATTGGCATGCAAGCCCTAGTTTTCAAGGCTCAGATAGGAAACAACTGTGTGCTTGAACCGACATCGGCAGCAATTGGTGTAACTATCCCTGACGGCAGATACGTCCCTGCAGGTACTGTAGTAACCTCTCAGGCTGAAGCAGACAGGCTGCCAGAAATTACGGATGACTATGCCTACAGGCACACTAATGAAGCCGTAGTCTACGTAAATGTCAACCTGGCTGAGGGATATAACGCATAAAAACAAAAACTTTAAAGTCGAAATCATTAAAGTAGAAAAGTAAGCAGAGTATAAATGGAACCGAAAAGATACAGGAGATAAAAGTTCAAAAGATGCAGTGGTCTTTTAACTAAAAAAACCTTTCCTGAATCTTTTATTCTTTGCCCGAAACTGCTCTCATTTTCCTGCTTTTGGGCAAATTCACTATTTTCTTCTTTTTCTTGCAGATTTTGTCCTTGTTTATATATGTGAATATTTCCGGGGTTGACTATTCATAATAACGTATTATCAAATAAGAACATACTGTACCACTCATTTCAACAAAAAAATCAATCTTGTAGATAGACAACCAAAAATTAATTAATGGTATAAAACAATATAAATTATGTTTATATGTTTAAAAGTGATCTTTATGATAACGGACCTAAATCTTACATTATTTCATATCATCAATGATCTGGCTGGAAAGAACTCTGTTCTTGATACTACGATGATATTTGCAGCAAAGTATCTTATTTATATTTTTTGTGTTTATCTTGCATATACATGGTTTGCAAAAAATGAGTATCGACAGGAGGTACTGTTTGCCGGATATGCAGCTCTTCTTGGCCTAGGAATGAATTTCATCATTACTCTATTCTATTTTCATCCTAGACCCTTTATGATACCCACCGGGACACTTCTTATCGCGCATGTTGCCGAGTCTTCTTTTCCATCTGACCATGCTACTATAATGATTTCTATTTCACTGATGCTCCTAACATTTAAAGATTTGAGGCGTAGTGGTGCGATATTTTTCATACTTGCGTTTATTAGCGGGCTTGCGAGAGTTTATTCCGGGCTGCATTTCCCTATGGATATGGCAGGTTCCCTGCTTATTGCTTTATTTTCGATCAGTATATTACTAGCCCTGAAAAAATATCTGATACCCATTAATCGAATATTGCTTACCTATTTCGAGAATATTGAGAAGAAGCTCACAAAAGGTAATTTGAAAACATCGTAATAATTTTCTAATATATATCTATCACCTGCATGACCAGGAGCTTCTCAAACAGGGGGGAAGCCACTACTACGAGACGAAGGTTGTCTGTGCAGACGGTGTAAAAAGAGACTTCCTATTCCACAAAGCCACGTATAAATATATAGTAGTTACGCAGTTGAACCGTAACATATCGTTTTTAACACTTTCATTCCTACATTAATTAATTTAATGTGTGGAGGATTCTTTAAATATGCTGTCACTGCCACTCTTATAATTTTCATAGCACTTTCAAACCAGGAGATTCCACTTTTGACTCTCTGTAATTCCATTCTAAGGAAAACTCTTAATGAGAACATTATATGTGCTCTTTGTGACTCTTCCTTTCTTGCCTGACATTTTTCTACACCACAGAACTGCTTTATCCCTCTATGATATTCTTCAATTTTCCATGACTTCTTTGCCAAATCTTCACATTTTGATTCATCCATATCCTGCACATCTGTAACCCAGTGTTGCGTGTCTCCATCTTTTGAAACTATCCGAACACCTTTACAAATCCATATGCTTTGAGATGAACCACAAGTCCTTCTGGAGGAATATCTACTGTTTCAAGTGGCACGTTTCCCTTGTTGTCAGGATTTACCGAACATTAATCTTTAACCTTGTAAGGAAGTGCCATTCTTTCTTCCTTATGGCTTTAAGGTTTTTCACGCTTGCATACTACGTATCAAACAAAACAAATTCTGGATTAAAACCACGTTCTTCGGCTTTGTCAAGCATATCGAGGAAATGGTCATTCTTTGTTTTGTCGTCTTCATCAATGTTATAAATCCTAAAATCGATAGGTATAACGGTTGTACCGTCTGTCCAAACTAAGGTGACCAGACCTATCCCTTTTACAGTACGATGATGTTTTCCACTCCAAATAGGACGAACAAAAGCCATTTCTATTGCATATGGTTTATCTAATGTTGAATCGTCAACAATTAGAAAGCCTTCCTTAGGCTTGACATAATTTTTTACCTCCTCCCATAGCGCTTCCGTGTCTGGAGTTTGTCTTTGAAGTAAACGAGTAAAAGAGTCATGAGAAGGAGCATTATCTACGATTGGATAACATCTAGCGGCTTCAGTACAGCTACAAACGTTAGATGTCGCAATGAGAAAATCAATGTAATCAGTGTCAATACACTTGGGGGAATTGATATCCATAACTACATACGTTTTTGGGGTATTACTATAATATAATTATATTTTAAATGAAATTAACTTTTTGGCATTTCAAGTGCGTAAGTCCTATCCCGTACGTAATCAAAATATCACTTTTATCCAATTGATCCGTCTCTTAACGATGTGCATTAAAAGCTGGCAACTTCAACCAGAGTGATCAACTACAAATGTGGTGTTGCCTTCTAGGTATTCAGAATTCAGATCATAGCCCGTTACATGGACTATGTGATCTCCCTCATTTATTTCTGCCTTTATTCTAGCTTCATAGAAGTAGGCACCATCTGAATATGACAGATAGGTGACATCGACCATCTCATTGGCTGAGACTGATACTGAAGGCCTCGAGTTTAATGTGGTTGAGGGTGTGACTGTGATTTCCAGATCTCCAGTATCGATAATGTTCGGGGTCACCTCAATTTCAAAGTCAGGAATGGAGTTGTCAACCAGAATTTCATCGAAAGCGGAGACTGTCTTTCCAAAGATATCCGTACATATAGCTTCTACATAGAAATGGCTCCCGTGCCTTACAATATAGTTACCTGTCCAGTGGACCCCGTCTGAGGACGTCAGTTCATTGGATTCAGGCTCAAAACCGTCACGGGTAATCAGGCATACAACTGCCTGGAGTGGTACAGGGTATGTCACAGTAAATGTTGTTGCAGTCTTGCAGGGATTGGGAGATATGTCCAGAGTAACCTTAGTGGCTCCAGTATATACTTTAGTCTGAGCATCCGGTTTCTGATGCTCAGGTTCTTCGTTGCCTGCCTTATCAACTGCCTTAGAACGGAAATAGTAAGTCTGGTTATGCTTTCCGGTAAAAGTGGAAGAGTTATCCATGGTCTTCGAAATCCAGGTTTCCCAGTTAATTCCGTCTGTACTGGAATCTATGGAGTAATAAGCGATTCCTGACATGTCATCTGTCCCATTCCAGGAAACGGTAAAGGCTTTGTTGTCTGTGTACGCAGGGAGTTCCAATACACTTGAGGTTGGAGGCACTGTTTCGACAGTATTGGAGTCCGAAACATATGAAGAGAGGTCTGAAAGAGGTTTCAGGGAAACTCTATCCCAGAAAACTTCAACTGGCACGATTTCCCCTGGCAACTGCTTCAAACCGAGTGTTAAGTTATTGTCGCCTGCCTGCAGATCTATAGGGACTTCAAGGTGCTGCCACCCCTCATCTCCACTGATCCCATCTGACCAGACAGTTTCTCCGTTAAGGGTAACATATTTTAGCTGGGGATCTGCTCCCTGAACATTTGAATTGAAATCGTCCATTACATATGCTGAGAGCACAGCCATTATATCTTCTTCACATTCTATGCTCTGGGAAATCTCCCCGATTTCTACATTAAAGTCGGATAGATTTCCTTCATAGGAATTTACCATCCTGTAAGCATAAGAAGAATCCACCCCTGAGCTATTTGCATATGAGCCTGTTATATATTCAGTATTTGAAGTAAAATTCCAGCCTGTTGAAGATTCCATCTCTCCGTTTTCAATCTTCGAAAGCGCAGAGGCATTAGTGTATTTCTCGTAGTCCAGGTGAGAGAAAGCATTATTGTTCTCTATATAGAGATGAACAGACCTGTAAGAAAAATAATTTACTTCTTCTTTATAAAGCGCAAATTCAAGTTTAGACCTGCCACTCTTCAATTTCTGGCGGGTGTATGTAATATTATTCTGCCAGGTCCCCCTGTCTTCTAGGGGAATATTGAGCTCCTGAATTACTTCCCCATCGGCTTTCATCTGGAGGATATAGTTTACACTCTGAAGCTCATGATTTTCAATTCCGACTGTAACATTGATAGGGACATTGATCAGGCTCTCATTAGGATAGCCTTCAGCTTTTCCATCGGGACCCAGAAGATATAGCATTGTAAAGGTCTCCTTTTCCCGAGTCATCTTGGCATATGCAAGCATTGCGCTTGAGATAATTATCGAACCTATCAGGGCAATTACGAGAGCTTTTTCAATTTCCGGAGGTAAGGGCTTTTTTCGGGTTTCTTTGCCGGGCTGGTACTTTAATCCCTTTGCTTTAACTTTGCTCCTTGATCTGTGAAAACGCCTGTTTTCAGCCGAATCAGTAATTTCTTCAGGTTCATCAGGGCTTTCATCAACCTCGTCCGACTGAATGGACCTTATGAATTCTTTAAGAGAAAAGGAGAACTGCTCACTCTCGTCCTTTAATTTTCTTGTAAAAATTGCAAGAATGCTGAAGAAAGTCGTGATCCCAAGAATGGATACAACTATTGGGGCAGGACGATAACCCCAGGGAAGCAGGCTTATTAAAAAGCCGTCAAAAACTGTGAGTATAAGGCTGAAGCCGACACTTAAGGTGAAACGTTCTATCCCGCTGATCTCTTTATTACTCGGGAAGAGTGCAGATATAAAAGCATAGCCTGGAACGAAAAAAAAGAGGGACAGGGCTATAGGGATCCTGAGAAAAGTTTCATTGAAGGGGGGAACAAGTACAAAGACAGCCCCCAAACATGAAAGAAAAGTAACTGCAAGCAAATCATCTACAAAAACACATTTTTTTAAGTGTGACATTCTACTGTGTAATAATTCCTCAAAAGATATAACGTTTTCCTAATTTTGAAAAACGCCTGTCCAGCGACTTTAGAATTTATGGGTAAGAACATGAAACCTGTACTTTAAGCCTGTAGTTTTATAATGTATACTTAAATAGTCAAAAAACAAACTGGTATAATTATTTATACAGAGTGCTAGATAATCACTTTTCACTAAAATGTTGTTTGAGGATTCATCTGGAGGTTTTGATTCGAAAATAATTTACTTTTTTGAGAATTACTGCCTATAATTTATAAGTTAGGTATTAATCAAACAGATATCTCAGGATTCATGGTTATTATTCTCACATCAATAACTTTTTGTGGTAGAAATTATAATATTAACAGCAACACACTAAAAAAAGTTCGGGGGTATATAAATGGCTGGATTTGGAGTGCCTGAATCTCTTGATTTTTCTTCAGCTTTATCAGGCTGGCTTACAATAGAAGTTATTTTGTTTATTGCAGTAACTGCAATCTTGGGATTTCTCCTTTATGCTTATATATATTTTTCAAGCAGCAAATGGATTCTCAAATGGTACGGAGCACAGAAGATTCAAAAAAGTGAAAAACCTCTGTTGTACTCAATCCTTAAGGACCTTTCTTCCAGAGCAGAAGTTCATTCCCCCGAGATATATAGCTTTGAATCCAGAATTCCTTCAATGTTTACCGTGGGGCACGCAGGCAAATCCTCGATTACTATTTCAACATCCATGCTTGAGATGTTTGGTGAGCTGGAGCTGGAAGTCTTAATGGCGCATGAGATAGGGCACATAAAAAATAGAGACGTTGGCAGGAACACGATAACGGCGTTTCTTGCAGGCACAATAATGTCTTTTCCGAACTTTGCAATGTGGTGTTCGATGCTCTCAGGCTTCGGACAGCCAGAGGACCCGGCACCCAGATTCTTCAGGTATATAGCAACTGCAATTGCCGTACCGCCTGCAGCACTTCTTATACATCTTACAAATCCGGCTAAAAGAGAACTTGAAGCCGATGAAGCAGCAGTCAAACTGACAGGAAATCCTCAGATCCTGGCAAAAACCCTTGAATTTCTGGAAAACTATATTCCCCTTCAGCCAGTACCCAGCAGGTTTAATCCGGGGCATTTCCACCTGTTCAGCACGCACACACAGCAGGTGAGAGGATACTTATCCATTTTCATATCTATGTTTGATACACATCCCGAAACCGGAGACCGAGTTACACGTATCCTCAACCACTTGACATATTCTAAAGACGATAACATAAGTGATAAGCGCTCAAGGGTCCCTGGCTTTTTTGATGTGAAAAACTGGAGGCTTGCAATAAGAATCAGCTTTGTATCATACATGGCGTTTTTGTTTGTGATTATAGTTGTGGTTACTTTTGTAAGAAAAGATTTCGACTTCATGATTATTGGAGTTATTACTGGAGTATACACTGAAATAGTTTTTCTGCTTATGGGAACTACTGCGAAAGTTTCCAAAAGAAGGAGTTATTTGAAAAACTCTTCCCCAACCCGTAAAAGAATTTTTTTGAACTCTATGCAAATTTTCAAGCATTTAATAAAAAAAGGGTAAACATCTGAGGATAAAACCTCTGTTCTCTTCACCTGCAGCCACTTTACCCATAGAATAAAATCGAACGTAAAAAGGAAAAGCAACGAGATACTTTAAAGAAAAAATAATTTGAGAGTCTCTTATAACTTGAGAGTCTATGCACGAATAATGGCTCTTCGCTATTTCGAGGATAATTGTAACTATTCAGCCATACCTTTAGTAAAAGCAATTTTCCTCTTTCCGAGGAAAAATTGCATATAAAATAACCCTCTTTTTCAACATCATGCTTACACGTGAAGAGATCCTTGGAATCTATGAAGCTGGTCCTGAAGCAGTTATTGCTGTAATTCAGAGACTTGATTATATCATAGAGAAACAAGCTTCTCAGATTGCTGAACTTGAAGAACGTGTAAGAGTTTTAGAGGCTCGTTTGAATCAAAACAGCCAAAATAGCAGTAAACCTCCTTCTACTGATGTTTTTTGTAATGAAAAACCTAAACCTAAGGGTCTCCGCAAGAGTAGCGGCAAAAAAGCTGGTGGCCAAAAAGGTCATCCTGGAAAGACTTTTGAAATGGTTGAAAACCCTGATTAGGTCATAGTCCATTCACCGGACTGCTGCGAAAATTGTGGTCATCATCTTGAAGATACTGAAGTTGATGACTATGAACGCAGGCAAGAAGCTGAAATTCCTCCTGCAAAAATCATAATTACTGAACATCGTTGTGAAATCAAGAAGTGTCCTCACTGTGGGAAAGTTAACAACGGCTCTTTTCCAGAGTCTATAAAATTCCCAATTCAATATGGACCTCGTCTTTTAGCCTCAATTATGTATTTTAGGAACTATCAATTGATTCCTTATGAAAGAACTTGTGATTTAGTAGAGGATGTCTACGGTATACGTATCAGCCCAGCTACCATAAAAAGAGCGGAAAAGGAATGTTTCCAGAACCTGGAACTTTTTGAAAAAGCTGTTATGGAACGTCTATTAGTTTCCCATTCTGCACATTGTGATGAGACAGGGATGAGAATTTTAGGGACGAAATGGTGGCTTCATGTAGTATCAAACAGTCTGTGGACCTACTATTTTGCACATCCAAAAAGAGGGACAGAAGCAATGGATGCTCTGGGATTCCTTCCACAATACAAGGGAGTAGCAGTTCATGATGGACTTGCTTCATACAACAAGTATGGATGTGAACATGCTCTGTGCAACGCTCATCTTAAACGGGAACTTACTGGGATTGAAGAAAATTTTAAGCAGCAATGGGCTAAAAAGATAAATGAACTCCTCAGTGAGATGAAAAAATATACTGATGAATGCAGACAGATGGAAATTCCAATAGATCCAGAAAAAGTAAGGGAATTCGAGGAAGTATACGATGCAATAATTCAAGAAGGAATCGAGGAAAATCCACCACCTGATACCTCAAAAGATCAGGTGAAAAAGAGAGGAAGACCAGCACAAACAAAAGCAAAGAATCTCCTTGATAGGTTCATAATACACAAGGAACCGATTCTGAGATTCCTCAATAACCTGAGAGTGTCGTTTGATAACAATCAAGCAGAGAGAGATATCAGAATGATGAAGCTACAACAGAAAATTTCGGGAACTTTCCGAAGCATAGAAGGAGCGGTAGCTTTCTGCAGAATTAGGGCATACATATCCTCAATTAAAAAGAATGGCATGAATGTAATGGATGCTATTCTAGCGGTGCTCAACGGAGCACCGCTATTATCCTGAGAATTGCAGCATTTTGCTGAAAAAACATACTTTTTTTATCAGTGGCTGAATAGTTACGGATAATTTATAATCATATTCCATTTTGTGAGCAACACATATTAAATTTAAAAATATTTTTTGTATAAAATCACATACAAGATCGATGTTTATATTTTTGGAACGGTAACTTTCCAACTATACAGTAATTTTCAACCCATACAAACAGCGGGTAGTCAGTTTGTATTTGATTGATATTATATATTATAAATTATGTGTATTATTATTATGGGTAAAAGAGGTCCAAAACCACAATTCACTGATGTTGCCTGTCTGAATAAAGACTGTGAGCTCTATGGTCTTACTGATCAAGGCAATGTTGTTGGAAATGGGACTTACATAAGCCGTGGAGAAAAAACAAGAAGATACATTTGCCGTCACTGCGGCAAAGCATTTTGCGACCATACAGACACTTTTTATCATGATCTTCGCAAAGCTGAACAAACTATCGATTTAGCTCTAAAAATGTCTATGAAAGGTATGAGTATTGCGGTCATTGCAGATGTTTTAGAGGTTCAATCAGCAAGTGTAAAACGATGGTTAGCTCGTGCAGCTGAACAATGCGATAAAGTAAATGATACTTTGATGACCAATTTAGATGTACCCAAGATAGAAATGGATGAGATGTGGGTAATAGTTAAAAAAAAATAGTTCCTAGAATGGAAGTATATGAAGATGATGGGCCATGGATGTGGGTAGCTTTTGCAACAAATTGCAGGTTAATAGTCACTTTTATCATCGGTCCAAGAAAACAGTATGTTGCAGATGAATTAGTGAAGTTAACAGCTGATTGTCTTTCTGAGACTATACCGGTTTATGTTACAGATAGACTTGATTTTTATAAAGTAGCTCTTTTGAATCAATACGGAGTACGGATCGAGTATCCGAAAACAGGGAAAAGAGGTAGACCAAAGAACCCGGAAATTGTTCCACCTGAGGATTTGAAATATGCACAGGTAGTCAAAAAAAGAAAGGGAGGGAAGCTCCAGAAGGTTGTGAGAAAGGTCATATTTGGAGAAGACATAGAGCAAAAAGAGATATCAACAAACTTAATTGAAAGACAAAACCTAACTTTCAGGCAGGATAACAACAGGGTTTCGAGAAAAACGATCGGATTCTCGAAAGGAGTAAAAGAGTTGGTGAACCAAATGAAGCTTTACTGCACCCACTTTAACTTCTGTAGAGAACACGGGGGATTGGAGTATAAAGATGAAAGGGACGTTGAATGTAAAAATACACCTGCGAAAGAATGCGGAATTACAGATTCAAAGTGGACACTACGAGACCTTCTAACATTTAAGTGTTTTAAAACATCAGTCATATAACAATGGACTACCAAACAGCGAAGAGCCCGAATAATAAAAAAGATATGAAATATTTACATAAAGCACTTGAGGTAGATCAATTTTGTCTTTTTTGGTTCTATAAAAAGCTTCATCTTTTTAATTCAATAAAGTACATTATAAATGCTGCAACGGTTGCAAAGATAATCCAGCCTATGTGCGTATGCACCAGCATCATTGTTTCCGACCCATAATAATAAGCAGTTAAATAAAGAACAATAACTCTAAATAAATTCGCTATGTAAGCGACAACCACACAAAACCCGAGCATTTTCAGGGTATTGTTAACGTCCATTTTTTCAATTCGACTGTACCCAAAGACAATTCCAATTAAGAGGAACATGGAGTACAGGCCTGAACAGGGCCCTCCAATGACCACGGTCATCTCTTCAATGCCACTGACCCTGACAGTTTCCGTAGCGATTACCTCCAGAGGAATTCCTGCCACTCTGAGCAGTCCTACAGTTGGAAGGAGTATTAAATAATGGTCGAACTTGTGCAGGAAATCAATGTTAAAGAAAGCAAACAGGGTATAAAATATAAGATACAGTATCACAAAAACAGATGAAATGTACATTCCGAACCTGGAGACGCGCGTAATCTGCGGGTTTTGAAGCTGAGTTCCAATTAAAGAGGCTCCGAAAAATAATGTCATAACATCCAGTGTTCCAAGTTCACCACCGTTTTTGAAGTTATAAAACAGATCGACTGAAACTATAAAAGCCCCTATAAAAAAATACGTTTTCGATTTTTTCAATAATCCAGAATTACCCAGATGCTTGAAATTAATTCTGGTCAACAAAAGTACAGAAGCAAGAAACAGGATAATTCCAACAGTAGTTGAACCTTCGCTAACCTCAACTGCCATTCCTGTAAACATTGCAAGAACTAATAAAATTAGAACCAGGTTCCTGTTTTCATTTTCCATTATACCCCTCTTATCTGCATGCATATATCTGAGCAACTTACTTAAAAACTTTTCTAGAAGTTATAAGCAATTTCCGAGATAACTACTATATAAAATACAAAATAGTAAGGACTCGTCACAGAATAACCTCTGCATATTTCTGATTGTACATCTTAATTTTCAAGATCAAGGTCGCCAATCAAAGTTCCAATTTATAATAAGTTGCAGAGGTTATTTCGTTGCGGGCACTAAGAGATATACATTAAAGGCATAACTTTATAAACTAAAAGGAAATAAATTAGAGGAGTTACATTCTAACTTATAATCGGAGGTTATGAACAAATTGAAGCTCGAAAAAAATCTATTTACAATTATAGGTTCCTAATCCGATAATATACTAAAACTACTAACTAAATTAAAGATCAGGTCAAAAACCGGGGGCGTCAACAGTGAGGGATTTTACTTTAACGAAGTATGAAAGTTTGCTGCAGGCAATCAAAAAAACAAACTACTCTACCTGTTCTGTAGACGATTTTCTCAAAAACAAACCCGGAAAGTGTATCATCCTCAGACATGACGTGGACCGTGCGATAAATAGAAACCTTGCAATGGCTGAACTTGAGCACAGCTATGGAATTAAATCAACATACTACTTCCGGCATATTGAAGAGACGTTCAAGCCTGATATCATTCTCCAGATGGCAGAAATGGGGCACGAAATAGGCTTCCATTACGAGGTTATGGATAAAGCAAACGGAGACCCGAAAAAAGCAATCGAGATCTTCAAAAAAGAACTAGAAGACCTCAGGAAAGTTACCGAAAACGTCACCGAAATAAACACGGTATGCATGCACGGGAACCCCTTAAAACCCTGGTCAAACAGGGACCTGTGGAAAGAGTATGATTTCAGGGATTTCGGGATTGTAGGGGAACCCTACCTCTCAATTGACTACAATAAAGTTTTTTATCTTACTGACACAGGAAGGACCTGGGCAGATTTGAAGATCAGGGTCAAGGACACTATTGATAAGTCCGAAGGTAAGTCCGAAGTAAATGCAAAAGCAGATCCTAAGGCAATTTCTTCTACTGATGATGTAATCCACCTGATTCAAAGCGAAAAAGTTTCCCAGATCTGCCTGCTCGTGCACCCCAACCGGTGGTGCGAAGACTTTGGAGGCTGGACAAAAGAACTGCTGTTCCAGAACGTGAAAAATGTTGGGAAGGCAGGGATTGTGTGGTACAGGAGCAGGACCCAGAAAAAAGATACTATGACTGCGGGGCTTTAAAGTGATTGAGATTACGGAGTCTATTGACCTGGAGAAATGGGAGAATTTTGTATCCAATCATCCGGAAGGGAACATTTTCCAGACCTGTGCAATGGCAGATGTATACAGGTCAACTAAAAACTATGAACCTATTTCGCTTGCTGCAATTGAGCCCGAAAGCGGAGTGATACTTGCAGTCCTGCAGGCGGTCATCATCAGAGACGCTCCTGGTTTTGTTGGGTCAATTTCCTCAAGGTCAATCATCAACAACGGGCCTCTTTTTGTTGAAGGCAAAAAAGGGCTTGAAGCTCTTGAGATGTTGCTCAATTACTACGAGAAATTTCTGCACAACAGAGCAATCTACACACAGATCCGCAACCTCTGGGACACTGAGAACTCGAAAAACACCCTGGACTCTCTGGGATACCAGTATGAGCCCCACTTAAATTACCTGATAGATCTCAACCGTCCTGCTGAAAATATCTGGGGGGATATCCACAAACCCCGCAGAAAAGGAATAAACAGAGCTGAAAAAGTAGGAATTAAGGTTAGAAAAATAGAAACGAGAGACGAAATAAAAGATTGCTATAAAGTAATTGAGGAAACTTATAAAAACGTAAGGCTTCCCCTTGCAGACATCTCTCTCCTTGAAAGCGCTTTCGATAAACTTTCCTCTTCCGGACTTATAGATTTCTACCTTGCAACCCTAGAAGGCGAAGTTGTCGGCTCACGTGTGGTTTTGAAGTATAAGGGCATGGTGCACGACTGGTACGCAGGTTCAAAACAGGAAATAAACTACGTAAACGAAGCCGTTGTCTGGCACATGCTCTCGGAATACGCAGGCAAAGAAAAAGTATTTGATTTCGGGGGAGCTGGGCATCCGGACAAGCCTTACGGAGTAAGGGAATTCAAAAAACGGTTTGGCGGTGAGGAAGTGAATTATGGGAGATATGAGAAAATCCATGACAGGGGCAAAAAGGAACTTTTGAATTTAGGATTCAAGGCGTATAAGAAATTGAATCTGGCACGGGTATTGTGAAGATATTGCTGGGAAATTTGCAAATAATCCGAGTATTGGGGTTTATTATTTAGAATTTAGAGGGTAGGGTATGAAAACGTTAAGGAAATTGAAGAAAAAAACGCTGAAATACTTTGCTAAAAATCTACCCTGCTGCAGCCTCCGAATATTTTTGTATAAAAATTGTGGGTACAAGATCGGGAAGCAAACGTACATTGCAGAAGGTCTAACCGTTGCAGAAAAGCTGGAAGACACTGATAACCTGATCATTGGAAATCGGGTAGCAATCGGGCCAAACGTTATCCTGCTCACATCATCAGATCCAAACGATTCTCACATCAGGCCTTACGTAAAAACCCAGAGAGGTCGAATCTTAATTGAAGACGATGCCTGGCTTGGCGCTGGCTCCATAATCATGCCGGATATCACAATTGGCAAGGGAGCTGTAGTCGGAGCCGGATCAGTCGTTACAAAACATGTAGATCCCTATCATATCGTTGCAGGAGTGCCTGCTAAAACAATAAAAAAGGTTGAGATGCCGTGAACATACTATTTGATATCGGACACCCAAAAGACGTAAATGTCTTTAAAAATGTGATCTGGAAGCTTCAAGAAAGGGGACACGAAATCAAGATAGTGGCAAGAACCAAAGAGAACACAAAAAGAGTACTTGAAGAATATGGGTTTGAGTATGAGGTATGCAAACATCATAAACAGATGGTAGGTAAGGCTTTCGGCATTATCACAAATGACCTACATCTTTATAGAATCGCTAAAAAATTCCAGCCGGACATTTTTGTTAGCCCAGGATCTCCTTATTCAGCTCATGTAAGCCGACTACTTAATAAACCCCATATTGCTTTTTCGGATACTGAAATTGCAGGGCTTGTAATAAAGTTGACATTTCCTTTTACGGATAAGATCTACACGTCATCCAGTTTCTATCTTGATCTTGGCCCAAAACAAGTGAGGTTCAATGGGTACTACGAACTGGCATATCTGCACTCAAGATATTTTACACCAAGCAAAGATGTACTTAAAAAATACAATCTGGACGAAGGCTATATTATACTGCGCTTATCGGCACTTGCATCCCATCACGACATAGGAGCAAGAGGATTCACTTTCAGTTCCGAAGAGGAGTTAATCAGTTTTATTCGGGAGCTTGAAAGATATGGCCGGGTAATTATTTCTTCAGAGACAAAACAATGGAAGACTATCTCTGATTATGAGCTTAATTTCAAACCAGGAGACCTGCATGATATTCTCTACTATTCAAAGATGTGTATTGGCGAAGGGGCAACAATGGCTTCGGAAGCAGCTATACTTGGAGTTCCGGCAATATACGTTTCAAATACTCACAGAGGATATCTTGATGAATTAGAGTCCTACGGACTTGCATTTACTATTCAGAACAGAGAAGAAGCTCTTAAAAAAGCAATATTACTATTGGATGATAATTCTTTGATACACAATTTCAAAGAAAAAAGAGAGAAGTTATTAAATGAAAAAATAGATGTTGTGGAATTCATGGTCAATGAAATTGAAGGCGCATATAGATTATGAAGAGTTAATAATTATTCAATTTCAATAGATTTTCATTAGTAGGGATGGAATAGGAGAACCATATGGTCGCAGAGCCCGATTATATTCTAACAACCCCGTGTAAAAATGAAGAACGTTCCCTTCCGGAGCTTGCAGAATCTATAATTAACCAAACGATAACCCCAAAACTCTGGCTCATTGTAAACGATAACAGCACTGACAATTCTGCCGAAATTCTGAGGGATTTTGAAACTAAATATGACTGGATTCGTGTAATTACATCTGAAGGAACAAAAAGGGATCTTAGTTTTCATTACGCAAAAGTCGTCAGTGAAGGATTGTCGTTAGCTCTGGAGATAACCTCTGTTGATAAAATTTCTTTTGAGTATCTTGGCCTCATTGATGCTGATATGATTTTAGAGAGAAGCTTTTTCGAAAAGATAATAGATAGATTTGAAAAAGATCCCTGTCTTGGTGTTGCGAGTGGTAGTACAGCATATATTGAAGCAGATAAACTCATCACTGAGAAAGGCAGAGAAAACCTACCCAATGGCGGCTTGAGAGTCTGGAGGCGGGAGTGCTTCATAGAAACTGGAGGCTTCCCCATAAGTTACTCAGCCGACTCCGTCTCAAACGTCCTTGCTGTTTTACACGGTTGGGATACAAAAAAGTTTGAAGATATTGTCGGGATTCAAACACGCAGAACCGGCAGTGCTGAAGGTTTATGGAAGGGATACAGGACGAAAGGGGAGTCCGATTATTACAGAGATTACCATCCGCTTTATGCCTTGTTCAAATTTGTGAAATACAGCTTCACACGTCCCTTCTACATCGGAATTGCATATATGGAAGGATATATAAACGGAATCGTTAAAATTCGAAAGAAAATAGACATTCCGGAAGTCAGACAGTACTATAGAAAAAAACATCTTGAAATCGGAAGGTACTATGCAGGAAAATTCAAGTTTAAGCTCTGATGTTCAATATAATCCAGGTAGAAGAACCGAATTTTTGCTAATGGGATTATTGGTAATATTGAACATCATCATCAGAATTCCCAGCATACCCCATGAAAAAGGTTCTGATTCTTTCTTTATACACTCACTTGCAAACTCCATCTCAAATTTTGGAGTTGCACAGTGGTGGATTAACTGGATGTCTGTCTTCGGGATGTATCCTTATTCTTACGCCAGTGCCGTTCCATTTACACTTTCAGGAATATCACAATTGACTGAAATCAGGATGGAAATTGTAATATTACTGTTCTGTGTTATTCTAGGTTTATTCAGCATATTTACATCTTATTCATTAGCAACAGTTCTCTATGATAACTTCCTGCATAGGTTCCTCTTTACAGCCATATTTTCTCTATCTGCAGGTACCTTGAACCTTACAACCTGGGAAATATCAACGCGTGCTCAAATTCTGGTTTTTTTTCCTTTCTTGATATATTTAGTTTTCCAAATAGTGAAATTAAAAGTCAGGTTTGTTCTGCTTTTCATCGCAACAGCATTATTACTGCTTGCAACTCACCATTTTGTTTACATGGGATTGTTTTATTCAGGCCTGATATTTATTATTGCTCTCATTTACAAGGTTAATTTGAGAAATAAATCTCTCCAGATCCAAAAAACCCAGCTCTGGAGCATCAATCTTAGTTACATATATATTTTAATTGTTTTTCTTCTTATACTTTTAATCTTCTTATATGGTAGTAAATGGGGTTTAATAACTTCAGGCTCCAGATACGCCTGGATAATAGACATACTAATGATTACAGGCAGAAATGTAGGGTTTATCTTACCACTTTCAGTTGGTGGTCTTATATATTACATTTTCAAAAAAGATAAGTTAATAGACGAGTGGGCAATTTTGATTTGTCTACTGCCTACATTGATATTTTCATTTAACCAAATTTATGGCTATCTGACTACACATTTCTTCCTCACCTTATTAGGATCCGTCGGGCTTTTTAATGTAATTAAAAATCAGAAACAAAATGGCAAAATTGTAGTTGCTGCTGTTATAATATTCTTAATATTAAATATAACATTCTCTACATTTTTTGCCCATTATCGTTTAGGAATAGGTGGGGGAAATGATGAATGGTATATGAGTGAAGAAACATACACTACAGGAGAATGGATAAAAGAAAGTATTAGTTGGGATAAAAAGGTAGTATCAAATAGCATGCAGGGTGAACGATTGTTTGCGTCTTATGGAGGGAAGCCTGTGTTATATTTAGATGATATCAATAATTATATGAATGGATTTATAAAGTTAGATGAGAATAATATAGAGCAAATATCAGTATTTTCAAAGAGTTATTATCTAGACAATCCCTATGTTTTAAAACCCGGAACAACTACATCAGGCTCGTATAACTGGATTTGTCTACATTCAATTAATAGTGAGAACTCTCAAAATTTTATAGGTGGAAATAATATTTCATATTTTTTTGGAGATATGTATGTAAATAATCCTTTATTCAGTTCATTGCCTCAAAATAAAAATTCAATTTACAACAGTGGAAGAATGCAAATATGGGAGAATTAAACTGACGGACGTTCAAGAATGAACTTAATATATTACTATCCAATGGAAAACGGAGCTCCAGCTGAGGTTGGAAGAAATATTCTTAAAAGGTTACTTGATCATTCGGAAATCCTTCCGTTCGCTGAAATTAAATTATTTTGTAAAGAAAAAAATGTTCATGAAATTAGAAATAGCTTCGATCTGGATGTAATAACATATAAAAATTTAAACAAAATAACCAAGCATGATCTAGTACACATTCCGGTGTTGCCAACAATACTGCCAAATGCTAAATTTTTGCTATATCTTTATATTAAAGTCATAAAAAGAGGAAAATTAATTCTCCAGTATCATGGGGACGTAAGAAAAGAACTTAAATCGAGCTATAAAGATATTATATCACTGATTCATATTCTTACATATATATTTGTCCCACAAATATTAAGAAGCTCGGATCGAGTTATCACACATTCATATTATATGAATGAGATTATAACTAAATATGGTGCAAAAAAGCTAGTTGTGATACCGAATGCAATAGATGAATACTGGTATCAAAAAGAGGCAGAAACTGAGGCAAAGTCAAGTAGGGTTATTGATCACAATAATTTCAATATATTTTATCACGGCAGGCTTTCTTGGGAGAAGGGGGTCGATGTCTTAATTGAAGCATTTGGACATTACGCAATAAACAATCCAAACACAACTATTTATCTCGCTGGAGAAGGACCTCAAAAAAAGCAGTTGAAAGATTTATGCTCAAACTTAGATATAGATAAACGAGTCATTTTCTTAGGTAATATAAACAAAGAAGAAATTGTGTTTTTTTTGAAAAATGTTGATGTAGCAATATATCCATCAAGATTTGATAATTTTCCTCTGGCTGTCCTTGAAGCTCTAGCATGCGCTAATTGTCCTGTGTATTTCTCAAAAAATATAGGTATTTACGACTTTGTGATTCAGGATGGATTCAAGTTAAATTCTTTTGAACTAGATGTTGAAAATTTAATTAAGGTGTTGGATTCAGCTTCTTGTAGCACGAATAAAAACGTAGTAAATCAACAGATACAATTTGCAATAAATTACACATGGGATCGAGTGATACTCAAATATATTGAATTATACCATGATGTTATAAATTAATAACTTTAAAGTGTTTAACCTTACTTTGTTGGAGGGAATATGAAAATAATTGTTGTCCATCCTGCACATATGGATTACAGGCAAGAGATCTTTGAGAGCCTGAATAAAAAATATGATACTACATTTATCTTTACAAAGCAGGGGAGAGGTCAGGAAGGGGTTAAGGAAGAGCAGGCAAGTATTCCTCCAGAATGGAAAAGTAAAGTGTTAAAAAGTGACTTTTTAATTGGTCGAAAAGATATCGCCATGTATCTGAGATTGATTAAAGAACTCCTTTTTGGGAAGTATGATCTCATCCTAACATCAACGAACTGGTATATATGCTGGATAATGGCTAAGGTTCGTGGAAAGAAATTCGTCTTCATGACCGAATTTTGGCACTGGCAAGATACCTCATTTATAAGGAAGATTTTGAATAGATTCACTAAGGTTGTTGTTAAAAATTCGGATTCAATCTTTGTGATGGGAACAAATGCATACCGATCATGCATAGAATTAGGAATAAAAGAAGAACGAGTGTTCATGCATCCGCAGTGTGCAATGGATTATAGTGAATTTCCTACGTTCAATCTGAGGACGAAACATAATCTGGAAAATAAAAAGATAATATTATTTTTAGGAAGAATTGTGAATATAAAAGGTTTGGATTATTTAATCGAATCTTTTTCGAGATTAGAATACGATGAGACAGATGCCTTTTTGATCATAGCCGGAGAAGGACCTGAGCGTACAAAATACGAGAAACTCGCTAAAGAAAGAGGTATTAAAAACATCCTTTTTACTGGTAGGGTCTTAAAAAAAGATATATCGTCCTATTACAGCGCTTGCGATATTTTCGTTTTGCCGTCTATTTTCTATAAACAGTCATATGAGCCCTGGGGGTTGGTTATAAACGAAGCAATGGCTTTTAGTAAGCCTGTGATTGCTACTAATGCTGTTGGAGCCAGTGCCGATATGATCAAAAATGGTTATAATGGTTATGTTGTTAAAGAAAAAAATGTAGATAAGTTGTATAACTCTCTTAAAAATGTGTTAGCTAATGATGAAAACATGAAATTAATGGGGAAAAATTCTAGAACAATTTTTGAGATAAAAAATAACTACGGTTCTTTTTCTGAAACTCTAAGTTTGTCCCTAGAACACGCAATAAAGTAACCTAAAGTATTGCTAGAGGTAGGAATTGATGCTCCACAATGACTCTAAAAAATGTATACTCTCTATTTGCGATATATCTCCAACTAAGTTTGGTTCTTTTGAAGAGTTTATCATTTCACTGACGGCGAAATTAAAGGAGAATAATTTTGAACATATAGTAATTTTCAGAGATAAACCTATCAAAAGCGTAGAAGATTCCCTTCTAAACTTAGGTGCAAAGATAGAGATTATTAAACCATCAAATAATAATATATGTAATGTTATTACATTCTATAAAGTTATAAAGAAAAACAGGCCCGAAATTGTTCATTTTCATTTTTATCCCGTATACACAATTGTGAATTATTTAAAATTATTTACTAATATAAGAATTGTATATACGGATCACATGGGTGGTAAAAAAACAAAAACATTTACAAAGAGATCATTACGCAAAATATACTATTTGACGAATTCGAAATTATTCGGGATTGGAATCGATAAGATTATTTGTGTGTCAAATTTTGTAAAATCTAAATATTCAAGAGAATACGGGATAAATTCTAAAAAGTTAGTTACTATATATAATGGAATTAATACTGATAGATTTCAAAGAAAGTATGAAACTAAAAAGATAAAAGAAAAATTCAATATAACAACTGAATTTGTAGTAACGTGTGTAGGTCTAAGAAAAGAGAAAGGTGCTCATTATTTAATCGAAGCAGCACCGGCAATAATCAGAAAATATCCTAATGTTAGGTTTTTCTTAGTAGGTGAGGGTGAGTATAAAAATTATCTTGAAGAGCGTATAAATGAACTAAATATCAAAAATTATTTTAAATTTACTGGCAATACCGACTCTATTGAAGATATTTATAGCATTTCTTCTTGCGTAGTAATACCAACTTTAGTCGAGGAATCTTTTTGTTTTGTTGCAGCAGAAGCAATGTCAGTAGGAACTCCTATTGTTGCATTTGATTCAGGAGCTATCAAGGAAATAATCTACAATAAAGAAAGCGTAATAATTAAAAATTCTAAATTACTGTCTGAAAAGATAATTGAATGTTTCAAAAGTGATGATCTTAATATAAAAGGTGCTAGAGACCATGTGATAAAAAATTTATCACTTGATAAAAATGTCTGTAATCACGTCAAACTATACAAAGATTTATTGAAATAATTTAACTGGAAGAGCTGATCCCAAAAATTAAAACTACTCCTCTGAATCGAATTTAGAATAATCAATCGAGCTTAGGATCATGAAACAGACATTCCGCATATGTACACAGATGTAAAATTTATTTGCTGATTTGCCCACTATTATTCATTAAATGTGAGATTCGTTTATAAGTTACTGATATTGAGAACATAAGCGGCATTTTTGTGGACTTCTGCGGAAAGTGGGATGATAATAATTTTGAAATTGTTATTAATGTGAAGATAAACTTGGTTTTGGGATGAGCTCATACATAAATCTAAAAAATAGCAAGTTACTTCTCAACAAATAAAAGTTATCCGAGATAGTGAACTTCATGACTCGTTTTAGTAGGGACATCGTATAAAACATACTAGTGCTTTGATTCCCAAATAAATCCATTATTTGGTGAGGGATTTGTTGATCACGAGATGGATTTTGAAGTTTAGGTTTATGGATGTAATCTGGAATCGATACACTAGTATTAAATATAAGTGTTTAGTGTTACTGTATGGAGTATGTGAATGAGTAAAGTGAAGCTTATTGCTGAAAACACAGGATTTTTGGTTATTGGAAACGTAGCTTCTAAAGTAATAAGCTTGTTTGCTGTAATTCTTATAGCTCGTTATCTAGGTGACGTTGGCTATGGGAAATATTCCTTTGTTTTTGCTTTCATTTCATTTTATTCTATAGTTTCAGAACTAGGTATTTTGCAAATACTTGTAAGGGAAATTTCTAGAGACCCGGAAATAGCTGGAAAAATGATTGGTAATGCAATATTAATAAAAACTGTCCTTTCAGTCTTAGCATTCATTGCTGCTATTTTTAGTATAAATAAAATGGGGTATCCCGAAGAAACAATAATAGCTGTACAAATTGCAGCTTTAGTTTTATTGGTAGATACTTTTAACACATACGGTGTAATTTATGAGGTAAATTTGAAGATGAAATATTCGATCTTCTTTTTACTAATAAGTCGTCTGTTGATGTTAGGACTCATTGTGCTCATCATACATTTTGATCTTGGATTAAATTTGATCATTTTGGCTACCGTGGCAGCAAGTGCAATTCAGAACTTTTTTACGTTTTTGTTCTCTACTAGATATATCAAGGTGAAATTTGATCTTGATTTTCAAGTTTGCAAATATTTGGTGAAAAATTCATTGCCTCTTGCTTTATCTTCGGTTTTTACAATCATTTATTACCGAATTGATACAGTCATGTTATCCATGATGGTCGGAGACGCGGCTGTAGGCATATATAGTGCAGCATATCGAATATCAGAAACTTTTATATTTATACCAAGTATACTAATGACTTCAATATTCCCTTTAATGTCGAAATCCTTTGAAAATTCAAATGAGATTTTAGCTTTTTCTTATGAAAAATCGATCAAATATTTATTTTCACTTGCTTTGCCTATGGCTGTGGGAACCACAATATTGTCCGACAAAATAATGTTGACAATTTATGGGGATGGTTTTAGAGGTTCTATTATTGCCCTTCAAATACTCATCTGGGCTACAGCGATTATTTTTATAAATTATGCTACAAGTAATTTTTTTGTATCAATAAATAAGCAAAAATTTGTAATGTTCTTTACTGGAGTAGGAGTAATCATTAATGTCTTGTTGAATCTTATATTAATCCCAAAATATGGTTATGGAGGTGCATCTATCGCAACTGTATTAACAGAACTCTCTACATTGATTATAACCTTTTACAGAATGCCACCTGTAATAAACAGAAAAAAATTAATTAACCAAAATTATTCCTCAGTCATTGCTACAATAATTATGGCTTCGTTTTTACTTAGTGGAGTAAAGGATTACCTTGGTTTATTGATAGTAATTCCGTCAGCAGTTATTTATTTTATCTCTTATTATGTGTTTAAAGGAGTAGATGTTGATGATAAAAACATATTCATGAAGGTTTTTGGAAAATACATATGATTTTCGATACAACAGAATATAATATAACTCATTAATTAAGTGGCGAGTTAATAGTATCAATGTCAAATAAGATTAATGATGAGTAACAAATTTATAAACTCAAAATTTATCAGTGAAGATTATGGACGCTAACATCAAAACTATATTAATTTCCCCACATTCAGATGATATCGCATACTCACTTGGTGGGTCACTACTGAAAAATCATTTTGAAAAACCGGTGATTTCTGTAACTGTTTTTACAAAATCCAATTTTTCACCCCGTCTGAAATTAACTGATCCTGAAGAAATCACAAGAACACGATATTTAGAAGATATTGAATTTACAAAAAAAATAGGAATCGAATATAAAAGTTTTCAATTTCCAGAACCTCCATTAAGGGGAAGAACTTCACATAAAGAAATATCCAAGTCGGATCCATATTTAGATCCAATATATAATGAAGTTTATCTAAGTCTATCGGAACTTATTAAATCGTATCCTAACGCTTTAGTTGTATCTCCAATGTCACTCGGAGATAACATTGATCATAGAATTGTTTTTGAATCTTGTGTTTCAATATGTAAAGAAAATAATAGAAAAATCACTTTTTATGAAGATGTGCCATATGTGTCTTTATTGACATTAAAACAAGTGAAAAATAAAGCATTTGAAATAAATGCTAATCTAAAACCAAGCAAAATTGATATAACTTCAACATTTTATGAAAAATTGAAAAATTTAAAATTATACAAAACCCAAATCGGTAGAAAAGTACCAAAGGGGGTTTTAACACATGCAGCGCGGCTTGGTATTAAAAATGAGAACTTCATCGAATTTGTTTGGAAAAATAAATTATTAAAATATTTCATTTACTATTACTTATATATTGGAAATAAATCGAAATATGAGAGAATCTGGAGATAAAAAAGGAATTCGCAAGTATAATCTCTTATATAAGTTGGAATTTTTGGTTCAAACTGAATTTTGATGCACAAATATATCCCAAAAAAATAAATATCGATATGTACAACCAAATTTAGACCATCATTAATTACAAGGTTTACACGATTGAACTCCGAAAAAAGTAGCATAAAGCAGCAGACTATAAATATATGCCATTTTTAACAAACTCCGATGTACTTTATTTTGGTTCTCAAGTGTAGATTATCTAATATTTGTATGTAAATGGATTAAATAAGGTAAAGAGGGAGATCAATGACTGTAAAAAACCATCTGAGAAAAATCAGGAGTTATTTTTTTACATATTTTCCAGAAGGACAATTAAAAAATTGGTTTTATTGCGCATACAACAATAACTTAAAAGAAAACAATTTCAGAGTTATATACAAAAGAGAATATTTCATAGTACAATTAGATGACTCCACCTCAATAAAATTAAAAGATTATAGAGGGATAGATTTTTTCAGGGGACTATTAAAAGGTTATTTAAAAAATTACACTCTTTCGAATGGTGATATAGTTATAGATGGAGGAGCTTACTTAGGAGAGTTCACACTATATGCGTCTCAAAAGGTAGGAAAAGAAGGAAAAGTAATCGCTTTTGAGCCTGATCGTTTGAATTTTGAAAAATTAAAAGAAAATATCGAGCTAAATAAACTGAATAACGTAATTGCTATAAATAAAGGCTTATGGGATGAAAATACAATTTTGAAGTTTTACCAAAGCTCGACAGATGGATCATCTTTTAATCCAGATGACAGTTCAGAGAATAAGAATTTGTTTATAGAAATTCCAGTAGTGAAACTAGATTCAGAAATTGATAGATTAGGTCTCAAAAGAGTTAATTTTATAAAAATGGATATTGAAGGCGCAGAAGTTAAAGCTATAAAAGGATGTGAAAACATTTTGAAAAACACATCTGTGAACCTTGCAATCGCATCATATCATATAGTAGATGGCTCCCAAACTTATGCCGATGTCGAAAAACTACTCAAAAGTTATGGTTATGAATGCCAAACCTCATTTCCGTCTCATTTAACCACTTATGCATCCAAAAGATGAAAATGCAGTATATTCTGCGGAAAAAATATTGACGAATTTGATTTAGAGTTATTGATTTTGATTAACAACAATCTTAAATTATGTAATTATTGTTTATCTTATACTGCTATCAATTATGAATATGCTTTGCTTGTAGTTTTTTGGAATTGTTTTTATTCACAAAGGGAATATTATGACCCGTATCTAGGAAATTGACATTATGAGGTCAATGGCAATTATTCTCATTATTTTTGCGCATATGGACAGTTTTACCCTAACTTCCGCCTTTGGAGGCTTAAAGGAATTGGGGAACATATCAATACTGTACTGAGAACGGAACTAAGAATTGCGTATGGAAGAGAACCAGAGTCAAGTGCAGCGATTTTAGATAGCCAGTCAGTTAAAACCACAGAAACACCAGGAATACGCGGTTATGATGCTGGGAAGAAAGTAAAAGGGGGAAAGCGCCACATTCTGGTAGATACAGTAGGGCTACTGTTAATAGTTGTAGTTCATGCAACAAATATTCAGGATCGAGATGGGGCCAAACTTGTTCTGGAACAAGTTAAGGGTACATTTTCTCGATTGCAGCTTATCTGGGCTGATGCTGGTTATTCGGGTAAACTGGTTGATTGGGTCAATGTAATGTGTGGATGGGTATTGGAAATCGTTAAGCGTAGCGACGATGTCAAAGGCTTTAAACTACTTCCTCACAGATGGATAGTAAAGCGTACATTTGCATGGCTGGGCCGATATCAACGTTTGAGTAAAGATACGAAGGATTGACAGAATCATGTCAAGCGTTGGCATATGCTGCTATGATACACATAATGATTAGACTACTGGGTCGTATCAAAACGTTAAGCGAATGAGATAAATGAATATTCAGACAGCCTCTTAGAGCGTGAGTCCTATAGTAATGTAATCATTATCGTCTTAAAAAACTCATTTTTCTTAATTCCCTGATTTCTTTTGCTCGATCACCTGCTACAAGTGTATTAGGTCTTATATCTGTAGCTACGACAGACCCTGCAGCTATAACAGATCCTGCACCAATTGTCACCCCACCTAATATAGTTACATTTGCCCCAATCCAACATCCATCTTCAATAATTATTTTCTTATATTTTGCTTTTCCAGCTCTTTCTTTTTCATTTCCTAATTCGTGAGTGTCGCTAATAAATAGTGTATTTGGTCCTATACCAACATTATTACCAATAATAGTTTGTGACCTTACCTCAACATCATGATTCATGTCTACATTATCTCCAATTTCTAATGGGCCGATGAACTTACAAGAATTATTAATACAAACGCTTTTCCCGAAAACATACTTTCGAGTTAGCAATTCTAAGAAGTAGACATCTTTCCCAATATAGGGAACTGACGCACATTCTATAAAAGGTGATAATATAAGTCCTCTCATCTTCCCAAATATGGTAAAAATTATTGAATCTGATGAATCTATAAATATTATTTTTGTCATTAATAAGATTATAGGAGTTATTATCCCATCAATTCCCTTCAATAGATGATTAATTATTTTTTTTCGCTCAACCATGTCTTTTGGTCCTATATTCCTGTATAAAATTTAGTTCTCCTTTGCTGCGGTAAATCGCGATTTTTAAAATCAAATTGCGTGCGGCCACCCCAACCTAAAAAGGCTGTCCTGCAATTACCTCCAGTAATACCATAATACCTTCGTTTTTTATTTAAAGGCTTTATATGCCTTATTTTTCACATGTTTTTGCCCTGAAAATGAATTGTCGGACAGCCTGTGAAGGACGCGGTATTCGTGACCCTCCGCACTCCCGTAGTAATAAAAGGTAGTCATTTTCCCCCAAATTAGATCAAATTCAAAGAAGAAAACCAAAAAATTGTAACATGGAACTCTATAAATCTCTGATTCCAGAATAACTGGCAAAGACCATTTCAGATTTGAGACATATGACTTTTAAGGACTTAAATTATTTTCCTCTGTTTGTGTGTTACCCTTTTCAAGAAGAAGCGTAGCGTCGTAGACTCTGTTATAAGTCGTAGTGTACTCAATATCGAATGCATCTTATATTCTTTGGAAGACGTGTGGTAAGCTGCAAAACTAAAATAACCCCTCGAGAGAGGGATTATTTTTTACGCCTGGACATCTAACTCCTTACAAAGCGTTTTATGATAAAGGATGGTCAAGCTTTGGAATAAAACTAATTATCACCGCGTCCTTCTATGACATCAATGATACGCTGGCCGATCAGTGGAGCTGCGGAAGCGGCAAAAGTGGGATTAGGGTGAGAATTCGAAGTTGATGCGGCATTTTCCGGCAAGAGGTATAGACCGCCTCCGGTTTCCAGGCCGTGGAAATCCCATACATAGATATTATCGCCGGGTTCATCCCAAGTTGTCTTGACCCAGTTCGCAAAGTCTCTTGCTCTTCCGGCTTCTTCGGCATTGGTAGTGCTTTCGACCAAAGCTGCACCGGTCCAAACGATGAAGCGTTTATTCGGAAACTCATGCATCTTCGCTTTCAGGGCGTTGTATTGCAGCTTATAATTCTCTTCGCTTTTGACACTTGAAGTTATATCCGGAGAACCGGTATCGGCAGCAACGCTGCTGACCGGGAAGCAGTGCTTCCAAACGATGACGTCATAATTCTGAGTCAGCATCTCCAAGGTCGGTTCTTTCATATAGGCAGAATCGCCGGCATGATTTACCCAGATGTTCCAATAATCATAAGGATAGTTATTCCATCCATAGGGGCGTGATTTCGGAAATTCCATTTGTGTTATACGGTAGTTTGTGTCGTGATTAGTGTTGTAATTTGCAATCGTAGTGTCTACCCCACCGCCCCAGATGACTCCGCCGGTGCTGTGATGGAGATAAATGACCTTTGCCGAACTCGACATCGGTTCGACATTTTCATTTTCCGCGGCTATAATATTGTTGTCTGTGCTAGTTACGTTCGTTGTTGTAGTCGCGTTATGTGCAGATGCTACTAACTGTGCATTTTCACTGGCGTTTGAATTATCCGTATCCGAGTTTGAACTACACCCCGATGCATAGATAAATAAAATGATAGTTAGCAATCCTATACATATAATTCCAGAAGTATTACTAGCAAGATTCATGATAATCTCCAGACTTTACTTATTATTCTTTTGTAAGATGACGTTACTACCGGAAAAGGTGAATTTACTTGCCGCTTTATTAAATTAATAATCATGTTTAATTATGAGCTGATCCTAAAACTCAGGCAGTGTGCTTAATTTTCTGTAAAATCTACTCACTACACCCCGATATAATGATGAATAAAATACTACTGTTCCATTACTATATATTGTTTCCTATGATCCAGTCTTCATTTATATCAACTAGTATTGAGACTACCAGTCTCAATACTAAGTCCTGGTTAGGAAATGCTCCCACTACCTTGCTTCTCCTTTTGAGTTCCTTGTTGGTTCTCTTCATCATATTTGTTGTCCTTATTTTTTTCCAGTGATTTTCTGAAAATTGCATATAATTCATTACATGATACTGAAAACTTTTATTGTGTCAGCTGCGCTTTTATACCCCAGACTCGAAATAAAAATAAAAAGGTCTGAAGGTTTCTTTAGTCTCTTTATTGTAAAGTTGTGGCCGTTTCGAGAAAAGATACTTTTAAAGAGTCTGTGACACCAGGTGGAGGATCTGACTCCACAGACGTCTGCAGGAATGGCAAGAGCTCTGCTGTGTGCGTGCGTTGCTAAAGTGGAACCGACAAAAGAAATCCTGACATCAGGACCAGCCGGTGAAGAAAACTCTGAAGCAGTCCTTCCTTCTGAAAAAGAAACAGAAACAGAAACCATCCAGGGTGAAGAGGATTAGGAAGACCGGAATTATCAGGCACCAGCATCGGGCATATATGAAGCCGGGATATTATTCCTGGCTGCTCTGATGCTCTTCAAAATAAATCGAGAGTGAGATGACTTATTCTCACCCTTCCTATTTTTAATTAGTTACAACCTTCCCGGAAGTAAAATCCCCATAATACAAAAAACTGAAGTCACCAGAAACATCGCATAGGTTGCCTGCTTTTCATTTAACCTGTAGCGGTAAGGCAGGACCCATTTAAGAGTAAGAGGATTGGGTACCTCCAGAGTCCCATCTTCCCTTATTTTTCCAAACTTAACAGCAGGGTACTTCTTGATCTTCCAGTAGACGTACATTAAGAAATTGACTGTATGCGGGATGAGCATAATGAAGCCGCTTATGATGAAGCCCTGAATGACAATAATAGTCCCGATCGCTGCCCCGACCGTAAGCGACCCAACATTTCCCCAGAAGATTCTGGCAGGGTACTGCTCGTAGAGGTAAAACCCGATCGTAGCCCCTGTAATGGCAACAACGAATATTATATTCTCAACATCATTTATCAGGGCCGACTTTATAATCAGCGAGACCAGAACAATTATAGATAATCCTGAAGCAAGCCCGTTGTATCCGGAATGCATGTTAACAAGGTTTGATGCAACCAGCACATATGTAGGGACAATGAACTGCAGGTAGAGGATCCCGAGTTCCAGATCTCCAATGTTTGGGAGAGTAATCGCAGTGTGAGTCGCATACTGAATAAGTGGATAAGAGCAGTAATACATGATCAGCAGCTTGGAAGCTCGACCAATATTGATCATATCATCAAGGACGCCAAACAGCCCAAAAAGTGCAATGACGATCATTGCGACATAGTTTGTGGGTGTGAACTTGAAAAAGAGGGAGTTCATGGAAAGAGAAAGCATTGCGACCAGCAGAATTAAAGTCCCTCCACGGTCTGCTACCGTCGGCCGGCTCTTCTTGTAAACGTCCTTCGCGACAATCCCACTCTCGGTCAGCTTCCTGATAAAATAAGGCATGGAGGCTGCAGTTACTATTAGTGGAACAAGGAAATTGCTTGTAAGCATAATATTTTGAAAGAATGAAACTGAACTGAATATCATTTTTTACTGCCCCTCACCGTTACTATTATATGTATCACAAATGATTTCTGGCTCTGCAGACAGAACCGCGATAGCAGCTTTTTAGCCTATTCAAAAGCCTCGAGTAATCTAAGAAACGCTGTCACGGTTAAAATATACGAATATGGCGCTTCTTTGATCCCAGGTCCTGAGCAGATATTATTTACAGGAAGACCAGAGTCTAATAATTTATAGACTGTTCTTCTTTTATTTATTGTTTTCTACCACATGCCCCGTTTTTATAGGACAGTTTGTTTTTATTAGCTCTTGCGTTTAAGATAAAATAATAAAACGGGCATTTATCCACATACTATAATATATATTCCAAATGTTGGTCTACAAAAAGATTTAAATCCAGCATCTGTCATAAACCTTAAAGATAATATGCTAAAACTTGACAAATCCCGTTTTTTTATTTCAATTACCATCTTATACGCAATTATGGTTTTTTACTTATCAGTCAGTGCCGGCGTAGGAGATATCAAAGATCTTCTGAAAATGGGCCTGGGTTATCCGATTCAAAATATTCTCCTTGCCAATGACCTCTTTTCTGTAATGGATTTTTTGCTTGCCTCACTAAACGCGGTTCAGGATGCATCCATAGATCCGGGGCATGTAGGGATTTACTTTGGGCTCGGAATCTTACTGTATTTTGTGTTTTTAAGTTCAAAAAATCCGGCACTTGTAAGATATTCAGCAATCTACGCAGTATGCATCGGGGCTGCTTACGGAATCCTGAATGAAGTATTTCAGATGTTTCTCTCGTACCGTGTAGCAAGCATAGCAGATGCCTTCTCAAACCTTATAGGTCTCGTACTTGCACAAATTTTTGTAATTTTGTTTGCACTTACGCTAAAGGTAATTTTGAAAGTAAGAACAAAAGAATCGAATGCTCAGTAAAAGTTTAAGAATTAAAAGTTATGAAGCTAAAAAAGAGAGTTAAAGTTTGATAACTTGAAATCCATTATTTTGTCATCGGTTAACGAATTTTATGTACAACTTCGAATACCATATATAGCGATTTTCCAACATAATTAGTTGATATGTTGCATAAAAAATAACATTTTTTGACGTTTTGCACCTTACCCGAATCCAAATGAGAGCACATATAATGTTCTCATTAAGAGCTTTCCTTAGAATGGAATTACAAAGAATCAAAAGTGGAATATCTTGGTTTGAAAGTGATATGAAAATTAGAAGAGTTGCAGTGACAGCATATTTAAATGACCCTCTATACACATTAAATTAATTAATGTATAAATGAAAATGTTAAAAACGATATGTTACGGCTCAACTGCGTAATTCCTATTTTAAATTGAGTTATTTGAAAACGTTAATATACTTTCAATAAATATAGTTTTAGAGCTAGAAAACGCATGAATTAGCGACTGTGAAAAATAATAATTATTTTTACCAATATTTATATTTCTCTTTTTCGTTGGCACATTCATATGTCACAAATAGTTATCTTGTTTAATATATTTCTTCAGAACACCCTTATATATTCCTTAACCTGTGTATACTATGACAATATAAATTGTCTGGGTTGACAATATAAAGTGTCTAGTTTGAAAAACAAAAAATGCATAAAGATGTCAAAATTAAATACTTTCAGATAAATACGGAAAAAATCAAAATATCTGAAAAGTGGGGGTAGATTATGAAGAAAATATTTTTGCTATTAGTGAGCGGTTTATTGATCACTTGTATGGCTGGACCGGCAATGGCATCAGCTGATATTACGTTAGGTACACGGGAAGTACAAATAAACAATACTGACGCTGCAGTTCTTGAATTTAGTTTATTAGCGACTGCATCACCCAATTATAAAATGATATTAACGACGCCACCTGGAGTTAGTGGATACATACTTCCTGACAGCACAACAGGAAACCCTATTCCTTCATTTACTCCTTGGGTAACTGGGACAACAGGGGAAAAAATTTTTGAGATTGCCCCAGCACAAGCGTCTGTATCTCATAATGGAAAATTGTATCTTAAGGGAAACACAGCAGGAGAAGTGTCAATAAGTGTATATGAAGGTACAAGTTCAACCCCGGAAGCTACATGGAAATTGAAAACATATACCACCGTTGATACACAAATCCCAGAGTTCCCAACAGTCGCTCTTCCTGTAGCAGCAATACTTGGATTGGTTTTCATATTCAGGCATAAGAAAGACGAGCTGTGATTTTTCCACAACTCTTCTTTTCTTTAACCTTTTTTAAATTTTTTTTTATTTATTAAATAATTTATGTTGATTTCACTTTTGAAAACCCTATCGTTTTCCTTGAAACGTCGAATAAGTCAGAGGGATTACTTCCCTTTCTCTTAAGAACCGGACTTGCATCTTTCAATGCATCCGGCTCAAGCATTATATAACCCTTTATGTATCAGGCGACAGTTTTTTTTCCAAAATGGCATCTCAATTGCTGATTTTAAGTTGATTTTTACGTTGTTGGAAATAGTTTTGGTTAAGAAATGGGTTCATATCCAACTTTAGAGGTATATGACGTCTTATTTTTGTATGGGACAATAGCAACAGTTCATTTTTTTGAGTGCGGAAGTTCCAGCCAAGAAAATCAAAACCGTCATTAATGTGGGTAATCAAGGTTTTTTCATCAGAGAATTCAAGACCTCGTTCCTTAAGGAAATCAGTTATCAGAACCTTTATTTCTTTTGCAATATCCTCAGAAGCAGCAGTGATTATGAGGTGAGTAGCCCAGGGGAATTTCACCCCTGGGCCCTCTCAGCTCATCCGGCTCCCATTATCCAGCCCCTTAAGGCCTTATTTTGTCCATGGGTTCCTCCCTTGCTAACCAAGGTTGACCGTAGTTCAAAACTGGATAATACAATCCCTTCGCTCCATGCCCATTACAGGCACTTCATCACTACTACGAATTGTTCCGCCCCTGCAACATTGCATCGATACTTTAGTCCTTGCAGGTCCACTGCTTGGAGTTTTCTCTTAACATCAATGTGCAGGATCCCAAGTTCCATAGAGAAGCCTGTGCTAAGTTCACGCCAACTTTATGCCGGTCACCGTCTGGTCAGTAAACAGGGTATCTTCCAGACTCATCCCAGGTTACAGACTCACCCTGGTTTTGATGACATCTAAGGTGGTTTCGATACGTCAACACTGGTTCAGTTTCATTCAGCTCCCTATCACGTACCTGGCGAAGTCACAGCCTCGCCTTTTCCCATAATGCTCACCCGTGGCTTTTGACCAAAGCAGCTTATGGTGGTTTGAAATCACTTCCTGTAAAGCGAATTCGAGGGGTCTACCCTCATCTTCTCTATAGCATAACTATCCAATGTGACAATTTTGTTACAAGGTTCGCTTTCGTGGTGCACAATCATCCGTGAACTGTGCCTTGGCAAGTTTGATGTCCTTGTCGGGATCAACCTGCTCAGGGAAGGGCTTGACATCCCCGAAGTGGGCTTCATCGGTATACTGGACGCAGATAAGGAAGACTTCCTCAGGGACTCAAAGAGCCTCATCCAGATCATAGGCCGCGCAGCCCGGAACTCCAGTTCAACGGTTGTCCGTTACGCCGACAGGATGACCGATTCTATCAAAAAAGCTGTCAGCGAAACCAAACGCCGCCGCGCAATGCAGATCGCCTACAATAAAGAACACGGCATAATCCCGACAACCATCCGAAAACCCATACGAGAAAAAGTAGTGGACATCACAGATACAAAACACATCCCGAAGACCGATATCCCCAACGTAATCATTGAACTGGATACGGAGATGAGGGAAGATGCCGACAGGCTGGACTTCGAGCGCGTAATCCAACTAAGAGAAATCATAAAGAGACTGGAAAAAGAGATAAAAGCGGTGTGAAGGTAAGAGTAGCCTTAAAAGGTAATATTATTTTCCATCAGTTTTTCCTTTTTTAATAGCGATTCTCTTTTTATTGGCATACATTACACTATTAATCTATATTAGTCTTTTCATTTCTATGTTTGTCTGGCTTCTTTTTTTTCTAAAGTTTGTCCTTCCTGAAGCTCAGACTTTTTTAAGTTTGATCGAAACTTCAGGTCAAATACATTTTTTTTTCTGTCTTTATTTTTTTGGCAATTATATCGAACTTATTATAGTAACAAAATATTAATAATTTTCATAAGTTATTTTTTATTTAGATGTCATTTGATGCTGATTAATCTTATATTTAGGTCACATACTGTTTAAAGTAAATTTAACTAAATACGTTTATCTATTCATGGATCGATAGAAAAATATCGAATTGGTTTCTTAAGGGGGTTTTACGGGTGAAATTAAATTTTACATAGAAGATATAATAAATTTGTATAAATTTGATCGAATTGTCAAGCTCAATTGGATCAAAAAAGAGTGGAAATATAATCGACTTACCAGAACGTTGAGCGAAAAATCTGGAAAGTAGGGGTAGTAAGATATGAAGAAAATACTATACGCTTTAATGATTGTTGCGTGCCTATTAACATTAGGAGTAGGAAACGCAATGGCATACGATACTATAGACGAACTTTTAAGTGATGTCTATGGACCATATACATATAAAGAAGTAAGTCAAAATTCGTTATTCGACTATGCTCCAAATAATCCTCACACTATGAACATAAAATATACTAGACCATATGTAACAGCAGAAGACATGTATACTCTTGGTATATATAATCCTACAGGTTTAGTAAAAACTCCATATTTTGGCGTTGGTACTGATACTGATTTAGATTTTAACACTGAACATAGAATAGATTCCCTATATACTTTTGGATTATATATTGACTATTATAATGGTTCATCTACAACCTTCTACTCTTGCGCAATTAACAATAATGATGGAAAACATGCAAAAATTTATCAAATATTGAATAGTGCTGGTAATCCAGTTGATGGTAAGTACGTGGTGGCATTTGATGATGGAGATGAAACGCATGTTTTGAATGATTTTATGGACGTAGTCATAGAAATTCATCCAGTTACTGCAAGAGAAATTCCCGAGTTCCCTACAGTCGCCCTGCCTTTTGCAGCAATACTGGGTTTAATGTTCGTTTTCGGCCGCAAAAAAGAGGAATAAATCAACAGAGTTTTAAGGCGTAAAAAACCCTTAAAACTTAAATTTTTCCTTTTTTTCACTTTTTTTGGAAATTCACTCTATCCTGATTATTATTCCCCATCATTGTCAGAGTCCTCATCTTCATACTCTTCTCTTTCGTCTCTTTCTGAGTATCCTGTTTCCTCTATCTTTCTTGCTTCTTCTCTTTGCTTTTCTGCTTCCATGAGCTCTCTTTCTGTTTCAGCTATCCTTTCCGTTTCTTGTGACTTTTTTGCACTATACTTTATAGGCAAACATAGCTATCCGGCTTCGTTGACCCTGAGGTTGAGATACGGCCCCTTGAGGGCCAGGTCAGGGACGTCATGCAGGAGACCGGAAAATAGTGGATAGGGGAGACTGCGCCCTTGTGACCACCCTGACCAAAAAGCTCGTAGAAGAACTGACCAATTACCTTGCCATAAACGGGATCAAAGTCCGCTACCTGCACTCCGATATCAAAACAATCGAAAGGACATAAATCATCCGCGAACTGTGCCTTGGCAAGTTTGATGTCCTTGTAGGGATCAACCTGCTCAGGGAAGGGCTTGACATCCCCGAAGTGGGCTTCATCGGTATCCTGGACGCAGATAAGGAAGGCTTCCTCAGGGACTCAAAGAGCCTCATTCAGATCATAGGTCGCGCAGCCCGGAACTCCAGTTCAACGGTTGTCCTTTATGCTGACAGGATGACCGATTCAATCAAAAAAGCTGTCAGCGAAACCGAACGCCGCCGCACAATGCAGGTCGCTTACAACGAAGAACATGGCATAGTTCCGACAACCATCCGAAAACCCATCCGAGAAAAAGTAGTGGACATTACCGACACAAAACACATCCCGAAGATCGATATCCCCAACGTAATCATCGAACTGGATACGGAGATGAGGGAAGCTGCCGACAGGCTGGACTTCGAGCGCGCAATCCAACTAAGAGAGATCATAAAGAGACTAGAAAAAGAGATAAAAACTGTGTGAAGGTGAGAGTAGCCTTAAAAGGTAATAATTTTTCCATCCGTTTTTCGTTTTTTAATTAATATTTACTTCCCATGGCCTTACCTTAATATATTCATCTATATTAGTCTTTTCATTGCTAGACTTGTCTAGTTTCTTTTTTTTCTAAAGTCGATCCTTCCCGAAGCTCAGACATTTTTAAGTTTTATGGAAACTTCAGGTCAAATACATTTTTTTTTCTGTCTTTATTTTTTTAGCAATTATATCGAACTTATTATAATAACAAAATATTAATAATTTTTATAAGTTATTTTTTATTTAGATGTCATTTGATTCTGATTCCTTTTATATTTATACCGTATACTGTTTAAATAATATTTGACTAAATAAGTTTATCTCCTTATAGATTGATTGAAAAATATCGAATTAGTTTCTAAAGGGAGGTTTGATGGGTGAAGTTAAAATATATTATTGGAGTTCTTGCACTCTTACTAATTATGGTTGGCACGGCAAGTGCAGGAGAAGTAACCATAACCTTTGATGAAGGTCTTGTAGACCCTGGTGAGGATATAGGTAACACCTATTCGGATATGGGAGTAACATTTTCTGCCGGAGCAAAAATTGTTGATACAGAGTGGGGATCAGGAACGGACTACGGATTCTGGAATCCAGATAATCAGATTACTATAATTGATTTCTCACCTGTTGTAAAATCGGTTTCAATAGAGTTTGAGGACGCATTTGTGGGTAATATGGATGCAATTCTGGTAAATGGAGAATTGCTTTCTACATCTAAATTCAACGTGTTCTGGACAGACAGAAATCTGAAAATTGTAAGCAATGAAGATTACATAAAAAGCGTTCAATTATCAGATGGTTCAACATGTGTAAATTGGATAAAATACGATAACCTGATTTATGATCAAATTCCCGAATTCCCCACAATAGCCGCGCCTGTTGCAGCAATAGTGGGTTTAATGTTCGTTTTCGGCCGCAGAAAACAGGAATAAATCAACAGAGTTTTAAGGCGTGAAAAACCCTTAAAACTTAAACTTTTCCTTTTTTTCACTTTTTTTGGGAATTTGTTCGATCCTGACCTTCATTCTCCATCAGCATCAGAGTCATCGTCTTCGTATTCTTCTCTTTCGTCTCTTTCTGAGTATCCTGTTTCCTCTATCTTTCTTTCTTCTTCTCTCTGCTTTTCTGCTTCCATGAGCTCTCTTTCGGTTTCAGCTATCCTTTCCGTTTCTTGTGACTTTTTTGCACTATACTTTATAGGCAAACATAGCTATCCGGCCTCGTTGACCCTGAGGTTGAGATACGCCTCCTCGAGGGACAGGTCAGGGACGTCATGCAGGAGATCCGGTAAATAGTGGATAGAGGAGACTGTGCCCTTGTGACCACCTTGACCAAAAAAAGAATTAGAGTTTTATTCATTGGTCATCGGTTAAGAACTTATTTCCATCTACCAATAGTGTTTTTCAATTCACCTTTTCATTAAAACCATTCTTCTCTGAACCTTTCTCTGTTTACATGCGGATCCAATGCTTGACTTTCATATACACTCATTATCGTTTCAAAAGTTCTTTGAATTCCACATCTATTCAAAATGACTGTCAACAAATCTGATGCATTCTCTGCAAATATTGTGCTCCAACGTAACTGCGTATATTGAGCCATTTTTTCAGGATGCGCTGTCGAGTTTCTGACAAGAGAATAAATTCTTCTGCTAACGATTAGTGTCAACATTGCTGTCCATATTAGAGCCTCAATTACCTGCACATTCTTTGTTTCAAGAACGTCAAGAGCGTATTTGCTTTTCAACTCCTTAAACAGCAGTTCTATGTCCCATCTTGCTCCATATAATTTTGCAATGTCTTTTGCATTCAAAACATCTTTCTGAATATTTATGATATATATATGATGCTTTTCATCCTCATCATTATATACCGCAACAAGACGTACAAGCAGCTCATCCCGCTTTTGTTTGCCTTTATATGCTCTTCTTTTGAATGCTATTTTTACAACTGCATCAATATCTTTTCCAGAGAGTTGTTTAATACACTCACTAACAGGTTTTTCCGTGAACTCTTTGCTTTTTGTCTTAGAAAGTCCTTCTTCAACAGAAACAAGAATCGGATCCATATTCTTCCTTATTCTTGAAACAAAATATCCTCCGTTTTCCTCAACTCTTGCAAACATTTGAGTTTTGTAAAATCCAAGATCAACAAGAAGGATACGGTCTTTGATCCATGGACCGATTTTCAATGTTTTGATCTCAGCTGTTTTTTCAGAGTACAGAGCAACTGTTTTAGGTCCATTAGCAACTGCACTTACCATAACTCCCACTTTTACCCCAGCAGCTACTGTTCTTGCTCTTGCTGCTGGAAACTTGTCTGCTAAAGATGAGTGAAGACGAACAATTGTACGGTCTTGAATGAGAACATCCTGAAAGTTTTCGAGTTTTTTGCTAAGTTTTCTACCAGGTTCTTTTGCAAGCTCTTCTATGCCGTGAATGACACACTGATGAAGAAACTCAACAAGTTCTGGAGTGAATCTATAGTACCAGCTGCTGTCGCTTAGGGTCTTATGTGATTCTTTTTCATATTCTCTTTTTAAACTGGCAAGTGTACGCTGCAAGCGTACACCAAAACCAAGAGTTAAAACCCAAAAGATGATGACAGGGTCAATTTTACGCTCACGTACTATGAGACCAGTTTCTTTGGCAGTTTGCCTTAACCACTCTTCGGGAAACATTTCCCAAAGAGAGTCCTCAAGAGTAGGTGGGGGATGAGGAGACATAAATGCACTAATATTTAGATTATTATTATAAAAACACATACGAGAGTGATTCCCTAACGCTTAACCGATGACGTATGAAAAAAGATATTGTGCTGAAAATATTTAATTATTTGTTAACCTGCCGAAAATAAGTAATGAAGCCGTAGTCTACGTAAATGTCAACCTGGATGAGGGATATAACGCATAAAAACAAAAAATTTAAAGTCGAAATCATTAAAGTAGAAAAGTAAGCAGAGTATAAATGGAACCGAAAAGATACAGGAGATAAAAGTTCAAAAGATGCAGTGGTCTTTTAACTAAAAAAACCTTTCCTGAATCTTTTATTCTTTGCCCGAAACTGCTCTCATTTTCCTGCTTTTGGGCAAATTCACTATTTTCTTCTTTTTCTTACAATAGTTCCGGACTCATTGTTTCAACAAGAATTATACCGACAATAGTTCCGGACACATTGTTTCAACAGGAATTATACCGTCCAGACAGACAGAGCTTTCTATACGTATCTGGCCAGTTATTCTTATTTAAGGGATCGGGTTATCCCCGATTATGAAATGGTTTCAAACGATTAATTGGGGATTATCTGGTATCTTCTCAAAATTTGAGGAGATTATAATCTCATGAAAAATATAATAGTTGCTCTATTTTACCTTTAATACTAATGTGCTTAATGCACTATCAAATAAGAACACGCTATACCACTCATCCCAATAAAAAAATCAAATATGTAGATAGACAACCAAAAGTCAATTAAATGGTATAAAACAATGTAAGTTAAGTTCGTATGCTTAAAAGTGAGCTTTATGATAACAGACCCGAATCTTACATTATTTCATATCATCAATGATATGGCTGGAAAGAACTCTGTTCTTGATACTACAATGATATTTGCAGCAAAGTATCTTATTTATATTTTTTGTGTTTATCTTGCATATACATGGTTTGCAAAAAATGAGTATCGACAGGAGGTACTGTTTGCTGGATATGCAGCTCTTCTTGGCCTGGGAATGAATTTCATCATTACTCTATTCTATTTTCATCCTAGACCCTTTATGATACCCACCGGGACACTTCTTATCGCACATGTTGCCGAGTCTTCTTTCCCATCTGACCATGCTACTATAATGATTTCTATTTCACTGATGCTCCTGGCATTTAAAGATTTGAGGCGCAGTGGTGCGATATTTTTCATACTTGCGTTTATTAGCGGGCTTGCGAGAGTTTATTCCGGGCTGCATTTCCCTATGGATATGGCAGGTTCCCTGCTTATTGCTTTATTTTCGATCAGTATATTACTGGCCCTGAAAAAATATCTGATACCCATTAATCGAATATTGATTACCTATTTCGAGAATATTGAGAAGAAGCTCACAAAAGGTAATTTGAAAACATCGTAATAATTTTCAAATAAGCTCCTTTTCATAAAATACTATTTATCAGTACTTTATTCGTTTTCGGGATTTTTGGTTTTAGGTCAATCATGATAAAATGAATGCAGTGTTAATGAAATTCTTTTCTGGTTTAACGGAAATGCCTTCTAATTGCATAAATATTCGATACACATCACATACTTTTTTAAATGATGGGGAACTAATTTGCGGATGTATACTTTTTAAATGAAAGGTTTCCGGAAGTATCAAAAAATGATATTAAAAGTGGAAATAGAGCAATCCTCTATAAACTGATTTTTGCCGACGATTTTGAGCAAAGGGCAAAAAGACTAGTTTCCACAAAGAAAGGGGATAATAGCAGGAAAGTGAGGAAAGATGGGGGACTCTAAAAGCTTCAAATACCTCAGAAAACTCGAAATGGAAGGAGATGAACAATTAATTGAACGGTTTCCTTCAGATGACCCGAATCCTATCCTGAGAGTGGAAAAGGATGGTACAATAGTCTATGCCAATAGGGCGGCTTTTCCTTTGCTGGAACACTGGGGAGTTCGGGAAAAGGAAAGAATCCCTCAAGCCCTGAGGCACAGCGTCCTGAGAGTGCTTGCTCAAAAAAGCCCGGAATACCTGGAGCTTACTGCAGGAAACAGGGTGTACTCCGCAAAGCTCTCCCCCCTCCCCGAAGAGGGCTGTGTAAACATCTACGGGTTTGACGTGAGCAGGCGGGCGGAAGCGGAAGAAAAACCTGGGCTCCATCAAGAGAACCTGGAAAAGCTCGTTGAAATAGGAACCCGGGAATATATTAATGCAAACGAGAAACTTACTGAGGAAATTGCAGAGAGAAAGAAAATCGGCAAGGTCCTTCAAAACAATCTGCATTTTCTTGAGACCCTTTTGAACACCATCCCTGCCCCGGTCTTCTACAAGGACGAGGAGGGCAGGTACATGGGATGTAATGAAATTTTTGCAAGCCAGATTCTCGGGCTCCCCCAGGAAAAAATCCTCGGAAAAACCCTTCCATCCCTTCCATTATCCATCCCGGAAGAACTCATTGAATACTGCCATAGAGTGGCTCTAGAACTTATCAGGAGCGGAGGAAAACAGGACCAGGACGTAGAGTTAGTTTGTGCTGACGGCAAAACAAGAGACTTTCTGGTCAACCGGGCTGCATTTAAGGACGAGGGAGGGGAAACAGCCGGCATGGTAGGGGTTATGCAGGACATAACCCAGATTAAGAGGGCAGAAGAAACCCTTCGGAACACCGTAAATTTTCTGGGAACCCTTGTTGACGGCATCCCGAGCCCGGTATTTCAGAGAGACAAAGACGGGATTTACCTGAACTGTAACGAAACCTTTGCTAGCCAGATTATGGGACTTCTGAAGGAACAGGTTATCGGAGGATCTGTTGCTGAGTTTCAGAAAAAGATCCCGAAAGATCTCGCAGAAATCTACCAGCTGTATGACCAGGAGCTTCTCAAACAGGGAGGAAGCCATTATTACGAGACTGAGGTAGTCTGTGCAGACGGTGTAAAAAGAGATTTCCTTTTCCACAAAGCCACTTATGAAGACAGTTCCGGAAATGTGAGTGGGATTGCAGGCGTCATGCTGGACATAACCCCGCGCAAGGCAGCGGAAGAACAACTCTGGAGAAGCGAGGAAAGGTACCGCATCGCTGCCGAGCAGACAGGGCAGCTTGTATATGATTATTACATTGGATCAAAGCAGGTTGACTGGGCGGGAGCAATCAAAGAGCTTACCGGATACAGCCCCGAAGAGTTCAGGCAGGTAGATCTCGAAGGCTGGAGGGACCATATACATCCCGAAGACCGGGAAAGGGCCTGGGAAATCCATGAAAGGTGCATGAGAACAGGGGATAGATACCTTGAAGAATACCGGTTCAGGAGAAAGGATGGGATCTATTTCCATGTGGAAGACAGCAGCGTGTACCTCAGGGACGAAAGCGGCCGCATATCCAGGATCATCGGAGTACTAAAGGACATAAGCGAGAGGAAAATAGCCCGGGAAATTCTGGAGAAAAGTGAAGAAAGGTTCCGGGCAGTTGCAGAAAGGACAGGACAGCTTGTTTATGATTATGATTTGAGGACAAAACGGAGTACCTGGGAAGGGGCCATTGAAGAACTGACAGGATACAGTTATGAGGAGTTCCAGAAATTCATCCCTGAGGTCTGGGCTGAACACCTCCATCCGGAGGACCGCCAGAGGGCTGTTGAAACCTCTAAAAAATGCCTGGAAACGGGGGAAAACTTCCATAAAGAGTACAGGCTCAGAAGAAAAGATGGCAGCTACTTCTACGCAGAGAACAACGGTTTTTACATAAAAGATAAGGATGGGAAGGTCTACAGGACTGCCGGAGTAATAAAGGACATCACTGAAAGAAAGCTCGCCCAGGAAAAACTGGTGGAAAGCGAGGAGAGGTTCCGCATCGTTGCCGAACAGATTGGACAGGGAGTCTACGACTATGATATTGAGAGTGACCGGCTTTCCTGGGCGGGCGCGATAGAAGAGATCACCAGGTACGGCAGCGAAGACCCCTGCATTTCTACCAGGGACCTCTGGGAATCCCTTATCCATCCTGAAGATAGTAAACGGGCAACCAGGTACTACGAACAGATCCTGAAAGAGGGGAAAAATTACCAACAGGACTACCGGATACGAAAGAAGGACGGAAACTACATCCATGTGGAAAATAACGGTGTTTTCCTGAGGGATGAGAAAGGCCGGGTATACCGGATGCTCGGTGCAATAAAGGACATTACGGAAAGAAAGCTTGCCAGGGAAAACCTTGAGAAAACTGAAGAAAGGTACAGGCTGGCAGCTGAACAGACCGGCCAGCTTGTGTACGATTATGAGATTGAAACGGGAAAAACAGACTGGGCCGGAGCTATTGAGGAGATTACGGGATACGGCAAAGAAGAATTCCATAAATTCGGAAAAGACGAATGGATTTCACACATACACCCCGAAGAAAGAATGCGGGTGGTCGAAAGCATAAAGAGGTCTCTGGAAACCGGGGATAGGATTCAAGAAGAATTCAGGTTCAGAAAGAAAGACGGCAGCTATTTCTACGTGGAAGACTGCGGGACGGTTCTGAAAAGCGAAAACGGGCTCCCTTACAGGGTTATTGGAGTGAAAAAAGATATAACTGAAAAGAAACTTGCCCGTGAAAAGCTTGAGAAAAGTGAAGAAAAGTATCGCATCGCAGTTGAACAGACGGGGCAGATTGTATGTGACCTGGACCTGGATAAAGGAAACATTGAATGGGCCGGAGCCATAAAGGAACTTACCGGGTATAGTTTTGAGGAGTTCCAGAAATTCACCCCCCAGATCTGGGTAGAACATATCCATCCCGAAAACCGCGAGTATGTGCTCAAAAATGTAAAAGGGTATTTAAATAGAGGGGGAAGGTTCAAGCAAGAATTCAGGTTTAGAAAGAAAGACGGGAGCTATTTTTACGTAGAAAACAGCGGAATCATTCTTGAGAATGAAAGAGGACAGATGTATAGGATCCTCGGGTTAACGAAAGATATTACGGAACAGAAACTTGCCCGTGAAAAACTTGAAAAAAGCGAAGAAAGGTACCGCCTGATTGCAGAACATACCGGACAGGTCCTGTATCACGACGACTATACGAAAGGGATAACTAAATGGTCAGGTGCTATCCCCAAGATTACCGGATACAGCATAGAGGAATTTCAAAAAATCAACACCAATAGCTGGCTTGGGTTGATCCATCCCGAAGAACGGGAAAGAGTGGCTTCGGCACATGAACAGTGCAGAAAAGAGGGAGGAAATTTCTTCGAAGAGTACAGGCTCAAAAAGGCGGATGGGAGCTATGTCACCGTAGAAGACGAGGGGGTCTACCTTAAAGGCGAAAACGGAAACATATGCAAGGCACTTGGAGTTATCAAAGACATTACAGAGAAGAAGCTTGCCCAGAAGAAACTTTCGGAAAGCGAGGAACGCTTCCGGGTCGCTACCGAACAGACCGGACAAATCGTCTTTGAGCATGACCATGTGACTAACGTACTTACCTGGGGAGGAGCAGTCACCGAAATTACCGGGTACAGCATTGAAGAATTCCAGAAATTCGACAGCAAGATGTGGTTTGAACATGTCCACCCCAAAGACCGGGAAAGGGTTCTTGCAGAACTCAAAAAATTCCAGAAAAAAAACAGCCACTTCCGTGTGGAATACAGATTAAGGAAGAAGGACGGGAGCCATTTCCATGTAGAAGACAGCGGGATCTACCTGCGGAACGAAGAAGGGCAGATCCGCAAGGCTGTCGGGGTAATAAAAGACATCACTCCCATAAAGTTTGCCGCAGAACAACTCCAGGAAAGCGAGGAAAGGTTCCGCATAGCAGCAGAGAAGACAGGTCAGCTTGTATACGATTACAATGTAGCTTCAGACTGTATAACATGGGCAGGGGCCATTGGGGACATTAGCGGTTACACCCATGAAGAAATCCATAAGCTTACGACCAGGGAACTCTGGAAAAAGCACATCCACCCTGAGGACTATGAAAAAGTAGTTACGTATTTTAGAAATGTTTTCAAGGCCGGTAGGAGTTATTCTCAGGAATACAGGCTCAAAAGGAAGTCCGGGGACTATATTTATGTGGAAGATTGTGGAACTTATTTGAGAGACAAAGAGGGCAGAGTCTACCGGATGATCGGGGTGATAAAAAACATCACGGAGAGAAAACTTGGAATGGAACAATTGCGGAAAAGCGAAGAAAGGTTCCGCATTGTTGCCGAACAGACCGGACAACTGGTATACGATTATAATATTTCGGAAGATAAAATCGGCTGGGCAGGAGCTATCAAAGAGCTTACGGATTATAGTGAAGAAGAATTCAAAAACGTAATCAAAATGGAGGACTGGAAAGAGTTCTTACACCCGGAAGACCTCAAAAGAGCAGTTGATTCATATAAAAGGTGCCTGGAAAACGGAGAAAGGTATTGTGAGGAATACCGGTTTAAAAGGAAGGACGGGAACTATATTCATGTGGAAAACAGGGGAGTATTCCAGAAGGATGAAAATGGACGCATACACAGGATGCTCGGGGCAAATAAAGACATTACACAGCTCAAACTTTCCATAGAGAAAGTTCAGGAGAGCGAAGAGAAGTACCGTTCATTTATGCAAAACTTCAAGGGGATTGCTTTCCAGGGCGATATGTACTTCAATCCATTTTTCATGCACGGGGCTCTGGAAGAAATCACGGGATACACGGAAGAAGAATTTCTTTCCGGAACTATTCCCTGGCCCCTGTTAACAGCTCCCGAAGACCGTCACCTGATCTACGAAGATGCAGTGAAAATAAGAACTATACCGAATACCCTCATCGAACGAGAATACAGGATAAAGAACAAGAATGGAAAATTGCACTGGATCTGTGAGCTCCTTCAGAATATTTCCGATTCTTCAGGAAAACCCCTTTTCGTGCAGGGCTCGGTCTACGACATAACTGAAAGAAAGGAAGCAGAAGAAGCCCTGGCAAGGATCGATGAGATCCGCAAAAAAGAGATCCACCACCGGATAAAGAACAACCTCCAGGTAATATCCAGCCTCCTTGAACTGCAGGCTGACCAGTTCAGCGAAGAGAAAGTTGTAGAGGCATTCAGGGAAAGCCAGAACCGCGTGGCGTCCATGGCCATTATCCACGAAGAGCTCTACAGGGCAGGGGATACCGAGACCCTTGATTTTTCAGCCTATCTCGGGAAACTGACCTCGGACATTCTACGCTCATATACGGTCAGGAAAGAGGACGTAAAGCTGAAGCTCGAGGTAGATGAGGTATTCCTGGGAATGGACACTGCAATCCCATTAGGGATCATTATCAACGAACTTGTTTCCAATGCCCTGAAACACGCCTTCCCTACCGGAAGGAAAGGGGAAATCCAAATTTCTCTCTTCCGGAAGGAGCTCAGTGAAAATAAAAACATAGGTAAGCTCACAAATAATAATGATAAAGGGAGTTTAATTAACAGGAGTTACCTGTATAAGCTGGTCGTTTCAGATAACGGGTTGGGTTTTCCTGAAAACGTCGACTTCAGGAATACGGATTCACTGGGCCTGCAGCTGGTAAATACCCTTGTGGAACAGCTGGAGGGTACAATCAAAATGGATAAAAAAAGAGGGACTGCATTCAGGATCAGTTTCACGGAAACGGAATAAGGAACCCGGTATAAGCAAAAGAAAATACATTATTCTAAAAAGTGAAGCCGAAATTTGTCAATTACCCCTCCCTAAAACCTTCACCTAACGGCTCAGGTTTTTGAGGAAGGAGCTTGTCTAACAAGCCCTGGTTGACCAGATCACCGATTAGGAGCAATGGAAAATCGGTAAACGATAGGAAAGAAATAGTTACCCTTGAATGTCGCCTCAGTTTAAGGCTCTAAGGATGCCGGTTAAACAGTCCTGAGAGGTAGGGACAGTGCTTGCATCGTTAAACCTTTCCATATCAGATCGAGAGGAGGACGGATTCCGGAATTGACTCCACAATTCGGATACGCATAACTCTTCGGAGGAAAACTATATGTTAGTTTTCGTAATCAATCAAAACAAAAAACCACTAATGCCCTGTAAACCTTCAAAAGCCAGAAAGCTACTGCAAGCAGGCAAGGCAAAAGTGGTCCGAAATACTCCATTCACCATCAAGTTACTTTTCGGAAGCAGTGGGTATACTCAACCTGTAACTGCAGGGATGGATACCGGCTCTAAGGTAGTGGGCTGTGCAGCCATTGCTAACGGAAAAGTGTTGTATCAGTCCGAAATCTACCTGAGAGAAAACGTTTCGAAAAAGATGGAACAACGGAAGATGTACCGGAGAACCCGGAGAAGTCGGAAGACAAGGTATAGACCCGCAAGATTTGATAACCGGGGAAATTCAAAGAAAGAAGGAAGATTGGCTCCTTCTATCCGAAGCAAACTTGAAGCTCATTTCCGGGAAAAGAGGTTTGTGGAATCCCTGCTTCCTGTAACCGAGTGGAAGGTAGAACTTGCTTCCTTTGATATTCACAAAATAACAAATCCGGAAGTTTCCGGGATCGGATATCAGGAAGGGGACCTTAAAGGGTTCTACAATATCAAAGCTTACGTTCTGGACAGGGACGGCTACACCTGCCAGCACTGCAGGGGAAAGTCAAAGGATTCCAGGCTGCATTGCCATCATATCGTTTTCAGGTCACAGAAGGGAACAGATGCACCGGAAAACCTGATAACGCTCTGTGAAACCTGTCACAAAGCCCTGCACAATGGAGAATTCAAGCTTTCAGGGAAAAAGTCAAAAACAAAACATGCAACTGAAATCGGGATCCTCAAATCCCAAATCCGGAAATCCGGCTGGAATTTTGCAGAGACTTTCGGGTACGAAACCAAGTACAGGAGAGAGCAGGTCTTGAAGTTGTTAAAAACACATTACTTTGATGCTGTTGCTATCTGTTGCAGGGACGATCAGAAAGTAGAGGTAGAAGATTCGGTTTTTCTAAAAAGAAACGTTCCTGCGGGAGATTATCAGCAGCGGAGAGGGAAGAGATCAGAGAAGAAAATACCTACCGGAAAGCTGTTTGGGCTCAGGAAATTTGATATTGTAAAAACGGAAAACGGGATCGGGTTCATTCGTGGCAAACGGTCATCCGGGTATTTTTCAATCTCAGATATATTCGGAAACAAAATTTCAGATAGTGTTAATGTTAAGAAAAAATGCAGGAGACTGAGTGCGAGGAGTACAACATTAGTTCAGATGGTACAGATGACGCATTCCTCCCCTACCTGCCATTTCCGGCAAGCCGGAAATGTCGAGGAAGGGGTCTCCTGCTGAGGTAAGATGAAATTTGTTTTAAAACTAATATAAATAAAATAAATATATGCACATTATAATTTGAGGGCGAGTATAACTTATATAATCTTATTTTAGAAACTTTAATATTGATAATAAGCTTTCCGATGATGCAAATATAATTTCTGCTAGAAGAAGTGAACCCATCTGGAGAAAAGCCCCGGAAAAAATTCATCTTGATTTCATGGATACCGATTTTGAAGCAAGTGTCGTCAGTACAGGCTCAAATTTATTCGATAAAGAATGGATTGGCTGAAAGGTTGACAGGGCTTTTTTGAAATTTTGGGGGAATGTTACTTAGTTTTTATTTTTTGCAGGTTATGAGAGGCTTTGGGAACTTAAACGAGCAACTTTTGTTTATCTGCAAAAATCCAATCAGTTCAGCCTCCACCTTCGATCTGAAATCTTCCAAAAACCTTAACGAGCCAGAGAAATCGCGAGGCTGCACAAATTATAAACAGAAAGTAAGCATAAGTCATGGGCAATAGATTATATGCGATTGAATCTATGCGATTGAATCTATGCGATTGAATCTATGCGATTGACTCTAAGCGATTGAATCTAAGCGATTGATACTATTGTTTGATTATATGCAGGTCGACGACACACAATCATATCTGGAACAGCTGGAAAGAACGCTGAGCGAATTTTTCTCAAATATAGATAGTGTTACACTTGCTTACCTATTCGGTTCAACTGTCCGGGGGGAAGCTAACTGCCTGAGTGATATAGATATCGCCGTCCTTTTTGACAATACCCTTACAAAAAAGGAAGCTTTTGACCTTCAGTTGAAGTTGATAGTTGATCTGGGAGACCTTCTTAAAACAAACAATGTGGATCTTGTCGTGCTCAATGATTCTCCTCTACTCTTAGCATTCAATATCATACGCGACGGAATCATTTTGAAATCCGACGAGCGAATAAGAGTATATTTTGAAACAGGGATAATGTCCAGATACTATGATGAGCAGTACTATATCAAAAGGCATATGAAAAGAGCTGTTGAAAGAATGGCGAAAGGCAGGTTGGTATGAGACCGGAAGTAATTGACAAGCTTGAACTGCTTGAAGGATATATAGCCATCTTGAGGGATCTTCAGCAATATAGCTTTGAAGAAATTGAAAAAAATTACGTAATCAAGGGAGCTGTAGAAAGATATTTACAAATTTCACTGGAATCGATGCTGGATATTGGTGAGATCATTATTTCAATGGAGAAAATTAAGCGCCCTCAAAGTTATAAGGAAATATTTCGTACCCTGGGAGAAAACGGAATTCTTCCTGAAGCTTTTGCCAGAAAAATTGAACCCGCCGCAGGGTTTAGAAATATACTCGTACATATGTATGCGAAAGTAGAAACTAACAGGCTTTATGAAAACCTGCAAAACGGCGTTGAAGATATGGAACTTTTCATTGAATACATCGCCCGGTTCTTAGCTACAAAACAGGATTAAATTCCCTTTTTTAGTTATTTCGATTCTTAGTATTCCTTAATAGTTACAGAATTTTCAAGGAAGCAAAAAGATATTATGGAAATATTAGATTTATGCGCCTAAAAATGCGGAAGTTAGGCAATAAGGAAGACCTGGATTATGTACTGGAACTGCTGGAACTGCTGGAACTGCTCGGGATGATGGAGTTTGCCATGAAGGATATTTACGAAATCAGCGGAGGCCAGCAACAGAAAGAACTCATCGCGCGGGCACTTGCACAGAAGGCAGATATTCTTCTTCTTGACGAGCCAACCAGCAATCTTGACATAAGGCACCAGTTCGAGGTCATGGAAATTATGAAAGATATCATGAAGAACAAAGGAATCTCTGCGGTCATGGCACTTCATGATTTGAATCTGGCTTTGAGATATGCCGATAGAATAATCATGATGAAGGGGGCAAAATATTTGCCGCCGGGAATCCTGCTTCAGTCCTCACCGTAGAGAATATAATATAGGTTTATGGGGTACGGGCTCTGGTGAAAGATACAGGGAGGAGGCCACATATCATTCCGACAGGACGAAAAAGGGCTGGTTTATCCGATTGCCTGATCTCTTTGGATTATCGTCTTGAGAAAATTAAATGTCTAAAAAAGTCAAGTCTGAGTTAATATATAAATACCATCCCGATTATCTAATTATGGCAGGGGGTAGTTATCATGCCAAGAGTTGTTCATTTCGAGATACGTGCAGAAGATGTTGCAAGGGCAAAGAAGTTCTACGAGAATGTTTTCGGTTGGAAGATAGAGAAGTGGGAAGGTCCCATGGAATACTGGAATATAACAACCGGTAAACAGGAAGAGCCAGGAATCGATGGGGGCTTGATGAGAAGGCAGGTCGGAATACCGGGGGCAGCCACACCGATAAGCACCTATATCTGCACAATAGATGTCCCGGACGTCGATGAGTACCTGAACAAGATAAAGCAGCAAGGCGGCAAAGTGACTATGGAAAAGAGTCCCATACCCGGCATAGGCTGGTTTGCATATTGTCTCGACACAGAAAAAAATATATTCGGGATAATGCACTCTGACATGAGTGCCAGATGACCTTTTCTGTCTTCCGTTCTTCTTTTCGTTATCTATTTATCTATTTGTCAAGATCTCTTATCGGATCTAGCCTCATATTTCCATCCCAATTTGAAGCTGTTCTCTCTTCCTTTCCTTCTTCTTAAACTTCCGGTACTCTCTCCCCAGCAACCCTGCAGCCAGCACGCAAGCCAGAAAATCCGAAATGGGAAACGCAGCCCAGACTCCGGTAAGTCCGTAAAATCTCGGTAGGACCAGCACAAGAGGCAGCAGGAAAAGGAGCTGCCTTGCAAGCGATAGAATAAAAGCTGGCCTCGGTTTTCCAAGGGCCTGGAACACGGTTGTGCCTACGAGCTGGAAACCTATGAAAGGCAGGATAAGCACAACGATCCGCATGGCTTCGGCCCCTGCAACTGTGAGTTCAGGGTCAGAGCTGAAGATATGGATGATAGGGGCAGGAAAGAGGAACATGACCAGAAACCCCGGGAGGGAGAAGAGAGTGCTGACTTTCAGGGCGACCTCAACCGATTCGACTACTCTTGAGAGCTGTTTTGCGCCGTAGTTATAGCCCACTATGGGCTGAAGGCCGAAGGAAATCCCTAGCATGGGCAGAAAGATGAGCAGGAGCAGACGGTGAATGATCCCGAAGGCCGCAATTGAGACGTCTCCTCCATAAGTTGCAAGGGCATTGTTTACAAAAATCATCATGACACTGTTTGAAGCTTCAACAATGAAAGGACCGAGGCCTATTGCTACTACCTCTTTTGAGATTGCAGAGCTTGGGATCAGCAGTTTTGGTTTGAAGGTAACCGAACTTCTCCCGGCAAGGAAGTAGCGCAGCAGGAAGACCGTGGATACAAGCTGGGCAAGTATAGTTGCAATAGCAGCTCCTCTTACCCCCATATCAAGCCCGAAGATGAAGATAGGGTCAAGCAGCATGTTCAGGCCAGCCCCCAGGAGCATTCCGAACATTGCATAGCGGGCGTTACCTTCGGCTCTTACAAGGTCTTCGGTTGCAATCCCGAGAGTAAAGACAACCGAGCCTGCCATTATTATTTCAAGATAAGCTTTCGCATAGGGCATAATGTTAGGCGTTGCCCCAAAAAGTTTTAGTAAAGGCTCAAGAAAGGCAAGCCCTATAAGCGAGTAAGCAATTCCCAGGAAAATTCCCAGGAAAAACACGGTCCCAAGAGCTTTTTCAGCTTTATGTGGCTCTTTTGACCCCAGAGACCTTGAAATAATTGAAGCTCCTCCTATCCCGAGCCCTATTGCAATCCCCATTGCGAGCATATGGATTGGAAAAGCTATCACCAGCCCACCAATTCCAGGAACACTTTCTTCCCCGAGAGCCCTTCCAACGAAGATCGTGTCTACTACATTGTAAAAAGCGTAAACAAGCATCCCTATGATTGAAGGGGCTGAGAGCTTGAAAAGAAGTTTACCCACTTTTTCCGTGCCCAGAAAGCTGCTGTGTTCTTGTATCCCGGTCCTCTCCTGTCGTTAAGGCTAACAGGGTTTTCCGTAAGCAGGGAAGGTATAAAGCCGTTTCGTAAGTGAGGAAAAATGGAAGTGAAAGGCCGAAGGAAGCAAGGAAAAAATAAGATTGAAGAAACGGGTAGTAAAGAATGAAAAGTGGATAGAGTAAAGAAGGAAATTTTGGATATCAGGGAATTAGAGTAACCGATTAATAAAAGGCTGCCAATTAGTAAAATAAAGTGGAAAATGAACCAGCAGTATGGAGTGGAAAGGTGAAAAAAGAGCAATCGAAGCCAATTAAAGCCCTCACATTCGGAGAAGCCCTTTTTGATATCATCAAAGGCACCGCCCACCTCGGAGGAGCTCCCCTTAACCTTGCAGCTCACCTTGCAAAATTAGGGGCAAAACCAGCTGTTCTAACAGCAGTCGGAAGGGATGAGCTTGGCAAAATTCTCTTTTCCAGGGCTGAAAAGATGGGAGTTGACACTTCGTACATCCTGATTGATGAAATAAGGCCAACAGGAACCGTTACTGTCAAACTTAAAGACGAAGGAATCCCTGTTTTCACGATCAATGAAGATGTAGCCTGGGATGCGATTACTCCGGACGAAAGGAAATTTGAAGCTCTTGCAGCGGAGGAGTGGGACGTTTTTTGCTTCGGGACCCTCGCCCAGAGGTCGAAAGAAAACAGGAAAACGCTGAAAAGGCTGCTTTCGGAAATAAAAGCAAAACACTTTTTCTACGATGTAAACCTGAGAGCCGGATTCTACAAAAAGGAATGGATCTTATCTTCCCTTGAACACTGCACAATCCTGAAAATGAATGAAGAAGAGGCAGCACAAATTTCCGGTATGCTTTTCGGCACCACGTATGCCTGTAGATCTCTATGCCGCCTGCTTACGGACAGATACCCGAAAATATCCGTAATCTGCATAACAAAAGGACCTGAGGGGGCAGATGTCTATCAGGATGGAGTCTATGAGGAAATTGGAACCACTCCCGTAGAAGTTGCGGATACAGTAGGAGCAGGAGATGCTTTTTCTGCTGGATTCCTTTATGCTTTTCTTTCAGGGTTGAGCATATTAAAAGCTGCATCAATAGCCTGTGCCCTTGGAACATATGTTGCATCAAAACCGGGGGCAGTACCTGAATATTCAGAAGAACTTATGAAAGAGCTGGGAATTTTAGAGTGAGAAAGGAAATCTTCTTTCCTGCAAGCCTCGGTATCTGAAATAGAAGGATTTTCTGGGTTCAAATTCCATCCCTGCACTAAATTAGGGGGATATAACAACAAAAAAGTGTACGCTATATTTTAGAATAACTTTAAAAATATCATAAATTACTCCTTTTTTATTAATGTATTTTTGTAGTTAACAGTATTTATTATATTTACTACTCACATTCCGAACCCCGGCACTCTTGTGACAATATGTTATACAAAAAGATCATTTTACTGATATAACATCAACAAAATGGCCAATAGTCAAGTATTGTTTTCCTAGCCTGGCAGGGGTTCGAAATGTGAATTACTAATTATTTATCTTCAGTAATATAGATTCCAAAAATCTATTACATATAAAAACAGATTTTATATATTATGTAATATTTTGTAGAACTTTGCAATAATTTCAAGATGGATTATAATGAGAACGAAACAAAGTACACTATAGTCATTTACGCAAAGAATTACACTTGCAATTGAAATGACCTATTTTCTAGCCAAATGAATTGTGTTTTTAGTCCTTTCTGTGAATTAAGTGTAAATTGTTGTGTTCATAACTATAATTTTGCATGAGTAAGAGCTTTGAGCACTGGTAATTCAACTTCCAAAACCTCTGGTTTTCAAAAGCAAATGTGTCTAAAAAAGATTGAAGTAACAGGAGTGGGGACAATGAGTGAAGAAACAGACAAACAAGAAGAAACCGAAACTGAAAAAGAAGAAGAAACCGAAACTGAAAAAGAAGAAACTGAAACGGAAAAAGAAAAAGAATCCTCTGCCACTCTATCGGAGGAAGCAATCACTACCGATGACAAGTTCGGTTACTTTGTAGAACTAGTAGCCTACGATACTTTAACCAGTCAGGTAAAGAAATTGGTGGAGAAGGTGAATGAGAAGCTTTCAGATGATAAGAAAATACTCTTGGTAGAAGATCTTAACATTGCGATTGACGATGTGCGTTTGGTGCAAGTTAAATCTCAGTTGATGATACTGGAAGAGGCGCTGAATGAACAAATTGCTGCCAATGAAAAAACACATTTACCTCCGCAAGTGAAAGGATTTGTGGAGGCGTCAGCGGTGGCACCAACTTTGAAAGCTATAGAGACCGTTATCGGTGCTGTGACTGATATTGCCGATATGTTCTATGGTAAATATACTATTAAAGGCAAAGAGATCTCTCTGTCAGACACGGCCCTGCGGATCTTAATCGCGGGAGAACTAAAAGAGAAACGAAATAACCGATCAGTCTATTTAACCAATTTCTACTGTTTAGAGAAATCCCAGTTGATCGAAACGCTAAGACGATTGGTTCAAAGAAGAGGAGAATTACAAAATCAGGTTCATCGATTGCACCAGGAAATTGTAAAACCAAGAAAGAAAAAGATAGCTGAGTTAGAAGTGGAAATAAAGAAAAAAGTAGCTGAGTTAGAAGTGGAAATAAAGAAAAAGGAGGACTCTTCCCCAGCGGAAATCAGTGAGTTGGCTTCTCTAGTAGGTAGGAAGCAGCAAGAATTAAAGGTGTTGACAGACGAAAAACAAGAAGTAGAAGAGAACATTTTGGAGTCTGAATCCCTGATAACTGCCTTTGACAAGGGCATTAAAGCACTGCTGACCACCGTCGATGGTCAAACCGCTTCTCCGTTTGAGGTCGCTGTTTTGCGTGAGCAAATTTCGGAGTTGAAAATCACCCATTTGCTTTATGCGAAAATTGTTTCTGGCGGTGGTGATGCGATCACCGGCAAACGCTGGTTTTCTTGGAGGCATGTAACTTACTTGGGCGGCAGTGTTGTCAGTTACATCCTTGCAGACACGAAGGGAGAGATTGTAGCTGCCAATACATCGATTCAGACGGGACTATTGGACTATAAGCTGTCATCGAATGAGTTGTTTTTGAAAAGAAGTGAATGATGCTGAAAGCAACTTAATTATTTAATTGTGGACACAAGGGATGTGAAAGGCATTAAGATGAGCGATTTTGATTATTTTTGATTTACGGAAATAAGTGTCTTCCTCATCTCCTTCGTATTTCTATTAAAATCCCCTTCTTGTACTCTCTTTTTCAGTTTCTTCAGTGTACTTCTGTACTTAATCCCGATCTCCCTAGCTTTAGCAGGCTTTAAATGGAGTACGAATTCCCTTATCTTTTCAATATTAGGATACATATCAACGTGATTACTCTCAAGCTCCTGCATTTCAACCTTATTGGTTTCTTTTCCGATATACACGCATCCTTTTGGCTTCATATGTCTTCTTTCTAAAACTCCAATATCCCCTTGAAATTTAGTTTTTGGATGATTTATGTAATCAATGAACACATCACTTAATGGCTTCCAGTATTCTCTTCCCTGAAATGTATCTCCTGTATTGTAATCAATGAATTCTTTCTCAACCACGATCTGTGGATTTTTGTTGAAAGCAGCAATAGGTTTAACCTTCTCGCCATCTATACCAGCTTTTGCACCATTACCTACAAGCATGAAATTAAAAGGTTTAATCTGTTTATCAAACGGTCATGATACTGAACAAATTTAATTTTTACATTTGTATTTTCAGGAGGAAGCATTGTTGTTCAGATTTTTCCATCCCGGTTGAGAATAGAAATCTGGACATTATTTTCCCCTCCATAGTTAGATATGTTCGTTTGTAATGCTCCCTCGTTGGGTCGGACCTTAAAAGACGGGCGTAAAAGGATTGTTAGATGGGGGTTAACCGGTGGTCTAATTACTTGCTTTCTCTGTTTTGCTTTCTCTGTTAGACCGATACCAGTAATTTAGAGCATCTCGATGAAGCCCAAGTGCTACTATGCTCATAACTATACTTACCACCAGCAAAAAGGGAGGGTTCAGGATGACGCCTGAAACCAGTCCTGCTATCAGGAAATAGGCATGAAATCCGAGAGGCACAAGAAAGACAAATGCAGCCTGAGACTGTACCGGGAATTCCGGGTGTAATGCCAATATCAACAGCAGAGCACTTCCTAAGACTGCAGCGATAGTAGCGTAATGTATCAGGTCATTGGGAATGTTGGTAATGAGCTCGTTGGTAATAAGCACGCCCGTGGTGCCGCAGATTATAGCTCCTGCAGGGGAGAACCAGCGTCCCCAGAAGTTAGGGAGCTTTGATAGCAATCGAAGGCTTGCTGAAAATGAGAACACAACCCAGAACCATGCCCAGAAGTTGTTGTAAGGGACACCAAAGTACTGGTAATCAAGACCTTTTCCCCAATCCCACATGCCCAGGCGGATGGCAATTGCATCTATGGAAAGGTCGATATTCAAAGCCATCAGGCCATCGAGCACCGGTCGTGCCCATTCCGGAAGGCTGGTTCTATCGGAAAAGGAGCGAACGCTATAGATGATAGTTCCCCAGGCCACCCCAACGACCACAGGGACAGGCCCAAGCATTACCAGAAAGCGTCCGTACTCGTAGGCGTCGAGCTGTTGGATTGTAGCCCATTCAAGCAGCAAGCCGAAGAGCACCCCGGAAAGAAGTTGCCAGACTACCCAGGAGCCTCGCTGCCATGCATTTTGCAGACAGGCCAGAAAGAGCACTAAAACCAGAATCTCGAAGGCGAGAAAGTATAGATTTAGCACGGGCATGCGCATTAAATACTAAATGACAGCTTAAAAAACTTGCGAAATGTTCGATCACACTACAGAATTAATGGCTATCAGGCATTCAGCCTCAAGCAAATAATAGCCATAATTGAGCAAGGTGTAACTCGTGACCGGATCACAGGAAACAAGTCTATAGTAACGGAGCAGTAAACAAAAAAGAAGATTAATATATGTAGAGTAGAATTTACCGAATATTATGATTCACTTCTCCATTTACAGCAGGGAGGTGGCTAAAAATAATCTCTGAAAATAAAAAAATCAAAATTCTGTCAGTCTTACTAACAGTACTTGTTATCACAGCCTTATCCCTGTTCACATATTCTCAGATTACCAACGGATATAGTACGGAAACCATACCCCCAGGCAATATCATTGCTATCTATCAGGCAGACCACACATATGGGGACCTTAATGCAGTTTATGTCAGAGGTGCCGGATTGAATATCGATTCCGAGAACTATGATCGGATGATAAGCTACGAAGACATACCTGATATTGCTTCAATGGATGGGGTTGAGAATGTAATTCTTTATGATACCAGTTATTTAGATCACATCATTTATACAACTGCAAGAGAAGGTAGATTACTGGATAAATTGAATCTCATTGCAGTGCCTGAAGCTATAGCACAGGATTATCTTCATCAGACTGCTATCCCCTACGGGACAGAAGATCTGGAAGAAGGCAGGCTTCCCCGGGACGGCGCCCACGAAATTACAATGTCAAAGAAATTGCTGGAAAAGCACTTTGCATACACCAATGAAACGCTGACCCGGGCAATCGGCAGCATGGTAAACTATGAAAATGAAACCTATACCATCGTGGGCATAAACAGCTATGATATTTGTTACATCTCCTTTGACGCAAAAAGAAACTATGGACTCTATCAGTATGATGCGGACACTTTTAATGAATTTGTAACAAGAAACCTCAACTATAAGAAAACGAATGAATATTTTCATCCGGAATATGCAAATGAAATCTTTATCTTTACAGCAGACGGCTCGGAAAAGGCGGTGCTGGACAAGCTTCTTCAAGAATATCCTGCTGAAAATTACATTTCCAGCGAATATGTTTCTGTATGGAAAAAGACATTTAACGGAAGTGTTCTGCGAAAAATAATCATCATCAATAGTATTGTTGTTGCTTTGCTAGGCGTTATCCTGCTTCTCTTGAACAGAAAGCCCAGTTCAAAAATATAAATACAAGTTCATACCAAAATAGTATAACAGGTTCAGAGAGATAATAGGTTCAGATATAATACAAATGTAACATCTTGAAGAAGCGAATAAATAACATAGAGAAAAACAGAGGAAACGGAATGAAAAAAAATGATGACAAACCAGATACTCTAACAGCCGGATTATACATTACAGGCTTCATAATATGCGGCTATTTCATTATAAAATTCATTTTGACCTTATAAACTGCTTTTTTACGATCTCATCAGAGTTTTTCTCTTCCAATATCTTCAGAGTTTTTCACTCCAATATATCAGTGTTTTTCTCTTCCTATCTCAACAGAATTATTTACCGACATATTCAGAGTTCTTCTTTTTCCATAATTTTTTTAGATAAATAAAAAACCAGAACAAACCCTATTAACACTACTAGAATTTTAGTTATGTGGCTTTGCAAAAACTCAAGGTGAAAAGATTCTTCAAACATTTCCAATATGTGTTCAATTCCAATGTAATCCCTTGAGTCTCTGGGAAAACTCCATCCGAATAGGGGCCAGAGGAAAGTTTGAGGATCTAACCCCATCTGGTCTTCAAAAAGGTGCAAAAAAGAGCCAGATGTAAGGGAAAGAACCCTGATATCTCTTTTTTTTCCGTACATGTATAAACCTATCAGAAAGAGAAGAAGGGAAAACAGCAGGGTATGGCCTATAATGCGTCCGTTCGCAAAAGTTGAAGCAAAAATAACTTCACCTATCGGTTTGTCTATTAAATCGGGCAGAATAGCTCCGATTGCCAGATAGCGTGGATTTATGAGAGTTCTTAATCGGGGTATAAAAATCCCAAGCCCAAAAAAGATTCCGAGCGTAATGCCAAGATGTCCAAAGAGAAGCATCGAAAATCAGAATGTCCTTTTTTATTTAAATATTGACCGTTTCTATATAATCCTTCATTTGAAATAAGCGTAAATATCAGGCCTTCAAAAATAAAGAAAATTTGAAATCAAATTATATACATCTTTTGAAATCAAATTATATACATCTGCAAATTATAAAAGTCTAGCCATTATTAAAAAGGGATTCCCCAGAGAGGATACCATTTTTCCACATTTTTTTCGACCGGCATTTCCCTCTCCATTGCGGTTCTGAGCCTGAATTCAAATGGGCTGTCTCTCTGCCTGTTAGAAAGTGGAATAAAAGGATAGTAAGTTCCCTGTTTAAAGTTATAGATCCAGTAAACTGCTTTTCCACCGCCGGCCTTTTCCCCGGGCCTTCCTTCATGTCCGGCTGTCCCGGCTTCAGGCTCGCTGCCAAACTTGTAAATGGCACAGAGGATCTGCTCGCCAAAGCCGCGGTCTTCAAGGGTCTGGCTCACGAGGTGGATGTTTGCAACAAGGTCTTCGAAATCAGGGTCCTTAAAAATAGCCCAGAGGAAGTTGAACTCATCTTTTTCCAGCCTGAACTCGGTTTCAGTCTCCTTTGAGCTGTACTCCAGAAGCTCTTCGATCTCCTGGCGGGCGGATTCATAAGCTGTAGCCCCTATCGGCTTAAAACAAATTCCCGCAGCTCCTGAGGGTTTAAGGCCCATATTGCTCTCCAGTGTAATACTGGCTGTGGAGATTGCAAAGAGCTTTTCACTTTTTGCTTTCGGAAGCCTGCTCCTTCCTGTGATTGCATCCATAAAATCTCGCAAACCCATTTTAACCTATCTCCTCTGAAAAACTCTTCTTCAGATTTGCCTTATTTAATTCATTTCCTTCTGCATCTTTTCAAGCTGAGCTAGCCTTTTTTCCACCGAAGGGTGAGTGGAAAGGAGGTTCATAATTGAAGAACCCGAGACTGCAGGGATAATGAAGAAAGCATTCATTCCCTCGACCTTCCTGAGGTCCTCGTTAGGCACCCTTTCCATTAGCCCACTTATCTTCATAAGGGCAGAAGCAAGATTTGAAGGCTGCCCGGTGATGATTGCCGACCCCCGGTCTGCAGCAAATTCCCTGTAGCGGGAAAGGGCGCGGATAAGCAGGAAGCTGATGACCCAGACTGCAATTGAAACAAGCCAGACAACTATAATGCCTCCGCCGTCCCGCCGCCTATTTCCTCCCATATTTCCGAAGTAGAGGCTATAGCGGACAATGTAGAAAGCCACTGTTGAGATGAAACTGGCAATCGTCAGGACAGCCATGTCCCTGTTCTTTACATGGCTCAGTTCATGGGCAAGCACCGCCTCAAGTTCGGCTGGAGAGAGTTTGTCCATAAGCCCGGTTGTGACTGCAACAACAGCTTTACTTGGGCTCCTGCCTGTGGCAAAGGCGTTTGGAACCCGGGTCTGGACAATTGCTACCTGCGGTTTCGGGAGGTCAGCTATTGCGCATAGCCTGGTGATCATGTCATGAAGCTTCGGTTCTTCGCTTTCAGAGACTATGTGTGCTCCTGTTGTCCAGAGCACCATTTTGTCCGAGTAGAAGTACTGAATGCCCATGAAGAGCCCGATGAATAAAACCATGAAAATCTGAGACGTTCCATAGTAAGAAAGAAATGCCAAGAAAAAGAGATAAACTGCTGCCAGAAGAAACATCGTGAAAAGCATTCGTCCCTGAAGTCCTAAGTCCCGTTCCCATTTTCTTTTCATATTTTATTTCGCCTATCCTGATATTAAGATGATGAATTCTATTTAGATGATAGTGATGAATTCTATTTAGATGATAGATTATTAGATAAATTATCGTATTTTTATCCACAATTAAATGGCAATTAAGTGATGTCAGGTTTAAATGAGAATTAAGTCTATCTAAATGACAATTCATTGATTTGCTAATTAATTCCAGATTAAATGAACTTATAGTTGATTTGCTAATTAATTCCATATTAAATGAACTTATAGATGATTTGCTAATTAATTCCAGATTAAATGAACTTATAGATGAATTACCTTTAGATTAAATAAACCAGTTAATATAAGATTAAAAAATATACAAATGTTGGTAAATTCGAAAAATTGGATAACGGGGATCTGAATAGATTATAGCCGAAATTCATTTAAAACTAAAAGTAACCTCTTTCCGTCTCCAATAAAATATTTCCTTAAAGATTTAAATTTTTTCCTTCACTATAGAAATAAGCAAAGTAACAGATGGTTTTGAATATTCTCATTGAGTAAAGTCAATTTTTTTTTCATTTATCAACCCGCTTTTGAGAACTTTAGAGTTTCAGCTAAAAATTTCAGTATTGTAAAGTCCCAAAATAAAATTTGTGCATAATCTCCATTAACTGATTTGAGAAAAATTGAGATGTATAAACTTAGGTTGTATAAACTTAGGTTGTATAAACTTAGGTTGTATAAACTTAGGTTGTATAAACTTAGGCTGTATAAACTTAGGCTGTATAAGCTGCCGGACCGCAAAAGATTGATTATTAATAGAGAAAAAAGATTAATAAAAGAGAAGAGATAATTAAAAATTGGAATATTCTATGGCAGGAACGAAGTCGATGGGATTATGGGCTGCAACTTCTATAGGAGTTGGAGCAATGGTTGGAGCAGGCATTTTTTCGATTTTCGGGACAGCTGCCCGGATTTCCGGAAACGCGGTATACATGTCTTTTATCATTGCAGGAGCTGTTGCCCTTTTAAGCACCTATTCCTATGCAAAAATGGGGGTCAGGTATCCTTCGGCAGGCGGACCGGTTGAGTTTCTCCTGAAAGGGTTCGGAGACGGGATTTTAAGCGGGGGGCTCAACCTCCTGCTCTGGGTGGGCTATGTTTTCGGGCTTGCCCTCTATGCAAAAGGTTTTTCGTACTATGCAGTAACCTTCCTGCCGGCAGGTTCGGCTCCGGTCTGGGACAATGTCTTTGCCACGGCTATTATCCTTGTTTTTACGACTATCAATTTTGTAGGGGCAAAAGCCGTGGGGAAATCGGAACTTTTCATTGTTTCAATAAAAGTGGGCATCCTTTTGCTTTTTGCCGTTGCAGGCCTTTTTTATATGAACCCGGCAAACCTCTCGGTCTCGGCCTGGCCAACTTCTGGAAATCTCTTTTTTGGAGCTGGAATGGTTTTCCTCGCATACCAGGGCTTCGGGCTGATAACCAACGCTGCAGAAGATATGAAAGACCCGGAAAAAAATCTCCCGAGAGCCCTGTACTTAAGCGTAGGGCTGGTCATTATTATTTATGTGCTCGTCAGCCTTGCAGTGATGGGGAACCTCACAGTCCCAGAAATTGAAAGTGCACAGGACTATGCCCTTGCGGCTGCTGCAAAGCCTTTCCTTGGCGATCTCGGCTTCAAAATAATGGCTCTAGCTGCCCTTTTTTCCACCTCTTCTGCAATCAATGCTACCCTTTACGGAGGAGCAAACGTAAGTTACCTGCTTGCCCGAGAAGGAGAACTGCCCGAATTTTTCGAACGGAAACTCTGGAACAGGGGCACTGAAGGGCTCTTTATCACTTCGGGGCTTGTCATCCTCTGCGCAAACTTTCTCCGGCTTGAGGGAATCGGTATGCTTGCCAGTGCTTCCAGTCTCATAATTTATGTAGCAGTTAACGCTTCCCACCTACACCTGCTAAAGGAAACCGGGGCAAAATCCTATCTGATATGGGCTTCCCTTCTCAGCAGCTTTATTTTCTTGGTGGTGCTGACATACTATGAATTCATGAATTCAAAATCCACCCTGGGACTGCTCGCACTCACGATTGTTTCCTGTTTTGCTGTCGAATGGATTTACAGAAGATATTCCGGAAGAGTGATAAAAGAAAGGACAAGCTAAACCTGTAACAAGAGTAAACCTGTAAACAGAGAATTTGAAATAAGAGGTCAAATTAAAGCGCAAAACAAAATTAAAAACAAATATCAGGTTACTCTGGTTAACTGGTTGGTATTCCCGAAATGGCCGTAAATGATACTCGTATTCTTTCTTTCTTTCTTTCTTTCTTTCCACGCGCTGCACCCGGCTTGAGCCCGCCTGTGTGCAGTAAATAAAAACAAAAGCATTAGGCAGGCTGGAAACCTGAGACCAAATATCAACTGTGTAGCTAGTGTCGCATCAATCCTCAAGGATTTAAATGATTCAGAATAGTTGTAATCGATTATATACGACATTTTACTGCTGACGCGACACTGGGGATGACCTGTTTTCTTTTCACTCAAAAAAATCAACCATGTAATGGTGGACGACCGACATTTAGGAAAAAGGAAAAAAGAATGTTTGGAGTTATATTATATACTCATCCCTTCTCGGAGAAAAGACCTCTACAGCCACGGAATCTTTCACGGCTTCCGCGCTGTGGGAAACCTCGCCCGGAATATTCCAGGAATCTCCAGGGTTTACTTCAAGTCTTTCGTCTCCGATTGTCAGAAAGATTTTTCCTGAAATAAGGTAGCCAGTCTGTTCGTGGAGATGGTTGTGTGCAGGAAGGAAGCTTCCTCCTTCCAGAAGAAATTCGGTCATCAAGGTCTTTTCCCCGTAAACCACGGTCTTCATCCTGATGCCTGGAATGGTTTCCCTGTAGCCGTCTTGATCATGCTTACAAAACATAAAAAGCCTCTTTGAAATTATTGCAATTGATAAGATAATGTATTCTTCATTTTTTGAACATATGCCTCTGTTAGACTGGAGATGAGCAGGGTATCATGAGGTTATACCTGAGCTGAACACTTCCTGAAGTTGAACCGTTTTTATTAAGCTTACTTTCTTAAAAAATGTTTGTACTGCTGGTTTTAGCTATTTATTCACAGTACTTTCAGGGAATTTAAGAAAAAAACAATATAAGCATAATTTTATATAATATTGTATATTATTATATATTTAGGGCATCTGAAAAACACTCTTTTCATACCCCAAACATCTTTTACATCCCCCCCTCCAAACCACTCCAAATTTCCAGATGCCCATCCCCACCTTCTGTTCTCATTTTCAGACCTTAGAGATAACTTACCAAAAAGATTATCTCCAAAAAAACATAAATTCATTGCATGCCCCTGATTCTTTCTCCTATTAACACCGAAAGGATGTCTCTGGCTCCTGCGACTATGAAACTATATCTTCTTGAGCTGCATGACCGCCCGGCATTTGCTTTTACCCTTAATGCGAATGTCCCGCAGGAATGGCCCCCTGACCAGATAACTCCTGAAGTAATCGAAGAGTTTATAGGGTGGATGCAGGCAAGAGACCGAAAAATCTGGACTTTCTACTGGCTCCTGCATAAGGAAGGATCGGAACTGCCTGTCCTGATAGGAAATGGGGGATTTCTTGTTCATGAGGACGAAACCCTTGAGATAGGGTATTCCATGCTTTCCGACTACCAGAACAAAGGATATGCAACAGAAGCTGTCCGGTCAATGTTACAGTGGGCTTTTTCCAGCCTCAAAAAAGATTGCATCATAGCACATACGTATCCCTACCTGGAGGCTTCGATCCGTGTACTGGAAAAGAACGGTTTTCTTTTTAAAGAAGCCAACCCTGGTGAAGGAATAATAACTTATGAACTTCAAAGGGAACACGGAAGTCTCTGACCCCGGTTAAAAGTATTTTTATAAGGCTGCTGCAACACCACATTATTTGTAGAATGTATTATGTTAGAGGTATATTAGAGTAATTGGAATTTCCGGAAAATACCTATAAGGAGACGATAAATTGTCAGAAAACCCACTGCAGGTCATTATGGATAAAGATCCCGAATTTTTCAAGCTTCTCGAAAGTACGCGTGAACTTGCATTTTCAGAAGGCGGAATGCCCATGAAATACAAGCTTCTTATTGCAATGGCGCTTGATGCAGCTAGCGGCGCAGTGGACGGCGTGAAGAACCTGGCAGTCCAGGCAATGCAGGCAGGGGCTACAAAAGAAGAGGTTATGGAAGCAATAAGAATAACCCAGTATATTTTTGGGGTTGGAAGCGTTTACGCGGCTGCAAGAGCCCTGAATGACGTGTTATAATATCGGTCAGGATTTCGGGCAGGTACGGCATTTGTTCGTACTGTCTGGATTTCTATTTATTCTTACAATACTGCCAGAAAAGTAATAAAGCAAGATTATTTCATTATTTTTATATGTGATGAAGGACTAAATATTATAGGGCATCTGAGAAAAATCTTTTTCTAATATATATCCCAAACTCATATCCATCTAAACTCAATCCCAAATATCAGGTGTCCCATATCCCATTAACAGGTTTTTATCTTAAGGATTTCAGTTATCTTCGTTTTACCTGGTGGCAAATAACCATCAACTAACGACGATTTCTATATGGTTTTCTTGCTCTTCAGAATTGCTTTCTTTTTCTCAAAATAGTCTTCGTTTCCTGAATAGCCTTTAATATTTAATCTGTTTTTCACTGAATCTGGTTTTTATCTGATCTTAATCATCCTATACGGAAAATATTTATGCAAATAATGGATTGACTAATCAGTCAATTAAAGAGATAAAATATGAAAAAACAGGTTGAGGACAAAAGAACAGCCATCATAGAAACAGCCCTGAAACTTTTCACTGAAAGAGGTTTTCATGGCACCTCCACTGCTCAGATTTCAAAAGAAGCAGGTGTAGCCACAGGCACTCTCTTTAACTACTTCCCTACAAAGGAAGACCTCGTGAACTACCCCTCCCTAAAACTTTCGCTTAATAGCTCAAGTTTTTGAGGAAGGAGCTTCCTGCTTCATACTTGGCGGTTGCCGTTTTTTCCAAGTCCACAGGCTCAAACTGTAGTCCCTACAGCAATTTTCTTAATATTGATAGCGGCATTAATGTCTCGATCATGGAAAGTTCCACATTCAGGACATTGCCACTCTCTAATATCTAAACTTAATTCGGAATTATGATAACCACAAACGTTACAATTTTTAGAGGAAGGTTCCCATTGACCTATCTTTATTATTGTTTTTCCAACCCATTCAGCTTTATACATTAACTTCTGCACAAAACTACTCCATGCTGAATCTGATATTGCTTGCGCTAATTTGTGGTTCTTTTTCATTCCACTAATATTTAAAGTTTCTACAGCTATTGCTTGGTTTTCGCTTATTAGCTTAGTTGAAACTTTATGTTGAAAATCATGTCTCTGGTTACTTATTTTCTCATGAATTAACGCCAATTTTCTTACTGCTTTTCTCCGGTTATTTGATCCTATTACTTTCCTTGATACTTCCCTTTGTAAGAATTTTAACCTCTGCAAAGAAGCTTTCAAGAATCTAGGATTATCTATTTTTTCCCCATTAGAACAGGCGGCAAAAGTATTAATTCCTACATCTACCCCTACCATTGTAGCATGAGAATATTCTTGTTTTTCTTGAAGTTTTTCTCCATCCTCAGTTAAAATACTAACATAATATTTCCCTGTAGGAGTTCTGGAAACAGTTAATGTTCTCAGAAATTCAGCATTATTATCATGTTTAATAATATCGCTTTCTAGTTCCATTTCTTTAAAAAGCGGTCTGTGCATCTTAACTTTTATCCAACCCAACTTCGGTAACAATATTTTGGAAGTTGCAAAGTTAATGCTATAGTGTTGAGGAATTTGAAAGGAAAAATGGTGATCTTTCTTGTGTTTCTTTTGAGGATACCTTAATTCATCTTTGAAAAAATGATTAAACGCTGAATTAAGGTTTCTACTTGCTTGTTGCAATGCTCCTGCATTAACTTCTTTCAACCAGGGATACACTTCTTTCAAAACTAAGAGGTAATTATTAAGGTCAAATTCCGAGAGACTTATTCTGAATTTTTTATACATTAACGATTTGATTTCAAGGAGTTTATTATAGACAAAACGACAGCTACCGAAGTGTTTTTCCATAAGAGATTTTTGCTCCTTATTAGGGTAAATTCGGTATCTGTTACCTCGAAGCATCTTTATAATATACTCTTTGTAACTATATGGAGATATACGAAATTATTATCTTCGGATTGTGGGGAAGTTGACGCTCTCATCTCCCACCTGTCCAATCCGGTTCTACCGGATTGTCCGAGGAAGGAGTCTTCCCGCTTCGGGAGATAAATAGCCTGTATTTTGAGGTAAAGGGGAAGTTAAGCCGCAGCATGGGGAATGGAATCGAGATTGAAAGTAGCTTTCAGGACAAGTTAAAGAGACTCTGGTCAAATTTAATTAAATGGGGAATAGACAATCAGGAAGAGTTCCTTTTTGTTGACCAGTTCTGTTCATCCCCTTACATAACAAAGTTTACGCGTGAAGAAGTTATGAAAGAATATGTCTTCCTCCGTAATCTTGTGAATGAAGGAATAAAAACAGGAGAGATCAAAGACTTTTCCCCGGAGCTGACCATTTCAATGTTTTATCAGGGCAGCAGAGCAGTTGTGAATCTTATCCTTAATTCAGATCCGTCACAGGATAAAAACGAGCTTATCGAAGACGGATTTCAGATTATCTGGAGAGGTCTGGCTGGAAAATAATTTATTCACCCGCTTATGAGTGATCAGTCAATCAGGTACAAAGATTGCATCAGGTACAAAGATTGCGGATCAATTTATCCCAAAAAATAAGCAGTCAATAAAAAGATCAATCAGGAACCGATTAAATATTTCAAAGATTTCAGGAGAATTAAAAATGCTGTATAGAAAAATGCCAAAGAACGAAGACGAACTCTCAATACTGGGTTTTGGGTGTATGCGTCTCGCCTTGAAAGAGGATAGGACGATAGATGAGGAAAGAGCCCGAAACCAGGTCCGCTATGCAATCAACCACGGAGTGAACTATATTGATACGGCATGGCCCTACCACATGGGAGCAAGCGAGCCTTTTTTAGGACGCGCACTTGCGGACGGATACCGGGAGAAGGTCAAACTTGCTACAAAACTCCCTTCCTGGATGGTCGAAAGCCGCGAGGACATGGATAAATTCCTGAACGCCCAGCTTGAAAAGCTCAACACGGACCACATAGACTATTACCTCATCCACACGCTTGTGGGACCCTTATGGGACAAGGTCGAAAAGCTCGGAGTGGCCGATTTTCTTGATAAAGCAAAGGCTGACGGTCGGATCAACAATGCCGGCTTTTCCTTCCACGGCTCGGGAGAAGACTTCAGGAGGATAGTAGATGGGTACGACTGGGACTTCTGCCAGATTCAGTACAACTTCCTGGACGAAAAGAACCAGGCAGGCACAGAAGGGCTTGAGTATGCAGCTTCAAAAGGTCTTGGAGTTATCATTATGGAACCTCTGCGAGGAGGAAAACTCGCCAGTCCCGTACCTCCTGCTGTGGAAGAGATCTGGAATGAGGCTCCGGTAAAACGGACAGCTGCAGAATGGGGACTTCGCTGGGTATGGAACCACCCTGAAGTAACGGTTGTCCTCTCCGGGATGAATGAGGAAACCCATATTGAAGAGAACCTTGCGGTAGCAGATAAAGCATATCCAAATTCTCTGAATGAAGCTGAACTGCTGCTGGTAAAGAAAGTAGAGCAAAAGTACCGCGAAATCATGAAAGCAGGCTGCACAGGATGCCGCTATTGTATGCCCTGCCCGGAAGGAGTGGATATTCCGGCCTGTTTTGACGCATACAACAACCTGCACATGTTCGGCAATGCAGACGAGACAAAGTTCATGTATGCAGTAGGGTTGAGTGGTACCCTATCCGGCGGAAAGCCCGGATTTGCTTCCCAATGCGTGCAATGCGGACAGTGCCTTGAAAAGTGTCCCCAGCACCTTGATATACCAACGATTCTTGAATCCGTTTCAGAAGAACTTGAAGGGCCTGATCTGGAGATGAGGGTTGCCATGGCAAAACAGATGTTCAAGAAAAATTAACGGAAAAAATAATTTTTCAGTGCCCGGAAAGGATAGGAATAGAGTATCATTAGACGTATTATTTAAGGAGAAATCTGCCAATTCTATTCTTTCCTCTTTCTATTCTTTCCTCTTATTTCTTCCCCTCAAGTTCAGTTCATTATATCATTTCCTCGATGAAATTAAAAAGTGATGTTTAAAACAAGAAGTCCTACAAATTTTTAATAAACTTCCTTTACCCTTCCAACCTGCACATCCGTTAATTGAATTTTTATTCCATGAGGATGAGTTGAAGAGTTGGTTAGTATTCTTTTTACAACTCCCGGGGTAATTTTACCGACCCTCTGATCCTGCTTTCTTTGATCCTGCGTTCTCGGATCCTGCTTTCTCTGATCCTGCGTTCTCTGATCCTGCGTTCTCTGATCCTGTTTTCTCTGATCCTGCTTTAATAGTTCCTGATCCTCATTGTGGTCAGTAATTATGGTATATATATAAGAGTCAATGGTGGCGGGGTTCAAAACCGAAACATAATATTTTCAATGAAATGCCGGCATCAGGTGCAATATTTTTTATATGTTAATGGATAATTTTACCTAAAGTATATGATACGAATTTTTACCTATCCGGATCTGTCATCTGGAATTATCTCTCTACGAGTCCCGATTTTGAGATCAAAGATTAGGAATTCTAAATACGGATGAGTATAAATATTCAGGTGGCGAGACAAATGTCAGTGATTGGAAAATCCATTAACTCAATTATTAATATTGTTTTCCTGATTGTCATATTTAATTTTGTATTTTTGATAGTTTCTGTCCCTGTAGCAGGGTTTATTACAGGAGAAGAAGTTTTAAGCGCTTCAATGGGACTGTCCCATGATATTGATGAAAGTGTCATGTTGACAGAAGACGAACCGGTAACTTTCATGCTTTCAACATTGGAACAGGGCAAAACAGAACTTTTGAACATCGCCATTGTTGACCCGCAAAACAAAGAATACTCCTGGCAAAAAGGTTTTGGAGGATATGATAAACCTGGGGAGCATATAGAATTCTCTACGGTATTTATACCAGAATCATCAGGAATACACCAGATCAGAATAAACAATGCAAATTTCAATACGAATGTCAAGCTGGTTTCAGGAATGACACACCCTACCGAACAACCTCTCTTTTTCAAGACAATGATCATTTCGACAGTACTTATGGTCATTGGAGCCATTTTATTTGGGGCTTCAACGAGAAAGGTGCCCCTCATCCCCGGGCTTCCCGTATACAGGACAGTGACCACCGGCAGGAACAGAATGAGAAGATTTACAGCTTTTGAAACCCTTGTCGCAATTTCTGCAAGTCTGTATATAGTATATAATGTAGCCTTTCCGGCTGCCTTATAAATATTGGATTTAGTCAAAAGCAAGCCCGGTTTGATGGATAGAAGTCTTAAGGTTCTTCAGGCCGGTTTGACCCACCGAATTGTATTCTGAGGTTTGTGGCTGTTTTGCTCAGGAGAATAAAAGCCAGTATGAATAGTAAGATTTCATACTGGCTTTTTTCCGTTTACGATGTAAAGCGGTTTTTCCTGTATAGGAAGAATAAATTCAGGCGCAGAACAAACTATAATCTGGTATGAAATTAAAAATTGATGTTTAAAAAGAGAAATCCTGTAAATTTTTAATAAACTTCCTTTACCCTTCCAACCTGCCCATCCGTTAATTGAACTTTTATTCCATGCGGATAAGTTGAAGAGTTGGTTAAAATTCCCTTTACAACGCCCTTGATAATTTTTCCGGTTTTAGAAAATTGCCAGTCATTCAAAAGTCACTGATTTTTAATTAAAAGTGTAGGTGTATGGGAGATTGCTCTCAGTCCATATTCTACAGATATTTTCAATTATTATTTTTCTGGATAAGTGGCCATGTTTCAAAAGATCTCAATGATAACCTTGCCCTGTTGTAATAAAAATATATTCTTCTAAATTTGTACTGCTCAGTTTACAAAAATCAGTTTATTGAAGTTAATTTTGAGTTTCAATTACACATAAATACCAACTCACTAAAAATTAAAAAAGGCAATCATTAGTCACCAATTCAAGAAAATAAGTCATAGATAAATCTGTACATAATATCTTGAAAAAGATGTCATATCCTTCTTATCATGAAGATTTTCTGTTGCGTCTTCTCATCTCCTGAGCTGAAACCCAATTCATGTCCCAAATATTGGACCCATTAATGTATCTAGTTCTTAATATCTCATGGGGTATTTCTCTTTCAATCTCAAGATGGGGGTAATCTTTAACGTTTGGGATATAGTTTTTTAGGTCAAAATCTACCATTATCACATTTTTATCAGTATAGCCACCTATTAAGTTATCCCGGAGAGAGTCACTAAACTTGGAAAATGGTTCTCCTTTTCTAGATGTTGTAAAGAAGATACACTTATCTCGATCTGTAATCGGAATTTCTTCATATTCCACTTCTGAGGGATGTAATCTTGCTTCTGTAATATCTGATCTGGGAATACTAAATCCATTTACCTCATTTAGAAGACCAACGTCTGCAAGTGAAAATTTTAGTAATGGGGATATTAAAAATATTTTATCACTTACTTTTACCATTGCTTCTTTGACTTCAATATGCCCTTCTCCTCTTGCGACTGGATAATATGCATCATATGCATCTGTTTCGTCAGTTAGAGGATGGCGTGAAATATAATTAGCTGTTATAAAACTTATAATTTGATAACCATCTTTTTTACAATCCCATTCGCTTTGCAAAAAACTATCAATATTTGATAACCAATTTACAGTTTCTTTGCATGCGACAGCTGCATATACTGAAAGAGTTTTCCCTGGTAGAAGAAAACATTTTACTGCAATTTCAGAGTAGTCATTTGATGGATTTTCTTTACAATTCTTCATTAAGTATTGAACACCCGGTAAGTTATTAGTAATGATATAAACTCTATTTACCCATATATTTTTAGACTTTTCATCTCGCATTCTTTCACATATCTCGTGAAAAATATGGTACATCGTTGTTCCAGAATCAATTACAAGGCAATACTTAATATTATTATTATTATTATTTCTAAAATCAGACTCTATACTATCAAGAGCTGCTTTTGCAAGAATTTTTTTCTCATAATAAAAATGTTTTATTCTTTTTCCATAAACAGATCCTACGTAAGTTGCCCCAGTTTCATCCATGAATCTGTCTAACCATGTTGGATCATCAATTATCCTTTTTGAAATGTCTCTAGAAATGTCGTTAGTAATATTTTGCACTTCGCTTAAAGTATGGGTTTTGAATTTATGTTCTGTTTCCAAAAACTCTAAATTTTTAGTAGATATTTGTCTCTCAATTTCGGATTGTTCCTTCTTGATGTTATAAATCTGAAGAGATAGATCAGTATAATTTGATTGTTCTTTCAATGATTCTAGTTTAGTAGTAGAAATTTCTTTCTCAATCTCTGCCAGATCCATCTCAAGAATAGATTGTTTTTCCTTTAACTCATAAATTTTTATTGTATAGTATATGACGATAATAGCAACTATTATAGCTGAGATGTCCATCTGTGAAATATTAATCTGGGAAATATCAAATTGTGGGATATCAAACTGTGGAACACCCATGTAACTCATCTCAACACTTAATTTTCTGTAACAACTTAAATTGGACAAAAAAATTGATGATACTATTTATTCACTTCTTGAAGCAAATTTCTTTGATATTATTATAGTTTATATAGTAAAGCTAAACCAAAAGAATAAAGTTACAGAATCAAACTATTTTAAAAGTCGATCCGTTTTTATAATTTACATAATATATATTAATATAAAATTAATTGAAATCTAAATTTCGACCTAATTGCCTATATACTTGAAGTTAACCTTACTTATTGTTCAATAGTAAATTCAAATCTGATTTTGAGACCACCTGATATAAGAATTCTTACGGCATCTAAACAAATTTCGTAGTAATTCTCAAGTTACTGATTCTCTTGTCTGACTAAGTAATAGCATAGTCTCTTTTACAGAAAACTATATATGGACCAATTATTTGTCGATTACGAATAAATCTATATCTTTGACAAAGTAGCTTTTTTAAAACTGATAAAAGAGATACACAAGTCATTATGTACAGTCTATATAAAATTTATGATTTGATATCAAATAATATATAAAAGGAATTTTCTTTTATATTCGTGAATTTTTGTCTTGAGCTCATTCCAAAACTAATTTTATTCTCAAATCAAAAGTTTCAGAACAGTTTTCATGATCTGAAACTCAATTAATTCTCAAAATATAAGATTTAAATAATCGATTTTGAGTTTTGGGATCAGCTCATTATATGGTTAAATATTAAATTTTAATTTAAAGAGAACTATCCCGCTCGTGAAGCGACTTTTTCTTTGCCAAAAAGAATGCACAGAATAAATTATACTTAAAAAATTATGATTATAGCATTAAAAACAATACAAAAACTCCAACTTATTTATACAAATAAATAGATATGTGATAAAGTTTAGCTTCCCATAACAAAAGCCCACTAATTATGATGATGCACAATGGTTGACCTCAATGAATCTGAAACGCGGAAAAAGCTCATAAATCCAATGCTTGTTGCTGCAGGGTGGGATATCGTTTCCTACGATAAGACTAAAGAGCAAAAGGATTACAATAAATGTGCGATAAAGGAATATCCTACTGAGTCTGGACCAGCAGATTATGCGCTTTGTGTGGGGGGAAAAATCCTCGGAATCGTTGAGGCAAAGAAGGTAAAGTCTGGTACACAGAGTGTTTTAACGCAGGCTGAAAGATATTCACGCGGACTTCCTGATAATCCATTCAATTTTAACGGGTACAGAGTTCCTTTTTTATATTCCACAAACGGAAAAGAGATCCGTCATCATGATGTTCGTCATGCTCTTAGCCGTTCGAGACAAATATCCGGGTTTCATACGCATGAGGCTCTGGTTGAGAAGTTAAATTATGACTTTGAAGAGAGAAGTACCAAATTTTTTGATATACCTGATAACACAAGAATGAGACCATATCAGTGTGAGGCCTGTGATGCTATAGGGCATGCTATTGCTGATCGGAAACGGACAATGCTGGTTGCAATGGCTACCGGAACCGGGAAGACGTTTACGACTGTCAATCTCATTTACCGTTTAATGAAGGCAGGGGTTGCAAAAAGAGTCCTGTTTCTTGTTGACAGGAGAGCGCTTGCTGCACAGGCTGTCAGGGCTTTTTCATCTTTTGAAACCGAGCAGGGGTTGAAATTTGATAAAACCTATGAGGTTTACAGCCAGCGGTTTCAAAGAGGCGACCTGGATGAAAATGAATCTTTTGATTCAAATTTGATCCCTGAAGTTTACCTCACAGCCCCAAAGCCAGAGCACAGCTTTGTGTACGTGTCCACAATCCAGCGGATGTCCATTAACCTGTTTGGAAAAGGCTCTGTAATATCATGCAGTGACGAGACAGAGGATGAGGACGCAGGTAAACTCGATATTCCGATACACGCTTTTGACCTTATCATAGCTGACGAATGCCACAGGGGTTATTCTGCACAGGAAGTTTCAGTGTGGAGAGACACTCTTGATCATTTTGATGCCATCAAAGTAGGGCTAACGGCCACGCCTGCTGCTCATACTTCCGCATACTTTGGAGATCCTGTTTACAAGTACGGTTATGAACAGGCTGTTCGAGATGGATATCTGGTTGATTATGATATTGTTGGAGTGGAATCCGGCGTCCGCATGAATGGAATATTCCTTCGTGAAGGGGAAATGGTCGGGGTTATAGATTCTGAAACCGGGCAAAGTAAAATAGACATGCTTGAAGACGAACGTGAGTTCTCAGCTGAGAAGATTGAGAAGGAAATCACAAATATTGATTCTAACAAGAAAATCCTTCAAGAGATCAAACGTTATGCTGAAGAGCATGAAGAAAGATACGGACGTTTCCCAAAAACTCTGATTTTTGCCGTGCAGGACCTGGCAAATTCTTCATCTCATGCTGACCAGATAGTTGATCTGGCAAGAGATATCTTTGGCAGAGGAGATTCGTTCGTCCAGAAGATTACAGGCAAAGTTGACCGTCCTTTGCAAAGAATCAGGGAGTTCAGAAACAGAAAAGAGCCGGGAATTGCAGTAACTGTTGATCTTCTATCAACTGGGGTTGATGTTCCGGATATTGAATATATTGTGTTTTTGAGATCTGTTAAGTCCCGTATTCTTTTTGAACAGATGATTGGACGCGGTACACGCAAAGGGGAACATTATCCAGATAAGTCACATTTTGTTGTTTTTGACTGCTTTGGTGGAACCCTTTTTGATTATTTCAAAGGGGTTACCGGTGTGACAGCTGAACCGCCCAAAAAGGAAGTAAAACCTGTAAAAAAGGTTATTGAGGATATCTGGAATAACCGGGACAGGGCTTACAATGTACGTGTCCTGACAAAACGGCTCAACAGAATTGATAAGGAAATGAGCGGGGAAGCTCGGGACATGTTCAGCGCTTTTGTAGAAAAGGGCGATTTGAACCGTTTTGCAATCTCGCTTGAAAGGCACCTTTCAGAGGACTTCACAGGAACTATGGAAACCCTGAGGAATCCTGACTTTTTGAATCTGCTTGAGAATTATCCCAGACCACCAAAAACCTTCCTTGTGGATTATGCAATAAGGGATGTGATTTCATCCACCTGGATAGTGAGGGATGCTTCAGGTAATGAGTATAAACCGAAAGATTATCTGAGTATTTTTTCCGAATTTGTAAAAGAGAATTCTGAAAAGATTGCTGCAATCGGTATTCTTCTTGATCGTCCTCAGGACTGGAGTACGGATGCTCTTGGAGAGTTGAAAGAGAAGCTTGAATCTTCCCAGCAGCGGTTTACTATTGAGAACCTGCAGAGAGCCCATAAGGTAAGTTACAACAAGGCGCTCGTGGATATTATTTCGATGATCAAACACGCTGCTCATGAAGAAGAGACACTCTTGACGGCTGAAGAGCGTGTTAGCCTTGCTTTTGACAAAGTAACCGTGGGAAAACATTTTACACCTGATCAGCATTTATGGCTTGACCGCATCAGGTCGCATTTGATTGCAAACCTCTCTATTGATAAAGAGGACTTTGAATTAATTCCTGTGTTTTCCGATTACGGTGGATGGAATAAGGCTAACCGTGTTTTTGAAGGCCAGCTTTCAACTTTGATTTCAGAATTTAATAGGGCAGTTGCAGCATGAGCGATATTGTACAGAAATTATGGGGTTTTTGCCATACTTTACGGCATGAAGGTATCGATTACGGAGACTACATCGAACAAATTACATACCTGCTTTTTTTGAAGATGGCAGATGAGCGGGAAATTGAACTCCCTGACGCCTGCGACTGGCAATCCCTGAAAAAAATGTCAGGAACCGAACTCACAGAGCATTATACCGATTTGCTGAGGACGCTTGGAAAAGAAGAGGGTCTCCTTGGCGACATCTTTGCCGGGGCTCTATCTCGTTTTCACAACCCTGTGAGCCTTAAAAAGATCATTACCCTTATCGATGAAACCGAATGGACAGGGCTTGATATTGATGTCAAAGCTGAGGCTTTTGAAGGGCTTCTGGAAAAAGCGGCAAGTGAAGGCAAAAAAGGTGCCGGACAGTACTTTACCCCCAGGATTGTAATCCAGTCAATAGTAAGGTGCACAAAACCCGATCCCCGAAGCCACCGGGATTTTACAATTATAGACCCTGCATGCGGAACAGGCGGTTTTCTTGTCTGTGCCTATGAATGGCTGAAAACTATAACCGCAGGCGGAGCCCTTGACCGCGACCTTGCAAAACTCATCCGCTACAGCACCTATTTCGGGCAGGAACTTGTGGAACGCCCGCGCAGGCTTGCCCTTATGAACCTCTATCTGCACGGGATTGAACCCGAAATCAAACTCGGAGATTCCATCTATGAACTTCCGGAGTCGAAGCGGTTTGATGTGGTGCTTACAAATCCCCCTTTCGGGACAAAAGGCGCAAACCAGGCTCCTGTCCGTGAGGATTTTGTTATCGAAACCTCAAACAAGCAGCTCAATTTCGTCCAGCACGTCATGACAATCTTAAAACCCGGCGGCAGAGCCGCAATTGTCGTCCCTGACAATGTGCTTTTTGCCGACCAGGCAGGCGAGGTTTTCAAGGTGCTCTGTGAAGATTGCGATCTCCACACTGTCCTGCGTCTTCCGGACGGCACCTTCACCCCATATTCCCCCGGCACCAAAACAAACGTGATCTTCTTCACAAAAGGCATCCCCACAGACCACACCTGGGTCTACGACTGCCGGACCAATGTCCCGAAGATCACCAAAAAAGACCGCCCACTCACAAAAGAACACTTTGCAGAATTTGAAAAGTGCTTCGGCTCCGACCCCAACGGCAGGGCAAAACGCGACGAAAAAGACTCTCAGGAAGACCGCTGGCACACCTTCCATATCTCCGAACTCAAAGCCCGTGACTACAAAATCGACTCCCTGAAGTGGCTCCGGGACGATTCCTTAAGCGACACCGACGACCTGCCCGATCCTGAAGAGCTTGCAGCGGAGGCAATTGATGAGCTTGAAGCGGCGGTGGGTGAACTAAATGCTATTCTTGATTTGATGGGGAATGGGTATGCAGCAGAAGAGTGAACTGCCTGAGGGATGGGGGCTTGTTTCACTTGGAGAGTTGGTTACACCTTCAAAAGAAAAAATAGAACCATCAGAGAATCCCACTTTAAAATATATTGGATTGGAACATATCGAATCACATAAATGTCAAATAAACGGATATGGGGTTGCCGGAGATATAAAAAGTACAAAAACAGTATTTAGTAGAGGGGATATTCTCTACGGAAAGCTGCGACCATATTTAAATAAGGTTTGTATACCCGATTTTGAAGGTATTTGTTCAACCGACATTTTGGTATTTAAAGCAACTCCAAATCTTGATAATCGTTATTTGATGAGATTTTTATCTACCCCAGAAGTGGTAGATTATGCAAATAACAATTCATCTGGAGTACAATTACCTAGAGTTAATTTTCAGAAATTATCTAACTGTACCGTTCCTCTTCCTCCACTTGCTGAACAGCATCGCATCGTTTCAGCGATTGAAGCACTTTTCGCCCGTCTGGACGCAACAAATGAGAAGCTTGACAGGGTGCCGGGAATTTTGAAGAAGTTCAGGCAATCGGTGCTTGCGGCTGCGTGTGATGGAAGATTAACGGAGGCATGGAGAGAAGAAAATAAACAAAAATTGGGATGCACAGATTTCTTGAATATCTTACCCATTGAAAATTTTGACGCTTATGCGCCAAGCGACTATGATCCAATAATTCCACAATCGATACCTGAAGAATGGAAGTTGTCTAGATGCCATAATCTCTGTGACAACAATAGAGCAGTGACTTACGGAGTCATAAAACTTGGACAGCCCGTTGAAGATGGAATTCCAACATTACGCTCATCTGATGTTCGCTGGTTAAAAATCGATAAAAATCACGTTAAGTGTATATCTCCAGAGATTGCATCGAATTATTCTCGTACCTTTTTAAAAGGTGGGGAAATTCTAGTAACTGTTCGAGGTACATTAGGAGGAGTTGCTGTTGTTCCCCAAGATATGGCTGGATTTAATATTTCACGGGAAGTCGCAGTCATTCCATTAATAAGTGGATTAAATAGTCATTTCTTTAGTTACACTATCGCATCCAAATGGAGTCAAAATTGGCTTTCGGAAATGACAAAAGGTGTTGCATATACGGGTATCAACATCAAAGATTTGAAAAATTTACCCTTGCCTGTTCCCCCTCTCCCTGAACAACATGAGATAGTCAAGCGTGTTGATGCCCTCTTTGCCTTTACTGACTCAATTGAAGCAAAAGTTGCAGCGGCAAGAGAAAAAACTGAAAAACTCAGACAATCCATTCTTGCAAAGGTATTTTCTGGTGAACTTGTTGAGATAGAGGCTGAGATTGCAAGAAGGGAAGGCAGGGATTATGAGACGGCGAAGGTTTTGATTGAAAAAATAAAAGCAGGGAAAGGGAAAAAAGAGTAGAAAAGATAATATGTGTTCATTGGTCATCGGTTAAGGAATTTTCTTACCTGTATGCTATCGATTTTAGAGCAAAAATTAATCTCAAATTTTGAACACCGAAACTAAAATCGATACCTTGTTCCAACTTCATACCAATATATGTTTTTGAGAGATTTTGTGGAAATTGGGCAATTTATCATGATTCCTCTCTTAACCGAAGACGCATGAATATGTGTTTTGTATTCAGTCTCTTTTCTTCTTTTTCAGATAAGAGAAACTACTTCATGGCCGTTCAATTTCTCGGAATTCAAAAACTATAACTATACAGATTTCCAGATCAAAAATTCAAATTTAAATTATTTGAACAAATTTAAGTAATATTTATCCCACATGAAAGCCATATTGAGTTCAAAATAAGGATTTTCTTGAATATTTTTGGTGATTATTTTGCAAGTAGACTCATATGAGCCATATCATATAGGCAGTAAATTGAATCCAGCAACAAATTTTGATATTCTAAAATCCAGATTAAAAGAAAAATTAGGAGCTGCTGGATATTCAACAAAAAGTGAATCTCAGGATGAAGAGAGCTATTTAATCAAGAATCCGATAGAGATCTTGGCAACTAAAAAAAATACAAAGATTGAATTCAACAAAATAGCGCAAGCACTCAATGTTATTGGTACAAAGCCAGAAGATGTGTCAGAAATATTCAAAGAAATTATGAATATGTTAATTGATTTAGAATATGAAATTGAAAATTTGGTTGTAATTTTCGAAGTTCTTGCAACAATTATCGTAAAAGCAGATGACAAACCTCTTAACGTTCTAAATCAGACTGTGAGCATAGACAGTAACTCGTTTCCTGTTAAAGATGTGCATAACTGGGGTGTAACTGGTATTCGACTAGGTGGAGAAAATAGTTTGAAGAATACTTTTTTTAGTGTAATGATTGAGCCAAATCCTACAAGCCAAAATACTAAATTTAGAGCAAAACTGCAGTATCAATCAAGAGAAATGGAGAATGTGCAAACATTTTTTGAGAGTCTGGATTTGAAGATTATTACTTTGATGAAACAATTAGGATAAGAGCATGTATTCGACTGATATTGCAACGAATAATAACTTTCGCAAAAAATCACGCATTAATACTTTAGATGTCGCACAAAATGTTTTCGGCACGTGCTTAACTGAAAGTGCTTCCACTTATTCCACAGATTTTACAGAATATAGTCCAATATCTTTCAAAGATGAAATGAAAGAGTATTTATTACCTCTAAAACAATTAATTAGCCTTATAAAGCCTCACGAGGATCCTAATACTTCTGCTTACGAAAGTTCTACTATATCTAATTCATTAAATTCTGTAAGTGTCAGTCCAGAAATAAAAGAGATAAAGAATAAATATTTCAATAGATTTTTGAATGAAATATTGTCTGAAATATATTTCCAGCTAACTAAATTTGAGCAAAAAGATAATGTTGAGATAAGTGTGCAAATCTCTAGAGACTTAGAAGTTCCAGATTGGAACGAATTTGTTATTACTATAAAATTACTTTCAATGGATTATATAAGTTATGAAAGATTTTTTGAGTTATGGAAAGAGATAGATGAAAGTGTAAGAGAAAGAATATATTTAATTAGAGATGTGGATAAAGAGGTTCTCGAAAAATACGGAAAACCTGTAATTGTGTTAGAAGAAGCTGAAAATTAAACTTTATCATTCTTGATTTACATGCCTTTTGATCCCTGCCTTCTCCTGAGTTTGTCCTCTGCATTATCCGAAGATCCAAACTATGAGGATGAGTCAAAGTACAGGACGTCCATAAGTCGGGCTTATTATGCAGCTTTTTTAGTTACAAGAAGCTATCTGGAATCTGCAGGTTACAATTTTCCTCCTGATTCTAATGTGCACAAAAAAGTAATTGACTATATGAAGAACAAAAATTCCTTTATAAGTAATCTCCTTTTTAGTCTAAGAGATAGAAGAAACAATGCAGATTATAATCTGGATGCTCAAATTAAAAAAGGGATTACTATTTCTTCAATAAAGTCTGCACAAATGGTAATAGATGAAATTCGTAAATTGTGATATTGAAATGATTTTTTCCAGATACTTTATCAAGAAAAGCCTCCAAAAAATAGAAAAATAGTTTTACATGGCTTTTATGTATTTCAAATATTTAATACTTCCACATTTTCTTTATGAGCTATATTTCTTGCAATGACTCCACGATGGCACATGTTTATATCTGCTTCAAAACACATTAATGCAACACGGTGGTTTTGGCTTAATTCCACTATTTTATCCAGAAGTTTGGGGTTTTCTTTTATTGTGGTTTTCTCGTAGTCCTCAAACAGTTTTTCATAATCTTTGAGGGTAGTAAGGTCTTTTCTTTTTTCTCCTTCTATCCCAAGTTCGGGGATGTGGAGATATTGAATTCCTGAATTTTCGAGGTAACCTTTAAGCTTATTTTTTGTGAAATTGAACTTCATACTGAAGGGGTTTTTCCTGACATCTACAAGAATATCTATGGCATTCTGGATTAAGACATTAAGGAAAAAGTCGATGTCTCTTCCTTCATATCCTATAGTGAAGAGGCCGGGCTCTTGACCAGGTTCTTGTTTTTTCTCTTCTTGAGGGTGAAGAAGTTTACTTTTTACCGTATAATCAGGAAACTTTCGGTATACGTATGCCATAATTTCTTTATCAGAATCAAACTTCCCAGCAACTCTTTTTATTTTCAGAGTTACCTTCGGGTTCATGCCTTTTAGGAATGTCTTCCCTTTTTCAGTTAATTCAAACCGTTTTTCCTGTTCGATAATATAGCCCTCTTTTTGCAGGCTGGAGATATCAGTATAGCATACGTTGGAAAAAGGTCCGTAACTGTAAGGGAAAAAATTATAGAATTTTATTAGCTTGTCAATTTTTTCCATATGAGCTAATAAAAAAAGACTCTTCATTATCATGAACCTGGAAGACAAGTCTCGTTCGTGGAGTTTGTCTATGGTGTAAAGAAGAGCTCTTTGTTTGTGGTTCAGGTTTTTCATTAAATTACCATCAATCTCTTTGTTTATATGCCAGAATATGTTCATTTAACGCTTTTATAGATAACCTTTTTACTTCAGCAAGTCCGTTTGATTTTTCAGCCCATATTCTCTTCTATATCGGCCATAGCAATTTTAGTTTTTATTAGAAAATGAGACATATGTCATAGAGCAGAATTTAACAAAATTTAGGGAAATGCCGGTCTCCTTCGTCGGCCGGTGAGAACCCCGGTACCCAAAAAACAATCCAAAAAAACGCACCGATTTCTCCAGTCCACCAGTTACACAACCGCGCCAGCATATTCTTCTTAACGACACTCTTCTCCCCACCCCCCTTCAAGCAGCCAGTACCACAACGGCACATACCTTATCCTCTTACCATCAACAAGCTCCTCATCAAAAACATCCGATGTGATGATAGTTCCCTCTTTCATCTTGAAGTTCTTCATCCCGACCAGTAAGCCGTTTATCTCACGTTCCTGCTTACATATCTATCGAGTATAGTCGATAAAATTCGCTGATTTTATCGTGTATAGACGACAAATTTATGGGAGTCTATTTTGGGAAAAAAATAAAAATCGACCTGTAAAAACGAAGTAGAAAGTTGAAAAAAAGCCTTCGCAGTTTTAGAATTCAATCTCTTTTTCTTTTCAATTTTACAGGAAAGGCTGGCCTCCTTCGTCGGCCGGTGAAAACCTCCGGACCCGAAAAGCAAAACGAAAAAACCCGGAAACAATATCTTTAATAAAAATCCCGCTCAACTATAATAAGGAAATAAAAAGGAACACAGGAAATTGTTGGTGGGAATCTTGGTAGACCAAGCAGGCATACACACTAAAACCTTTAGCTCAAGCTCAGATGAAAGAATCAATGCCTTAGAACAGTTCGGTGCCGGTTTTGAATCCCTCCCGGACCGACAGCAGGCTTTTGATGACCTTTTAAGGCTCTGTTCCGATAACGATGAAACTGTACGGGAAAAGGCAATTAATGTCCTTGAAGCCGTTTTTCCTCTCGTACCTGACAGGAAAAAATCCTGGGACGAACTTGCCGGGCTTGCAAAATCGGTTTCTGTGCCGGAAACCGTCAGATGGGAGGTTATCAACTTCCTTCCTTCAATCTTTCCGTACGTTACGGACATGAAACAGATCTGGACTGACCTGGTCGAAATAACTGCTTCTGAAGACAGCCTTGTGCAGGAAAAGGCAGCCTCTTATCTTGAAACGGTTTTCCCGGAACTTTCGGAAAAGGAGAGGGAAGAAGCCTGGAAAGACTTTATGGGGTTGATCGGAACAGAGAACCAGGCGACCTGGGAAGCTGTTGTTTTGTCCCTCGTTTCTTCATTTGCCCATGTCCCGGACAAAAGGAAGGCCTGGGACGAACTTCTCTGGTTAACCGGAAAAGAAAGCACTTACGCAAGAGAGCAAACGATGGAAGCTCTGATTTTGCTTTTTCCCTCCATGCCTGACAAAACAAAGGTCTGGGGTGATTTTACAGCCCTTGCGGGGAGCAAGTATGAAAATGTCCGGGAAATGACCTCGGATGCACTGATTTTAGTATACCCCTACCAGGAAGACCGGGAGAAGGTCTGGGACGACCTGATCAGAATTGCACGAAAGGGAGACAACTATGTACGGGGAAGTGCGGCAGACATCCTGGCACGGATCTTTCACCAGCAGACCGATGGTGAAAAAGTTCGGGAGGACATCAAGAGCCTGACAGGGGAAAGATGTGACTATATTGTCCAGAGGGCTATGGAGGTGCTAGGGCATGACTTTCCCCAGCTTTTCGAAGCAGAAGACCCGATTAAGGAGCTTTACAAACTTGCAGCAGAAAAGGCTACGTATGCGCGATGGAAGGCTTCCGGCACAGCAGAAAAGGGGCCGGGGGCTTCCAGCAAAATAAGAAAAGAAGAAGAAGCTGAAAAGTAAGGCTATAAAAGGTAGCGGAGGCAAAGGTTTCAAACAATTGAAATTTCCTGCCACACCGCTTATTTAATGATGATGTTTCAATGCCACTTATTCAATGATTATACTTTCAGTCCTGCAGTTGCACAACTGCTGCCAGCACGTCCTCGTCTACGATTAACCTTGTGACATCTCTTTCTTTTTATTTGGAGGGAAAGGCTGGCCTCCTTCGTCGGCCGGTGAGAGTCCCGGTACCCAAAAACAAAAAACCTTGAGGTTGCTTTGTTGATCTGAAAACAGTACTAAATATCATTCAAATATCATTCGGGAAACAAACCAACATAATTACCCTAGTTTCATAGACCTACCATATACGGAACAAGCGAAAAAAGCGCCTGAGCCCTCCGAGACTCGGATTTAATCCCGGTTGCCATCTCAAGGGCTTTTTCAAAAAGTTCATTTTTCCTTGTTTCATCCAGATGCAGAACAATAAATGAAAGGGCCTGGGGCCTCATGTCTTTATCTTTAAGGTTGGAAGCCAATTCAAGGGCTTCTTCTATAATTTCCTCTTTTCTTTGCCCTTTCAGGTGTGGGACAAGCAAAGAAAAAGACTGAACCCGTTGATATTCGGATTGAATCCCGGCTGCCATTTCAAGGGCTTTTTCCATAAGTCCCTCATTTCCGGAGCCTTCGAGATTCGGAACAAGCAAGGAAAGGATCTGGAATTTTGCATCCCCATATTGAATGTGGGGAGAGAAATCAAGGATATCTTCAATAATTTCTTCTCTGTCAGGCCCCTTCAGATGAGGGACAAGCGAAGAAAGGACTCTGGCTCTTTCGTCTTCATCCTGAATATTGGAGGTAGAATAAAGGGCTTTTTCAATTAGTCTTACCTTTTCTGGCCCCTTCAGATACGGAACAAGCAGGGAAAGGGCCTGGGACCGTAAATCTCCGTATTGAATCCGGGAGGCAAAGTCAAGGGCTTTTTCCATAATTTCTTCTTTTCCGGACCCGGCTTCTAACTGCTCTAAATCCTGAACAGTACTGACAGTACCTTTTTTTGCTGTGAATTCTTCAAACAGCTTATTAAATTCTTCAAGCACTCTGGTTTTCTCACTTGAATTTTGGGTTATAAACTTGACCGAACCATCTTCGGCTCCCATCCTCTGTTCAGCCCTCATTCTCTGTATTAGCTCATCTTCGATAAAAGATGAAATTTCTTTAGCTAAATCCGGGTCTTTTTCAAACGAGTTTATAATTTTCCGGATTAAAACCTGCTTTACCTCCGGGTCGGAGGGTGCAACTACCATATCTCCTGCGGCTTCTTTCAACTCAGGACTTTCTCTCGAACACAGTTTTTCCCACAACTTTTTCTTAACCGCCCAGACCTCAGGCCCTGCTTTTTTGCGAGCTTCTTCAGCCGCTTTTTTAGACCCGATAACCAGATAAGGGATTACAGGTTCGATAAGATCTGTTACTGTTTCTGTCAGTTGCCTGAGAATTACATCCTGTTGCCGCATTATTTCATCCTTCATTTCCAAAATGTTATGTTCTTCTCTGTTTGGTTAGTTCCAGAATAAAGTGATATCTGTAAATGTAATGTACGTACTGGAATAAATATAATTACAGATAAATACTTCGTTGGAAGCTTTAGAAAGCTCAGTATGATCTGTCTATAGTCTATAAAATTACAATAGTATATAATTACAGACCGTTCGTACACTTTCCAGTGTATTAAGAGGTGATTGAGTATCCCTCTATTCAAAAAACAACCTGCGTTATTCAAAAAACAACCTGCATTATTAAAAAAAGCCAACTTCTGCCATTAGGATCTTATATCTTGCCATTTAAAAGATAATCAGCAGTCTCTCAATAATATTTAAATAGGTTATTATATACAGCCTCAAGATATTATAAAATATGACCCGAATTAGATTTGTGTTTTACGCAGCCTGTATAGTATTTACTCTAACGTTGTTGTGTACAGGCTGCGTTGAAGATACGGCTGTAATTCCGGAAAATACGATAAGTGTAGGCTCGGTTGAATACTACGACACCGCGGCTGCAAACAATGCTTTTGCTTTTGACATGTACTCGCAACTGGAACAGCTGGAAACCGGAGATAAAAAGAACGTCTTCTTTTCGCCGCACAGCATATCTGCTGCCATGGCGATATGTTATGAGGGAGCTGAAGACACTACGAAGGAGCAAATCTCAAACGTATTTTATTTCCCCACGAATAAGACCGTTTTGAAAGTTCGTTTGAAGGAAATGAATGACAAGATAAATTCCGATGCCGACGATTATGAGCTTGAAACTGCAAATGCACTCTGGGTGCAGGAAGGGTATCCCATAAAAGAACAGTATGTTTTCAATGTAAAAAACTACTATGAAGACGAAGTGACAAATCTCGACTTTGTGGGAAAAAGGGAGGACTCCAGAGATACTATCAATGAATGGGTCGAAGACAAAACCAACGACAAAATAAAAGACCTGGTCCCGGAAGGTTCAATAAATGAAAATACACGGATAATTATCACAAATGCAATTTACTTCAATGGAAAATGGGAACATGAATTTGATAAGGAGATGACCGGCAAAAAGACTTTTTATCCGTCAAAAGGGGAAGAAACCCCTGTAGACATGATGTACATGTCCAGCAATTTTAACTATGGAGAAAATTCAAAGGCAAAAATCATAGAATTGCCTTACAAAGGAAACAGCTTGTCCATGTACATTGTGCTTCCGAAAGACAATAATATTACAGAATTTGAAACCGATTTCACGGTTAATGATTATACCGAACTTAAAAACAACATGGACTCCATAAGAGACGTGGAAACCTCAATTCCGAAATTTAAGTTTGAGACTAAAACCGAGCTTTCCAATTCCCTCGTTGAAATGGGCGTTATGGATGCATTCAACCTCAACCGGGCGAATTTTTCAGGAATTAGTGACGAACCGCTAGTAATATCCGAAGTGATTCATCAAGCTTTCATAGATGTGCAGGAAGAAGGTACGGAAGCAGCTGCAGCAACAATGGTTGAGGTGACGTGTAGCTGCGCAATGGACTCAGAACCAAAGGAGTTCAAAGCCGACCATCCGTTCATGTTCTTCATAGAGGATAAGAGGACAAATTGCATCCTTTTCATGGGAAAAGTTGAATACCCTGAGTATGGGTAAACTGAAGAGCGTTAAAGTGGCAGCAAAAAAGAAGTGGCTAAAATAATGCCTTCTATGATTAGACTTCACACATTTTCCTTATTTCATTTTTCAGGAAAGCCGTTCGCCTCGTTTTCTTTACTGAGAACACACTAATTTATTCCGTCCGGCAGCTACGTAAGTCGCCAACAAATCCCACCCATCGACCTGCTCATGAAATGTTTTTCCTCCAGTATACCCGGGCTGCACTATGCTATCGTGACCCGATGGAAAAATTAACTATAGTAAATTACCTGAGCTCCTTCAACAATCTAAACGAAGATATATACCCCGGAAAACATGAAAAATACGGAAAGACTAGAATTTTGTAACTTAGTCCTCTTGAGCGCAGCGAATAAGTTCACTACTAAAATCCATAAAGTAGTCCTCTTGAGCGCAGCGAAAAGGACCGCGTACTCCCGAGGCGCAACTCGGGCGGCAAATCGGGCGGCAAATCGGGCGGCAAATCGGAAAGGAAAAAAGGAAATGTCTGTGACTTTCTTTGTTTGTGACTGCTTCCCGAACTCCTGGATGCATTGGACTCGTCACTCCGAGACCAATATAGCATACCCCCGTTTCAAACTGTCTAAAACAACAATATGGAGCAAAAACAAATTTGAAACTAAATAAGAGCGGGGAAGAAGCTAAGAATATTTATAAGAATAGTTACTGCCAGGACATCTTATCGAGTATCCTGATTAAGTTACTTGCCTCATCATAGGATAATTCAGGCCAGCTCTTTTTGTATTCATCGCAATACTGACTAATTTTTTTATGTCTTTCCATATACCGAAGAGACTTTATTACAAGATTTTTTTGCCTAAAAGTTATCGTAGAACCCATTAATTCCATAAAATACTCCTTATATTATGCCTTCATTGTTCAGTATTCGGTACTGCAATCAATCAAAAATCCGGAAGTAGAAAAAAGCCATACGCTTGATTGCTATTTATATATATAGCTCACACTATATATACATACCTTATGAAGATATACTTATTAGACATAATGTCAAAATATCATATATAGTCTTTTATCTTTATATGAAATATCCCTGGCATTATAATTCGGTACATGTTGGCTTTAATTAAAAATCCAGATAAATGAAAACCCAAATAACCGATCTGTCTTCTTTTCTCAGATTTCTTTCACTTCTCGGGACAGCCCTTCATAGTAAGTATAGAGGTCTTCTCCCCATCGAAGGGCTTCGGGTTCGAAACATATGATATCGTTTATGTGGTCGTAGACACCGCTGGTGTAGAAGAGACCAAGGGAGAGGAAGCAGTTTGTTACTGTACATGAGAGGAGCATTTCTTTATCATAAACATAGACATGGATGTTGTCAAGGGCAAGGAATTTTTCCACTTCAGGCCTGAATTCGGTCTCCATCCTTTCAAAAACAGGTTCAGTAACTACCAGGGAGATATTGATGCCACTTTCTGCAAAATGCAGGAACATTTTCGGGTAGAGGGGGTGGATAAAGGGAGAGAGGCCTTTTACAAATTCGGATTTTGCGATGTTTTCCACAAATTCAGTGTGGGGAGAAAACATGCTGCTTTCGTCAAGGGGCCTTGCAAAGGTACTGCATTTCAGGTCGCTTATCCTCTTTAAGAGATGAGGGGGGATGCCTTCGAGTTTGTGGCTGACCCAGAAATCGTATTTCTCCTCAAGGGTCTCCATGGTATCGGCAAGACTCTGTAGATTTTCAGTGATTGTATCCCCCAGAAGGGTCAGTTCATACTTTTTCCTTGTTCCGCACAGGAGATACCTGTCTTTAAGCAGTTTGATCTGAGGCTGAACCGAGGTTGGACTGGCATTGAGGGAATTTTTTAGTTCTTCAAGGCTTTTTGGGCCTTCCTTCAATAATAGAAGGATATTTTTTCTTTTCTCAGAAAATAAAACCAGGTCGAGATAAGAGTTTTCCATTTTCCAGGAACCCCCTTTTCAAAAGTTAATTACTGAATTTTAACATTTTTTGTGGTCCTGTCTACATACTTTGAGTATAATATCAGGATATTTGAATTGAATAAGAAGTTATATGTTTTGATCCAGATGTCCGGGGTATTTAAAGCTCTAAAAAACTACTTCCTGCTTTGTGGTTGCCGAACACTCTTAGACACAAAAAGCAAAACTACACAGGCATCCGACCTGAAAAATATCAATCCGTGAATATATCCTCTGAGGCTTATTCAATTTGCTTTTCTTCTCTGAACTCACCTTCAATCTTTTTTCTGCCAGATAAAATCCAAAATCAATACTTATAAGAAATAATTTCTTATGTTATCCAAGGTTATTTGTCTTAACTAATTTTGGATGTTGGTGATTTTAGTACAACTTCCTTAAAAATAGGGAGTGTTTTTAATAGTTTAGACCGTGAAGCCAAAAACGGGGTTGTTGAACACTTTCAAAGCTCTCATTGTTATACTTGAACACAAGGATAATTGAACCGGCTTTATAAACTATCCAATGAAGCCAAAAATATCTTGATTAAGGTCTTGATAGAGCATACGAAGCTTTCATGGTAACTTCTTGCCCTAAGAGAAGAATTAGATTCAAAGGGATAAGGGGTTCGAATCCTACCCCTTGCACTAAGGAGTCGTCACAGAACAAACTATGAACAGGTTTCGATTGGATGCCTTGATTTTCAAGATCAAGATCACCACTTGAAGGTATAATTGAATGATAAGTTGCATAGTTTATTTCGCTGCGGATCCTAAGGACCCACTGCGAAATAACATAGGCAACTTTTTAGACTGTACTCAACCATTTTCACAAGCAAGCCCCCCGATTAAATCCCAAAATAATTATGCGTTACCTAGGTTATTTCGTAACGAGCCCTTAGTGACTTTGGTTAGCAGTTGAATATTTATTATACCTAAGTCTACCAACAAAAAATCCAAATAGAGTCAAACATACTATCACTGTAGTAATGATGCTCTGGTATTGCCCACCAAAACCATCTGCGGATAGGTGTTTAAACAGTATCCCAAGATACGCCCAAATTAGCACTAAACCATACGCGATATTTTTATCTTTGTTCATCCGTAAAATTCCAATCAATGATCCGACTAGCAAAATAATACTTGTCCAGACAAAATCAGCAATTCCAAATCCATTCCAGCCTACGCTTACTAAAAATACTGTTATATTGGCAATGGCCGCCACAGTAATCCAGCCGAAGTACACGCTAAACGGGGTGGAAATAAATAATTTTTCCAGTGATTCCATTTTCTCAACGCGAAGAATATCTGTAATTTTGATAAGTAATATAAGTAGTACTGCCATAATAAGTACCGAAAGACCGATAAAATCATAATGCCATGCAAAAATCCATGAAATATTGGCAATCGAAGTGGCAATAAAAAATATATTAACCTTTTTCAAAAGCCCTTCTTTCTTTTGAGTACCCTTCTTTCCAAATGATATAAATTGATAGATTACATAACAGGCAAGCAGAAGGTAAATCAGACCCCAAATAGAAAATGTCAATCCAGCCGGAGCGAATAGATTGGGATACGCATCAGATATTGTACCAGTAGAACGGTTATTGATTGGCAAGCTGTTGGCTAAAAAATTCACAATTACCATAGCAATATAAGCCACACCTGCAAAAATTTTTATAAACATATTTTTCATTTTTCCACCATAATCGCCTTATAGATATAAATGATGACGCATTATATAATTTTATTTATTATTTTTCATATTTTGTTGCAATATAATCTATTATAATACCATAAACAATTCCTGCAAAAAATCCCGGAGTATCTTTAAAATTTGTTGCAATATAAAAAGAACCACTAATTATAAATCCTAAAAACGCACCTCTAAAAAAAATATTTCTAGTATTATTTTTTATCTTATAAAACGGTGCTAATCCAATTACTAAACCAATAATTATTCGATTTATCCAAGTTGACAAAATAAATAATTCATTACCTATAAAACCCATCCTTAAACTAATTCCAATTATGCAAAAAACGCCAAGGATAGCTCCAGTTAAAAGTGATATAATTAACCGTTTATTACGCATACTAAATACTATACATTACAAATTATATAAGTAGATCTTAATCTCAAAATGATATAGGACTTACGCAGTTGAACTGAAAACCATAAGCGGAAAAGACTTAACTGTATAAATCATACTAATGTTGACGAGCCCGCATGTACCTGATTTTACCCTCCAAGTGCGTAAGTCCTACAAATGTAGAAATGGTTTGAATTTTAAGACAGCCTCTAAGACATGGTTGTTAAGGGTGAAAGGCTTCTTACTTTCAGCGTTTTGCTCCAAAATGTTTTTTTTCTATCCTACTCTCCCATGAAGCCAGAAATCCCACTCCAGAACTCGATGGAGTCAAGTGGCGCGGAATTATTAAATGGGTTGTGGCTGGCTGGCGGTGGTGTGGAGTGAGGTTGAAACACGCCGTAGATATATACATCAATAGTTGCGTTAAATAGCAACCGTTACTTCGGGATCTTCGCCCTCTTCTTCAGGCAGTAAATCATCCTCTGTCAAGCCCAACACCTCAACGCCGTACTTTGTCAAACCAAAATAGCAATCCACTCGCTTTGGAGTATGGCGAAGTTGGTTAAGATCAAAACCGAGATTGTAGCGGTGCTTATATGCAAAATAATAGCGAGCGCCATGATTTGTCAACTTATAACGATAACAACCACCATGACCGGGAGCTTTTTTTGGCATCCTCTTAATTAAACGGTATTTTTTATACTTTGCAAGCATCGACCGGACACTTGCTGGATTCCCAATTGCTTCGCAAAGCTCATTCGATGTCATAGCTTGTGGATAGACAGCAAAAAACTCTGACAATATGCGTAACTTAAGAAAATTGTGCTTGTGATAGATTCCTGTAGCGGTCAATATAATAGTATCCTCTTCAAATTTAGGGGTAGCAACGTGAATTCCACGGATTTGAGTGAAATTGAATTAAGTTTATAAATTAGGAAATCACATCCATACGCCCTATTCAGTTTACATACTTCTCAAATTTAACGTTCAAGTATTTGCCTATCTGGAAAATTTACCGCTGATTTTGAAGAGGATACATATAATATATACATCAGATTACATATTTGATTTTTTAATAACCCTGTATAATATCAATACTTATAAGAAACAAACCTGCTAAACTCAAATATAGCAAACAGGAAGGGATTAGAGCAGCAGTTGGTGAAAATTCTTGAGTGATCAGCCCGGTATACATGATAAGACTTTCAGTCAGGTTTCGGATGAGAGGAAAAATGCCGCAAGACAGCTGGGAGTCCTTTTTGAGGTTTTTCCTGAGCGGAAGCAGGCGTTTGAAGATCTTTTAAGGCTTTGTTCTGACAGGGACAGTGAGGTCAGGGAAGAGGCTGTCAATTCCCTTCAGACGGTTTTTCCTAATGTACCTGATAGGGAGCTTGTCTGGGAGAGGTTCGTAAACCTTACGGCTTATCCGTCAGAGGGGGTAATGAGAAGAGCAGTAAATGCTCTGATTGCTGTCTTTCCACTTATGCCTGATAAAAGCCGGGCATGGAAAGATCTGTTAGGGCTGGCAAATTCAAAATCAAGCATGGAAGACGTTAGCAGGGGGATTGTCGACCTGCTTCCTGACGTGGTCCGTGAGCTTCCAAATAAGGAGCAGGCCTGGAAAGACCTGCTTGAGATGACTTTTTCAGATGACTCTTATGTGCAGGAAAAAGCGGCTTCTTTTTTAAACATTGTTTTTTCTGAAATGCCAGGGGAAAGGAAAAATGACGCATGGGAAGAATTGCTGAAACTGGCAGGTGAATCCGGGAATTCAAAGGTCAGGGAATTGGCTGCAAGGTCTGTGGGGGAGGTTTTTCCGTCTTTGCCTGATGAAATGAAAGATGAGGCCTGGGAAGAGATGCTGGAACTTGCAGGAAAATCCGTGGATCAGGCCGTGCAAAAGGAAATTCTGCTTGCTCTGCCTTCTGTCTTTTCTTCTGTTCCGGATAAAAAAAGGGCATGGAGTGACATATTCAAGCTTACGGAAGATGAGAGCGAACCTGTACGAAAGCAGGCAGCAGATTCCCTCGTGTCCATATTTCCTGATATACCGGACCTAATCAGGGTCTGGGCTGATTTCCTGAGGCTCACCAGGGCAAGGGACGGGTATGTAAGGGATACTGCTGCAGATGTGCTTTCAGCTGTGTTTCCGAGCCTGGACGACAAAGACCCCGTTTGGAAGGAACTTATCGAACTCGCAGGGGATGAGGACGAATATGTCCGGAAGACCGCAGCTGATACCCTCATTAAGGTTTTTCCACACATGTCCGACAAAAATCAGGTATATTCGGACCTTGTGCAGCTGGCTGAAAAGAAGGATAGTTATGTGCTCAGGAAAGTCGTAAAGACTCTTGATTCTGTTTGCCCTCAATTCTGTAATGGGTATGAGATCAATGAAGTGGAAACGGAAACCGGAAAAAATAAAGAGAAAGAGGAATGGGGGGAAAAGGGGGAAAATAGGAAAAAAATGGCAGGAGAGGGGGAGGGAGAGGAGAAAAGTAAACCTGCAGGTTTTTACGAGCTGGCATCAGAAAAAGCTGCCTTTGTGCGAAGGGATGCAGCTCATTCTTTAGGTTCTGCCTTTCCTGTAAAAGAGAAGGAAGACAGCTATGTACGAAAAGATGCGTCTGAGTCCTTTACCAGGGCATACCCTTACCTCCCGGATAAAAAAGAAGTCATAGGAGAGCTACTAAGCCTGCTACAGAACCCGGACCCGCAGATGCGGAGAGGAGCTATAGAGTCCCTGCTCGCCCTTTATTCACGAAAGGCAGGCAAGACGCAGGACATCTGGAGCGAACTTCTTAAAATGTCAGGGGATGGAGACACAGGCGTCAGAAAGGACACGGCAGGGCTGCTTTCCCACGTATTTCCAGCGGTTGAGGAAAAATCCGGAGTTTTTTATGACCTTGTCAAACTCACTGAAAGCCAGGACGCTCAGCTTCGGAAAAGAGCGGCAGAGCTTCTTGCCGTTGCATTTACATATTCCGATAATAAACAGAGGGCATGGAACGATCTGGTGAGGCTTACATCCGTTGAGGATAGGGAAGTCCGGAAAGGAGCGGCACTTGCTCTTGCGTCCGGATATACAGGTGTTCCGGATAAAGGGAAAGCCTGGAGTGACCTTATCAGGCTTTCAACTCATAGCGACATTTTTGTGCAGCGGACTGTAACACGAGCTCTTGGGCCTGCCTTTTTCTATGTTCCTGATAAAACATGGGCTTGGAGAGACCTGCAGGTTCTTATCGAGAACCCTTATATCTATGTCCGCAGGTACTCCCTCCGCTCCCTTGGAAGAGCTTCCCTATGGAGGTCACTCCAGGCGGAAAACGAAGCTGCTTATCTTTTTGGGCTCAAGGAAGCTGTCAAATATTTTAAAGAAGCGGCTGAAACTTCTGTTGACGCCGCCATCCCTGAGTTTTACGATCCATTTTATGAAACTCTTCTGCAAATACTTTTCAGCGACAATCCGGGACGAGCGGCCAGGCTCGAAAGTGAGATGTATCTCTCAAAGGTAGCCCATGAGATCAGGGATCTGGATGAAAATCAGAAACTTCTGGAAATTCTAGGAGAATTCACAGGGCTTCTTCGAGCAGCAGGAAATCTTGCTCCCGGAGACCTGCCTGCCCAGAAAAAGTTGCTTGAGGCCTGTATTGCGGCTTTTGATAGGGTTTCAGGTCTTCTGGAGGCTATGGAAGAAGACTTTATTCTTGCACAGAAAACTGTGAAAAAAGAGTATCCGAAAATTGGAAAGGTAGTTCTGAAACAGAAACTAAAAGAGACACTTTCCGGAATCCGGTACAGAGCAAGGACAGCTTGCTTGAAGGCAAAAGGCACTCCCACGGAAAAACTACTGTGCACTGTAAGCCGGAAGGTCAGAGAATGGAGTTTTCAGGACCTTGAAAAAGACCAAAAAGAACTGGATAGGCAACTTGATTCTCTGCTCAATTTCCTCAGAGCTCAGATCCCCAATGTTCCTGAAAACCTGTACATCTTTGAAAAACTTGAAGACATCAGGCAGGAACAGGACATGCTGGAGCGCTACAGGCTCGTTGGCAGATTCATAAGCCTGATCCCCGGAGTCAGAATGCCAAAAGCATCAGGCAAATAAGGGTCATTTACCCTGGAATTTATATCCAATCCTGCCAATCTCTTTTTTATGTACGGAACAGGCATTGAAGTGACAGATGAGGATTTTGAATTTACAAAACCCCCTCTTTCTAAAAAATTCATTCGCCTCGTATTCGAAAAGTATCAGCTGGACTACATCACTTATTTCGGGGAAAATATGTTCTATGTCTCAGGGCAGAACTCCCAGCCTCTTACGCCGCTATATCCCAGCGCCAGATACCCTGAGGATATTGAACTGGTTTTAGATTTCATGGCACGTGAGAGGATCCGCAGGATAAAATACGAGGACGGAAGACTTTTCCGGTCTGCAGTTCCAGGACTGGCTGATTCTGAACAAAAATACTTCCAAACAAAATGCGAAAAACATTGATCCGGAGATAAGAGCCTTAGATCTGGAAATAAGAGCCTTAGATCTGGAAATAAGGAGCTCAGATCTGGAAATAAGGGGCTCAAATATAGCTGCATTTAGCTGCGTTTAAGACAGCTGCATTTAAAACAAAAACCCGATTGTTTTTTTCCTTTTGTTCTGGTTATTTATAGTTTCATTGCAATATTTAACATCACAAAGTTTATCTTTATCGTTAGGAGGGGTATAAAATTATACATCTATGGGAGTATGATTCTCGCAGGATTCATGGTGTGCATATGCCACAAATGATGAACGACCTTGAAAAAATTGGGAATGAGGGCTGGGAACTGGTTTTACTTAAGGAAGATATTGATGATGAAGGAAACGTAACTGCAATTTTCAAACGGAAGAAGGCAGATACCATCTCTCTGTAACTAAATTCTCTTTAAAAACTTATTAAACACCTTATTAAATATTTTTAAATATTTTCTAAGTACTCTCTAAATAGTCTCTATTTTTTATTTTTAATTATACTTTTTACCGATTAATTTTTTATAAACGAATTTGATCCTCTCAAATCTTCCTCTCAATAAAACAAATTTAATGCTTTAATAGAGAGGAGTTTATTTATATTGATGGTAAGTTATTTATCTACTTCCTCAGTATTTTATTCTATGAAAAATTACGATCCTGTTAAGGCTATCTATGCAGTTATAATCACACTGGTTTCTTTATATGCCTTATATATAACATCCGCTTTTTATTATGTCCTTATTCTCAGCGCTCTTTTTGCTTATGTTATTCATCCGGTGTACTCTTTTTGCTTCAGATTCGTAAAGCGCAAGCATACTTGTGCCATGATCCCACTTGGTGCAATCGCCCTTCTTATAGTATCCTCCGGCATTATGGCAGTTAAGGCTTTAATGAATGAGATCTCAAGAATTTTAGAAATTCCCAATACCCTTAATGGGTTTGCAAACATGGATCTCAGGCGGATAGTCGGGCTTTTTGAGCCTTTTATCCAGACCCATCCAGGGAAACTGACTGAAAGCATCGGTGCATACTTCAACTCCCTGGTAACGGCTTATGTTCCTGAAATCCAGAATAATATATTCCAGATCTCAACTGGCCTTTCGATTCTGATTGTAGAGCTGATCGTAATTGTTGTCCTGACCTATTACCTTCTTGTAGAAAGCGAAACTATCGCAACCGAACTTCCGAATCTCTTTCCGGACAGGAAAGTGGGGGTTGTATTTCTCGGGGAGCTCAATTACATTTACCAGAGCCTCTTCATAGTCTACTTCCTGACCTGTCTCCTGACCGGCATACTCGGGGGAATCCTTTACTGGGTTCTTGGAGTACCTTATCCTCTTATCTGGGGAATTGTAACCTTCATAATGGCTCTCCTACCTGTTGTCGGAGCAGGCGCGGTCTACGGCCTCCTTGCCCTTTACTATGTGCTCATACAGGACTTTTTTACAGCAGGAGCCCTGATATTCCTGGGAATCATCTTACTGAGCCTTGTTCCTGACTTTGTCATAAGACCACGGCTTGCCAGAAACCGAGCTGAAATCCACCCGGCAATTACACTTGTCGCCTTTGCAGCTCCTGTCTTCGTTATCGGCCCGATCGGAGTCATCATAGGTCCTCTTACATACGGGTTTTTGCTTGCAGCCTTCAGAACAAAGAACATACTTGGGATTCCCCCTGTCCAGACAAGGAGTTCAGCTGCAAGCTCAATTGAAGATTCGGTTGAAAGAACGATAGAAAAAGCAGTTGAAAGGCCAGTTGAAGCTTCCAGTGATCATATTTTCAGTCCGGAAGTTAACCCATGACATGATAACGAAAAAGTGTTATGAATCTTACCTCTGGAAAAAATAAATTTTCAGAGGTTTTATAGATACTTTTATATAATATATCCATCTCATAGTTGCATTAAAAATAAAGATCCGTATAATCTGTTATTAAAAACTCATTTTTGTTTTTAATCAAAGAGCTCTGTACAATCTTATTTTTAAACTATTGACTATCCGCTATAAGCGGAGGTGAAACGAAAATGGCTTTTAATGACAGAAATTTCAGAGGGAATTCTAATTTCGGCGCTCCCAGAGAAATGCACAAAGCAACCTGTTCTGATTGCGGTGTTGAAACTGAAGTGCCTTTTAAACCTGACCCCGAAAGACCGGTCTACTGCAGGGAATGCCTTCCTAACCACAGGACTCCCAGAGAAAACCGCTATTAAGTGTTATCCGTGTAATTGAGTTTACATTAACACTTCATTAACAATTATTCACTTTTTTTTTTTGATTATGTGTCCCCCTTGTTAGGTGTCGCTTGTTTTATGGGTTTTAACAACTAGTTTCGCTTAAGCGGACACTATGGGGTGCTAATAGTCGTTTTCTCAGGCGGACTTGTACCTGTTATGTTTGAGAAAAGCCAGCGAAGTCCGGAATAATCATCTTATTTGGCATGAAAGTACTGTAATTTGAAAATTACTTTCATTTCTTTGTGCCTGTAATCTGAAGAATTTCATGTTTGTTTTTTGAAGAAAAGATTGCGTTCCCACCTGAATCCTGGAAGTTCCGAATACTTATAAGAGATGCTTTTGTTTTTGGGAAGAGGTTTGAGGTACTTTACTCATAGGCTGTGAGTTTTGTATAATCTCTTTATTTATGGGATAGTTTTTCGGAGTGGATGTTGAAGTAGGTTTGGAATAGGTGTTTGCTAGTTTGGTGTTGGGAGATGAGAACGCAAAATATACTATGCATTAACTGTATATATTATTTTCAACAACTAATCTTGTTTAATCTTTATGTTCGTTAGTTCATCAATATAACTTTTCATTACAGATATAATGTTATATCTTTACAATAACCATGTGCGACTTCTTACTCAACCTGGGACGTCAGTAGAAATATATTTATTTAAATTTTTAAAAAATAATTTATAGTACTTAATCCAATTTTTATATAACATTTTGATGTCAAATTATTTTTTAGCTTTAATGTCATTATTTTTTTTAGCTTTAATGTCATTATTTTTTTTAGCTTTAATGTCATCCAGAAACCTGAGGAGGAAGAGGTATAAATAAACTTAATTTTATTTTGATACTGATTATTGGGGTATTAATCACAGTAAATGCTGCTGATGCCAGGCCAGCAGGTACTATAATAAAGGAAGGTGTCCTGACGTATCCTGCAGTACCTTATATCACAGAAGACCCTCTCCTTAACCTTGAAAGTTACGGAGAGGATTACAAGGCACAAACATCAGACAACTCTTTTAAAAATATATGTTCAGGAAAGGAATGCCTATGTTTTGATAACAACAACGAGAATATTATTTTCGGGAACCAGGACGTTGGAAACCTCTGGATCTGCCCCTATAATTTTCGTTCTAATTATTATGACTGCACTACGTACTGCAGCCTGATTTTGTTTTTCTTTACTGTTCAACTTTTACTTCCCCCAACCTGAGAACATTCTCCACTCCATTCAATGCGGTTTCTTGCTAACCACCACAACTTTTGTCTCTAAAACCGGGTAGAATTCAAATTACACTCAATGATATTCAAAAAAATTATATTCAAAATCTTTTGTCAATTTTGACAGGGTTCAAGGGTAGATTTAGACGAATTTCAAAAAATAGCTGTTCAGGCTTCCTGAAAAATTCAAAAATTATGCGTGCCAGAAACCGGCAAAACAAAAACAGGCGTGTGCATATCTTTTTTCAAATTGAATTCCCCAGGCTCAGCGTACTAATTGGGCTCATCGAATTCTTTGCTGAAAAAGAATATGAAAAAGTCTTAAAAATCGGTTTATTTTTTGAAGAAAAGATTGCGTTCCCACCTGAAAATGTCTGGAAGTTCCGAAAGGTACTAAGAAATTTTTGTTTGGGAAGAGGTTTGAGGTATTTGATCTTGTGGGTTGAGATTGTTGTTTTGTCTCTTTATTGTGGAGTAGGTTTTGGAGTGGTTTTGGAGTAGGTGTTTGATGAGAACGCAAAGTATACTATGCTGTCCTCATATATAATATTTTTAGCATGCAATATTATATTATTGTTATATCCATTAGCCCATCATCCCAATATTAGTTAATCAGTATAATGCTATATCGTTGAACTAATGCAGTTGCATACCTAACATAATGTCTTTACATATACAGGGTTTCTAGATGCGGGTTAATCACAGATTTGAGCTTATAGGATTCTTTGGCTGTATTATAATTACAAATATATCACTTCCATATGGGTATCATACTTCCATAGATGTGTCATATTTCCTGAATTTGCAAGCTGTATCCGGGTTTTAGAGATTAATTTACGAAAAACGAGGGCAGAATGCCCGTCATTTAAATGATAGGTAGTTCACTTATTTCTGATACTGTTATTTCATCCATGTATTATTTCATCCGTGTGTTATTTCATCCGAGTATTATACGTGTGATGCAGGGTATACAGCAGGTATATCAGGAAAGCGAGGGCAAGGAAATATTTTGTATAAAAGACCTTTGTCAGGATTTGTTTCTCTGTCCTGGTTGAAGCGTCCTCTATTATCCTTGAGTATACATCTCCTGTAGTGTAGATTTTTCCTCCATTTTCAAGTATGGCTGTCCTGAATAGAGAATTTTCCCCGATATACGTATATTCGTCCGGGCGATTTACGGCAGCAGGCCTCCAGGATACATTCTTAGCTCCAAAAGTTTCAGGCATTAACTCCTCTGTAAGATTTATATCAACCGGGGTTTCGGAGATTTTGTGGAGGCCGAAGGTGTCGGCTGTAACGTATGATTCGTACATGTTGTTTCCGATGGATGTGATTTCCATTGGCTTTTTGTCGAAATAGAGCTCAGGAGTACCTTCTTTTCCGGTTGTGATCAGGATTCTGCCTGGCTGGTTCATTTTAAGATCAGGTACTTTTAGCTGGATATCTTCAGACATTTCGGGATCTGCAACTGCCCAGTTCAGGGTCCTTGTAATTATCAGGCTGTCATTTCCCGAGTACAGGGACGCTGCCCAGGGGATTCCGTTTCCATTCCCATTGTCGGTTGTAATCGCAGCAACACGCCCAAGCCCCAGCCTCCAGGTTGTGATTACCGGTTTTCCTAGCCTTGTTATAACAATGCGGTTTGCTTCGGGTTTCGGGGTAACCTCATTGTACCCTAAAATATCGTGGTTTATGTCAGAAATGTTCCGGGTAATAAAATGCTGCGGGTCATAGATAACGATTGATCCGCTCGAATATTCGTCTTCACGGGCTTCGAATTCCTCAGGGTTTTCGGAGAAGCTCATTTCCATCCTCTGGCCAGGTTCTATCCTGTTGTAATTTTCGGACAGGCCTATTTTGTTCATGAGGAGTGCGGCATAGTACTGTCCTTTGGGAGTGACCTGGCGGGTAGTTTTCGGAGCATGTATGTGGACAAAATGGATCCCTATGCCACTGCTTTTATGAAGGTTTTCCGCACACTGGACTGCCCGCTCAAACCTGTTATCATTTTCACCATCATTTCCGATTCCGCCATCAGAAACGATTATAATTTCAGCTTCTGCGCTTTTGTTCTGCCCGTTAAGCAGCGTTCGGGAAGTCATGAGGCCCCTTTCAAGGGATGTGGAGTCCCCCGTGGGCTTTATTTTGCGGATTTCAGAATCAAGCCAGAGCCTGTTTGACTCTTTAGACATATCCACAAACCCGTCTGTGACGTCCTGTCCCTTGCTCCCGAAGGTGATCACATCAACTCTTGCATCTTTAAGGAGATCGCTTTCAAGGAGGACAATTGCATTTGACAAAATATCGTCAAGAACCCTCCCCCCAACCCCATTACTCTGCAGGGTACTGGGTGAAACGTCAAGCATCAGGACAATGTTTCTGCCCCCTCTCCAGTTCGAGGGCTTTGAGGTAACAGGAAGGAGTTCCTCAAACTCAGTATTCTGGTATGTCTTTTCTGCAGGGAAATCAAAAGAAGAGCCCCCTCCAACCACTACCATGCCACCTCCGTTAATGACATAATTCCTGAGGGCTCTGGCTTCTGAATCCGAGATCGTTGATGCCGCCTGGTTGTCAATTATAACGGCGTCCGTGCCATTAAGAGATCCATATGACCCGGATATTTTTACGTTGTAAATCTCTTTCATTGTGTTTGCAAGAGGAGAGTCGGGCTCATTTGTAACAAGTAAGACCTCTGGCTTGGGGGTTACGTATATACTTTTCATGTACTGGTTATTGTTCTTGAAATAATCCAGATTTTTAACGCTGATGCTTGCCGGGTGCAGGGTTGCCTTTACGGTATGAGGCCCAAGCGTTTCAAAAGTGTGGTTGAACTCTATACTTTCTATTCTCCCGGTCTGGGTAATTTCCCTCTCCATAACCTTTTGATGGTCGACGGTAATCCTTACCTGATAGCTCATTTTTTCGGCAGTTGCTTTTCGAATATTAACTTTATAAAATGCGTCATTATCGATTACAGCCTCATTATCTCCTTCTATCTCCACGCTGAGGTCCTCTTTTTCAGTCTTTGGGATAAGGGCTGCTACAGGAAAATTGTTTTTGTAACAATAAGATAGGGCTTCTTCAACCGGGGTCCCGGAATTGCTCTGCCCATCTGATACCACAAGCACATAGTTATCAGGCGAAGCCTGCTGAATAATAGCATCGCCAAGAGAGGTATGTATCCCTGAAACCGTTGTAACCGTAACAGGGACTCTGGTCCCGAGTTTTTCTGAAATTTCCTCGGAAATCCCTTTCTTCAGCAGTTCCATGCTGGCGCTTTCATCGGAGATTATGGTTATCCCGGTCTGATTGGTTTTCGGCGAACTCATTTCTGCAGAATAAGGGACTGCAAGAGCCAGGATCAGGAGGAAGCCCACAAGGGCATGGAAGAACAGATGTTTTTTATTGATCTTTTTCCAGTGTCCTAAAAGCACAAGAAGTGCAAGAGGAAACAGGAGCAGCAATTCACTACTGTGTAAAAAATCAAAACCATAAGGGAAATTAAAGATCATATGATCCTCCTCCTGAACATAACTGCATTTTCAATTATGAGGAGCAGCAGTAAGGCGTAAATAAGGAACTTCCGGAGTTTGTCAGGGGACTTTGTGCGGAGTTCCTGCTTCTGGATTTCTCCGTTCTCACCTGTAAGGTTCAGTCTTTTTTCCGTAAAGGTATTAGATTCCATGGAATCATACAGGTTGGCAGCAATGTTCTTCTGGTCCAGACTGTACAGCCCGCATTCGTCATAATAGACAAAATCACTGCTGATGATTTCTGTCGGAGTTTTTATTTTGACCTTCTGGTCAAATGCCTGGTACCGGCCCGTGTTCACATTTGTTTCACTTATGTCCCCGACCCCCCACATATACTTGAGAAGTTTTACCCAGAATACAGGGTAGGTTGGGGTAGTAGCGAAATTGTTCCACGCGTCGGTTTCAGTAGTGTCACTGAACCCAACATAGGCTACGGTCCCGCTTTTTATGTTCCGCATGCAGACTAAAGGCCCTATTCCCTTTACCTCTGCAAGGACTGCAGCATCTTCTTTTGGAGTAGTGGCCAGGAACCTGCGCAGATATACTTCGCTGAACGAAACATCGTCAAAAATATTTTTTCCGCTTCCCACGGTCTCGATTGTATGGCTGCCTTCTTTTTCTACTGAAATTATATCTACCGGAAGGATAGGATAAAGCCCGCGCATCTGTAAAGAATTATACAGGCACTCGTTTCCTATGACTATCAGGTCTTTTCCACTTCTCGCATAAGCCACAATTTTCTGGACACTGCGGGTCGGGAGGGGTTCATATTTGGAGTTTACGATTATGGTATCGTACCCTGTAACATTGTCAGGAAGATCCTGCCGTACATCAACGTGAATGTCGGGCAGCAAGGATATTGCTGTTACAAGGGGAGACTTCCCAGCAACCTGTTCAGAGTCTGTTAAGACCAGGATTTTTCTAAGTTTGACTTCAGGAATGGAAATGTACGCAATGTTATCGCAGGGTATTGCATCCTCATTGAGGATTTTTACAGTTGATGTACCCTGAGGAATACTTGTAAATTTTATCTGCTGCGCTCCGAACCCTGCAAGCTGTACCGAGCTGCTTACCGTTGCGCTGGATGGGGAGTCAACCTGACTCTCCAATTGAATATCAAGGTCTGCACTTCTGTCGTTAAAGTTTTTGACTGTACATGTATATTCATACGTCCCGTCGTTTCTGTCTTTCAAATACCCGTCCACAATTGCGTAATTGGCAGTTTTATTGCCCACCTGCCTGAACTCAAGCTCCATGCTTCTCGTGTTTGCAATCCTGATGTATGTTTCAAGCGCTCTTCCTGCCCAGTTTTCAAAATCGGATATGACTACAATTTTTCCGTTCTTGTTCTCTTCATCGTTTATAACGGTCAAAATCGCTTTGGGGATATCTCCGGGAGTGTTTCTCGCTTCCAGGTGGTCAACTACTCCTTCTGCATCGTCTGCATCCAGCGCTTTTGCAAGCACTACAGGAATACTTTCTGCGGCGATAATTGTATTTTCTTCGCCAAGGCTTTCTATTGCTATTGTCCTGGCGCCATCAACCCTATCGGGTGCGTTCATGCTTGCAGACGAGTCTATTATAATTACTACCTTTTCGGAGTCTGCTTTAACCTCTTCTAACAGGGGCCCTGCAAGCGCTGTCGATATAAGAATAAGAGCCAGCAGTTGTAAGAAAAAAAGAGGGTCTGTTATTTTTTTACTGATAGTGCGCCTGGAATCCAGCACATTCTGGCTTATCCTCCGAACGAACATAAGGGAAGGCAGAATAATGTTTTTAGGGCGAGGCTTAAGCAGGTATACTATTATAAGGGGAATTATGCCTGCAAGCGCAGCCAGACCCTGAGAGAATTCAAAGTCCATAGGCAGGATCACCCTTCCCCTATAATTTTAAGAACAGTATCAAACGGCTGGTTTTTTATACTGACGCGGAAGTAAGGGATTTTAAACTCGTAGGCAATTTTCTCCAGTTCAGCCACATGCTTTGCGTATTCGGCAGCGTATTCTTTTTTAAAGTTGGGGCCCACCGTGAAACTGATTTCTTCGTTTGTCTCACTGTCAATGAATTTTACTGCTCCGTCCACGGTTTCAGGCAGGTTCATTTCGGTCTCATCATAAATGTGTACAAGTACAAGCTCATGTCTGGACAGCCTGTTAACGGCATTGCGGATCGAATCGATACCGTCCAGAAAGTCTGAAATTATAAGCACCATTGATTTCGATTTTATTCTCGGGTATACGAAGTCAGCACAATCTGCGAGTTTTGTGTTTCCATTGACCGAAATCCTGGTCAGGGAATCTATTGTCCGCAGGAAGTCGTCCCTTCCTTTGTGTGCCTTTGTGTAATCCACATCGTCTGCAAATGTTGCAATCGTATACACATCATTATGTTTCATTACGATGTAAGAAACTCCTGCAGTTATTGTTGAGGCATATTCGAACTTATTTGGCGTACTCTCAGGAAAGAGCATGCTGCTGCTGGTGTCAAGCAGTATGACCATGTTAAGGTTTTTGTCTTCTTCAAACCTGCGGATATAGAGTTTTTCCGTGCGAGCATACAGGTTCCAGTCAATTTTTTTTAATGAATCCCCTTGATTATACTTTCTATGGTCTATAAGGTCCAGCCCTGCCCCTACCCTGGTTGACTGGTGACTGCCCGTGTGAATTGCAGAAACCCTCCTGCTGAGGGGAATCGCATACCTGTCGAGTTGGGTCAGGAATGACGTATCGATTGTGTGTTTTGCGCCAGCCATGTATTATCATTGCCTCCAGCCATTTTTTTCCCACTGACCGGGTCAGATAATTGTGTTTCTGCTCTCCAGGATTTTTAGTATGATTTTATCGCTTGTGATGTTGTTCCTTGCAGCATCAAAAGATAGAATTATCCTGTGGCGGAGGACTGGAAGGGCCATGGAGTCAATGTCCTTTTTATCAACATACCCCCTGCCGTCGAGAAACGCATTTGCCTTTGCACAGAGGATCAGGGCAATTGAAGCACGTGGAGATGCACCTGCTTCTATCATATCAGGCATATTTCGGGTCTGGTTTACAATATCAATTGCATACTTTTTGAGCTTGTTTGAGATCGGAATTCTGCGGGTTATCTGCTGCAGTTCGATAAACGTCGATTTGTCCATACATTTCCGTACAGCTGGCCTGAAAGCTTCAGCATAACGGTTTACAATCTCAAACTCTTCTTCGGGGTCAGGGTAATCCAGACGAATCTTCATTAAAAATCTGTCAAGCTGGGCTTCGGGAAGGGTATAGGTCCCTTCCATTTCAATCGGGTTCTGCGTCGCAAGGATAAAGAAAGGCCTATCCAGCAAATATGTCTTACTTGCCACAGTCACCTGCTTTTCCTGCATGGCTTCAAGCAGGGCAGATTGGGTCTTTGGGGAAGCCCGGTTAATTTCATCCGCAAGCACGATGTTTGCAAAGACAGGGCCCTGATTGAACTTGAAGTGTTTTGAGCCTCTCTCGTCCTCTTCGATAATGTCGGTCCCTGTGATATCTGCAGGCATAAGGTCAGGTGTACACTGTATCCTGCTAAACCCCATACTCATGATCTGGGAAATAGTGGATATCGTAAGGGTCTTGCCGAGCCCGGGATTGCTTTCAACAAGGACATGCCCTTCACACAGCATAGTTATGAGGATCTGCCGGACCATTTCTTTCTGGCCAACGATAGCATTGCTAATTTCTTTAAAGATGACCTCGAAAATCTGTGGGGCTTTTTCATATGTGGGTTTTAAGTTAATTTCTGAATCTTCAAGCTGGATTTCCTGTAGCTCTCTCATATTGAAACTCCGTTATTTTTATGTAAATCATGCATTTTCTGCAAATTCGGGCACTTCTGCTGCTTTGAAGCTTTTTATTTTACCTGACCTTCTTACTTTGATCATTTATTCGGGATGAGTGATTCAGGGTGAAGATTCAGGGTGAATGATTCAGGGTGAACGATTCAGGGTTAACGATTCAAGGTGAACGATTCAAGGTGAACAATTCAAGGTGAACAATTCAGGGTGAACGATTCAGGATGAACGATTCAGGATGAACAATTCAGGATAATGATTCAGGATGAACGATTCAGGATGAAAGTGCTTCAAAATATTGTTTAATCAAAGGCTCATATTCTTCGGGCAGGTTCTCCGAATAGGTTTGACTCTGCCTGAATTCCTCGTTAAGGCGGTCCGAGCTCGCATTGAATTTTTGTTCAGTATCCGCATCTATCTGGCTTGTGAACCCAAGTCCCAGGCTCGGGTTGATTTTCATTTCAACCTGATCTCCATTTTTTATGATAACGGCCTCTATATTATACCTGGAATCCGGAGCAACTTTCTCATTCTCATCGTAAGCCGCTCTGGCATTCATGTTTGGAATATTGTCCCGCATATCATCGATTAGCTGGCTGGGAGAGATATCAAAGCTGAAGCCCTCATGTATGCAGAAGGTGACAGCTCCTGCAGCCAGCAGAAATATTAAAAAATACCTGAAAATCTGGTTTTTCGGAACCATTTTTTTTATATTGATACCGGTAAGTTGACCGTGGACATCCTCAAGCAGTTTCTTTGTAACTATGTTGATGTTCTTCCGGTTATCATATGCCGTACTCAGTCTTGTCTTCAGTTCCGGAAAGCTAGTTTCAAGGAAATTTATAATATTAAATTTACTTTTTCTGTCAACGAACCTGTGAATTAAACCGGCAATGAGAATCAGCACCAGTGCCCCTACAGCCATTAATCCGAGGTTAAACCAGTAAGTGCCAAGGTATGTCTGGGATTTACTCAGTTTACCCACCCCAGGAACATAATAAGCCAGTTCATACAGGTTAAATAAAATCATTAATAAAAATAAAAAGGAAAATTTTCCGGCTGTTTGTAAAAACCCGAGGGTACGATAGAACCACGTCAGGTATTTTTTATATTTATTCAGAAGGGGTACTACAAGCATATAATCTCAGACCACAGTTGTAATTTCAAATAATTATATTGTAGATGTTACTAAAAAAACTTTTCTAATATTTTAATTTTCTAATCTGGCAAATATTTCAGTAATGAAGTGACAAGTGTCCAGCCAATACACTGACAAATAATCCCGATAATGCCTTAAAAACCCCTTTTTTCCCCTGCTACGATTATTTATAACTGAAAAAATATATAATTCTATATTGCATATATTTTTTATACAGTATTTTGTATAACACATTGAATAAATAATTTTTGATGTCTGTTCAGGAAATGATATATGATTTCTGCGCCTTAAAGTCCAAGAAATACTTTCCTTGACCCTGCAAACCGCTTTTAAATTCAGATATTACAGTGCCCCCGTCAGCTTGTCTGGCGGCCCGTTGAAAAAAGAAAGAAGTCGAAGGAAAAAAGAAGTCGAAGGAAAAAAGAAGAAACTTGAAAAAGGTTATTTTTCATATAGAGTAATTCTGTTTTGTTCATCCTTACGATTTTTCGGGATAATTCATCGACAGGATTTTACTGCCTCTTTTATTTTGATTTTTCTTCTTTTTTAACTTCATCGGAATGGCCGCTCTTCGAGCGTGACAAGAACGGCCCGATATAGCTAATAACGTTGCACTGGTAAACTATTTGTAATTCAGTCCTCCTGAGCGAATCTCAGCTAAAACCCATCAAATAGTCCTCTTGTGCAAAGCTCACTACTAAAAACCAATCAAGTAGTTCTCTTAAGCGCATCTCAGCTAAAACCAATCAAGTAGTCCTCTTAAGCGCATCTCAGCTAAAACCAATCAAGTAGTCCTCTTGAGCGTAGCGAAAAGGACCTCGTGCTCCCGAAGCGAAACTCGGGTGGCGCAACTCGGGCGGCAATTCGGGCAATCGAACCCCGCTGTTGCTGGTCGCCGCTTATTTAGGAGGGAAACTGCTTCAACTGTATTCAACCCCAACGGCAGTCAGCATCGCGGAAGTAATGACATTTAACCCTGGGCTCCAGGCATAGGAAAGATTCCTAACTGCTGCATCAGACCCAAAAGGTTAGCTTCAGCCCATAATTCAGTAATCTTACCATCCTTAATGCGAAAGATCTCTATGCCAGTCATGGTTATCGGTTTGTCTGTAGCCGGTAAACCCATGAAATTGCCTTTATGTATTCCGCGAGCTGTAAAGCGGGCAACTACGTTATCTCCCTCGGCAACCATGTCTTCAATTGTAACATTGAGATTCTCGAAGGCTGCCCTGCACGTGGTAATTACTTCATCCATTCCTTCGATCCCCGGAGAGGCAGGAAGAGGTGCATGCATAACGAAATTAGGGGACAGCAACTCATTAGCAACACTCAGATTTCCCTTAGATGGCCCTTCTTCAAAGAATCGGCGAACTATTGATTTGTTCTCTTCTGTAGACATTTTTTCCTCACTTTTTTAAATACAAAAGTAATATCGACTCAGTTCCAATATCCAATGATAATTTTCTTGAAAATACTGATGGTACACTATGTACTCTATTTACTGCTCTACTCTAACATCCCGTCCTTTAACCTGATCACCCTGTCAGTGTATTCCGCGTGCCAGTCTTCATGTGTAACCATTACGATCGTCTGCCCCAGTTCTTTGTTAAACTTCTTGAAAAGGTCCAGAACTTCCTTTGAGTTTTTAGAATCCAGGTTGGCGCAGGGTTCGTCAGCGAAGAGGATGATAGGGTTGTGAGCAAGCGCCCTTGCGATGGAGACTCGTTGCTGCTGGCCGCCGCTCATTTTTGACGGAAGCTGGGAAAGGCGGTCTCCAAGGCCTACGGCCTCCATTATTTCGGCAGCTGCTGATTCGTATTCTGCTTTGCTTTTACCCTGCATCATAAGGGAGATGTAGACGTTTTCAGAGGCTGTGAGTTCGGGCAGGAGGGCGTAGTCCTGAAAAACGTAGCCCAGGTTGTGGAGGCGAAATCTGCCTTTTTCCCTGTCGAACATCAGAGAAGTGTCGGCACCGTTGATGATGACTTTCCCGGAGTTGGGGGTATCAAGGAGACCGAGCTGGTTTAAGAGGGTGGTTTTTCCGGAACCGCTTGGGCCCATAATAGCAACAAATTCCCCGCGCCGGATTTTTACAGAAATGCCGCGGAGCACCCGTACTTCCACTTCCCCCATCAGGAAGGTTCTGACAATGTCAATGCCTTCGATGATAGTGTCTACGTTTTTTTCATTGAGTGCTTTCACCACAATTTCAGTCCCAGCTTCTTTTTTATCGGGCATGTTTTTATTTTCGGTCTCAATGTTTTCAGTTCCGATCTCAATATTTTCAGTTCCGATCTCAATGTTTTCAGTTCCGATCTCAATGTTTTCAGTTCCGATCTCAATGTTTTTATTTTCGGTCTCTTTTTCCATTTCTCTTTCAATTTTATTTTCCATGCCTTAACCTCTCTTAACCTCTTTTTCATTTGCCCCAGATCAATTCCAGGAGGTCTTTTTGCGTCAGTGTGTAGGCAGGGATAACGGAGCCGATGATTGAGGCAAGGAAGAGGAGGACTGCACGGTTTATGGCTTCTACATCGTCCAGTTTCAGGCTCATGCTGCCGAGTGGTATGTCCACCGGGTGTGCTGCTGTGTAGGGGGCGAGCCCAAAACGCATGAAAACGAAGCCGAGGATGACGCCAATTCCCGCGTAGAACATGGCCTGGAGCACAAAGGAAGCTATGATTACGTTCTGCTCTATCCCTATGGCTTTCTGGACTCCAATTTGCCTCTTTTTGTTAACGATGTTTACATAGATAACTACAAAGATGATCACGAAGGCAATCAGGAGACCGATCACGTTCATTATGTCCCGGATCATCCCAAGGGTGCTTTCTATCAGGCCGAGGATCCCTGCGAATTCGCGCCAGGTGCGGATGTTTTCCCTGATACCCAGGGAGAGGAGAGCTGTCCGGGTCTCGTACTCGTCCGTGCCTGCGATGGTCTTAACAGCTATTTCCTGGGCAAAGTCTCTATCCTGTACGCCGAGCATCTCTTCTAAGTCTGCCCTGCTGATGTAGGCCCCGGCGTCGACCATGAAGTAGCGGGTGGTGTAGATCCCCTTGACTCTGAACTCCCGGGTTTTGCCGCTGATTGTGATTTCCACCGTATCTCCCACTTCCACGCCGCCCAAAGACTTTGATTCCATCAGGGCTCCGAAGCCTCCCGAAACTTCCCTGCCCAGGATTACCTCCCCACGGTCGGGCCTGCTCAGGAATTCCCCGCTTATGACGGCGTCTTCGAGGTCTGTTACAAAGTTTTCATCCTCAGGGTCAATTCCGTAAACCGTGGCTCCCATTTCTTTTTCCTTGTAGTGGAAGTTCCCCGAGGTCTTCAGGCGAGCTGAGGTCCCGACCACCTGGGGGAGGCTTTCGATCTTCTTCTGGAGAGCTGATGCGTCCTCTATATAGCGTTCCTCTTCCCTGGGTTCGACCACGACGTTTCCGGTCTGAAAGTCCACCATGAGATCGTTAAACTTGAGCGTGACCCCGGCTAACATGCTCGAAAAGAGCACAAGCTGCACGAAGATCAGGGCCAACACAATGACCGTAAAGATTGTGATCCCCTTATTGCCCCTTGTTATGGTCCGGCTGGCAAGAAAGAAGGAGACTTTCGCTTTTTCAAGCATAATCAGGCATCCTGCTTGGTTTATTTTGCTTCGGATTTATTTGTAAATGTGGTTTTTAGAGCTTTCCTTATGTGGTTTTTAGAGCTTTCCTTTCTTCTTCATGTAGAAGACTGCGGCTGCAAGAATAAGGACTGCTCCCAGTACAATGGGGATAATGCTCCCCTCCTGTCTGTCCACATTGAAGGTCAGGTCTTCGCTAAGCTGGTGTTTTCCAAAGTCATCTTCATATTCTACAAGCAGAGTTACTTCCTGGTCTCCTGCATTATCCGGAATGAAGGTAAAGACTGCCGGGGCGTCATCGTCCTTTTTCAAGCGTCCCAGGAAAGCTTTCGTGCTTCCGGAACCTTCGAGCCCTTCGAGACTGGCTTTCACGAAACGGGCTTCTCCTTCTCCTACATTTTCAAGCCGCAGGATCATGGAGACCTGCTGCCCTTTAACAGGCATCTGGGGGTCGAATTTCAGGCTTGCAATGTTAATCTTCGCCTGGTTCAGTACATTGACTCCTATTTCCTGGGCTTTGTTGATCTGGAAATCCTCGGCTTCGTTTGAAGCTGTTATCCGGAGGGGGATTTTGTAGGGCTGCACCGCTGCGTTGCTGCCTAAAAGGAGTTTAAACGACAGGTTCTCAGAACTTCCGGCTTTCAGTCCCTCAAAGAAACGGACGTTGTCTTCGAGGGGGATAATGGGAGAAGAGCCGTTTAAGTCCAGGATAACCCTGACATTTTTTGCATTTCCATTCCCTGCGTTCTTAACAGTAGTCTGAAGGTAGAATGCCTGCCCCGGGACCAGGGAGTCAACCGAAGAGTTCCCTCCGTTTGCCGGGGTGATTACAGTCCCCATGAGCACAATGTCCGGGTTTCCCTCCACCTTGATAGGAATCCTTTTTGAAAAGCTCACTCCGTTCCCGTCTACTATGGTAAACTCAAGCTGGCGGACTCCCGATGTCGCCCTTTCGTCCACCCTGAAGTGGAAGTTAAGCTCGACTTTTGCGCGCTGCCTGATCTGTTCAATTTGAAAGATGAGCTCGGTGTTCGTCCCGGAGCCGTAAACCCCTGAGGTGCTGTACGTAAAAATAAAGGGGTCAAGTTCCTCAATTCCTATTTTCACGTTTTCAGCGGGGTCGTTTCCGGTATTTTCGATGTTGATTTTTATGAGCAGATCTTCTCCGGGTCTGGCAGGGTTGGGGGTTATTTCTGAGACATACACCTCAAGGTGGGTGTTTCCGGAGACCACCGCCGCAGAAGCTGTGGAAGTCAGGAGGGTGGTTATCATCAATATAGCCGCAACAAAACAGAAGGCAGCTGCAGGAGATGTATCTGTTTTTATACATCTCTGCTTCACAGCCCTGATTTTTTGTTCTTGATGGGTGGACTTCATGGGCAACAATCCTTTTCTGGATATGAATTTTATAGGTAACAATCTATTGGAGTTGCTTATAACCGTTACACTTTATTTGCAACCTGCATCAGGTTGTATTCTTCAGGTTGTATTCTTCAGGTTGTATTCTTCAGGTTTTATTCTTCATTCCTCATGTTTTATTCTTCATTCCTCATCCGGATTTTTATTCAAGCCAGATTTCAGATATCCTGCCCAAGTAGCTTGATTTTAGTCTTCGGCTCTCAGATTCTCAAAATATTTCCTGGTCTCGGCTACAACGACCTTTCTCAGCGCAAGAAGGGCTATAAGGTTCGGAATCGCCATCAGCCCGTTTACTATATCTGCCAGAATCCAGATGACGTCAAGGGTCAGGAAGGCTCCGGAGGCAACAATGAGGATATAAAGAATCTTGTAGGGAAGAATCCCCCTGACCCCAAAGAGGAATTCCGTGCAGCGTTCCCCGTAATAGTTCCATCCGATGATTGTTGTAAAGGCAAAGAAGATCAAACCCAGAGTCACGATGTAGCTCCCGATGTCTGAGAGCACGGTGGAAAAAGCGTAGCTGGTCATGTAGGCTCCAGCAAGGTCCCCTGTCCAGGAATCCGTCATGATCAGCACAGTCCCGGTCATGAGGCAGACTACGATTGTATCGAAAAAGGTCCCCGTCATGGAGATCAAGCCCTGTTTTGCCGGCTCTTTTACCCTTGCGGCTGCAGCTGCAATAGGTGTACTCCCGAGTCCCGCTTCGTTTGAAAAGATCCCCCTGGAAATTCCCATCCGGATTGCAAGCATCACCCCTGCCCCAAGAAAGCCACCCTTTGCTGCGGTTTCGGTAAAAGCTGAACTGATGATCAGAGAAAATGTTGCGGGAATTTTGTCAAGGTTCAGCCCGATAATCACAATGCAGCCCAGCACATATGCAATTGCCATGAAAGGCACCATTAACTGGGCAACAGCCGCAATTCTCCTGATCCCCCCGAGCGTCACAAAAGCCACAAGCAGGCTCAGCACGGCTGCACTCAGGATTTCAGGGATATCAAAAGCGATCCGGGCCGAGTCCACTATGGCATTTACCTGGGGAAAGGTCCCTATCCCGAAAAGCGCCACATTTACCCCGAAGATGGCAAAGAGAGGGGCAAGAATTTTGCTGTACTTTTTATGCCCAAGCCCATTTTTGATATAGTACATGGGCCCCCCGGACATCTGCCCGTTTGCGTCAACTGTCCTGTATTTGACTGCCAGCAGGGCTTCGGAATACATGGTAGCCATCCCGAAAAAAGCGGCAAGGAACATCCAGAAAAGAGCCCCGGGGCCCCCGATCTTGATTGCAGTTGCAACCCCCACGATGTTTCCGGTCCCTATCGTTGCCGAAAGCGCTGTACTGAGCGCGGCAAAACTAGAAACGTCCCCCAGGACTCCGGCTTCATATTTTCTCGAATTCAGGACATATTTGAGAGCAAGGGGCAGCCTGAAGATCTGGATCAGCCCAAGGCTTATGGTCAGGAAAATCCCGGTTCCCACCAGCAAAATCAGAAGGGGTGGCCCCCAGACAAACTGGTCTATCCCCGTCAAAACCTCAAGTATATCAATGCCCAGCAGTTTCATTTAAGCCAGCCCCGGTTGAAAGATAAAGAAACGATTTCCCTACCAATTATTTCTTAAAGGTTGGTCTTAAACGTTGATGTCACTGTTTTCCTTATGTGGAATATTATTCTGGAAAAAACCCCATGCAGGCTACTTAAACCCTACAAAGGCTACTCAAACTCCATAAAGGCTACTCAACCCTACAAAGGCTACTCAACCCTACAAAGGCTACTCAAAACCTCTCACAGGCTCTCAACAGAGCCTCTCAGTAAACTGTCTCCTGTTTTTTCCTGGTATTGTATGCCCTGTATTCATCCGCTTTTTTATCCTGAAGGTAAACGTATTCATATTCCGGATAATTGAGCCTCTTCCTGTACTCTTCCCTGGCTTCAGCCTGGCAGCTGGCGCAGGCATAGATAGGGACTGAAACCCCGAAGATCCTGGTATCGTTTATGCTCCTGTGGGCATTGGAGTCTATGGTTACGTAACCCTGGCAGTCAGGGCACATCCTTACCGTTTCCTCCTGGAATTCCTGGATCATATCGGTATCATAGAAGATCTGTTTTTTCCGGCGGTAAAAGTCTCCGTGTTTTGCAACCTCTGCCTCTACAAGCCTGTCCCGGTTTTTCCAGTTTTCAAGCTGGGTAGCAACAATTTCCTCAAGGACATGTCTGTCCCTTGCAGCCTGGACAAACATTCCGGGCCTGAAGTCAGGTTCTTTTACGCAGGAATAGTCAAGCCCGGCCATGGCAAGGATAATTCCTGTATTCACGTAGGGCAGCGCACTCTGGATAGCATAGCCTCCTTCAAGCACTGCCATGTCAGGGGCAAGTTTCTCGTTCAGTTTTGCATATCCCTGTGCGGAAAAGCGCATGTTTGCAAGCGGATCAGTATAATGGTTGTCCTGCCCTGCGGAATTGAGGACAAGTTCGGGTTTGAAGTCCTTCAGAATGGGCAGCACCAGGGTATCGAGCACGTAGAGGATACCCTCATCCGGAGTCCCGGGCGGCAGAGGAATGTTGATTGTCCTGCCAAGGGCTTTCGGGCCTCCAAGTTCGTTAACGAATCCAGATCCCGGAAATAGCGTCCGCCCGTCCTGATGGAAGGAGATAAAAAGCACATCAGGGTCGTTGTAAAAGATCTCCTGTGTCCCGTCCCCATGGTGGACATCAGTATCCACAATTGCGATCCTGCGGATCCCATACTTTTTTCTCAGGTACTCAACGAGGATTGCTTCATTATTGATATTGCAAAAACCACGGTTTCCGTGAGCGACTGTCATGGCATGGTGGCCGGGAGGACGGACAAGGGCAAAAGCATTTTTAACCTCTCCTCGCATGAGCGCATCAGCAAGGACCAGGCAGCTACCTGCTGAAATCCGGTGAGGGATTGTAGCCTGGGCTTCTATATCGGGGATACAGAAATGGACTCTTGCAATATCCCTGAAATCTGCAAGTCGAGGCTTATACTCCGCGATTTGCGGGAGGTCCATTAGTCCTTCTTCAAAGATCTGGTCTCGCGTATAAAGGAGGCGTTCCTCTCTTTCCGGGTGGGTTGGAGAAATTGCCCAGTCAAAAGCCGGGAAGAAAATAAGGCCTGTCTTTCTGGCCCCTGTCCGGTCTGCCGGGATCATGGGTTCGTTTTCAGGTTCGTTTTCAGGTTCATTTTTCGATTCAGTTTTAGATGCATCTTCAGATTTCTGCTCTGAAGTTTTTGTTTTCATTGTAACTTCCTCTACTCTATCAGGTTCAAGTTCCTCTTCTTTCCGTTCTTTTTTCTCTTCCCCTGTATTTTTTTCGGCTCCGCCTTTGAGCGCATCCCTAATTTTCCCAAACCCGAGTTTCATGCTTTTTCCCTCCTCTTCCATTCGGGAATCAAGCCTGCCGGGATCTGCATACTCACATCAAAAAGCCGCCCTGCCGTTAACCAGCCATCAACCACGTTAAAGACCTCACTGTTAGCAATCTCGGCTTCGTCTGCATACTCGGAAATCCCAAACCTTTTTGCGCGTTCTCTGAGGAGTTTTGCTGCAAGGGCTTCGGCTTCCTTCGAGCGCATTTTATTGAAATTCCCGATATCCGTTGAGTTAAGGTTTACAATCTCTCCTTCTTCAGCTACCGAATAGACCTTCTGCTGAGTATCGATGCGCAGGTTAAGGGTAAGGGTAGGCCTTGCAACAGCTGCCCCGATGGCATTTCCTACTTCCGAATATTCGGGGATAATTGGTTTGGCGTTCAGTTTTTTCGCGACTACTGAAATCAGGCCCCTTGCTCCACCCCCGATTCCAACCACATTTTCAGGCCTTTCTTTTTTCTTCTGCAGGACTTCCCATATCCTGTAAGCAGGTTCCTGTTCCCATTCAAGAAACATTTCCCTGACGGCTTTTTCAATTATCCCCGCAGTTGTGTCCACTATAAGGGAAGCGACCTCTGTTTCGGATCTCCCGAGGCTGGAGGCTACGGATGCAACTGCCTCTTTTGCACGTTCGAGATCCCCAACCTCGACAAGCCCGAGCACTCTCAGGGCATCCGTTGGGGTTGGTTCTTCTCCTCCCATGCAGTAAGCGGGACCTGCCCTTTCCGGGCCTATGGTTACTATCCTGACCCCATCGCCGGTTTCTCTAACCCTTACAATGCTGTCCCCTCCTACCGCCATAGAGCGGACGGCAAAAGCCCGGACATGGGTCAGGAAGTTTCCGAGTTTTGCACCTTTGGAGGCCATAAGCGGTTTTCCGGAAAGGATCAGAGCGAGGTCGGTAGTAGTTCCGCCTATATCCACTACAACAGATGTCTGTCCCTCAGGGGTGAGGGCGAGAGCTCCTATCGTGCTTGCTGCGGGACCCGAAAAAATAGTTTCCACAGGGAACGCTACGGATTTTTCAATTGGCAGAGTCCCTCCGTCGGCTTTAAGGATGTATACGGGAGCCCTGATGTCCCTTTCTTCAAGGGCTTTTTTGATCTCTGCAACGAACTCCTGATAACGTTCTCCTGTTGCAGAGGCCAGCATGGAGGTTGCGATTCGTCTCGGGAAATTCAGTTTTCCCGAAACCTTATGCCCGAGCTCCACTTTGCAGTCCGGATACATTTCCCTGAGGATTTCTTCTATCCTGAGTTCGTGGGAAGGGTTCCTCTGTCCGAATTTGCTTACCACGGCAGCTCTGGAAAAACCCTGCTCCCGAATCCGGCTCACTGTTTCCCGAACCTCAGCTTCATCGAGGAGCTGGATCTCCCTTCCCCTGAAGTCCATAGCTCCTTTAAGGTAGAAACTATCTGGAAAAACATAACTTTCAGGGTTAACGCCCGGACCCGGAATTAGCAGCAAAGCCACACGATCAGTTTTGCCCTCGGCAATAAGATTTGTTATTATGGTTGTACTGAAAACCACCCTTTCGAGCTGCCCCGGAGGAACTCCTCTGCTGACCTCATCAAGGGCATTGAGCAGAGACTTAAGAAGATTCCCTCGCTCGGTTGAAACCTTGGTCGTACTATATACTTCTCCGTTCCGGATAAGCACCGCATCCGTGGTGGTGCCCCCTACATCAATTCCTATAAGCATTCACAATTCGCCTATCCTCACCTGAATGAATTCATCTTTCAATTTATTTTGTAATTTTTCGGTATTTTATAGCTGGACTTAATTTATATCCAGTTTCAAATGATTTCGATATAGAAATAAGTGTGTGCTTTGTTTCGATACAGTACAGATCCGTATAATGTCTTCCCCATAAATAATCCCGAGTCCGTGCAGTCCATATCCATTTAAGCTAATACCCGGATCACACGCTTGATATTCCGGGCTCGAGTCCTGGCGCAGCTAATAATTTCTTTTTAATCTGCGATGGACAGGCGGACTTAAGTGGTGCGAGGTGCTGCAAAGAAAACAATGACCATCTATACGACCGCCTACTACAATATTAAAAAAACTTAAAATGTAATAAAAAAGAGATTGGAAAAGACAAACTTCGTTTTGATGTGTCCTCATTTTAACCAGCCTTTTTCAGCTCTTCCCCGAGAGCCCCTTATCATCGAACCTGATAGTAAATTTTGTCTCCTCTCCTTTCTCAAGTTCAATTGTCCCATCTATCTGTTCGACCAGAGCATTCACAAGTTGCAAACCAAGGGTTTCGGGATTTTTAAAATCGATATTTTCGGGAAAACGTCCCCCATTATCCGAATAAACCAGTGTAAATCCGGGGTACATCCCTGAGTCTGTTATACCGGTACCTCTGTCGGCTGCACTCCCGGGTCCCAGAGTTTCAGATTTTCTGTAAAGTGAAATTCTTATCTCCCCTTCGGCACCTTTTGGAAATGCATATTTCAGGGAATTTGAGAAAAGTTCGTTGATTATAATTCCGAGGGGAATTGCTGTATCGATTCCGAGGAAGATATTGCCTATATCAAGAACAAGCCGGAAGTTCTCGTTTCCGACCCTGTAAGAGTAAAGAAGGTCAGAGGTCAGTTTCCTGAGATAGGCTGCAAAATCTATGCTTGTCGTGTCTTCTGATTTATGAAGCTCCTCATGGATTATGGACATGGAGATAACCCTGTTTTCGCTTTCTCTGAAGGCTTCAATAACATCTTTATCTTTGAACTTATCAGCCTGAAGGCTGAGCAGGGACGAAACTACCTGAAGGTTATTTTTGATCCGATGATGAATTTCCCTCATACCGATAGCTTCGGCTTTTGCAAGGGTTTCCTCGGCTTTTTTCTTCAGAGTAATATCATAGGTATAACCCTGGATAAATTCAGTATCTCCAGAGGCGGTACAGATGTTGTGGATTAACTCATGAACCCACTTTACAGTTCCATCTTTTTGCCTGAGCCTGTACTCATGTTCCATAATGGAGTTCGGGGTAAATCTCATTTTTTTCCGGAGTATATAGAATAGTGGCCTGTCTTCCGCATAAATGATATCAGTCAAATTTATTCTGCCGGAGAGAAAGTCTTCTTTGGTATACCCGGTTATTTCCTCAAGAGCTCCTTCCAGAAAGAGAGGGGTAAAACCCCTGTCCAGCTTAAATGCGATCCCTTTAAAATTCTGTAAGAATGAGCGATAGAGCTCTTCGCTTTCCTTCAGTTTTTCCGAGGAAAGTTTGATTTCAGTAATGTCTTTCATAACTCCAAGGGCTTTGCATACGCAGCCTTCTTCATCCCTCAGATAGACGCCTTTGTTTTCTACGAAAAAATAGCTCCCATCTTTCCGTCGGAACCTGAATTCTTCATTGAACTTTTCTCCTGTGTTCCAGCACTTCTTAAATTCCTGCTGCACTCTTCTGCGCTCTTCGGGGTGAATGTGATCAAGCCAATCATAGTAAGTAAAATCCTGCATCTCGTTGTAGCTGTAGCCCGTAAGTTCCGTGACTGCCCCTGCCCATTCAACATGTCCGTTTTGCAGGTCAAATTCGTATATCAGTTGCCCTGTCTGTTCGGCAGCCAGCCGATATCTTTCTTCACTCTTTAACAGGTTCTCTTCGGTACGTTTGAGCCCGGTTATATCAAGCATTGTTCCTACAAGCCCTTCCACAGTCCCATTAAGGTTCCTGTATACGGCCTTATTGAAAAGGAACTGTCGGATTATCCCGTCAGAGCACATGACTCTGGACTCATAAACCTGGCTTCCTCCTCTCTGGAGCAGCTGCCGGTCCACTCTTTTGAAAACATCCCCAAGTTTGGGTGGAATCGCTTCGGAAAGTTCATCTACAGAGCATCCTGTTACTTTTTCCTTTGAGCGCCCAAGAATCAGCCTCGCAAAGAGTTCATTGCAGCCGCGGTAGACCCCTTCTTTGTCTTTATAATACACGGGAGCCGGAATAGTATCAAGCAAAGTTTCAAGAAAATGTATCTTTTCACGGAGGGTACTCTCTACTTCATTTCGTTCAATGGCTAACGAGATCAGAGACGCAACGCCATTCAAAAAAGAAGTGTCTTCTTTTGTAAATTTCTCTTTCTTTGTGCTGTGAATTGTCAGCACTCCATAGGGCTTTTCAATACATCCGATCAGGACACTTATTCCACTCGTTATTTCCTGATATCCTTTGAGCCCCATTTCATCAATGGAACCCTTTCCGTTTAATTTTTCTATATATAAAGGTTTTTTTGAAAGCACTGCATACCCGGCAGTCGAAGCCGTATCTCTTTTAATAACCTTGCCTATATCTTCGATCTTCCATCCGATTCCTGTTTCAAACAAAAAGTTTCCATCAGGCAAAAGTTTCAAAATTATGCAATATTCTGCTTCAAATGTAGCAGCAATCAAAGTTAAAGATTCGTCCAGCAGGGTCCGGAGGTCCGGGGTTTTGAGAGCCAGTTCGGCAACCTGGGAAAGGGCTTCATAATGCTTATCTACTAAAGGTATTTTTAAGGATGATAGTTTTTTTTCGGCTTGTTCAGAGAAAGTGGCATCTGATGCCTGGAGTGATGCCTGGAGAATAGTATATTTGCCGTCAGCAGAAGGTATGAAGGTAACTGAATATGTTTTTTCGCCTGCTTCAAGTTCCAGGTATTCTGGCTTATTCTTGAGGGCTGCTTTCTGCACAGCTTGCCGGATATTTACGGGGACTTTTTCTCCAACCCCGCTTCCCCATGCTTCAAGTAATGATTTTCCTGCTTCATTAGCATAGAGAATTAATCCTTCTTTTTCAATCCTCAGGACAGGGCTGGGGCTGTTTAAAAGGAATTCTTCCATCCAGTTTTCTTCTGCCTCACTTTTTCTGTCATTAATGTCTATGCTATCGCCCCCACCTTTAACTGCCTGCTCTTCTTTTTTTTAGCTTTTTTCCCGGGTTTTGAGTATTCTTGCCAAAATATTTGGGTTTCCTGAATTCGTTTTTATGAAAATCCTATCCTGCAGTCACATGTATAATAAAGTTATTGACTTAGTGAACTACCCATCCCTGCCTGATGGCGAGGAAAGGGTTTCCTTCGAGTACTTCCGTCATTTGGCTTCGGTATGAACCTCAATTCCATCGGGAAGCCTGTATTGTCGAAGATTATCAACAAATTGTTGATAGCCTGTCCACAAGGCATTTTGCAATAGGTAACGTATCATGATATTGATAGCAGAATTTCTATCTCTATCTATGTTGTTACCACAATCACATAACATAACACGTTCCCAGGTAGGCATATCATGTTTTTTTCCACAATAACAACACTTCTTAGACGTGTTTTTTTCATCAATTCTTATTATACGTTTACCTATAATTTCTGCTTTATAGGTCAAGAATTGAACAAATCTACCTAAATTTCCTAAACCCTGAGTGGAACGATTTAGACCTTTCTTTTGTTTGGTCTTTTTTTGTTTTTTACCATCTTTAACTTTAGGTTGAGCCATTTGTTTTACATCTAAATCCCCAACAATTATCGTATTGGCTCTGGTATTCTCTACCATTGTTTTAGATAGTTTGTGCTGGAAATCCTTAACTTGATTTGCTTTCTTTTTACTCATTTTTGTAACTGCTCTGGCTATTCTCAAAAATCTCCTGCTTTTTGCAGAACCTTTTTTAACACCAATGCAATGATCCCTTCTGGATTTAGCTGCATCAATTTTTTGATTCCAGTAATTATCCGGTCTAGGGGTTTTTACCTCAAAGAATTTACCTTCGGTGTTGATAGCAGTAACTATTTTTGTAATGCCCAAATCAATAGCCTGATAAATCCCATTATCAAAATAAGTATCTTCAATCTCTACATCATAAGCAATACAGAGAAAAAATTTACCTCTTGCTTTATAGGAATTATCATTAACTATTTCAACCTGTTTTACATTGAGATCTTCAGCTAAGTTACCTATTTCAAAGGATAAAGGCACATTATTTACTTTATGTGAAAATGTGATGATACCATCTTCAATTTTGAAACCACTCTGGTTATATGGAATTGTCATTAGATAATTTCTACCTTTGAAATTAGGAGGTCTTGCTTTCTTGTCACCATTTTTAATATGGGTAAAAAATGAATGGTAGCTACTATCAAGTTTTTTCAAGATTCCTTGAAGTGTTTTAGAATAAACAATATTGTACTCAGGATTACGTTTTTTGAAGTCAGGAAGCTTATTTTGTTGTTCTGTATATTTTACAGAACGTTTTTCCTTATTATAAGCATCCTTTCGGTCTGCAAGAGCAAAGTTATACACTACCCGACATTTATCTGATAATTCCCAAAGAACATTAACCTGTTCTTCAGTAGGATAGATTCGTATTTTCTTCGCTAATTGCATAATTATCAATATATATACGTAACTATATCCTTAAATACATCTTCATAGCTAGAAAAGGTTACTAAATATAAAGAAGCTTTACATTTGCTTAACTGCGAGGCTGCGCTTTCATCCCCCACCTGCCGGCTGATGCCTTCGAGGAAGGGGACTTCCCGCTGTGCCTCCGCACTCCCAAAGTTAATTTTTGGAAATTGGGCTAAAAAATTAAACTAGTGGAGATGTGGCGTGATATTATTCACAAATTTGTAGCTGGACATGAATATATATAAAAAGCCTGTCATTAAGGGTATGTAATACTGGCAGGCATCCGCAACGGATCTCCGGAATACGTTTGGGAATGCACTGACTACTACATAAAAACATAAATATAATTTCGCGATTTGTGATAGAGGGTATCTTTCATGGAAGACTTTAACCAGCTCAAAAGGAAACTTGACGATATGAGTGTTATGGAACTTTACGGGTATATAAAAGAAAAATATCCTGAAAACGAGGAACTTACACTCGGCTCCAAAAAGATAGTAATCAGGAAAGTCCTGAACTTCGAAAGAAACCTGCTAAATGAACTGGAAATGGCTGGCCAGTAAAGTTTATAGTTTCATAGTCATACATGGATAGACATGGTTAAATATAATTAATGGTCGTTACTTATAGTTGCCCTTAGCTGTGATTTGGCATATATAATTACATTTGGCCATATATATTCATATTTTTTTAACCATTTCCCTGGAAACTCCACATCTGGGACATTTCCAGGATTTTGGTAGCTCTTCAAACTGCGTGTTCGGAGCTATGGACTGTGAAGAATCCCCGAGATCCGGGTTGTAAAGGTATCCGCAGTTGCTGCATCTGTACATTATAATCACTTACCTGTTTAGCTACCTGTACTCGTTACTTCCTTAACATTAATTTTTAACTTTGTTTTTCCTTCTTCATGCCTTTTTTTCGGGTATCAGATCCAGCCTCTGAGCTGCATGGCTTCGACAACCCTCCCAACAGCAAGCGTATAGGCAGCCTGTCGCATACCAGTATTGTTCTTTGCCGCAAAATCGTGCACTGAATGATATGCTTCTTTCATCTTTTTTTCCAGACGTTTCTCAATTTCCTCTTCTTCCCATTGTATGCCGGACTCATTCTGCACCATTTCAAAGTACGAAACAATGACCCCGCCCCCATTGCAAAGGATATCGGGAATTATATGGACTCCGTTTGAACGAAGGATCTCTTCTGCTTCTCGGGTCGTGGGTCCGTTAGCCATTTCGGCAAGAATTTTTGGTCTAACCCTTTCTGCATTCTCTTCAGTTATTACGTTTTCAAGGGCAGCCGGGATAAGGATATCTACCTCAAGTTCCAGCAGTTCTTTATTGGTGATATTTTCTGCTCCCGGATAGTCCAGTACGGAACCTGTGGAGTGCTTGTGTCCGGAAACATCTTCAGGGTCAAACCCACTTTCTGAGTAGATAGCCCCTTTACTGTCGCTTACAGCCACGACTCTGCAGCCGAAGAGTTTCTTTGCAAGGTAAGCAGCATGGTATCCAACGTTCCCGAATCCCTGAACAGCGACCTTCGAGTCTTTAAGGTCCATTCCGTGTTCTTTTGCAGCTTCCCGTATCGCATACAGGCCGCCTTTAGCCGTTGCATCGAACCTGCCTGCAGAACCTCCGAGACTTGTGGGTTTGCCTGTAATGGCGCCAAATACGTTTTTTCCTGCCAGTTTCGAGTATTCGTCCATCATCCAGGCCATAATTTGCGGATTTGTATACATGTCAGGAGCGGGTATATCCCTATCAGGGCCTATGATCTGGTAAATCCCGCGAATGTATGCTCTGCTCAGGCGCTCAATCTCCCTGTGTGAGAGCTCTTTTGGAGAGCAGACAATTCCTCCTTTTGCCCCACCCAGAGGCAGCTTATGGAGAGCGCATTTCCAGGTCATCAGGGCTGCAAGAGCTCTGATTGTCTCCATCGTCTCCTCCGGATGAAAACGTATACCTCCTTTGGTAGGTCCCAGAGCTTCGTTGTACTGGACCCTGAAGCCTTTAAAAACCTTTATGGAACCGTCATCCATGTGGATCGGCAGGGAAACGTAGAGCTCTCTCATGGGCATTTCCAGGAATGCTTCCATGTCAGGGGTGAGCTTGAGGCCTGTGGAACAGGTGCATAAGTGCTGTTTTACGTCATCAAGAAGTTTATAATCAGAACTCACAGGTATCCCCTTTAATATAATGGGTTTCCGGAATTTATAGTCCTCACAGTAGTCAGGAAAATAATAACTAAAAAACACTCACTTATCCTGAGACTTACTTATCCTGAGACTTACTTATCCTGAGACTTACTTATCCTGAGACTTACTTATCCTGAGACTTACTTCTCTTGACCTCTAAAACCACTTCTCACTTCATGCCTCAAACGCTGATCTCTTTAAAAAAGCGTCTTTAAAAATGTCCCGAAGGCTTTCATGAGCCTCAGGGAGTTTCCTGAAAACATCAGCTTTCTCATAAGGACTGAGGGGTGATCCATATCCCCGTACTCCGTGATCGTATTCAGAAGCGAAGGAGTGTTTAATGAACCTATGAGGTCATTCAACTGATTGTCTTCCAGTTTTCCCATGTAATCATGGATTCTCATGCCTATTTCGAGTTCTTTTGCCAGGCCCTTTCGCCAGAGTCGGTCGTATTCGGAAAGCCTGCGTGCAGAGGTATCTCCTTCAAAGGCAGCCTCAGCTGCAATTTTTCCGGCAATTTTTGCTGCAAAAGCTCCGGTATAGACTCCTCCCCCAGATGTGGGTTTAGCCTGCCCTGCAGCATCCCCTGCGAGCAGGATACCGTCAGAAAATGTTTTTTCCGGAGGGCCGATTGGAATTCCCCCAACCACAAAATCAAGCATGCCCCCTGAATACCTTGATTTTATGTGGGGGTTTGAGCAAAGGAATTTTTCGAGATAGAAAAGCGGAGATTTATCTCCAATTCCGCTTTTGCAGGCAAGTCCCGGTTCAAGCGCAAGCCCGATTCTTGAGACCTTTTCGTCAAGGGGAACGGTCCAGGCAAAGAAACCGGGAGCTGAAGAGCCGGGAAACAGTTCAACAAAGTCGCTATCTTCCGAGGCATAGGGAGCTTCGATCTGAATTCCGGGGAGTATGCGCGCAGGTTTTCCAAGGCCTGCATAACTGGCTATTCGGCTTTTTACTCCGTCTGCCCCGATAACTACGGACGTGGATATGGTTTCGGGACTACCGTTCCGGAGTATTTTGAGCTTTACAGGGGAGCTATTTTCTTTTTCATTTCCTTTTGTCCCGGGCCCGGTTTCAGAGCTCTCTTTTTCAAATCCGATAGCCCTTGTTTTCAGGGAGAGCTCAACGCCTTCTTCTACAGCCATTATCGCAAGAGTGCGGTCAAAGTTTTTTCGGGAGACAACATATGCCTTTGTTTGCTTTCCATCAATCGGCAGGCACTGCCCATCAGGAGCATGCACAAAAGCCCCGCGGACAGAATTAAACACAAATTCGTCCGAAGGCCTGATTCCGCACTCTTCAACGGCTCTTGTGCTCAAAAGCCCTGTACAGCCGACAGGAGAACCTATTGAGGAGTGCTCTTCGAGCAGGAGAACCTTTGCCCCATGCAGGGCTGCATAGCGGGCGGCAGTGGAGCCCACTGGGCCAGCTCCCACCACAACAACATCATAGTTCATACGGTATCACATTTGACAGGCAGGAATCCCTGTTGCGGAAACCTGAATGTCTTCCAGGGAAGTTTTAATGCCTTCTCAGGAAGTTTAATATATTCTTGCTTCATATGATCAGTTAAAATATCATTACAAATATAAGATTCAAGTTATATTATGATGGTTTTTGAAAGTATTGGAAAGTATTATCGTGTTTTCTTTAATAGGATCTTTCCCTTCTCTCAAAGCATTGGCAATTTCTTTCAAAATATTGATACTTTCTCTCAAAGCATTGGCAATTTCTTTCAAAATATTGATATATCGATAAACGCATCCTTTCTGAAAACTGAACGATAAGATACTTAACCATTTCTTCGAACCCCCGGTCAGGACTTCCATGCAGCAGAAAAAAGAAAAATACCAGACTTCCAGCTCACAAAAACAAAAACGAAAAAGTTCGGACAGGAAGGGGCCGCAAACCCGTGAAAAAAGGGTAGAAAACAGGTCTCTGGATTTTAAAGAAAAATCCTCTGCCAGAAAGAGCTCTGGCTCTGAAAGGCATCCGGATCCGGCTGTTTCAAAGAAAAAATTCTCTCCTCGTTTTGAATATGAAGATGACTACATTTTCTGGTGCAGAAAGTGCAACCTGCCCCTCATAGGGGAAGAGTGCGGGATCTGTGGCGGTAAAGGCGAGATACTCCATCTTTCTCAGCCAGCAGATGTCAGGTTCTGTTCCCCCTATGAGAGAGAACTTCTGTCCGGGCAGCTAATTTCCGCCTTCGATTGCGACCCTCTGGGAGACCGACTTATTCTCCTTAACAAAATTCCCGGAGAAGACAAAACTGACGAGGTTATAGTAGACGGTTTTATTTTCGGAGTGCTCCGTTTCGAACTTTCAAAAATGGACTATAGCTTTGAGCCTTCCCTTCAGGGAGCAAAAATCCTCCTCAAATCTGCTGAAGGCAGAAAAGTCGAGCTTAAGAAAACAAACAGGCACCTTAATGGAAAAAACGTGACACCAGGGCTCATAGAGTCTTTTGCCGAAAACATTAAAGCAAGGGATTTTGTCCTTGTGACCGCAGGTAACCTTAGCGGATATGGAGTTTCTTACATTGACGGTGCGGATTTTGCAGCCCTGGAGAACCTGTCAAAGCCCGAAGCTCTATCCGGGACCGGAGTTCAACCTGAAGTAAGAGCCCCATCTGAAGTCAGTGCCCCATCTGAGTCCGAAAACGACTCCCCATCTGAGACCGGAACAAAAATTCTCAGAGTCAGAAAGGTTGACAGCAGCGAGGCGTCTCTGCACCCCGAGATTCCGGATTTAAGGGCATGCATAGAAGCTAACAAAAAACACCTGCAGGTCCTGGGGAAAAATGCCATCAACACCATCCGCGGGATTATTTCCAGAAACGAGCATCGGGATCTGCCTGTGTATGTTTCATTCAGCGGGGGAAAAGACAGTCTTGTGGTGCTGGACCTGGCAAAGTCTGCTCTCAAGCAGAGGGAGTTTAAGGCTTTTTTCCTGAACACAGGAATCGAATTCCCTGAAACTGTGGAGTTTGCACGGGATTTATGCCGCGAAATGAAAGTCCCGCTTGAAGAAATGAGTGCAGGCTCCTCTTTCTGGGAGCAGGTAGAAAAGTTCGGGCCTCCTGCAAAGGATTTCCGCTGGTGCTGCAAGGTCTGCAAACTGGCGTCGGCAGGAGACCTGGACGCAGAAAAAGGAGCCTGTTCCCTTTCAGGAAAAGATGCTGCAAATGCAGTTGCTTATCTGACAATAGACGGCAAGCGGAAGCATGAATCCTTTTCCAGGGCAAGGATTGCGGCAAGTGAGACAAACCCCTTCGTCCCGAACCAGCTCAACATCTTCCCTATCAGGGATTGGCGGGCGCTTGAAGTCTGGCTCTATATCCACTGGAGAGGGCTTTCCTACAACCCGCTCTATGACCAGGGCTTTGAAAGGGTTGGATGCTGGCTCTGCCCGTCTGCCCTTGCTGCCGAGTATGCCAGGGTAAAAGAGCTGCATCCTGAGATGCACGCCAGGTGGAACGCCTTCCTGCTTGAGTGGGCAAAAAAGCACGGGCTTTCGGAAAAGTTCGTAGAGCATGGGTTCTGGCGCTGGAAAGAGCTGCCTCCGAAAATGCTAAGGCTGGCAGAAGAGCTTGGAATCTCTGTCCTTGCGGAAGATAAAGCTGAAGACTTTGAAATTGAGGTGGTGGGAGGAATTTCCCCCTGCAAAGCAGGAGGCTTTTCTGTCGAGGCAGGAGTCCGGGGCATCAGGGAAAAAGAAGCTGCGGATTTCATCAATGTGCTTGGAAAAACTGTTTATGCAGAAGAACTGGGCATGCTGCTGGTTAAAACCGAAACCGGAACTGTGAAGTTTTTCTCGAATGGAAACCTGCTCGTAAGCTCGGAAACAAAGGAAAAAGCTGTCTGCCTTTTTAAAGAGGCTGCAAAACAGTTCATAAGGCTTTCCCGCTGTACGGGATGTGGTATATGTGAGAAAGCCTGTCCTGTAGGGGCAGTTTCAATTAAAGAAGGAAAGCCTCATGTAAGTGAAACCTGTATAAGGTGTGGAAAATGCATGGAGTCCTGCGTGGTAACCAGGTATTTTGATAAACTTGTTCCCGGGCTGGATGAAAAACTAAAAGTTTGAACGGGAAAAAATGGATACTAAAAACTCTGGCTGTCTGTAATTAATCGAAATATATTATTTCGGGCAGCCTGAATGGCAGCTTTAACCTGTCCTGTTTAACCTGCGCCTGGCACGGCTTGAACCCATCGGTTTTGAGCAAATTAAAACGCAATCTTCAACCCTGCTGAAAAAAACATGTATTGGAAATCAACCGATTTGTATCGGGCAAATTGTAGTTTGGATAATCAAAAATCTGAATCTGGATAATCAAAAACTTGAATGATCAAAATTCGAATCCTGAGGTCTGAATTTGCTGTTCTGTTCATAATTCTATGATATTTTTAAATAGTTTCTAATTATATTTCCATATTATACCCGTAATCTTACCACAACCTCTCAGACCAAAAACCTGCGAAACTTCCCGGAAATGCCTGATTATCCTGTTATTTGCCTGAACGGGCTCCGCACATACTGACTAAACTTTATACTAATGAATCCAATAGTCTTTAGATTTAACTTCGAGCTTAACAATGTTTACATCCGGACTCATTTAAGACCTTTGTTTCCGGTTCTCGAATTTGATTATCTTTACCCCTCATTTAATTGATTGAATTACTATCATATATTATCATAATGGAACTGAAGAATGCGATTGAATTACCCACCTGACGGAGTCAGCCAGATTATTGCCAGCCGCTGGAAAATAGGAATAGCTCTTGCATTAGCTGTGCTTTTGTTCTTCGCTTTTCTGATCCTGTTGCCCCTGGCAGACGGAATAGTGCTTGGGATAGTCTTTGCTTATATTGCCAGACCTGTCCAGGTGAAATTTGGAAAGTACCGAAAAGTCGGGGCTCTTATGGCCAGCCTTTTCATTTTCATCCCTATAGTATTCATTGTAGGAGCCGGAGTTGTTGAGATCCTTAACCAGGTCTCCTGGATTATTGAACACCAGGCTTCAGTCATGAGCGGAATTTTAGATTTTATAAATGCTCTGGAAATTCCTGCAACATATGTTGAAAGGATAAATACTGCTATCTGGAACCTTTTTACCTCCCTGCTACCCGCAGTTGGCAGCATAGGGCTAATCTCATATGCTCAGAGCATCGGTCTCTTTGTTATTAATTTCATAGTTTCGATTTTCTTTTGTTATTTTCTGCTTGCCGATGGAGACAGGCTGTACTGTGCTTTTCTTGGCGTGATTCCAGGGGAGTACCAGAATACTGTAAACCGTTATGCGGCTCATCTGGACCTTATCCTGAGGGGAGTTTTTATAGGCAATGCTTACGCTGCCCTCATAGTAAGCGTAACTTCCGTAGCCGTTTTTTACGCTTTCGGATTTCCCCATGTGCTGGCACTTGCAACCCTTATCTTCATAGCATCGATTATCCCTCTTTTTGCCGGGTATATGGTGCTTGTGCCCCTATCTTTAATACGTTATTTAGAACAGGGTTTTGAAAGTGCATTTCTGTTTTTTGTGGTTTCTTCCCTTGTAATTTATGGCCCTCCCGAACTGATCCTCAGGCCTTTTCTGACCGGCCTGAAGTCAAAGATCCATCCGATGCTGCTAATGCTTGCCTTCCTGGGAGGAGCTTTTGTGGGAGGAGTTGCAGGTTTTTTTGCAGCCCCCATTCTTCTGGGAGCCCTCGTTGCAGCCTACAGAGTTTATCAGGAGCAGATTCATCCTGAAATGGCAGCACAGGCTGACCTCTACCTCAAAAAATTGACAAAATACTGCAGGGACTGATTGATAAAAATAGATTTCACTGAGGCGAAAGGGATTGCTTTATATCATTGCAGGATGTTAGGACTGTCATATATTCTTCTTAACTTCCTTTAATCAATATCTACTGACGGGTACAGACCTCAAATAGTTCTGAAATCAGATCATAGTATTAAGTCGTCATACAAGCCGTAATACTATCATTTAATACTGTTTGAGCCTCTGTTTGATCCAGAACCAAAGCCAATTCGGGAAACATATTCGGCTTAGAAAACACAGGTGATAGAATGCAGTTATTGCTCATTCACTCTGACTATATTGAATACCAAACCAAAAAACAAACTCCAGTTGCTGAAAAAATCGAAGAGTCCTTAAAGTCAGGCAGACTTGAGGAAGCCCTCACCGCTTTTACGGCTGTGGAAAGCGTGGATGAACTAAATCCAGAAGAAGCCATAGAAAAAGCTGTGTCTGAAATCGAAAAGGTTGCAGCTCAGGTCAAAACCGACCGCATAATGCTTTATCCATATGCCCACCTGAGCTCTGACCTTTCCTCTCCAAAAGTTGCAGTAGAGGTCTTAAAAGGCATTGAGAAAGCCCTCTCCGGAAAATTTGAGGTCAAACGGGCTCCTTTTGGATGGTACAAAGCCTTTACTGTAAGCTGTAAAGGGCACCCCCTCTCCGAACTTTCCAGGAGCATCCGTCCCGAGGGGACCGCAAAAGCAGTATGCAAAACTGTGGCAGTAGAGGAAAAAGAAGAGGTAGTTTCCGAAGCTTTGAAAGCCGAAGGTACTGCCAGATCCTACTGGCGCATCCTGACTCTGGACGGGGAACTCCATGAAGTCGAGAGCTTTGACCTCACCCCTTATCCAAAACTTCAGAAGTTTGTGAATTATGAAATGTCCAAAAGCAGGGCAGTTGAGCGTGCTCCTCCCCATGTTGAACTCATGCGGAGGCTTGAGCTTGCAGACTACGAGCCAGGGTCCGACTCCGGAAACATGCGCTATTACCCAAAGGGAAGGCTTGTTAAGTCCCTCCTTGAAAACTACGTGCTTGATGTCGCAACCGATTTTGGGGCAATGGAAGTTGAAACTCCCATCATGTACGATATGAACCACCCGACTCTCAAGAAGTACCTTGACAGGTTCCCTGCAAGGCAGTATTCTATTGAGTCTGATAAGCGGCAGATGTTCCTGCGTTTTGCGGCATGCTTCGGGCAATTCCTGATGAACCACGACATGACGATCTCCTACAAAAACCTGCCTTTAAGGATGATCGAAATGACCCGCTACAGTTTCAGAAAGGAACAGCGCGGGGAACTTGTGGGTTTAAGAAGGCTCAGGGCTTTTACCATGCCTGATATGCACACTCTCTGTGAGGACATGGATCAGGCTGTAAACCAGTTCAAACAGCAGTATGACCTCTGCATCGACGTGCTTGAAAATATGGGGATACACGTTGACGATTATGAAGTTGCCATCCGTTTCACCAGAGACTTCTATGAGTCCAATAAAGACCTGGTAATCAGCATGGCAAAGACCGTTAACAAGCCCGTGCTTGTGGAGATGTGGGACACCCGTTTCTTCTACTTCGTGCTCAAATTCGAGTTTAACTTTGTAGATGCCCTTGACAAGGCAAGTGCCCTTTCCACTGTCCAGATCGATGTGGAAAATGCCGAAAGGTATGATATCTCTTATGCGAGCGCAGATGGCAAACTGGAGAGACCGACCGTTCTCCACTGCTCTCCAAGCGGAGCAATCGAACGCTGTATCTATGCTCTCCTTGAAAAGGCTGCAATGGAAACCGAAGAAGGAAAAGTACCTATGCTGCCTTTATGGCTTTCTCCCACTCAGGTAAGGGTTGTGCCGGTTTCCGAAAAACACCTCTCTTTTGCCGAAGAGTTTTCAAAGAAAATGGACTGCAGGGTTGATGTTGATGACCGCGACCTGTCCATAGGAAAGAAGGTAAGGGAAGCGGGCAGGGAATGGGTGCCGTATGTTGTGGTTATTGGAGATAAAGAAATAGAGGAAGGTACGATTAACGTAACCGTCCGGTCCGAGTCCGAACAGAATAAACCTAAAAAAGTTCAGATGACCCCGGAAGAACTGAATACCCGCATAAAAGAAGAAACTGCTGGCAAGCCCTACAGAAAGCTGCCTCTTGCAAAGTATCTTTCTGCAAGACCAAAGTTCTTCTAAACTCTTTCAAATTTCCTTTTCCGGAAGATTTCAAAGGATAGAGGACCTCTGCAACGAGCCTTTTCCTTTGACTTTTCCGGCACATAAATTGTTGCAGTTCCTGATTTCAGCAAGCTTACATTTCCATAGTCTCTTTGCTATCATGTTCGTTAGATGTTCGTTAGAAGTTCGTTAGAAGTTCGTTAGATATTCGTTAGAAGTTCGTTAGATATTCAGATTATTTAAATTCCACAACTTTATATTATAGTAATTCTTATACTGCCGTAATTCTTATATCACCGTAGTTCATATTACTGAAAAAGGATTTCTTTTAACTAAAAGCAGTTCAAACATACTCTTTTCGATTTTGTAACGAAAGGGGATGACCCAGGTTTTCTGGACTGAAGTTTTTTATCCGTTATTTTGTAGTAAGGGGAATTAATTCTTAGAATATTTCCAGTTGCATGCACTGTTTCCTGTGCATGGAGCATGCAGTTTTCCGGAAAACTTTTTGAAAGGTAGCTTTCTGGTATTAGTAAATATGAAAAAATTAAAAGGGTTAAATCTCATAAAGTGAAAAGCGTGAGGACAGCGTACTGATGACAATTTCAAATGAAGCCTCAGCCGGCATGGAAACCGTCGAGCTCGAGCCCTTGAGGGAAGATAAAAAGAAAATCTTTGAGGATATTCTGGAATATTTTGAAACCCATCAGAGAGGCTATATCAAAGTCCCCACTGGTTGGGGCAAGACCTTTCTTTCAAAACATATTATGAAAAAATATTACGAGGAAGGAAAACTTGTACTTTTCCTGATTTCGAAAAACAATCCTCTTCTTAGCCAGACTTACTACAACAGGAAGAGAACCGCCCCCCTCTTTCCCAATAGTGCGCTCCTCTCTTCCGAACAGAAGGTAGCTAGAAAAGAGATTGCAGAAGCCCTTAAAAAATCCGGGCAGGAAAAAGGCGAAGGCTTTGTACTCTTTGCCTCTCTGCAGACAGTACTCGGAAAACAGGCATCCGAAATCAGAGAACTGCTTCTTGAATATACCGACCTTGCAATCGTGGATGAGATCCACAACTTCATTAATAACAGGGGAAACAACTTTCTTAATGAATTAGGAGAACGGACTAAAATCCTGGGGATGACTGCAACTCCTTTCCAGGGTGTGGTCGGAAATGTCAAATTCGTGGACGAAATTGCCGGGGATATGAAAGAGGTCTATGCAAAGACTCTTCCTGAGTGTATCCTTGACGAAGAACTTGCACCCCTTAAGTATACGATTGCTGAAAGTTCGGAGGATATATTTGAGATCTTCGATTTTGAGAAAGGGCTAGATGAACTTGACAGGCAGGACCTTTACCTTGACTGTAGCACTGTTGACAAATTGAAAAAAGTTATCCGTAGAACCCAGCTCGCAAAAGATGTGTACGATTCGATGGTAAAGCAGAGGAACACAAAGACCCTTGTCTTCTGCGCCCCTGTCCGGAAACGTGTTTATGGAGCCGGGGAAGACGGAGAGGAAATCAATGCGTTTCATGCAAAGCTCACTGCCTCAGTTTTCAACGGGGAAATCTCTACCCTGGAATTGGAAAAGGACTCTGACCCTGTCTTACCTCTTGATTTTGAGAATTATACTCCAGAAGGGGAGTTCACATATGCCGCTTTTATGACCTCTGAACTGCCTAAGGAAGAACAGAGTTCTCTTCTTGCAGCTTTCAGAGAGACAGGAAAGCCGCCCTATGTCCTGTGCACGGTCGGCATGCTGATCGAAGGCTTTGATTTTCCGGGGCTTGAAAACCTTATCCTTCTGCGGCCAACCCTGAGTATGCGGCTCTTTGAACAGCAGATAGGAAGGGTTACAAGGCTTTCTCCGGCTTCCGGGAAGGATAGGGGAAGCATCTTTGAGATCGCGGACAACATCGATTCCCTCTATCAGCATTTCGGAGAAGGGGTTTTCAACGGGGAAAAGGTTGACCAGGTACAGATGCTCCAGCCTGAAATTCGCCTCGAAGAGCTTTTCTCCGAAGGAGATGCAGCCCGGGCAATTGAGGAAGGAAAAATAGAAATTTGCAAGGTAGACTTCAGTAACTTCAGAAAAGGAAAAGGAAAAGGAAAAGGAAAGGGAAAGGATGTACAGGCAGAAGAGGTCCCTGTCAGGCTTCCCCCAACTGCTCTCAGGGCAAAATATTTCTCGCGTCTTCTTGCCATAACCGAGGAAAAGGATATAGGAGCTTTTGAACGGGAAAAGCGGGAACTTATGCGGGGAGCCTTGAGGTTCAGGGTCAGGGAACTCAGAGACGCAGAAGAGCTCGCAAATCTTTCCACCCAGATAAACAAGCTCAAGAGGGAAGCCTACGAAGACCGCAGGTTAGGGGATGTTTCAAGACAGCACAAGCCCAAAGTCTTCGGGGAAATTGAATGGCTCCTGAAACTTCAGGCTTTAAATTCCCTGAAGTATTACGGTGCGCGTATTTCGATGCCCGAGAAAAATAAAATTTTAAGGACCCTGGGATTCGACCCTGATATCAGGAAGCTAGACAGCTACAGGCTAAAGTGCCTGAAAATTGGTTCTGCCCAGAAAACGATTCCGGAACTTGTCAAAGTTCTCGGGTTCGTAAGCCGCCTATCATCTTCCGAAACCTACCAATTCCTTGATAAAAAGAAAAAAGAACAGTGGAAAAGAGAGTTTTTGCCTGCAATCTACTGGGGTTTCTGCTTTATTGACGATTCTTCGGAACTCAGGGAGCTTTTCGAGTCCACAGAATGGGACAGGCGGGTCAAAAACATTATCAGGCAGAAGTAAACTGCTGGCCCCTGATTTCATGCTTGTATTAAGAGAAACTGAATACGGAAATGTTTTCCTGATCCAACAAATACTTCCCTTGACCCCGGAACTCGAATTAAAATTTATAGATAATTATAAACGCCTCCGCCAGCTTGTCTGGCGGCCCTGCAAAAAAAACATAAAAAATAATTTAGAATGAAAAAAGACTCAAAAAAAGTGTTTTTTATATAAAATTTGATTTGTTTGTTTTTTGTTTGTTTTTATAACTTCTTCGATAGTTTTTATTTTCGGTTTTTTTCTTCTTTTTTGTCTTTTTGGGAACTGCCGCTCTCCTGCGTCGAGCGTGACAAAAATGACTTAAAACAGCTAATGACCCTGTACGGGTCAGATGGGTCAGATATATCTCTACAGTTTAGTTTTCTTGATTGAAGACAACTACTTGCTATAATGGATTTGAGAGGGATATTCACAGGCAAAGAAAAGTAATTAATGCTGGTTGGGTATATATCTGCCCTTAACATGATTTGCCTTAACAGGATTTGATATAATGGCTCACATTATCATTGATAAGGACCTCTGCACGAGGTGCGGCATTTGTGTAAAGATATGCCCTTCAGGTATCATCGATCCAGTTGATGAGGCTCATCTTCCGCAGGTGAAGGACGAAAACATTTTACGCTGCCTCTATTGCGGGCACTGCGAGGTTTTTTGCCCGTCTGAGGCTCTCATTTTGGACCTCCGTCCTGATGAGAAGGTCCCCCTGCCTGTTGGTGCCGGTACCATCTCCCAGGTGGACATAAAGTATTATCTCAAGAAACGCAGGTCTGTGCGGCATTTTACCCGAGATCCCGTTCCAAGGGAGAAAATTCTTGAAGTCCTCGATATTGCCCGCTACGCCGCTTCCGGAACCAACGGACAGCCGGTGCAGTGGCTGGTCGTCCATGATCCGGAGAAAGTCAGGAAGATTGCCGGGCTCACCATCGAATGGATGAAGAGCCTTGTGAACACCCCTCACCCGATGAGCGGTTACGTACCTGCACTTATTTCGGCATGGGAGCAGGGATACGATGTCATCTGCCGGGACGCTCCACACCTGCTTTTCGCCCATATCCCTGAGAATAGCCCGATTGCACCTGTCGATGCTATCATCGCCCTTACCCATTTTGATATAGCTGCTCCAGCATTCGGAATCGGCACCTGCTGGGCTGGCTTTGTTGCGGCGGCTACCATGTTCTACGAACCTCTCCAGAAGGAACTCGACCTGCCCGCAGGACGAAAGTTTGCCTATGCAATGATGTTTGGCAACCCGACATACAAAGTATACGGAATCCCTCGCAGGAAGCCCCTTGAAGTAACATGGAAGTAAGGTTTTTGAAAGGGTTGAGGGACGTTTCAGTCCCTTTTCCTCAAATATTCAGGAGCCTGCAGAATTTTATGCATATTACAATATGATTTGCCGGACGGGTAGTACTCGGCTCCAAGCTGAATTTTGCCCACTGTTTTTTCATCTGCCGTATATTCGAGAAATGCAAGCGCCAGATCGAGACCTGCAGAAATACCTGCTGAGGTCCAGATATTTCCATCTCTTACAATTCTATCTTCCACAACCTCCACATCACCTAATTCCCGCAGCTTCTGCAAGGAAGCCCAGTGGGTAGTAGCTCGCCTGTTTGAGAACAGACCGACCCTGTGAAGGATGAATGTTCCGGTACAGATCGACAGTACAGCTTTGCAGTGTTCAGCCTTCCCGGCAACGAATTCTATCAGAGACTTGTTATCTACTTATCTCCGCGTGCCTTCGCCACCCGGCACAAGTAGAAAATCAAGTGGAGGGCAATCTACAAAGGTAGCGTGAGGATTTATGGACATTCCCTTCTGACAGATTACGGGACCGGGTTTCTCGGCAATCATGAGGCAGTTTTCAGGTCCCTGGGCAAATTTGCTCCAGAGCGATATTATTTCCCAGGGACCGACAAGGTCAAGCTCTTCGAGACCCGGAAAGATTAAAAATCCGAAATTCATGTTACAAAGTTTGTAGATGTTTTGTAAAATATTTTTTGCTGGCGTTGTTGCTTACCGGGGGTGTGCCAGAGTAAGTTTGATTTGACAAAAAACAGTAAATAAGGAATCAAATTCTGATAATTCTATAACGAAAATACCATAGATGCTTTTGGTTAAACTCTTCATTTTCCTATATAGAGATTAGTTTTTGAATGCGATTGCGTAGTTAGATTTATGTTGTTCACATTTCAAGAAGTTATTAGTCATCTGGTTGTGCTGACTTATTTTTGAGGTTAGTTAAAATAAGACCTTCATCCTGCTTAGAAATCAAGATTTCCCAACATGCCACAGAATAAGTTTCAGTTTTGCTCTCAACCTCAAGGTTAAATTTCTTGAAACCTTGCTTTAATTTTGAAATTGCCTCTTGTTTATTTACAATAAATCCATTACATAAGTTAAGACCACAATCTAAAACTATATCAGTGTTAAGAAGACGATAATTTCGTGGAAGTGGGCCGTAAGTAAAATTAGAGAGTCCTTGATCTAAAACTCTCAAAAAGTGTTCTTCATCCACTATCTCTCCTTGAAATGAAAAAATCTTTCCTGTTTGAGGTAATTGACTTCCATCAAGCAAAAATACTATTTCGTTCATTGTATTGAAATCATCATCTGTAACAAAAGTAAAATCACCAAAAATTACATTAAACTCCCTCTGAATTCTAAACAGTTTTGAATATAGATCATACCTTCTCTTCATATCCTGAACTACTTTTTCCGAAAATAACTTACTAAATAACAAAGTATAAGGTACTTCTAAAAAGTCGAAGTTAACTTGAAGCAAATCTTCTTCAATCCAGGAGTTTATAAAGTTAAAAATATGATATCCTTCCATTACATTTTTCGCGTGCACATTAAAATGGATACCTTGTCCAGTTTTTCCAGTATCCATTTTAATTGTTAAATCAAAAACATCGTGAAATACTCTAATTTCACCAACAGAACCAGAGGAATAACGCTCTCCTTTTAGATTGTTAAAAAACAAACCTGATTTGAGAAGTAGTAAATTTGCAGAAACGTGACCATTTGGAATACTTGTTACTGTTAAATCACTAGCGTCACCATTTTTTGGATCAAATAACAGACTTTCACCAACTTTTGCAGAGAGATTAATTATACAATCATCCTGAGATATCGAACATTTTCCAAATATATTCCCAGATAGAATGTCTTCAAATTTTTTAATTCTGCTACTTTTTTCGATTGGGGCTTTCAAAAATATATTCCATACTATTCGAGGGCCTCCTTTTAAGACACCTATATCTTTTAAAATCAGTTTTCCCTCTTCTGCAATGGAAAAGTCAGGATCAATTTTTCGTTCCCAATAGATCTTTTTAACTAGATGATGAGGTACATACCCATCTTCTGTATCCATTATAAGATTTATTTCAACTTCATTTCTGATGTTACTAATTGCATCTTCGGCAGACATCTTGATGTAATGTATTGAATATTTCTCTAAAAGGTAGCGTTTTTTGTGCTCTGGTAAATTGGGTGTTATTAAGTAGTAATCCTTGTGTAAGTCACCCAATCTTCCCAGAATTTCTGTAAACATGGACTTAACATTAGAATCTTCAAAAGAATAGCCTATAAACAATATAGAATATTTTGAAATCAAAGACCTTATTTCATTCCATACAAGGTTTTCCTTTCTTTCTTTATAATAGTCCGAATAGTCTGTTTTTGTAATTATTATGGAATTTGAAATATCTATGTCTCCGTGTATTTTATAGAGGTTGACTTTATTTCTAATAGAAGCAGGGACTTCCTGATCACTGATAATTGTGAAAATATCATTTCTGTAAGCGCGTTCAAAGGACTTATCGTAATTTGTAGTGATTATAGTTTGAATCTGAGGAATTTTGGAAACCATTTCATGCAATGTTAAATCTATAGGTTCTTTTTTAAAGACTTCATCTAATACAGATATGAGTTCTTTTCTAGAACGCATCTGAACAAATTCCTCTGTCACGTCATCGAGGTTGAACTTTTTCTCAAAATATTGCTTTTCATCAGGGTTCAACTTATCCTTAATTATGTTAGCCAATTCACTTCCTGTAGGATATCCTGCAGACTTTGAAAAACCAGAACCAACCCATAAAATTAATTCACCACAGCGTATTTTGCTAATAACCTCATCAAACCCACTCATGGAAAATCAGTCCGCAATTGACAATATAAATAATTAGAGTTTTTTCCGATTAACATATTTAAATGATATGCTCTTAGCAAAAAGCTCCGAACAAAACAGGTTAAATTCATTTTTTAATACATTTTCTACTCAATTCACTCCTAACATTCTTGTATATTCTTCTTTTTTGAGTCAATGAAGTATCTAGATATTGAGCAGTGTCATGAATTTGCTGTAAATTCTAAGTCCGTTTTTGTATACTGTACATAATATTAGTCTAATCAAACCTAGTTTTTTCTTTTACGGATTTACTGTTCGATATATAGACAAGTTTAAAATAATGTAGTTTGCTTGTAACTTTTTTCCTTGTCCAGATGCTCTTCCTTCTGGGAGTAATTTATAATATCCATGAGTTTATCAAGAAAACCTATCTGTCCTTTTAGTATTTTTTTCTTAGCCAGCTCAATATCAAACCAGCCTGCTTTGTTGACTTCGGGATACTCATGCATTTTCCCGGAGTTTTTTGGCCACTCAAACGTAAATGTATTACTCACAACACCTGTTGTCTCCAGGTCTTTTTCAAGAGCCCATATATGCACTATTTTTCTATTAGGTTGATTTAACTCTCCCAGATCAATAAACTCGCCGTCGACCTCAAAACCTGTTTCTTCTCTAAATTCTCTTTTTGCCGTTTCCAGAGGGGATTCATGCTCTTCGGGAAGCCCTTTAGGTATTGACCACACTCCATAGTCTTTTTTTGCCCAGATTGGCCCCCCCGGATGAACCAGCATTACTTCAAGCCTCTCATCCCTGAACCTGAATAAAAGAATGCCATTGCTATAAGTACTCACTTTTCTCCCCCCTCTCCAAACTGCTTTGATCTTCCGGCTTCATAATAAAATCGTAGGTACTTCCTTTTAAATGAAGCAGAATAGCCATTTAATAAGATCATAAATAACTTATTGATGTCTGTGTTTTACACTCAGAACTGCTCCAATCACTGCCGCAAGCATCCAGAAAGAGCTCATGAAAGGAATTCTTTTTGATTGAATAGTAGAACCGGATCCTTCTTGCTTACCTGCTATTTCTGTATTATCTGATATTCCGCCATCAACTGTGTTATTATCGGTTTGATTAATTGAATTCAACAGTTCATCCAGAGTAGTATGTTCATCGGGCATTGTAGCTTTCCCATCGTCTGTTAATGTATATTTGCCCCGATAAAAATCTGTAACTATGAAGTGCTCGGGTCCAATATCCCTGGTACTGGAGCTTTCATCTTTACTCAGATATAGCAAAACCTTTTCACCAGTATTGAATCTTGGATCAGCATCTGTAGTCATGCTAAAATCCCCAATCGTCCCACCGGTGACTCTTACAATAAGCTCTCTGGACGATAACGGGTTTTTCAGGTATTCATCAACACTTATAACAATATCAGTGTAAATGATGTCGTCAGGATAAGCAAGTTTGGTAAGTAACTTATACGGTTGTTTTCCGTCTGCTGTATTCCATCTGGGTGGAAGTATTTCTTTAACTGTACCTATTACAATAGTATCGGATTTGTCTCTTAACTCTTCATGGGTGTATGGTATGAAGTCTATACATATGTCAATACCAATGGCTTCATTGCTATTGTTTTCGAGTTCAGTATTATCGTTTGAAGGATTGGACAGCGCTAAAGTATTTAATGTCAGCAAAGAAAAAGTCAAAACTAAAAAAATTCCATATTTTATAATGGTTCCCATTGTACCGCCTCCGGGATGAAATGAAAGCAGGTTTGAATTAATATTTGAACTTTTTAACTAACTTTTAATAAACCTTTGCAAGTTTTTATAGCCAAATCCTCAAATTGATTTTTTAATACTCTTTCGAACCTGTAATTATTTTCTTATCTTTGATTATTTGAGACTATGGACAGAAAACTTATAAGGAGTTGACAAAAAGGAGTTTAGTGAGTTGAAATGAGATGCAGGAACAGTTGAAAAAGCAACTAATTTATCCGCGTCTGAAGACGAAAAAACTTTAAAAATCAGAAGAATATGTAATCAGAATAAAAATGAGCTTGAAAATAATTAAATTTAGTTCACTGCTGCCGTAATCCAGGTATATTGGGACCTGAAAAAATGGGCTTACTATGCAAAAAAAACAAGTTGCAATTTTCACCAATTGCATGTTTTATAAAAAAGGAACTACTGTCGCGTCAATCCTCAAGTGTCGGATAAAGGCGCGACAATTTTATTCTTGCATCCTCGGTTGTGAATTGCCAATTAACCTTCGAGTTTTTGTTATTTCTGAATTTTTGCCAAGCCAATACCTCTTT
>NZ_JAQUVZ010000077.1 GCF_028693135.1 Methanosarcina sp.
AACTCCCTGAAACCTTTGTAAATTGCAGTAATATTTCCTGCGTTTCCTACGGGCAGGACAATTCTGTCAGGCACTTTGAAGCCGAGCTGGTCTGCAATCTCAAAGCCGATGGTTTTCTGGCCTTCCAGCCTGTAAGGGTTGATGGAGTTTAAAAGGTAGATCTTTTCCTGGGAACAAAGAGTGCGCACAAGAGCAAGGGCCTCGTCAAAGTTTCCGCGGATGCTGAGGACCTTTGCCCCGTGCATGAGGGCCTGGGCTATTTTCCCAAGGGCTACTTTCCCTGCCGGGAGCAGCACTATAACAGGGATTCCTGCTTTTGCCCCGTAGATTGCAAGAGCAGCTGAAGTGTTCCCGGTTGACGCGCAGGCAACGGTCTTCATCCCTAGCTCAAGCGCTTTTGTAACCCCCACGGTCATCCCCCTGTCCTTGAAGGAACCGGTGGGGTTCATACCCTCGTGTTTTACGTAGAGTTCTTTAATCCCTATCTTTTCGGCAAGACGATTGCATTTGTATAAAGGAGTCCCGCCTTCCTGGATAGTCACAGGCTCACTGTCGATCGGGAGGAGTTTGGCGTACTTCCAGACCGAAGGGCATTCGGTCTTCAGTTTTTCCATGTCAATTTTAATTGAGGAATAGTCATAAATAACATCAAGCAGCCCGTCGCATTTGCTGCAGGTATAGATCACTTCATCTTTGGAATACTCTGCACCGCATTCGATACATTTCAAATGATACATTAAATTGCTCCTGTGTATGATTATTTAGAATTATTCGGATACCAGGTTTCAAGTAGTACCCAATTTCATGTTAGTATTTATTACACGATTTCATGTTTTAGTATTATTACACGATTTCATGTTAGTTTATAAATACAACCCGGAGTTCAGGTCAGCGTAATCTGGATTTCGGATTAGTATAATATTGGAGTTTAATAATATTTTGTATCCTTAACACTTTACTTGCTTTTAAATTATACTATTTTTAGAATTATACTATATTCAGGATTTATAAGGGCTCCGGAACAGCTGTCTTCAATAAAGAATACTCGTCCCCATGGAAATTCAGCAACCCTGTGAGGTACTGAAGAGGATTTATATATCTACATTTGTTTTTTTAGAAAGTTTTTGGAACCAAAAAGACAGAGAAGGTTAAGAGTCTTAAAAGAGGAGGGAAGTTTTGGAATCCTGCAGGATCGGGTTTTTCAGCCCTGTTTCAATCAAGCTTGTATTCCGAAACTTCCTTACTGAGGAAATAGCCAAGGACCGTTCTTATAAACACGACCGTACCCAGCAGGAGCATTTCTTCCTGCGAGGGGTTCCTTACGGTTTCCAAGATATCGGCTGCAATGAAAAACTCAAGCCCGAAGACAATTTTGTTTGTAAGCTCTTTTCTTACCTGCTGGTAGTGGTAAGGTTTTTTCAAAATTTCAAGCAGGATAATCTCTGAAATTGCCCTGAGCCCTCCGTATATTATGAGAAGAGAGCCTACAATATTGAACAGAGCAGAGAATGCGTCCAGAAACAAGCCTTCAAAATATTCGAATATCCTTTTACCATCCCCTTAAAAGCTGAATCTTGAAATTCTGTAAGAAGCTCCCGAAAAACATTTATATCATTTCATTTTTTCGGGATAAATAGTCTTCCTGCATCTGCCCTTCAAGATGAAATAAGCGGGATTCTCCCCTACTTCAGTGGGGGAGGAATGCGTAAGCTCTCTTGGTTTTCGTTATCAGTAATCATTATTATACCCCCGCTGCGTATATTGCACCAGATAGCATCGACACTTCCAGAGTGGAGTAGGGCACTGCAATAAGCAGACAACAGCTTAAGTTGAGTCTACTATCATTGGAAACGGTTTTATCTGGTATAGGGTTGGCAACAACCTCGCCGAAAGTAACCTTTGAAGCGTCTCGATAGAACTGGGCTGCCATTCTCGTAAGAGAATTCAGGAGTGGTTCTTCCCAGGTCAACCAGCCATACGTATAAAATGATCCGAAACAGCGGGGATATACAAGCCCGTTACTTCAGTGATGGGTAGTTGACATACGATTTCAGAATAGATGCAAAAAAGAGATGCAAAAAAGCAGTATCCGGAAGGAAAAAATTATTTTTGGCTCCTTCCGGACAGGCTGTTTCTTTGGGCAGCTTGCTTCTCCTTTGTGAGTAATTTGTTTTTCCGAGAATTTTATTTCTGCACAGGTTTTTCCGACTGTAGAGCCTTAATTTCCCCATGTTCTATACTGTATGTTTTGACAGCTTTTGGGGCTCCAAGAAGGAGTTTTCGGGTCCTGTTATAGACGCTCGGGAATTTCTGGGAATCCAGTTCGGAAAGGAGGTCTGCCAGGATCTTTACCAGTGGGATATGATACTTTGATTCCATCTGGTCTATGTTTGCAAAGGCATTGAGCATGTTGACAGTGCTGTATTCGTTTACATGAGCCAGCTTTTTCAGGATTTCTGCAAAGAGAATCCTGCCTTCTGCGGTCTGGAGGGATTTTTTGCGGTTGCGGGCAAAGCTTCCGTAAAGGGCACGCTGGTCGTTTGTCTGTTCGATCCTGAAGGCGGCTGACCTTTCCATTTCCCTTACCAGTTCAACTGCATCAACACTGCTGTTATTTCCTATTACTGCAAGGAAGGCTTCCCAGGAAATAAGGTTCTGCTTTGATTCCGCTTCAAAGGCTCTCAGGACTTCAATCTTGTCAGGAGCCGAACTGTTAAGGTATGCGGCAAATGCACTCAATCTGTCTGTTGCACAGGCTGCGGTCTCAAACTGCTGTTTTATCAGGGTATGGATGTCGGGGGTATCGAGGGTTGCAAGGACTCCGAGACAGAGATTTTTAGCCTGCCTGCCCTTGATTACCCTTGCTGTTTCTTCAAGAGATGCATCCTTTGGAACCGAAGCATTTTCAAAGAAGTTGTAGGCAGAAATAAGGGAATTCCTATATTTCCAGGCAACTGCATTCAGAAGCTTCTGCTTTACGTCATAAAGAGCCTGATAGTGGTGGGCAAATTCTTCGTCTTCTACGGACTCAAAGATAATCAGGAACTGCCCTCCTGCCCTTTCAAGAAGCTGCCGGTCATTAAAGAGCCTGTAGTAGAGCTCTATAAAGTCTTCAGAGGGAGCTGAACCCGGAACTTTAAGGAGCCTCAGCTTTTCCCGATCCAGAAGGGTATAGAAGGCTGTAAACCTGCCTGTGATGTCGCTGTCTTTCCTTACCTGCAGCAGGAGCTCGTCCTGGCTTGCCCTGTAAATGAGTTTCCCGTAGAAGGAGTAGCCTCTGTTCAGGGAGAGAAAAGCAGGCAAGTCCACGTTTTCAACCGGAATTTCTGCAGTTTCCCCGCTTATTCTTTCCAGGACTTCGGCAAGGTCATTTCCGTTTTCGTCCACAAGGGCTGCCCTGAAGGGGAACTCCCAGGGCTTTCCTCCGGCAGGGACCTGCTGTTTGAGGAAGAAGGTAAACTTCCGGGAAGGCATATCGTATTCGGCTGAGACCTCGACTACAGGGAACTTTGTCTGCTTCAGCCAGGTTTCGGCCATTTCCTTTAAAGGCTGCCCACTTTCTTCTTCCATGGCTTCGATCCAGTCCTGCGTGGCTGCGTTTGAGTGGCTGAACTTTTTGAAGTAGCGGTCCAGGCCCCGGACAAAAGTGTCCCTGCCTATGAGGGTCTCGACCATGCGCACGTATTCAGGGGATTTGACATACGTAACGGCAGTGATCAGGTCATTTGGGTCATTAAAGCCGTCAGGGATGATGGGCATGGAAGCAGCTCCCGAGTCCAGGGCAAAAGTCCCTGAAGCCGGGGCAAGCAGGTCGAGCACCCTGCCGAGCCTCTGGTAATCCTCTCCGAAAAGGAAGGCGTGGTACTGCTCTTCCACATGCACGGTCACAGCTTCGTTTAACCAGATCTCAAAGGGGCTTTTTCCCGTAACCTCGGACCCGTTCTGGTTGTGGTAATATTCGTGCACCTTGACCCTGATCATGTACTCGAAAGCCGGGTCCGTGATCTGCTGGGTAGGCATTATGCGGTTTGTGGTAATCGTGGTGTTCCCGACATTTTCCATGCCCCCGAAGTCCGAGTTCTGCATCCCGATCTCCCTGTAGACAGTTCCCGTGTATTTGTACCCGGGTATGATGGCCCCGCTGAGTTTTGCAAGCTCTTTCCTGACCTGCTGGAGCTCTTCCAGCGTAGCCCCGGACTTTTCCTCAAGTTTCATATCCTCTCGCTTGCGGACAAGCTCCCAGAGCTCTTTCCTGACAGGCAGCTTATCTTCATCGAACTGCTCAGGCCCTGTAAAGAGATAGACCCACATGGCAGAATCATGCAGGATGTCAAGCGCTTTTTCGGCAGCTTCTGCGCTTGAGCCGGGCGGCACAAGCAGTTCCAGCATAAAAGTATCTCCATCCGGGTACTCAAATTCCCGCTTAAAAGTCGCATAAGTCCCCACGCCGAGGAAAAAGAGATATGTCGCCATCGGAGTAACGGAGTTTTCATAGACTATTTTGTCCCTGCCAGGCTTTACGGTGTGCCGCTCAACAACGACGTCCCCGTTTGTGATAAGGTTCGTGTACCTTGAATCCGCAATGATGGTTGTCCTGTAAGTGCATTTTGCACACATATCGTCAATGCACGGCACGATCTTCTGGAACCCCCACTGCTGGCACTGCGTGATCTGCTGCGGAGGAGCCCCTGCCGGCGTTTCATCGTAATACAGCCCCTCAAGGATATTTTTGGTCGGCCTGCAAACAGTATCCGTAACAACCGCAATATCAGTATGCGGAGGAATCACATCCATGAAATTAATTTCAAGAATCGCATCATCCTGCCTGTATTTGTAAGAAACCTCATACTGTATGCAGCTCACAGCCCTGACCTCAAGGTCCCTGCAGTTTAACTCCAGCTTCTCAAGAGGTGCATCCTTTGTCCTGACCCTTAAAATGGACTTCACATTAGTCCTGTCATCATAGACGTCAAACACCAGGTTCATATGTATAACATCAACAGTAAGTTCCCCGAAATCCTCAGGATAATATTTGTACAGCCTATTTTTCATAAAAATGTCACCGAGTAAATGTTATGAGAGTTATATTGTGGGATAGAAAAGGGAGGGATGGGATTTAAAGGTGTAGTTTGGAGGAGAGAGAAATGGATTATTTTCATCATATTTTGAACTTCATCAAAGTAATAAATTTAGCAAAGCTTATATCTGAGTAAACTAACTTACATTTAAAAAGTATTTCATTATTATTAGAAAATCAGACTTATGGATAGAATAAATATTCTCAAATTAATTGAAGAAGAACATATTTATTTGATAAGTTCAATTTTATTGATTTTTATAATAATTTTTGGTATACCAAGAGAGTTTGAAAATATAGCAGATTATACAATTTTCGTCTTTTCTGTGATCTTTTATTTGTTACTTAAAGAGATATCGAAAAGTTTTGTTATAAGAGATCTTTTTCTAAAGAATACTTTTGTTGAATCTGAAATGAATTTACGTAAAAAAGGTATTAAAAATAAGTATTCAGATCTGCCTGATAAAGGTAGGGAAGAAATAAAACGTATTGACATATATTCCAATAAATTCATCTCAGAATATATTCTTAGTCTTCTATTCATTTTCATATCAGTAATTTTGGTTCTCTTTAACTGTTTAGGTATTCTTCAGTTCAAGCCTCTCATAATACAAGTTTTCAATATACCTAGTATTATAGTAATTTTTTTCGTGCTAATTATCAATTTGATCTGTTTCGTAAACTCAAAAAAAGAAATTTCTGAGTATATCGTAAATCAAAATGATATATATATGTCTCATAGGGGATAAAATGGAAAAGATAGTACCTTTTTATGTGGAAGAGTTTGATATAGAGGAATTTTACAGTGTAGAATACATTCCAGTAAGAAAAATAGTCAATAAACAGTCTCTTTTTGTTCTTGGTACAAACAGCACTGGTAAATCTACTACTTTTGACGCTATAATTTACGCTATCTTTGGTTCGGATTTTATAGATCGACATATAAAGATTGCACACACTAAGATAATTCTTAGTAATGGGGAAAAATCTGTCGAAATTACGAGAAAATATAATGCTGAACCCAAGATCACAATTTTAACCTCTGGAGAGGAGATTAAAGGTTCAGAGCAAGTAAACAAAAAAATTTGCGAAATGTTAAACTTGCCTGAAAAACCCTCAGATGCTAAGAGGCTTATTGATGCTTTTAGAGTACCTCAAAAAGACGAAGATTCATTAATTATGAAATATAAGAATAAATTAGAAACTATCGTATTATTTTTGTTAAACAGTGCTGATTTTAATGAAAAGATCGAAGTAGTGGAACATAAAGAAAAAGAACTACAAAACAAATTAGAATTACTGAAAGTTCAAAAAAGCGAGATACTACACGATATCGAAGAATTTAATTTTAAGGAAAGAAGGAACAAAAATTATTATAGTGAGGTTAGAGAATTTATTGAACAATTTGAGTCTGGAGAGATAAAGAATACCATAAAAATATTAAAAGAAAATAAAGAAGTTGGAGAAAGAATTCGGGAGTTAGTGTCTTTAAAAACCAAGAAAAGTCAAGAGCTTTTTGAGAATGGAACTAAACTTTCTAGAATGAGAGAATATTATAATAAAGAATTAATGGAAGTTGTGAAGGAAACTATATCAGTTTTAATTTGTCCTGTTTGTGGAGATAAAATAAATTTACCTAATATTGAAAGTCGGAAAAAGAAATCAATGTGCCCTTGTTGTGGCAATGAGCAATATGATGGTGAAATTTACCAAATACTGAAAAAAGAAATCTCACATGCGAATGAAAAATTTGAAGAATTCTTGAAAACAGAAGAAGAACTTAAAAAAGACATTGAATTTATAAAGTCTGAGATAGACAAAATCAGCAGCGAAAAACTAAAAATAAATGTAAATTCTGTGATAATCCGAGTTATTGAAAACACTGGAGAGGAAGAAATAAAAAAAGAATATCAAAAACTTAAACTGGATCTGGAAAAATATGAATACTCTTTAAATGAGTCTAAGAATTATATTGAAAAACTAAAAAGTAAATTAGACAAAGTTGAAATAAATATAGAATCAATACCAAAAGAGATTGATAATCTACTTACCCTCAAAAGAAGTACAATTGACGAGAAAAACTCTACTGTTTTAAAAAGCTTTAATGAAAGATTAAATATTGTTTTCAGTAAGTTAATCTATCCCCTTCCGTATAAATTAAATCTCGAAAATGGACATCTTTTACTTGATACGGGAAACTCAATCAAAGATTGTTCTGATAAATATGCTATAGCCCTTTCAGACAAGAAGCTCATTGACATTGCTTTATGGCATTCGATATTGAATATTAATTATGAAAATAATATTACGAATATTAATTTTGGATTAATTGATGATGTTTTTGAAAATATTGATAATAATGAGATTGCACGAAAAGATAATTTATATTCTGTTTTAGGTTCTTTAAAAAAAGAATCTCAAATTATAATGTTCTCTATTAATAAAAAAGTAAACGAGAACTTGCAATTTGAAGAGAAAAAGTTGAATATCCAAATTAAACAAACTGAAATCATTAATTGGTGATAAATTTGGATAACTCCAGAGTCCTTCCTGATAAAACATACTGGATTTTTGATGTTGTCGATTTTGCTGAAAAAGTACTTCCCGAAGAGAGTCTTATAGGAAAATTGAAACTCGAAAAGTTAAACGTAAAAGTTAGAGAAGAACTGAGACAAGAAAACCTATATACTGATCAATGGACTTTTGTCAGAAACTTTAGAGGACCTACAGATCCTGGACTTTCCAGACTACTAGACAAATATCAAAAATTAGAATTATTTGAACTTGAAGAAATTAAAAATAAAACTGTAAGATATAAATTAACACAAAAAGGCAAGAAATTTAAGCAAGGGTATGAAAAATATTTCTCAATAATAAATCCGGATTTCCAAAGTATAAATTATCGGGTTCATACAATGCTTTCAAAAGAGATTAACAAATCTGGAAAAGAACTTGTTGAAACTTCAGAAGAGATTCAAGACATGAAGAAAAGGTTATTGGGTGAAAAGATTCCGTGAAACCACAAATCGACATTATTTAGGTGTTTACAAGTTATCCTCATCTCATATATTTGCAATAAACTAAATGCCGCCGGAAAAGCTTCCAGTTCCGCAAATCTCACTTTTATTGAAGTTTCCGGCTTTTTTCGCTTAATATTTACGAAGGCAGTTCCGGATAAGTTCTGGGGAACCGACCACAGCCAAAAAATAAAATTTAAGTTTTAATAATCTCCCCTGCCGCCTGAGAAGTTTCCAGCCCCGAAAATCTCACTTTTATTGAAGTTTCCGGCTTTTTTCGCTTGATATTAACGAAGGCAGTTCCGGGTAAGTTCTTCTGAGCAGCCGCCCACAGCCAAAAAATAAAAATTATCTCTTAAAAGTCTCCAGCCGCCTGAGAAGTTTCCAGCCCCACAGCTTGCTGAGAGGTATTCGACTGAAATAAGCCAGTTCATTTCAATGGAACAAGAAGCTGATTTTAAAGAAGTTGGGACTCAGTTTATTGTTACATTTAAGAGAAAACACTTTGAAGAAGTTGAAGAAGGAGATAGAGAAAAGGTCGGAGAAAAGGTCGGTGAAAAGGGGGTAGAAAGAAAGATAGAAGGGTGGTCTGAAAGGTGGTCTGAAAGGTGGTCTGAACTTAATGAAAACCAGCGTAAGATCCTTATTTCAATAAAAAACAAACCATCAATCTCAAAAACAGAACTTGCTGGGAAAATTGGAATAAATCCATCTGCAATCCAGAAGAATCTGGGCACATTAAAGAAAAAAGGTTTCCTCAAAAGAGTCGGGCCAGCCAGAGGTGGACACTGGGAAGTCGTTGAGGAGTGAGGAACTGGAGCCGTCTGTGGGGCTGCCTGAATATAACTGTTTTATTATATTTCCGGGCGGGCTAATCCCCTTTCTCCCTACCTACCGTTTATTCAGTTCTCTACTATTTTATCCCGCGACGATATCTTCAAAATCATAAAATCCTTAAACCAGACCCCTGAATGCAAAATCGTATGAGTGAGTGAATATATTTTTCAAGTCATTGACCCCACTCGCTCAACGCCCGACATATTTCAGGTTTTTTGTAAAAGGTTTCATGGTGGGGGCTGATGTGAAGTTATTGAAGTGAGCGTTTTCTGGAAAAAAAGAATTTGGTATAAAGGAAGTAATTTGTTATTGCTCTTCCTCTCTATGAATAACAGGTTTACCCATTGCTTTTTCTATCCGTTTCAGAATGGCTTTTTTACGGGTTTCAAAGAATTCTTCGAAATTATTATTCCTGATAAGCGCAGGTTCTATCACATGACTTGCAAGTATCTCATCCATTCTTAACTCATCAATTCCTGCTATTTTTTGAAGTCTTTCTATGTAAGAACTCGGCGCATTGCCACCTATAATGCGGTTGGTTTTTGCAGAAAGAGGGGTTTTGTTGATGATACTATTGTATTCATCCTGGCTGATTCCACAGTTTTTACACCAATCTTGAGGAAAGATGTGATGAACGTCGATGCTGTCATCAGAATAAGTCTGAATATCAATCGGCTCGCCGGTTCTAAAGTCTATACCTCCGTCTCTCATGAGAAGAGCATAAATTCCTTTGTACGCTGCACTGTTACGGGTTCTAAGTGTGTTGAGACGTTCCGGGTCAAAGCTTGCTTCTCTTACTGTTGTAGGTTCGGGACCTCCCTTAATCCATTCGAGGAGTTCAAGTAAATCTTTCGCAAAACGGGCCTCAACGGTACTTCCGTATAATTCTCCCAATACACCACACCAATACCACTGGAAAATTTTCTTTCGAACCCCGTCTGTGTCTGCTTCTTCACCTAAAACCGCAAGAGTAGCAGCTAATGGAGTAATCTGGGTCCTGTAGGGAATATCCCTGGACATGAATATGTTTTGAATATTAAGGAGCTTTGCAGCTTTTTCAAAACCTTGAGCTACCTTATCAGCATTTTCGGTGTATTCTTCAAGTTTCAATTTCAGAATATCTTTACGTTTGCAGCTGACGGCAGGAGCCTTTTCTTCAGTTTCTCCTTCCTCAAGCTTTTTCAATTTCCTTGCACGGGTAGCTAGAAGGCACACTGCTTGAAGGAAATCTGTGTTTTCTATACCTTGTAGCACGGAAGATTTCTTCAGGTGCTTATTACGGACTCTCTCCCAATCAACTCTGAGATTAAAATTATCCGCAGCAAAGGTTGCTGTAAGAAGTTCAAACACAGTAAGTGTTACACCGCCAGTATTGACTTTTTCAAAAACGAGACAGACCGCTTCTTTTGGTGTGCCATTGTTCATCATTATAAGGGGAATCTGATATTCCACAAATCGGCTGATTATTTCCTTTTCAAACTCGTTGAACATCATTATCTTGTTTTTTCCGTTCTCTCTATTCCACCAGTACTCCTGATACGCCATTCGCCAATTAGAGCTATCAAGAATCTGGTTGAGTGGGAATAGACCTGCTTCAAACTCATTCTCAGGTGTGGAGTAATCCTCAATAGGCTCCCCTCTGAAGTTTCTGACAAATCTATCTTCAGCGATACTCCGTGTCAAGGGCGGTTAACTTTTTTCCATTTTGGGCGGTCTAGAATTTTCCAATCTTTTTATATAAAGTTTACTCAATTTTCTAAAATTTCTGTAGAATTATGATGTATAAATCCTGTTTTTATACCC
>NZ_JAQUVZ010000024.1 GCF_028693135.1 Methanosarcina sp.
TTGTAGGAAATGCTCTTAGTTTTATGTTGTTATTCATTGGATCGAATAACACAAAACAAAGAGCACTTATTTTTATTTATCTACCAAAATGAAGTTCAAAATAGTGGAAACTGTCAAAGTTAGGATACACTTCACTCAACTTCATTATCGGGGAGTATCTCCACAGTAAACAAAAGAGACTTTGAGAATTTCAAATCAAAGTTGCGCTGGCGCACCCCGCCGCAAGCAACGGGGTATGTTCGCGCCACCGCTATTGTTGTAATGGAATATTAAAAATCGAGTATTTTCATTTGCTTATATGCTTCTTTTTCTTCTTGGTTTCCCTGATTTTGAACATAGTTTTTTATTACATCGGAAGTTGTTCCATCTCCTACTGTTCCAATGTAACCTCCATCACTCCAGAATTCACCACCCCAAAGCTGTTTTTTGATCTCAGGGTATTCTTTAAAGATTTGTCTTGCTGTAATACTTTTTAGAATTTGCATGACTTTTGAAGGAGAATACCTTGGCTCAGCTCCAACAAAAAGATGGACATGATCACCATCAGTACCAATTGCATCAAACTCAAAACAGTACCTTTCACCAATTTCAAAACAGATATTTTTCAAAAAGTTGATGAGTTCTATATCTAAAAGAAGATTTTTACGGTACTTCACACAAAAAACCATGTGATATCTAATTTTATAGACACAATGGTTTGCATGCCGTAGTTCCATTTATAGCATAAAGGTAACTAAAATATAAATCAGTTAGTTAACAACGGTTACTGGGGAAGTTTTTCATCCCCGCAGCAAGCTAGCGGGGTATTCGACTGAAAATAAACTTAAAAAAAGGTAAGAAATTAGATTGTAGGTCAGCTGTCCCTACCATCTAATCGCATTTCTTCTATTTTATCTTCTTCTATATAGGAACACTCCAAGCAGCCCGATAATACAGTAAATCATTTCAAATCCAGGCATACTTGTTTTTTCCTTCTGCTCAGAATCCTGTTCAATTTCTGATTTTGTATTTTCGTTTTCTTCAGAGTTATCAGATTCATCTTCAGGCTGTATTTCAGTTACATCTTCCGGAGATGTATTTGCCTTCCCTGTTATTGCAAAGGGAGAGAATCCCGGGGTTTTGGCTTTGAAATACAGGTATTTGTCGTCTTCGTTTACCAGGCTGGCTGGCAGCTGTCCCCATTTCTTATCGTTGTACCTGTTCAGGACAATGGAAAACTTGTCTATATTTTTATCCTGTATCCAGGATTTTTCAACCTTGAAGCTGATTACCGGGTTTTCGATGTTCTTTTCAGTTGCATACCCACCGTTTCCAACCCATAGGTTAAAGGACTTATAGACCTCACCTGAAGGCAGTTCGGAAACCAGTGAGGACTTACCTTTTAATTGTTCAGCAGTGGTTGTGATTTTACCTGCGGTCTTCTTAGCATCAAAGCCCACATAAACAACACAGGTTGCTTCCTTCGTGAAATCAAACTTTACAGCTTTTCCGTTTGAAATGAAGACCTGGGAAAGTTCCTTTACCTCAATATTTCTGGAAGATTCAGGAGAGCCGCCACCGCCACCGCTGCTTTTGCTGCTGCTCTTTCTATCTACATATATCAGAATAGTTTTTGTAGCCGGGCCGTTTGCATTATTCACAGTCAGTTTAGCTGTGTAAGTCCCTGTAGAAGTGTATGTATAAACAAAACTTGCTTCGTTTGAGTCTTCGATGCCGTCATTGTTAATATCCCAGCTCCTCGAGGTTGCATCCTGTGAAAGGTCAGTAAAGAGGACTGAAAGGGGAGCGTAACCACTGGTAACATTGACACTGAAGTCTACTACAGGAAGTCCATCATTTTCTTCTTCCTCTTCTTCCAGCACAGTTATATCAACAGTTTTTGAATCCGTGCCGTTCAGGTTTCTTACTGTCAGATTAGCGTTGTAAGTCCCTGTAGAAGTGTATGTATAAACAAAGCTTGTCTCTTTTGAGTCTTCAATGCCGTCATTGTTAACATCCCAGCTCCTCGATGTTGCGTTTTCTGAACAGTCAGTAAAGAGGACTGAAAGGGGAGCATAGCCGCTGGTGACGTTGGTGCTGAAAGCTGCTACAGGCAGTACATCAATTTCTTCTTCCAGCACAGTTATAACATCAGTTTTTGAATCCGTACCGTTTGAGTTTTTTACTGTCAGGTTAACGGTATAGTATCCTGCTGAGAGATAAGTATGCGGTGGATTCTTCTCAGTTGAAGTACCTTCGTCTCCAAAGTCCCAATTCCACGAAGTTGGAGACCCAGTACTGGTGTCATTAAACTGAACAGTTAATGGGGCATTTCCAGTTGTGCAATCACTGGTAAAACTAGCAACGGGAGTTATCGGTTGAATAACCGTAATTGTTTTAAGCATCGAATCATCGGAAACGTCATTTTGTACTGTCAGATTAGCCGTATAAGTCCCCGGTGTTGTATATATATGATTAACGTTTGCAGTAGTACTATCAGACCCATCACCAAAATCAAGCAGTTCAGAAGTCTGGTTGACGCTGTAATCTACAAAAGTTACAGTTTCCCCGACCAGTACATTATCTGAAGAAATTGCGAAATTTGCATTCACATTGGAAAATCTGGGGGGTCGCACCCAGGTCGAATCACCCAGTTCTCCCATGGTATAAAATACTCCGCCCTTCTGGTAGGTATAATTTAGAATTTCATCCAGTCTCGCTGTTGAAGTTTGATAATCTACGGTAACGGTTGGAGTGATTGTATGCCCATATAACACCAATACGTACCCATTATCTATTGCGTGGTCAATCCCGTATTTTATAGACTGTAAACTAACATTAGCACTTTCATCTATTTCAACACCATACAGAATTTGAGCATCGTCCCATTTGTAATAAGCCAGTGGGGTTTCATTTACATTCCCGTTTATAATTGCGGGGGCTCCCGTTCTAAGTGTCCGGAAATATGGACTTATTGTTGCATCAGTAGTATCATTTCTATGAGAATAGGGATATGCAAAGGTATAAACTGGAAAATCGTAACTGGTAATATCTACAATGTTCGGGAATATTTCCTGGTTTAGCAGTTCCTCAGGAGTGTTATTCCGTAGAAATACAACTGAATCTGTGTGATTATATCCATGCCCGGATATTTCCCATCCATCCGAATGCAGTGCATTTAGTTCATCTACCAGAGTCTGTGTTGGGATTCTTGAGTGATATATTATATTTGTATTCATAGTGCACTTAGCATTATACTTCTCGAATATTGACAAATATTGATAACATTTTTCAGTATTTGCTGTATCGTCCCATGATAGAGCAATACCTCCGGTATGATTCGTAGCTGCATTAGCAGTGCCAACCAGACTAATTATAAGTATGAGCAATAATCCATATTTTGCATATGGTTTAAAACTGTGAAATTTCATCGTGATCAGACCTTTTTAAAAGACAATATGAAATGTTTTCTTTTTAAATAGGGATTCAAAAGTTTCGTTTCTATATTTAAACTGCAAAAAAGTCTCTTTTTGGTAAATAGAACCCGAATATTCATTTTTAGCTTGATGCAACTTCATTATTATCCTCCGAGTATGTACCTGGTATAAACCTCGTATTTGGACTCTGATATGTTCAGAAATGCTCCTTTAATCAGAAGGTAGAATCTTAAAATAATCGTACAGTTTGTTTTCAAGTGGGGAATTTTATTGGTACACTGTGTTAAGATTGTTTAATAGATTACAATATAACATTCTAATATTTATACTTAAGTTATCAATGTAGTTCGCCCTATTTATGGCATGCTCATGAAGGGGGCAACCTGTAAAAAATTGATATAGTTTCGAGTGAAAACACTCACATTTAAACCGCCTGGTGGTGCATAACCACTGTCAGCAAGAAAAAACACGGAAAAACTGTTCCTGTACTGCACGCCCACATAAAAATAAGAAAAAATTGGCTTTGTAGAAAACTTATCCAAATCGGATTCAATAGGCGAAAAACAAATAAGTAACAAATATTTTCCAAAAAATAGGACTATTTAATTTTACATCCATAGTTGCCGTGTTCATGGGCATACAGTGTACAAATTCAGCGGCACCCATACAAAAAAATTGATTCCAAACAACAGAACTGGAAAAGTATACATAATTTTTTAAAAGAAAAGAGCAGATGAACTGCTCCAGCTAAAAAAGTAGCAAATTATTTTACAGACCTTTTTTACTTCCTGTCCTGTTCAGCATTTTTCAGCTTCTCTTCAGTGCTGCTGAGAGTCATCAACCTGCTTTCAACAAGCCCAATCGGAAGGTCTGCACCAAGGGTGAGCAAGCCGACTTTATCTCCTGCAAGAGTCCTCCCGGGCAGGTCAGGCATGACCTCAAGCCTTTTTCCGACAGGCGTTTCAGAGTATTCGGTTTTGGGCCCGGAAAGAGGGCTGGAAAGAGAACCGGATACAAGCCCAAGGGCAGAGTCGGAAACCAGCCGTGGGTGAGACTCGGAACACAGACGGGGATTCCCGAGGGGAGAAAGCCCGAGATCCAGCGTAGGAGATAGCCGGTTGTTAAAGTCAGGTACAAGGCCTCTAAGCTGGTCAAGGTCAGGGCTCGAAAAAGTAGAAGATTCGTGTGTACGAATGGACTTCACGGCAGGTGACTTTTCACTGTTCTTACGGGCTGCACGGTCAGAAGGGTGCGAAGGTAAAGCGGAATCTTCAGATTTGCGGCTATTCATGGCTTTAAGGATTGTCACAATGGTATATCAATTATACGAGATTCAAACGTCAAGTTTTGGGAACATATTTCGGAATCACAGTAATAGTTAACACTAACGTTTATCCATTATAATAATAATTAATGAATGGGGGAATTTTATGGAAACAATGGACGCGATTTTCACCAGAAGAAGCATCCGAAAATACCTGCCAGACCCAGTCAGCAGGGATATGATTGAGAATATTTTGAAAGCCGGCATGAGTGCACCATCAGCAGGGAATGAACAGCCCTGGCATTTCATTATAATTGACAGGCGTGATCTCCTTGAAAAAATCTCGGAAATGCACCCTTATGCAAAGATGTTAAAAGGTGCTCCGGCTGCATTACTGATCTGCGCAGACCGGAATACTCCGAAATTCAAGGATTTCTGGGTTCAGGACTGTTCTGCTGCAAGCGAAAACATGTTACTGGCTGCCCATGCCCTGGGGCTGGGAGCGGTCTGGATAGGAGTTTACCCGGCTGAAAAACTTGTCACCGGTATCCGGGAATTATTTAAGATCCCAGAGCATGTGACCCCGTTTTCAATAATCTCAATTGGTCATCCGGCCGAAGAAAAACCAGGAGAGCCCAGGTACGAAGCCTCAAGAATTCATGACAATTCCTGGTAAAGCCTCTCTAAATACTGGTTATGAAACAGGTTAGATAACTGATTGGAGGCTTTTTCTCCCTATTTTTAATCTTTAAGTGCCTTTTTATTTTTCGAAGGGATTTTCATACCTATTTATTGTATTAAATGGGAATATACCAGCAAATGGGAATATACCAGCAAATGGGAATATACCAGCTAGAATATCCTGGTATTCGTCGGAGTGGTTAACCGGAAAGACTCAATTTAATCGGAAAAATTCACTGATACCAAAAAGGTGATTTTTATGGAAAAGAAGTTGGAATCACTACTTATTTTATTCATGATCCTTTTTGCCGTACTGCCTTTTTCGGCAGGTGCCGCTGATGAAGAAACCATGCTTAAATATACGAGCTCAGGAAACGTTTTCGGCGGCGGGGATCAACTTAAGATCGATCAGGATATCCCGGGAGACCTGGTCCTTGGAGGGTCCAGGCTTGAGATAAACGGAAACGTTATAGATGATTTCATCGGCGCCGGCGGAGAACTGATTGTTAACGGGGATGTTTCGGGGAACATCATAGCAGCCGGAGGCTCGATTCGGGTAAATGGAAATGTTGGCGGAGACCTGGTAGCAGCCGGAGGTCAGATTTTTCTCTCAAAGGACAGCACAGTTGAAGGCGATATCCTGCTGGCCGGAGGAGAGGTAACTCTTAACGGGATCATCAATGGAAACGGATCAGTCTCAGCCAGGACCTTCCAGACAGGTGAGGACTTTGAGCTTAAAGGGGACCTTGAACTTGAAGCCGAAAATCCCCCTTCTGACCTTAAAGATAAGGTAGGGGGAAGCCTGAGCATCATACCCGTAACCAGACAAAACCAGTATAGAGGTGGAGCTGAAGGTTTCAGTATCTTTTCCTTCATTCTTGGGCTGCTGGCAACTCTTGCCCTGGGCTTTATCCTTATCTACACTTTCCCGGGTTTTGTAACCGGACTTGCAGAAATTGTAAAGGGCTCAACGTTGAAAGCCGGACTGCTGGGCTTAATGCTCCTTATTTTTGTTCCGGTTCTCTCCGTAATCCTGCTAATTACAATGTTCGGGTGGAGTCTTTCTATCCTGCTGATGCTGATGCTGGCACTTGCAGCCCTTATCGCTACAGTACCGGTAAAACTGCTCGCAGGGGAAATGATTTACGCTAAGGTCTTTAAAAAAGAAGCCGGGAAAATGATATATTACCTCACCGGAGCGGTTGTATTTGCAATAGTGTATGAAATTCCTTTCCTTGGAGGGCTAATAAAGTTTATTGCACTGCTGGCAGGGCTGGGAGCACTCGGAATCTGGATTTCAAAGAAGGCAAAGCCGGAAAGTTAACCGGCTTCCACAAGTTAAAAGGAGTTCAGGGAAGGACTTCTTCCCTGTATTTTTCAATTCCCAGCCTTTCAAGGAGTTCTCCAAACCTCTCTCCGTCAAGGCCTTCTCTCCTGTAATACTCAAAGGTTTTTTCAAAGATTGAGAAAAGCTGCTTCTCGTCCGCAAGCTCAAGAAGCTTTGTCCCGTGCCTGGGTTGGCGTCCTGCTTTGCCTCCGACAAAGATCGTGCATCCGGTTTTTTCTGCTCTCAGAGCATCTTTCCGGCAGGCTGCAATACAGGCTCCGCAGAGGATGCACTTTTCGGTATCTATGTGGGCTTTATCTTCCAGGACTGTTATTGCCCCCACCTTACACGCCTTTTCACAGCGCTTGCAGCCGACACAGTTTTCCTCGAGGATTTCAGGTTTTACCGTGCCCATTATCCCGAAATCATTTTCTTGAGGCCTCATACAGGCTGAAGGGCAGCCGGTAACTGCAATTTTGAGCTTTTTAGGGACAGCTTGTCCAAAATATTTTTCATCAATCCTGCAAGCCAGTTTCTGGCAATCAATCAAACCGTGTCTACAGACCGTATTCCCCTGGCAGGCAACTACAGCTCTTACCTTCTTACCGGAAGAGCCTCCTGAAATACCCAGCTTTTCAAGCTCATAGCTGGCTTCTTCCACATCTTCGAGTTTGACAAAAGGAATCTCAATCTGCTGCCTTGAGGTTATGTGGACATAGCCATAGCCGTATTTCTCGGCTGCATCCGCAATTTCCCGCAGCTTTTCGGCGTCTACATTCCCACTCACGACTTTCAGCCGCATTGAAAACATGTCTTCCTGCCTCTGAGGCAGAAAACCTTTATTTTTGATTGAAGATAAGTCTATTTTTTTCTCAGCCATTTGAAGTCACTTCACTGCAAGATGCATTAAAATTAATGTATATAAAAATTGTGAATGATTCTGCTCTCTGCCCTAATACTGCTTTCTTCCGGAGAAAAGATCTGAGAGAAGCTTAGAGAAACGAAAAGACATGGAACTGCACAAGTACCATGTAAAGCCCTGTCCCTGCAAAGATGCTGAGCATGGCGTTTCGTTTCCAGAAATGCAGCCCAGCAACAACCCCTATTGTAAACAGTTCCGGAACCCCGTATGGAGCTGCAAACCACTGCACATCCTTCAAGCAATAAATGACCAGCAGCAGGAGAATCATCGGAGGCAGGTTTTTTTCAATCGTAGAAAGTATTGCCGGAGGCTCTCTTGAACCAAAACACAGGAACGGAAGGACTCTTGTAGCAAAGGTTGCAAGGGCTATTACCGCAATGGTTACGAGCATCTGCAAAGTACCGGTCATCAGCTTTCCTCCCGTGCACTATCTTCAACAGGCTTTGCTGCTGCTGCATGAGTCTGTGTATGAGTTTTTCCTGTTCCCTTATTAACACGCAGATTTCCCTTCCCCAGTTTTTCCCTGCCAATCAAAATCAGAGTCCCCAGAATGATCGAGATCAGCAGCATATTGTCAGGGCTGAAAAGTATCAGAGAGGTGACTCCTGCACCCACCGCGGCTATGAAGGGAAAGCGTACGCTGGAATTGAAATACTGCTCTATGGTCAATACCACAAAGAGTGCAGTCAGCACAAAAGCCATGCCCTCAAGATTAAGGTCCAGCAGAGAGCCAAGCCCTGCTCCGAGTACCGACCCTGCAATCCAGTAGAGGTGGTCGAGAGCTGCAATGTAGAAGTAAAACCTTGATTTTGATCCGCCTGTCGGGACTTCGGTTGTGGTGAGGAGGGCATATGTCTCATCAGTTAATGCAAAGATAAGGTAAGGCTTGACTTTCCCAACATTGGAAAACTTTTCCAGCAGGGACAGCCCGTAAAAGGCGTGCCTGAGGTTCAGGAGCAGGGTAGCTATAGCAAACTCAGGAAGTCCCGCCCCTGCAGCAAGTAAAGCTACTGCCAGAAACTGGCCTGATCCTGCATAAATGAGAAGGCTCATAAGGAAAGCATAAATCCAGTGGTATCCGGCACCGTCAAGCAGGAATCCAAAAGCCATTCCGAGGGGTATGTATCCGAGAAATACAGGAACCGTGGTCTTGAGGGCACTCAGGAAAAGGTCCATATTACCTTCCCTCATTTCGTGCCTTTTTGCCTCCTTTTCAATCATACTATCTCTTCTGTTACCCTTTTGCCATAATTTATTATGAAGAATGAAAAACATAAATTGTATTTATTATATTTAAATGTAATTAAAAAATATAGTAACAATTGTCATATTATGGTAAATCTGGATGATTTATTATAATATGAAAAAGCCTTTCAAGCTCCCCTGCACGGCTGGAACTGATCAAGTTCAAAAGGCTGAGTATATTGATATATAAATAAAATCATATTTAATCACATGAGGGTTTTCCAGAGACTGAATGCTTTAATCCTGCTGGTTTTGATACTTTTTATCGCATATATCCGGTATCTAACTGACTTTTATATCTTCGAGGATCGGTCTCTATTGGATGCTCTTCTTACCTCTTTAATTGTAGTTTTTCTAGCCTATATAATAAATTCCCTTGCCGGAAACCTCATCCTTAGAAGAGTTTCGGCTTCCAAAGATAGATATACTCTGCGAAAGACGATATCTATCCTTGTTACAGTACTTGTTTTTGCCTCCCTTTTTGCAATCTGGATTGAGAGAACGACCACCCTGATTATTGCCTATGGGATTTTGAGTGCCGGAGTTGCAATTGCACTTCAGGATCTTCTGAGGAACATAGCCGGAGGAATTCTCGTAATCATATCCAGACCCTTTAAAGCAGGAGACAGGATCCAGGTCGGAGACAGTACAGGGGATGTGCTGGATATAGGGAGTTTCAACACCACAATTATGGAAATCCGGGAATGGGTGGACGCAGACCAGTACACTGGCAGGATTCTCCATATCCCTAACAGTTTTGTCCTCAATCAGACGATTAAAAATTATACCAGGGACTATTCCTTTATCTGGGACGAAATCCGGATTCTGTTAATCTATGGCAGCAACTGGAAAAAAGCCGAAGAGATCGCCCTCAAAACTGCAGGCCCAATCGTAGGGGAGTTCGAAGATCTGGCGCAGACGGAGCTCCGTCTCCTGGGAGAAAAATACTTTATTACAACATATGATGTGCAGACAAAACTCTTCATGAAGATGCAGGAAAACTGGATCGAAATGCGGTTAAGGTATGTTGTAGAGCCCAGAAAAAGAAGGGCAATCAGTCACCTTTTGATCTCAAGCATTCTCGAAGCTCTGGAAAAAGAAGAGGATATTATGGTAGGAACAGCAACGAGTATCGATCTGATGAAGTCCCGGACAAAAGATGATGTATGATATAGAGTAGTTGTATGATATACAGTAGTTGGTTTAGCTGCCCGAATTGCCGCCCGAATTGCCGCCCGAATTGCGCCTCGGGAGTACGCGGTCCTTTTCGCTTCGCTCAAGAGGACTACTTGATGGGTTATAGTAGTGAACTTTGCTCAGGGGACTAAATTATGGATGTTAATACTGAACTGCGCTCAAGAGGACCAATTTAGAAGTTATAGTAGTGAGCTTCACCAGGTCAAGCGGACTAAACTACGATTTCTCTGACTCGCATAACCTTATTCACTGTACCATGTCGTTTGTGTCACGCTCGACGCAGGAGAGCGGCTTTCAGACAAAAAAGAAGAGAAAATAAGAGACGAAGAAAAGTAAAAGCTACTGAAAACGCTGTAAGAAACTAACAGATATACACAAGCTTTTTTTTGTCTATTTTTATATATTTTTCTTCTGTCTTCTTTTTTGCAGGGCCGCCAGACAAGCTGGCGGAAGCATCCAATAATGGATGAATTTAAAACCGGTTTCTGGGGGGTAAAGAGAAGTATTTCTCGAACAGGCAGCAGTATTTCTTCAGTTATTTTTTGCCTGGCAGCAGGCGGTTACAGCTCTGTGCGGTAGGGGGAAAAATCAGAAGATATCTTCCCAGCGTTTCTGGATAGTATCAAAAGATCAATAGGGGATTGCCCGGATTTGGTAATCAGTTCTTTCCGAGGTCCTGTATTATTTAACTGGAATTTCTTCGGGGCGTATCATTTTATTCACTGATTTCCTCTATTGCAGGAATATTGAGGATGTGGAGTTGTGGAGGCTTGATCCCATTCTTCTGGAATTCTATCCAGGTTCTTGTGTGCACATCGGATTCAAATTTGAATTCATCTCTTAGATCATTTACATATGCTTTAGCCCTTAACCTGGTATAAAACGGGAGAGCTTTGTGCAGCAGGGTAACAGGTCTTTTTTTGGAGATGTAGACATATTTAGAGCTTACAACTGCTTCCCGCAAAATTCTCATTGCAGGCTCTACATCTGACTCTCCCGCAATATACAGGTCTATTACAACCATCATTTCCGAAGCCCCAGAATTTCCACTGGCAACACTTTCATTGAATATCAGGTTATTCGGGACTGTGACAGTATTATCATCAGGTGTGACCAGTTTCGTTGCCCTTAGCCCTATATCAGTGACTTCCCCATAATAATTTCCAAGGGCGATTTTGTCTCCTATCTGGTACGGTTTTTCAAATGTAATTACAATTCCTCCGACAAAGTCTGCAAAAAGGTCTTTAACTCCAAAACCGATGGATGCACCCAGAATCCCTGTAAGAAGGAACAGTTCCGTCCCGAAAATTATGAATATTTGCCTAAAAATATAATATAAAGCCACAATATAGATTACAAACTTTACCACAGGGATAATCAGTTTTACTTTTACCCTTCCACTCTGGCTCAGTTTATCCGAAAGCTTTGATAAAAGGATGGTAACAATCTTGCCGAGGATATATGCTATGGAAAATACCAAAAACATAGTTATGAGGGTTTGGGTATCTATAGACCTGATGGAGTCCAAAAGTTGCTGCGCGCTTGTGTCTCCATTTGCCATTTACCACACCAGCCTTAGTTTTTTCATATAAGCAACAACGCTATGCAGGGCTTCAGGCCTGATACGGAAGAAACCGGCTTCATCTTTAAAAATCAGTTCCTGGGTTAGAAGCCGGAAGATAATTTCGTCCACCCTCGATGTAGAACCTATCATGTCGGAGATTTCTGTTTTTTTGAGGCTCTGGTATAAAAGGATCAGGCTTAAAACAAAAGCTTCCTCGTATTCAAGCTCTATATTAAATGAAAACTGACCTATATCTTCGGGCTTTATCCGGGGATAATCAAGCCCAAGTTCCCAGATCCTCCGTGCGATGCCTGGGTTGCCTTTTGATTCCAGGTAGATCTTTTCAAATATCCGGTCTTCAGTAGTTTGTGTTTCTTTCTTATTCAGGAGACGGTTCTTAAGGTAAGGGATGTTTATTTTCGGGACCGGAATGAGGATTTTCTTGCCCAGCGAGGACAGCTCAAGCGGATATTTTGCCACGTATATGAAAGGCTCTTCTTTGGCCTCTTTATCATTATAAAATCTGATCTCCTCTTTTCCATACCTTTTGAGGATAAAGAGTCTGAGATTTTCCTTCTCGAAATCAGGAATGACAACCTGTACCGGAAAATACTTCTCAAGCCCGAATACCTCGTTTAAGTATCTCCAGGAATAAAGGTTCCAGGTAGTGATAAACAGCTTTTCCTGAGAGCTTATCATGTCCAGAAACTCATAAAATATGTCAAAACCACCGGTTTTTCTCCTGTACAGAAAGTGGCAGTTGTCAAGGAGCACTATCCTTTTAGTGTCATCAGGAAGGGAAATCTCCTTTTTGTTCCGGATAATTTCGGAAAAAGTGATTCCTGTCGCCCTGCTTGAATTTATCCTCTCTATTTCACCAAGCAGAGTAGTTTTTCCCGCAAGAGGCCCGGCTATTATGGCTATATTCAGTTTTTTCCCAACCTCATAATCAGCAATTGACGCCTGTATTTCTCCGATTTCATTCTGCAATCCAAGAATTTCACCGAAGCTGTTTTCTTCAGAGCCATTGTGCTGAGTTTCCACTGTATCCCCTTTCTTATATTTCTTGTATTGTACTTAATAGATACTGTTGATATTTCTGCCGGGACAGAAGTTATTTTCAGGAACAGGAATTTTTAAAGTAGGCAGGAATCTTTAGACGCTCCCTGGTAAATTAGTTGTTATTATTCCGAAATGGCCGTAAATGGCATCTCACGTTCTTTCTTTTCACGCGCTGCGCACGGCTTGAGCCCGCCTGTGTACAGTAGATATAAACGAACTCAATAACCGTGCTGGGAAGTCTGACCCCAGAATATCAACCAGGTAGCTGGGGACGACCAATCTTTAATGTATGCTTAAAAGAAACGAAGTCCTGCTGGAACTTTTAAATATTTATAGCCATTTATAGAGTCTGAAAATTATTCTTCAAGATTAATTTCTCACTTAACTCATTTATTCCTCACTTAACTTATTTATTTACTCTATTTACTCTATTTCCTGTATTTACTCTATTTACTCTATTTACTCTATTTACTCTATTTACTCTATTTACTCTATACTCTATTTACTCTATAAAAAAACCAACCCTTTACGGAGAAATAGCTGTGGACGACTGGATGATTTCAACCCTGATCCTTTTTCTTGCCCTGCTTATAGTGTACCTGCTCGTTAAATACATCAAATTGAAAGGCAGAGTCGAATCCCGTGCAAGAGACCTGTATGAAGCCTGGCAGACGCGAGAGATGGAACGCCAAGTTTCCGAAAAAGCTGACATTCTCTTCAGAACCTGGAAAATTGACGAGGAGAAAAAAATCCGCCAGGACGCCGTAAAGAAAAGTGAAGCCGTAATCCGCGGCAAGGTCACAGAACACCTGATCCCTTACTTCCCTGAATTCGAATACAATCCCAAGGACGCTAGATTCCTCGGCACCCCTGTGGACTTCATAATCTTTGACGGTCTTTCCGAAGGAGAAATGAATAAGGTGGTCTTTGTCGAGGTCAAGTCAGGTAAAACCGGCGCTCTTTCCCCAAGAGAAAAGCTTGTCAGGGAGTGCATCAACAGAGGAAAGGTCAGTTATGAGGTCATTCACAACAAGGAATGATCTCTTTTCATTAACTTTTTTTCCGGGACCGCTTAGTTTTTCATTTTTTAAACTTCAATTCCTTCATATTACTCGTTTTTATCCTGTGTGTTTCAGCCCGACGGAAGACCGACAGAAATGATAAGTATTAGGGTAAAGTTACCGATATAAATGATAAGTATTTGAGTGAAATTACCGATATAAATGAGATTTATCATATAAAAGTTACCGATATAAATGATAATTAGTAGAGTAAAATTACCGATATAATTGATAACTTTTAATAGCTACAAAAGATATCAAGATATATGGACAAAAAAGAGATACTGGAAATACTTCTCGATTGGAACTTCTGGAAAAAAGACCAGTACACTGGTACAAGAAGAGAAGGACTGTTGGACACAATAGAAAGAAAAGCACAAGCCAAAGAAATAATGGTCATAACCGGTGCAAGAAGGACAGGTAAATCAACTATAATCCTTCAGTATCTCGAAGAGAAAATCAACAAAGGAACAGCAAAAGAAGACATACTCATAATAAACTTTGAAGACCCACGTTTCAGGGGCCTTGATCTCGAGCTCCTGAACAGGATTTATGAGATCTACGAAACGGAAATAAAAAAAGGTTCTGAAGAGCAATATGTGGTTCTTGACGAAGTCCATGTAATAGAAGGCTGGGAAAAATTCGCACGCTACCTTCATGAAAACAGGCGGATAAACGTATTTATAACCGGTTCAAGTTCAAGGCTTTTGAGTTCTGAATATTCAACCGTCCTTGCAGGCCGCCACATAGACACAGAAGTATATCCTCTATCGTTTAAAGAATATCTTGAGTTCAAGGGAATACACATTGAGAGCGAGCTTGACCTTATCTCGGAACGTCACAGAATACAAAATATGCTCAAGGAATACATAGATACAGGTGGCTTTCCGAAAGTTGCGCTGGAGGAAGACGAAAGAAACAAAAAAGAGCTCCTCTACACCTATTTCCGAGACATCCTGATAAAAGACGTAACTATGAGGTACGGAATAAGAGACATAGCAAAACTGGAAGAACTCGCAAAATATTATCTAACAAACATATCATCTCCAAACTCATACAACAGGATAAAAAATGTCCTAAAAACAAGTCTCGATACAGTCGAGCGTTACTCCTCATACATTGAAGGCACATACATGCTGTTCTTTATTAAAAAATACTCTTACTCCTTAAAAGAACAGATCCTTAACCCGAGAAAGGTCTATTGCATAGACACTGGCTTAAGAAATACAGTATCCTTCACCTTTTCAGAAGATTACGGTAGGCTGGTAGAGAATGTCGTGTTCATGCAGCTCAGAAGAAAATACCGGGATATCTATTACTGGAAAAACGAAAAGCAAAAGGAAGTTGACTTCCTGGTCAATGAAAAAAACAGGATCGTTCAGGCAGTACAGGTCTGCTGGAACATAAGCAGTGAAAAAACGAGAAAAAGGGAAATTGAAGGACTGATGTCAGCCATGGAGACCTTTGAACTGGACGAGGGGCTTATCCTCACTGAAGATGCGGAAGAAGAAATCATGCTGGAGAGCAAAAAAATAACCGTTATACCTGTCTGGAAATGGCTGATTGTTGATGGGGAATGATGAAGGAATTAAGATCTTTGAGGGTGCTAAGATCTATGAAGAAGTAGATATCTATGTACATTCAGGCACTTTAGTTGTAAGATTGTGAAGTTTGCCGGTTTTTTACGGGAAAATTCCGGAAAAGGCGTTTAATTCTAATAATCTGAGGTCTAAATTCCATTTATGTCCAGACAAGCCGAAGATTTGTTAAATAGGAATTTAAAGGACATTTCGTCTCTGATTGAAGATAAAAAGTACAAAAAAGCCCTTGAAAAACTTGATAAGGCCGAAAACCTTGCGGGAAAAGCAAAGAGGCAGGATCTTTTATGCCGCGTCTTGCTACAAAAGGGCGCGGTCCTGTTTTCCATGCATAAACCGGATGAGGGCCAGAACCTGTATGATAAAGCCCTGAATATTTTCAGGGTTTCCGATTTAAACGAGGATGAGAATTCGGTTCTTCAATCCACTCTTTCGAATACTTTCCGTGAGCTTGCAAGACATTTTAAAATGGCAGAAAGTGTCGAAAATGCAGAAAAGTGTTACAGGAACGAAATAAAGGTCTACGAGATTCTTCTGGAGAAAAATCCAGAAGATGAGGACCCCAAACTGGAAATTGCCAGAGCTTTCGATGCCATCGGGGATCTATATAAGTATTTTGAACCAGAGGATATGGACCCCGAAACTGAAAGGCAGTATTACGAAAAAATCCTGGATGTAAGGGAAAAAGCATTTGAGCTGCTTGATGATAGTGAGACCTATATATATGGCCTGGCCCATGCTCTTGGAAAACTTGTTGATTTTTATATAATTCAGCAGGACTATGAATCCGCGATTCAACTTCAGGAACGTGTCGTTGAGGTTATGGAGGAACTTATTGATCTTCTGGCAAACTGGAAGGATTTGAAAGCCAAAAGCAATGCCTATGATAAACTGGGCTCCCTTTATGCGGAAGTAGGAAAAGAGGAGCTTGCAGAGGAGCAGTATTCGGAAGCCCTTGAATATTATGTAATGATTTTTGATGATGAAATCTGGCCCCTTTCTGTTAAAATGAGGCTGGCTGCCGAAGTTATGGAACGTGGAAAGACCCTCCTCCTTTCAAAGAAATACGACAGTGCAAAAGAATCCATGGACCTTGCCTTCGATTTCCTTGGAGGAGTAGACAAAGAAGAGCTGAAAGACAGTGTGAAAGAAGCCATGGATCTGGCCTATGTTCTCCTTGGAGAAAGAGATGAAGAAGAGTCGGAAGACTCCGGCTATCTGGCAGAAATGGCTGGAATCTCCGTGGAGTATGCAAAAACTCTCTCAGACCTGAACCGGAATAAAGAAGCAGAGGAGTTTACTGCAAAATCGGAAAAAATATTCAGGAAACTGGCTGAAGAGGGTAATGAAGATTCATAAATTTCCTCCAACATACCCTTCAATTCTTCCAGAAAATCCAGGGTTGTTTTATCGAATTGTTTGGTGAGTACCGGGATTCTCACCAGCCGACGAAGGAGGGCGGCTTTCTCAAGAAGCAAAAGAGGAAGTGACTATATAAGTGAGATAATCAGAGAAAAGAGACGTTTACAGATAAAAGAAGTTTACAGTTGCAATCGGGTTGGGTAGATAACGAATCAATAAACTTATCCGTGTAAAATTGATAGTTATATTCTATGAAGGACCCTCGTGAAACGGAAGGTGCAGGTCATAATTGCATTAATCGTATTCCCGGCTGGAATGAAGAGCTTGAATCGGCATTTTCTGCCTACAAAGGTCCCTACATTGCCGGAAGAATCGTATCCCGGCATAAAACGGTCTGTGAGATTCTTATTCCGGGAGCTGTCGTACAGGCAGGAATTTCTGGGGCGCTCCTGCGAATTGGCAAACAACCGGTAGTAGGGGATTTTGTCGTTTTACTGGACCAGCCAGAACTGGGCTCGCGCATGATTGTGAATATCCTCCCCAGAAGGACCTGCCTGTCAAGAGGGGCGGCGGGGGATGGGAGCGGGGAGCAGTTGATTGCTGCAAATCTTGATACCATCTTTATTGTAACTTCTGCGGGAAAAGACCTTAACCTGCGAAGGCTTGAACGGTATCTTACTGTTGTGTATTCCTCCGGGGCAAGCCCGGTGATATTACTGAACAAAATTGACCTTGCGGATGACCCTGGCCTGCTGACAGAAAAAATACAGTCCATTGCAGGAGACGTCCCTGTCATTCCCATAAGTGCCCTTTCAAAAGACGGGCTTGATGCACTCAGCCCTTATCTCAATCCCGGGGAAACAGTGGCACTTATAGGTTCCTCCGGCGTTGGAAAATCCACGCTTATAAACGCTTTTTTCGATGAAGCCGTCCAGAAAACCGCAGATATCCGAAAAGATGATGAGAAAGGGAGACACACTACCACAGTCCGCCAGATGTTCCTTCTTCCCAACGGTGCAATTGTTATAGACAACCCCGGGATCAGGGAAATCCAACTCGGAGACTCTTCTGACGGCCTTGAGAAAGCGTTTTCCGACATCATTAATTTAGCCCGCAACTGCCGGTTCAAAGACTGCACTCACCATGATGAGCCTGGCTGTGCCGTCCTGAAGGCAGTAAAGGAAGGGCTTATTCCAGAGGAGCGGCTGGACAGCTATCACAGGTTAACCGATGAACTCATGTTCCAGTCGAAAAAATCCGAAATCGGCCTTAAGCGGCTTGAGAAAGAAAAATACAGGGAAATTGCATTGACCATAAAAAAATATCGAAAATTTACGGGAAAACCGTAAGCTGAATGCTCTGCATGAACTCAACCGGAATCTCCTGAATTATCTTCCAGAACAAGCTGAAACCCTGCCAGGTTTTCCGATTCTGAAGGTTCAGAAAGCCCGGGGTCTTTCTACAGAATTGTCTGGTGGGTACCGTGACTCTCACCGGGCGTCAAAGGCAGCCAGCTTTCTCAAGAAAAATGGAAGGAAAAATTTTAAAGTTTGAGGACATGCCATGAGTCCTCGGTTAAGCGTTAGGAAAACACGTTTGTATATATTTTTCATAAACTAATCAGCAGTACATATCTCCTTTTACTCCAGCTTTTCTCCCTCTACATAGCACCCAAAATAGGTGTTTTGCTCCACTTTTTTAAGGATACTGTTAATGCTTTCCAGTGTGCTTTCCATCTTATCCATTCTCTTCTCTATCTCCTGTAGTCTAGCAAGAATTTCCTGGTCTGTAGTCACAATTTCATCCCCTTACACATCTACGAAAGTTAGCATATTAACAGAATAGAAGCTTCTAATGTATATTCCAGTATATTCAGCAATGTTCTTATAATCAACGTAAAATGTATTGCTGGCGGATTTAAATAAAATCAAGGTCTATTTTTTTCCGGGAAATGGAAAACGAAAGGGGAAGAAAAAGACTATGTTGAGAATTGCAGTAACCGGCAGTCCAGGTATTGGGAAATCAACAGTTGTGGCGAAAGCTGCCGAAAAACTTGCAGATCAGCCCGGCTTCAAAATAGGCGGCATCCAGACTGCCGAAATCCGAAAGGAAGGCACAAGGGAAGGCTTTTCAATCCGGGACCTTGCAACCGGGAAAAACGGCATCCTGCGCAGCGTCAAGGGGAGTGGGCCGAGATTTGGAAAATATCACGTCAACCTCGAAGACCTTGAAAAGATAGGGGCAAATGCTCTCAGGAATGCCCTTGACTGTGATCTGATAGTTATCGATGAGGTCGGGCCGATGGAGCTTAAATCCGGGGCTTTTATTTTGGCGGTTGAAGCAGTCCTCAAATCAGATAAACCGGTTCTTGCAGTGCTTCACCGGTCAAGCAGTCACCAGCTGGCGCAGAGAATACGGGAAGAGTTTCAAGTTTTGACGGTTGATGAGGGGAACCGGGATGAGCTACCTGAAAAAATCGCAAACCGCTTCTTCAGAGAGTTGGGATGAAACTAATCATTCCAGACCGGGGCAGTATTGATTCAATTCCACTTAAACAATTACACCAGATATCAGGATAGAAATTCTCAGCATATTCTTTACATTTTTTTGTAACTGGCCCGAGGTAAATATTTTTATCTTGATCAGACCCTGCATTTGGATACTTCAACCAGATTAACGAAACGCCAGTCATATTTATGTGGAAATATAATATAGAAGAAAAGAGTGAAATGCCTGGCAGAGTTATTATTCAAAATATGGAATTAATCAGGACGCGATACACTAAAATAAAAATCATAGGGTGTGCAGTTTATGAACATTAAAATAAAATACATTGTTTCAGACTTCAATGGAACTCTTGTGGATGCTATGCCAATTTACACCAGAGTTTTCTGCGATGTAGTGAAACGACAGACAGGGATTGAATCACCTAATGTAGCCGCATATTCCATCGCCGCAACAGGCACACCGTGGGATGAACAATTTTCTCATATTTTGGAACACCATAAACTACCTAAAGATGCAGTGCCAAAACTGATGGACGAATTCTGTACCACCATTTATGATGAAACATATTCACTGTTTCCGAAAGCAGAAGCGCTTTTAAAATTATTCAAAACCAAAGGCTACAGGGTGTTCATCACTTCTGGTAGTGGTACTGGACCAATGATGAAGCGTCTTTATGAAGTTGGTATTTTCCCTTACATTGATTGTTTATTAGGATTCGATATTTATAAGAAAGGTCCAAAACATATTGAAATGCTCGCTGAAAAAGAAGGTTTGTCTTTAAAACAGTTTGCGTTGCAGTCAGTCTATTTTGGGGACGGACCGGGTGATATGCGACTTGCTAAGAACGCAGGACTTTTCGCTATAGGAGTGGCTCAGACGGTAGATCCAGAGATTCTAAAAGAAGCCGGTGCTGATATGGTGCTTGCGAAAATCGGCGATGCACTGGAGATGGACTGGGAGAAGTTGGAGATAAACATTTGAGAATCATTTCATTGGTCATCGGTTAAGAACTTACTTCCATCTACCAATATTGTTTTTCATTTCACCTTCTTTTTAAATTCCTTTATTTAGATAATTAATATCAGATTTAGATTATTAATACCAATTATCTAACGCTTAACAGATGACGCATGGAAATCGTTGCAAATAGTCTTTCGTGCTGTCAGGCGGGTACGGCATCAAAAGTATCGTTTTCTGTACAGGAGATAATTACGGGCCGGTCTCTTCCGGGATCAGGGTACATTGTGGAGCATCCTGTCTGGTAAGATAAAGTAAGTTGCCCGAATAAATCGATCCCAGAAGCGGGCCCGTCTGCTTTATCCTGCTTTATTTCTGGGAGAGCAGAGCTAGCAGGATCACGGAAATTACGATCAAAAGTTTTGAGGTAACCAGAATAAGTTTTTTCCTCAATATCCTTTCTTTTTCTGATTTTTCGTCTTTTTCCGGTTTATCGTATTTTTCCAGTTTTTGCTCCGGATTTCTGGCCATCCTTCTCGATCCTCATCTTTTTTACGTTAATTTCGTTTTAAAGCTTGAATAATTTTTCCTTTTTCTCCGGAAAAAACGCAACTTGGATTCTGGCTAAATTTTGTTCCTGGATCAGGAGCGTCATCAATTTTTTTAGAGTCGGAGCACCCCGGTTTGCCAGTCATTGACTATTCTGGCAACTGCCCTCATTTCATCCACCTCGCCTTTCTTTTGCAGGAAATTGCACTGTTTGCCTATCAGTTCAATTACGGAGTGACCGCTCTGGTCTTCGATTGTGACATTGTAACAGGACTCAAGGGCAGTTTTGTTTTCGGCAAGCAGTTTCTCTATAATCTTAAGGGCAACACCAATGGGGTCCTTCAGGTGAGTTACATCCTTTATCCCTAGCAGGCCCTGTACATATTCATCGTTTTCATCGAAGGGGATAACTCCCGGTGTATCAATAAACATGATACGTGAACCTCCGTCCACATTCTGCAATCCTCTTGTGTAGCCGGATATGGGGGAGGTGCCCGCCCTGTGCCTGCCAGTAACGCCATTGATTACGGAGGACTTGCCTACATTGGGATAGCCGAGGGTGCCGACAAGGATATCACGCTCTTTTATACTGCAGGAGGATGCAAGGATCTGGTGCCTTAACATGGTTGTCCCGGACCTGTCCTTGCTGGATATAAAAACCGTAGGGGCAATTTTGGAGAGGCGGGACTTGGTTTTCTCAAGTTTCTCTTTTGATACGAGGTCACACTTATTGATGACTATTATAAACGGCTTCTTTAAACGGACAATATCCTTTTCAACCTCACTGTTTCGGGTCTCTTCCGGAAACCGGGCGTCTATGACTTCAAGAAGGACATCGGCTTTTTTGATAACATCCCTTACCAGAACTTTGTAGCTTGCCATTGGCTGTGCTATGATGGAGTAAGGATATAAGGATATCTTCAAATTAGGGATATCTTCATGGGAAACTTTTGTTTCCATAACCTATGACCAAAGGGATGAAAACAAATACAAAACAATAAAATGGCACAGTTAGCCATCAAACAATACATCCGGCAAAATCCAGACAATGATTTTTCAACGATGGTTTCTCAGCTACAGAGTTTCAGGTACAGAATTTCAGCTACAGAGTTTCAGCTACAGAGTTTCAGCTAATGGTTTTTTGGTTCTCTAATACTTTTAGAACGGGTTCAATTATCTTCTGTCGGATTGCTGGCAGTTCAAATCTAAATGATGAGCCTTCTCCGATTTTACTTTCCACATGTATATTGCCACCGTGCATTTCAACATATTTTTTTACCAGGGTCAGCCCCAATCCCGTACCTTCGAAAGTGCGGTTAAGAGAAGAATCAATCTGGATAAATGGCTTGAAAATTTTATCAAAGCTATCTTCCAGGATTCCTATTCCGGTATCTTTGACGGTAATAACTACAAGGTTGTCTTCCTTCTTTGAGATTACATCAATTGAACCACCCGAAGGCGTGAATTTTATAGCATTATTTAATAAGTTGTTCATAATCTGCTGGAACTTAACCTCGTCGGCAAATATCCATAATCTTCTATTTTCTGAATTATAATTTAATTTAATATTCTTCTCATGAATTTGTGGAAGAATCATTGAGATAACTTTATTGATAGATTCATCAACAGAAAATACTTCTATGTTGAGCTCTTCATTTCCTGATTCTGCTTTTGATAACTCGAGTATGTCGTTGATAATATGGAGAAGGTTTTTTCCGCTTGAAGATATGAACTGAACATACCTGGACTGCTTTTCGTTCAGGGACCCTGCAATTCCTTCTTTTAGCAGGTCCGAAAACCCGATTATAGAGTTCAAAGGAGTCTTCAGTTCGTGACTCATGGTTGCAAGAAACTCGCTTTTTGTGCGATTTGCCGCTTCAGCAGCTGTTTTTGCATTTATTAGAGCATCTTCTGCTTTTTTTCTAACGGATATATCCCTTATAACCACAATGATTGTCGGCTGATCCTGGTAGATTATTTTTGTACCAAGGCCTTCAATCCAGAAAGGCTCTCCTCTGGAAGAGACTGCTTTGTACACACTGAGGTAGCCTCCCCTGTCATTGAAAACATTTATCTGGTCTTCAATTGCCATCGGTAATGATTCGGGAGCGAGATATTTTGCAATGTTCGTACCTGTTACCTCTTCGAGCTCCAGTTCAACCATTTTTCCAACAGCGGCGTTTGCAGCTATTATCCTGCCTTCAAAATCAAGTATCAGTATACCATCGAGAGTGTTGTTTACAAGAGTGCGGAAGTTCTCTTCACTTGCTTTCAATGCCTTTTCAGCTTTTTTACGCTCTGTAATGTCCCTGACATACACTATGAGCCTTTCCTCATTGCCCAGTTTGAGTATTCTGGTTGCAACTTCAGCTGGAAAAAGCGTACCGTCCTTTTTTTTGTTTATCCTCTCGACTGTTTTATTTCCTGTGATTTCTTTACCGGCTATTATCTCCGGAATGCTTCTGGTAAAGCCCTCGGGAAGAAGAGCAGCTACATCCAGCCCCAGGATCTCCTCTCTATCATACCCGAAAATTTTGCAGGCTGCACCATTACAGTCAACAACTTCTCCATTAGTTGTTTCTATTAATATACCGTCAATTGAGAGTTCGACAACCTGTTTGAATTTTTCTTCAGATTCCGCAAGTTCTCTTTCTGTTTTCTTGGTGGCAGTGATATCATAGACATTTATAAAAAAAAGTTCCTTATCTTTAACGTTGATTGTATTGACATACATCTCTACATGCCTTATTTCTCCACTGGCAAGTTTATGGCAGGAATAGAAATGGCCTTTCTTTTCGGAAAAAACCTGCTGGCTAATTTCTCTATTTCTTTCCTGAGAGAATGTACTAATATCAGTGATTTTTTTTGCAGTCACCTCTTCATAAGTGTACCCGTAGTAAGCGCATGCCGGATCGTTTGCATCGACAATACGGTAATTGAGCGGGTCTACTAGAAGTGTGACAGCCGGGCTGTTGTGAAAAAGTTGTTTATACCTGTTCTCGCTTTCCTGCAGAGCTTCATAATTCTTTTTTATCCTGATTAGAGACTTTATCCTTGTTTTGAGCTCAAACCTATCTATTGGCTTGTTAATAAAGTCATCAGCTCCGCATTGAGTTGCTTTTATTTTGTTCGGCTTCTCAATAAGTCCGGAAATTATAATTATAGGTATGAACCTGTAGTCCGGGTCGCTTTTGAGTCTGCTGCAAATCTCATACCCGTCACTTTCAGGCAGCATCAGGTCTAATAAAATCAAATCCGGAAGTTCAGCTTTCATAAGTTCAATGGCTGCTTTTCCGGTATATGCAGGGATAGGAAGATATTCATCCTCAAGCTGCAAACAGAGTAATTCTACCTGATCCCTTTCGTCGTCCACGATGAGAACTTTTGGTTTATCTAAATCGTGCAATTCTATCATCTTGAGTGCCATTTTTTATGATTTTTGGGGCTACACTGTGAATAGTATATAAATTAACTATCTGTATAGTCCTCAACTTATATAATATATTTCTTAAAACAAAACAAAAAAATATTATATGTTAAATGATTTTTCAAGGGATTTACATCAAATACCCAATTTTACCCAGCGCATTATCATGTGATATAGCCATTATAATATTTATTCAGTGTACTTTGTCTCAAAAAACTTACATAAATGAGACTATTACATTATTAAATAACTACTATTAACTATATAAAATAAGTTCCAATTGGGAGCTGGTTTTTGTACACAATTCTTCCTGTTTTCATTCAACCGGTTTTCGGGGCGGGAATAATATCACGGGTGATTTGGAATGAAAGGCTGATTGAAACTGAAATGGATAAAAATATTGAGATTGAAAAAGATTGAGGTAAATTAAAATCAAATGCATTTAAAAGAAAGGATTTACTGAATATTAAATGTAAACTAAAACTAAAACAAGAATTAAAACAAGAATTAAAACAAGAATTAAAACAAGAATTAAAACAAGAATTAAAATAAAAATTAAAGTAAAAATTAAAATAAAAATTAAAATGATGTTTTTAAAGCTCGGTGTTCAGTCTTTTTCCCAGAATTCCTCAGCTTCTTCTTCCATTTCTTCCAGCCTGTCGTAATAGTCCGGAAACTCGTTAAGATGAGCCAGAGCAATCTTTCCTGTCATTACGGGGTCGTCGTTCGTGACGTTTGTTGCGGGGTCTATGGTCCCATGTTCCAGCTCTACATCCATGCCTCTGCGGAACTGGTCAACATCGAACTTATCCCATTTTAATCCCAGTTGTTCTCCAACTGCTTTTGCTTCTTCAGCGGTAAAACTTTTGGTTGTCAACATTATCACTCCGGTTAATGGTTTGATCTGTTTGTGTACTTAAGGTTTGTCCTGCAGAATGTCCCTTTTTTCAGTTTTCCTTTCAAGGAAGGGTTTTATCCTTTAGTAAAAAGGCATGTTCTGCCATTAAAGGATATGTCCTATCCTTATATTTATCATCTATATGAAAATATAAAAGAGGGAGCGAAACATGTCAGAAAAAGATCTTTTGTTTATGAGACGCGCCATTGAACTTTCCCTCGAAAGTGTAAAAAGAGGAGGAGGGCCATTTGGGGCCGTCATTGCGAAAAATGGGAAAATAGTTTCGGAAAGCTGCAACCAGGTCACCGTACTTAATGATCCGACTGCCCATGCAGAGATCGGTGCCATAAGAGAGGCAGCTCGGAAACTGAATACCTTTGACCTTAGCGGATGTGAGATCTATGCTTCCTGCGAGCCCTGTCCTATGTGCTTCGGGGCCATTTACTGGGCAAGGATAGATAGAGTGTTCTTTGCCAGCACAAGGTCTGATGCCGAAAATATCGGCTTTGACGATTCCTTCATATACGAGGAAATTTCACGCCCCGTCCGGGAACGAAGCATTGAGTTCAAACAGCTCCTCAGGGAAGAAGCGCTGGAAGCTTTCAGGGCGTGGGAAGAAGCTGAAAATAAGGTGGAGTACTGAGCCGGCCTAACACAACAACCTGACTCAACTTCGCTTTTTGACTCTCTACAATGTTTTTAATACACAAAACCTCATCTAAACCTTAGTTTTTCTGATTTTTCATTTTGCGCGAGTACTTTTGTTTAATTTTTGCTATGTAGGCAAACTAATTTCTTTAATTAGAACATAATTACTATGGGGCTTTAACTTCAATCCGGGAAAGTTTTCGTACTGGTTTTGGACCTGTGCGCTTTTGTGTAACTTTTCCACAACACTATTAAAATTTAAATGTTTTGCAGTACTTATTTAGTTCATATTTAGTTCAGACAAAATTTTGTAGGGGATTCTGGAAAATGCCTGAAAACAAAAGCAAGTACATCCGCTGGTTTGAAGAGACCACGATCGAGGACGTCCCGCTTGTTGGCGGAAAGAATGCTTCCCTTGGGGAAATGTACAGGGAACTTACTTCAAAGGGAATCAGGATTCCAAATGGCTTTTCAGTCACCTCTGATGCTTACTGGCACATACTGAAGGCAGCTGGGATTCTGGAAAAGCTTAAAAAAACAATGGAAGGGCTTGATACTGCGGATGTTGCAGACCTTGCAAAAAGAGGGAAGATTGCAAGAGACCTGATCCTTGGAGCCGGAATTCCGGATGACCTCTGGGAGGAAATCAAAATTGCATATGACCGCCTCTGCGAGCAATATGGAGAAGATACGGATGTAGCGGTGAGGAGTTCGGCAACGGCTGAGGACCTACCAACTGCTTCTTTTGCAGGGCAGCAGGAGACTTACCTCAATATCCGGGGCTATCCCGGGCTTCGGGACGCCTGTATACGCTGTTTTGCTTCTCTCTTTACGGACAGGGCAATTTCCTACCGTGTAACCAACAATTTTGACCACTTCAAGGTAGCCCTTTCCATAGGAATCATGAAAATGGTAAGGTCGGACCTGGCTTCAAGCGGGGTTATTTTTACTCTCGATACGGAAACGGGTTTTAGAGATGTGGTCTTCATTACCGGGGCATATGGGCTCGGAGAGAACATTGTGCAGGGGCAGGTCAATCCCGATGAGTTCTACGTCTTCAAGCCGACTTTCAAGGTAGGGTACAAGCCGATAATCCAGAAGAAGATGGGAAGCAAAGAAATCAAGATGATCTACGGCAGGGGAGATTCCAAAGTGCTCACCCGGAACGTGGAGGTCCCTGAGGCTGAAAGGTTGCGCTTCTGTATTAATGACGAAGAGGTGCTCAAGCTTGCCGGGTATGCGATCGATATTGAAGACCATTATTCTAACAAGTACAGGGAATCCAGGCCCATGGATATCGAGTGGGCAAAGGACGGCATAACAGGAGAACTCTTCATAGTGCAGGCAAGGCCCGAAACCGTCCAGTCCCAAAGAGAAAAGGATGTGCTGGAAACCTATGTCCTTGAAGAGAAATCCGAAGTCCTTGCAAAAGGCAGGAGCGTGGGAGACAGGATCGCATCCGGAAAGGTCCGTGTGATCCCTGATGTTTCGTACCTTCCCTCTTTCAAGCCCGGAGAGGTCCTGATTGCGGACACAACAACTCCTGACTGGGAGCCGGTTATGAAAACCGCAGCCGCTATTGTTACAAACAAAGGGGGACGGACCTGCCATGCGGCTATTGTCAGCCGGGAACTCGGAATCCCTGCGGTTGTCGGGGCTGGAAATGCAACTGAAATCCTCGAAACCGGCAGGGAAATTACCGTGAGCTGTGCCGAAGGAGAAGACGGGCTTGTATACGCAGGCATCCTCCCCTTCCATAAAGATACCCTCAGCCTCAAAGACCTGGAACGCCCCAAAACCGAGATTATGATGAACCTTGGAAACCCAGACAGCGCTTTTGCTTATTCCATGATTCCTAACGGCGGGATCGGGCTTGCAAGGCTCGAGTTCATTATCACAAGCTATATCAAGGTCCATCCTATGGCCCTTGTGCACCCGGAAAAGGTCAAAGACCCGGAAGAGCTTCGGGAGATCGAAAAACTGACACGGGGATATGAGAAAAAGGAAGATTATTTTGTCGAGCAGCTTGCCAGAGGCGTCGGGTTGATTACTGCAGCTTTTTACCCGAAGCCTGTTGTGGTCAGGATGAGCGACTTCAAGACCAACGAATATGCAAGCCTTGTTGGGGGCAGCTATTTTGAAATGGACGAAAATAATCCCATGCTAGGGTTCAGGGGGGCTTCCCGTTACTTTGATGAACGCTACAGGGAAGGGTTTGCCCTTGAGTGCAGGGCTATGAAAAAGGTCAGGAATGAAATGGGGCTTACGAACCTTATTCTTATGATCCCCTTCTGCCGGACCATTGGGGAAGCGAAAAAAGTCATTGCCGAGATGGAGAAAAACGGGCTTAAACGCGGAGAAAACGGGCTTCAAGTCTATGTTATGTGCGAAATTCCCAATAACGTCCTGCTTGTCGACGAGTTCAGCAAATTCTTTGACGGCTTCTCTATAGGCTCAAACGACCTGACCCAGCTGACCCTCGGGGTTGACCGCGACTCCGAATTGCTTGCCGCGGAATTCGATGAGCGGGATCCGGGGGTTATGAAAATAATGTCAATGGCAGTGCAGGGAGCAAAACGCAACGGAAGGCATAGCGGGATCTGCGGGCAGGCTCCGAGTGATTTTCCTGAAATTGCAGAATTCCTGGTAAAAGAGGGAATCGATTCTATTTCCCTTAATCCGGACTCTGTTATGAAAATTACCCTTAAGGTTCTCGAAACTGAAAAGGAGCTCGGAAGGCACTGAAAAACTACCCGAGAACCTTTTGACTTATTTTTTATGAGGTTGCCAAATTTTCAGCCGATGATTGTCAGCGACCGTTTATCAGCAGTTGTCTATCAATGGCTGTCTATCAATGGCAATTGTTGTAGTTCAATGGCTGTCTATTAATGGCAATTGTTGTAGTTCAATGGCTGTATACATTTACAGGATAGCCTATACCTGTACCACAAATACCGCAATAGAGGGAAATATATATACGTGATGCAGTAAGTATACATATTGGGTATGAAACATAAAAGGAAGCAATTAATTATGCAAAAAATAACCAAAACACAAATTATTGGGGATAAAAAAGAGCCGGAACATATGCTTTATTTGAAAAGATGTCCGGAGTGCCATTCTAAACTTGAAAACGATCTTTTCATAGGATTTCAATATTGCACTGTATGTGGGTACTGGACAAGAACAGAAACTGCAAGACTTGAACCGCTAATGATTATGGAGTGAATAGATATATGTTTGATTATCCATCAAAGTGTGCTAGGTGCGGCACACCTCTTAAAAAACAGGTAATTGGTTCGAATAACTTTTACTACTGCAGAAAATGCGGGTGTATGTCCTCAGTTACATCAGTCAGTGCAACCACTCAATCCGCAGCCCAGGAGACGGCTAACATTTAAAAACGATATTAAGCAGATAACTTATTTTCAAGGTTAAAATGATATTAACCATCCCTGAAGCCAATATACTATCGAGATGGTTAATATCTGAACTGCGAATCTTAAAACATGTCTCAAGCAAACCTGGCCCTGACCAATTAACGATGTCAACTACCCCTGAGCTAAAGACTCAGGGGCTTGTCTAACAAGCCCTGATTGACCAGATCACCGATTAAGAGCTTTGGAAAATCGGTAAACGATAGGAAAGAATACATAGTTACCCTTGAATGTCGCCTCAGTTTAAGGCTCTAAGGATGCCGGTTAAACAGTCCTGAGAGGTAGGGACAGTGCTTGCATCGTTAAACCTTTCCATATCAGATCGAGAGGAGGACGGATTCCGGAATTGACTCCACAATTCGGATACGCATTACCCTACGTATGTAGGTGGAGGGTGATTTATTCGCCCTCATTACATTAATAAAAAACGAATTCAACAGAGCAGGACGGAGAAGTTTACGCATTCCTCCCCTGAGCTAAAGACTCAGGGGTTTCCTGCTGAGAATTTATGAATTTTGGGCCAGGTAACTGTTTTGGGATTATTTTTTATTTTTTATTTTTCCGGGAACTTCCGGGTTTGGTGTTCTTTGATTACCCGGTTGATATTATTTAGAATATCCGAACTGGAATCGTTTGTTTTTTCTTATGCGCCTTATGGAGCTGAAACCTTCTCTTTTGCCCCAGTAGGGCTCTTCGTTGTTTTGTGTGGATATCCTCATAAAAACCAGCGCGGTCTTGAAGTGAAAATTATCTTATCCATATAGAATGACGAAGAACCAAAAAGTAGCAGGTTAATTCATGCTGGTATTCAAAGAGAAACTGAATGCAGAATTGTCTCCCTTTTCCAAAAAATACCCCCCATGATCCCGAAACCACATTTTAATCCACTTTTCATAGGGAGCCTCCGCCAGCTTGTCTGGCGGCCCTGCAAAAAAAGCAGAAAAAAGCAGAAAGTCATCAGTTTCCCTGATCACTTTAATAGGTTAGTTTCTTAAAGGGGTCATCAGTCGTTTTTGCTTGTTACTTTAATCACTTTTTCTTTTTTCTTATTTTTTGCAAGGCCGCTCTCCTGCGTCGAGCGTGACAAGAACGACCCTGTATAGCTAATAATGTTGTACGGGTCAGATACATCTATAAAGTAGTCCTCTTGAGCGCAGCGAAAAGGACCGCGTACTCCCGAGGCGCAATTCGGGTGGTAGAGCAAATGACGTTGTACGGGTCAGAGTTCTAAATTTCGAGTCGGCATTTTTTTCTTTTTATTCGAAAATCTCAACCTTTTAATGGCGGATGACCGGATTAATTGGTTAGTATTATTCATAAATGGCCTCAAATGCATATTTCGTTCTTTATTTTCACGCGCCACACTCCGTTTTAACCCGCCTGCGTACAGTAGATAAAAATGAAATCATTAGCCGCGCTGGGAGGTCTGACCCAGGATATCAATCAGGTAGCTGGGGACAACAATTTTACTTTTGATTCTACTTTTTATTTTGTAACTTTTCTTTCCTGTTTTTCTGGTTTCCTGTTTTTCTGGTTTCCAACAGAAAAATAAAATTTTAAGTAACTTGGAAAGAAAAAGGTATATGAGTTCTAGAATCCAATAAGCAACATTAACCTCAACAATTGCATAAACCTGAAAACAGCTTTAAAACAGCTTTAATAATAGAAACTCCCTCTGTTTGATCCGCATGGTCGAAAAAGAAATAGATTCATTATGCAGTCAGTACGGCCTTAAACCGACAAGCCTCTCTGACCTTATGCTAAAGGCCAATTCTCCTGACCCGAGCCGGGAGTACGGCTTTAACGAAGAAGAAAACTCTCTCTATCTCCCCCTTTATGAAGAACTGAATGCCTTCAATTCTCTTTCCGAGACAGGAAGCGATTTTCTGGCTTACATTCAGCTTGTTCTTGATCCTGATAAGGCAAGTTCGGAATACCTTGCGGACTTTTTCAACAATCCTCTCGGGTTGAAGATCCGGAAGGCCTGGGGGACGAGGGGCTTTATCCTGAGACCTGAAACCCGGGAACCTGAAGAACCGGCTACGTCACTCTCGGAGGTTTCTGCCCTGAATGACGCTGCAGAAGATGCTTCTTTTTCAGGAGAATCCGGATATTCCGAAATTATCTCCCCCCTGGCAGCAAATGAAATCACATTTGCAGGCAAAGCTTCGGTTGAGAATATGTGTACGGAAACAGGGGAGAGCACTTCTGTATTTTCAGGCGCGGCTGTTCCTCTTCTTCCCGAAATTTCATCTTTACCAGATGTGGATCTTGATTCTCTTACACATAGCAAACTCTATCTCCCTGACCTGCAGGTCCAGCTTGAGGTCCTTAAAATCAAAGATCTCACAAAGGAACTTATTTCTCAGCTAAGCGTGTTCGAGTGCAGGCTTTCAACCTATCCCAAGAGTATAACCCATATCCGCAAGAAGCTCGAACTTATCCGGGAGGCGGTGAAGCTTGCAAATGATTCCGACTACATTCTGGAGCTAATCAGGCGGGGGGAGAGCAAGAAACTTGAGTTCAAGTCCACGTTGCGAATGAACCTTATTACCGAAAAGCCTGACTGGAATATCGAACATGCAGTCCTGAAGACGATAATCGCTTACCTGAACACCGACGGCGGCATTCTTCTTGTTGGCGTCTCCAACAGCGGGGAGGTTATGGGAATCAAAAACGACGGCTTTCCGAACGAGGATAAGTTCCTCCTGCATTTCAAACAGCTCATAAAGCAGCATATAGGCCTTAACTATGCCCCCATGATAGAGTACGCCCTTGTGCCAGTAAGCGGTAAAAAAGTCCTGGAAATCGACTGTAGAAAAAGTGATAAGGCCGTTTTCCTCAACCCGGATAAAGATGACGAAGAGTTCTATATCCGCATAGGTCCCTCAAGCGAAAGGCTCACAGGCAGTAAACTGATCGAGTACGTGAATCGGCAGTATAACGGAAAACCGGATTAACCATACCTGCATGATAACCCGGCGATAACCCGACATGATAACCCGGCATGATAACCCGGCATGATAACCCGGCATGATAACCCGGCATGATAACCCTTTATGTTTTAGAATTTTGAAGGTTCAAGAGTTTTGAACTCTCAAACCTGAAGATTTCAAATTACCAGCCCGAATATGTTTATTATTCCCGTGGCAGTCAGGTCCACTGCAAGAGCCGCGAGCAAAAGCCCCATAAGCCTTGTAAAGACAAGCATTCCGTTATATCCTATGAACTTGTGGATCCTCCTTGAGAAGAGGAAGACGAACAGGCAGATTATGAATGTAAATATAATCGATATGAGAACGATTGCTTTTTGTGGAACGCCATCCGCCATTCCCATAAGGACAATTACTGTGCTGATCGTACCCGGACCTGTCAGAAGCGGAAGGGCGATCGGAAAGACCCATATATCTTCCCGTTCCTGGGACTGAGTAATTTCTTCTTCAGTAATGCTCTCCCTTGAAACCTTTGCATGCATCATGTCAAATGCGATACTGAAAAGCAGGAGTCCTCCCGCAACACGAAGCGAGTCCACACTGATGCTGAATATATTAAGTATCATGCTTCCGGTAATTGCAAAAAATAGGGCGATTACGCATGCAAGTATCACTGCTTTTTTTGCGACGTCATTTTTGTCCTTGCGGGTCATCTGGCTTGTCAGGGAGATAAAAGTTACAACTCCACCGATAGGGCTTACAATCACAAAAATTGATGAGAATACATAGATGAAAAACCCGAGGTTTTCGTTTACCATTTTTTTATCTCCTGCCCCTTTACAGATCTCCAGGTTTTATATATAATTTGGTTATTTTTATAATAGTTGCCTTTGAATTTTGCCAGGTTTTTTATATTCGGTTTCTTTAAAATTGAAATATAACAGTTAAAACAATATAATCTGGATACTCTGAATTTAAAGTTTTCCAGTAAGTCTTATTTCACGATACTTTGATGAGGAAGTAAGAAGATAACAATCTATCTATCAGGAGACTATCAGGAGACGGCTCTATATTAAGGGATAAATCTTTGATGCTGTTTGTAAACAATAGTAAATAACAGTTCACGAGCTATATAAGCAACGGCAGTGGTTCTGATGACCGGAGAAAAAATAGATAAAAAAATCTTTGAAGATCTCAATTTCATAAAGAAACAGCTTGCAGAAATTAAGGAACATATGGTGGATATAGATGTCCTGCTCACCGCAGAAGAAAAAGAGCTTGTTTTCAGAAGTTTTGAAAATGAGGCCAGAGAAAAGCTTGTACCGTTAAAGAAGCTTGAAGAAATGAGGCTTTGAAATGTTCGAAGTTTTTTTTGATATCCCTGCACAGGATTTTATGATGAAGGCAGATGAGAATACGCACTCGAGGGCCAGGGAAATCCTTGAAGAGCTTGCTTTTGATCCCGTTCCACTGGGCGCAAAAAGAATTATCGAAAGCCAGGAAAAAGTATTCCGGTATCGCTCCAGGCATTTAAGGTTGCTTTATAGAGTAGATTACGAAAAACTGACCCTTGTAGTAATTACAATAGAACCCCTGAGCCGCATGTACCGTTGAATTGATGGTAAGGGTTTTTACTGGAAATTATATTTCTATCTTCTTTTTTATACACTGCGGACTTTTCTGGCTTTACTGGTTTTTTTGGTTTTACTGGTTTTCTCTGTTGATGCTTTCCTGTAGCCTGATCCCTGAAAAAGCCCGCCTGTTCCAGCCATCTAACAGAATAAGCCTTTATAGGATGAGAACTAATTCAAATATTTGATTATGTTGCCCTGAATGGGGCGTATTACATTGTTAAATAGTAAATCTCTGGCAAAAGTTCTCGGTCTTATATACCTGATTCTTGCGCTTATCTTTTCACCGTTTATTCTTCTTATGATGAGCGCAGAGGGAGCTCTTGGCCTTACTGAAAGTATAATTATAATAATAGTTGTTATTCTCTTTTACGGAATTGCGGGAGCAATAGGTGGATTCCTTATTGGCGTTATTTATAATTTTGTCGCAAAGAAAGTTGGGGGCATCGAAATGGAAATTGAAACTGCCTGAGTAAGAGTTTTCAAACTGGCTTGAAAGCCATATCTTTCTATTATTTTTTCCTTAAGGAATGATAAAAATATAACTTCTAAATTTCAGTTTGGGAATTGATCTATAGTTCCATTTCCCCCAATAACCATTCTTGGCAACAAAACCCCTCGATATTATATTTGAATCATTCCTAAAAATTGAAAAATACCGAAAGTTTTGTCTGCTCAATCTTCTGGACTGAATTTTCCTGTAGTGATTTTTCCTGTAGTGATTCTTGCAGTTCTTCCTTTTCCTGCCCCTGTTCTACTTTCGCGCCACTTTCTGAAAACTCATCTATAAGAGTGCCTTCATTCTCCGGGTCCAGCGAACTCCTGTAATATCGCATTGTCCTCTCCTGCCAGTTTCCGGGGAGCAGCTGAAATTTCATGCCTATTTTCTGCTCGTTCCATTCCCAGACTTCAGAGTGGTAAAAAATAGCTGCTAACTGGCTTGAAAGGTGGGCATACGGGACCTCTGCCCTGAGCCTGTACAGGAATTTGCCTATGCCGTCCTTTTCAGTCCCTGTATACAGCTTTTCGGCATTGTTTGCCAGGTCTTTCCATTCCCTGTCCTGCATAAACCCCTGTAGTTTTTCCAGGTTACTGCAGCTAATTTTATCGATCCTGGGGAAAAGGCCTTTCCTGAACTTCCTTTTTATAAAAATATTTCCCCGGCTATCTATCCACCAGGAAAAAACCTTCTCTTTTGTTCCAAGGGTGTGGGATACAGACCAGAAGGTAGCCATGGGGAATTAATCGGATTTTGAAATATAAAAAATCTTTTGTGGTTAATATATTTTTCCCGGGTTGAAGAGAGAAGTCAAAGCTCTCTTTTTTATGATGTGAGAAATTCTGGCTGTCCACAATTACATGATTGATGTTTTCAAAAACCTGGGAAGACAAAGACCTGAGAGGATTTCGATACTTCGTTACTTGCCCCTTCTTAGCCACTTTAAGGGCTAACTCAATAGTACCTTCATCAATACGAAAGTCATAAAAAAAGTATTTTTACGGTTGCAAAAATGAAAGTGTTTGTACGGTCAGAAAAAACTCTGCCGCAAATGCGGCAGAGATATTTTTTAATATGAATTATGCTTCTGCAGGTGCAGGTGCAGCTGCAGGTGCAGATCTAGCTGCGGGCATTTTTTCGACTTGAGTCTTTCTAATCTCGACTCTGCGAAGCGGGTAAATAAACTTAGCCTGCCTGTAAATGGTTGCTGAGAGCCTGCCAAGAATTGCTTCCTGCATGAAGGTCTCAAAATCGGATTCTGAGGCGCGCCTTTTGACGATCTCGACCATCATTTCCCTGATGGCTTTAATCTGGCTTGAACGTGCTCTCTTGATGGTGAAGCAGGTTGGCTTTACACGGATAACGTAGCCGTCTTTGGTTTTAACATCGACATTGGCGTCGATCCTGGAAGTCTGCCTCTTAACGATTGAGCGGATATAGTCAGTTGTGAGTTCGTGACCCATGAGGTCGGTAGTTGCAATGTCTCCAACGACTTTGCTGATCCTGAGGATGACCTTTGTGTTGTTCTTGCTCATGTCGTTGGTGAGTTCCCCAACTGTAGTCTCAACATTGCGACCTATGAGCAGGGAAGCGTCTCCTGCCATTGTGTTTCCTACAATAGCTCTGTTTAAGTAAACAGGAGCTTCAATATTGTACCATTCCTTGGATTTCCATCCGTCAAGCTTTCTTTGTACTTTCTTTCTTGCCAAGTAATTCCTCCGAAGTATGCTCGTTTTATATAGTTTTATTTTGCTTTGCCCTGATGCCCTCAGGCAGTCTCAGGTATTTGTCTTCCGGATGCTCAGGTGAGCTTTATCCATAATCGATGAATGTGAAAGGTTTTCAGGCGTTTCTGCACAGGTTTTACACTGCCGCAGGTTTGCTCTTTAAGCACCTTGTCTTTGCATATATCAAAAATCTCTGAGCCTCTTGGCGTTTCCGGACTCGGGCCCCATCCCATCTGCCGACAGCCACAGGCTCCTTATAGTCAAAAATGTGACCGGAAATCGGCCAGAAATCCTCAGAAATTAGCGGATACTAACTAGTTAATGGCTCTCTATACATATCATTTCCATATATAAAGAAATCGGTCAGAAACGCTTTCTACTCTGTTGTTTGCATCACCGGGGTAAAAAGAGAGTAAAAAATGTTTGTGGTCCTTCATTAACTGATTGATCTATTCCAGAAACCAGGAGGAAATCTTTCATTTTTCTCTCCCTGCACCGCAATGGACCTGGACCAGCCACCAACCAGATAAAAAGCGACCTAAAAACCGGCACCGCAAATAAGAGAAAAAAATGTTGAAGGAAATATCCCCGGACTGAAAGAACACTTGCCTTTGTCCCGGAAACTGCTTTATAATTCAGAGGTTCGACATAAAAACATTCTCTTTCATACCCTATACCACATTTCTATAAGAGATCCTCTCCCGAATGCCGAACTGAAAATTCCTCCTTCACATCGATCCCCCACCATGAAACCTTTTACTAAAAATCCGAAACCTGCCGGGCGTTGAGAGGGGGTTCCTGGCTTGAAAAATATATTTACTCACTCATAGGATTTTGAATTCAGGGGTTCTGTTTGAGGATTTTATGATTTTGGGGATTTCGTCGAGGGATAAAATAACAGAGAACTGGATAAACGGGAGGTGGGGAGAAAGGGGAGGTGGGGAGAAAGGGGAGCAGTCCTCCAGATAATATAATAAAACAGTTATATTTAGACAGTCCCGCATGTGGCTCCATTTCGGGAGTTGAATAAAAAATAGCTCCGAGGAGAGGCTTTGTTCTGGTGAGGGAGAAAGTTGAGAGGAAACTATCTATCAAACTGGTCAGGCTACAGTTTTTGCAGGATGATACGGGAATACTCTTTTTTGTTATGGGTTTTGTAATTTAAAAACTTTTGTAAGTAAACCTGCTGCGTTCTTTCGATAATTCCTACTCCAGGCAGCTAAAGAGTTAAGGGGTAAAAATTGTTTTGTGATCAGGATCGGAAAAGGCAACTTCATCGTTTTTGATGAAAACAGGCTTAAAAACAGGCTTGAAAAAACCTATTGTCAGTTATCTTAACTTCCAGCCTTTGCCCTAAAAAGTCAACCAATGATATCTTTACATCATTTCTTTTTCTTTATTCAGTGCATCTATTTTTGCATGTATCTCATTCATTTCCTGTTTGTACCTAACTTTGATTTCTTTAACTTCTTTGTATATAAGCAGGCTTTCATCACTGATTCCTTTCATTGACTCTATATGTATTACGACTTCATCTATGCCGTTAACCAATAGTGGTTCTACTTTCCGCCATTCTGCATACTTAATATCCAATTCGTCTCTTCTTTTGTCTTCAAGCGTAAAGATCTCATCCCAGAGGTCCATAATCTGGCTGTCTATCTCTTCTTTTTTAGGCATCATCTTCTCCCCTATTCGTTAAATCTTTGTATAAGGGCATTCCTATTAATTCATTTCAGTAGCTTTTTCTGTCAGCTGTCAAGCCATCTTTTTCAACCAGTGCCAGTGGACTCAATAGTGCTTTTATTTGCACTTTACAAAAAACATGAAACCTGTCGGGCTTTGAGAGAGGGGGCGGCCCCTGGCTTGAGAAATATATTTAGCCAGAAGCAGGGCTCGATCTCATCGAGTTATCGAACTGGATCACTAATCAGATGCAGTAAATTTATTCTCCACAGCTATAAATAAAATAGTCAGGCTATGATTTATATCTTAAAAAGAGGTGCAAGAAAATTAAAACTTTCACTGTCGTAATCGAAAAGGACGAGGACGGAATTTACGTAGCTTCTGTTCCCGAACTCCCGGGTTGCCACACCCAGGCAGAAACACTTGACAAGTTAAACAGGCGGATAAAAAAGGCTATTGAACTCTACCTTGAAGTCAAAACCGAAGATAAGGAGTAACGGAGCTTCCCCTCATACACATTAAGCCTGACTGAAAACTACAGAATCAATCCTCGATCTCCCCCAGCAGCCTCTCATTTGCAGTCAATACCTCAACTCCCATATCACTGAAGTCCTTGTCGTGGGTTACGAAGATCATGCCCTTTGAGCGGCAGACTTCTGCAAAGACGAGATCATTGAAATCATATTTTCCCTGCTCGAAGATGTCTATTATTTCCGGAAGATCTATGCTTATAAAGTCAGAGTCACAGGCAAGGGTGTTTTTGAGGATTTTTCTTACGTTGTAGGCGATGTCCTGGGCTACAGCCCGGAAGCCTGGAGAATTCCGAAATTCCTTGTACCTGGAAAACTCCGACTGTTGCTTGAACTCTATCCTTGAAAAGGCATTGATAAATTCCGAAATGATCATGCAGTTTATATAGATACTCCCGTCTGAGGCCCGGATCTTTTTTAAGGCTCTGGAATAGATTTCCGACCTTGGGTCCTGCCAGCTAATCGGACCGTAGATGTAAAGCCAGATGTTGGTATCAAAGAAAAAGCTCTGCGGCTGGGAAAAATCATAGCTCGTTATGGAATGGACTTTTACGGGGAGGGCTTTTGCAGGGTGGGCTTTTATAGGCCGGACTTTTACCCCGGGCTTGAGCGAATAGACTGTTGCAGCATGGACTTTATTCCGCATCCTCGCCTCCGATTACGTCCCTGAATGCCTTTAAATAGGAATCTGCATGCTCAAAATAGCCTTTTGCCCGCTCCACAACCCTCTTAAGAAATACTTCATCTTCGGGATCGATGTCCGCAAAAGACAGGTTATTTTCAACGAACTCCTCTGAAAAACTCCCATAAAGCTGTCCAACAGCCGCATTCAGAAAAGCAGGCGTCAGGTCATCCGTCTCTTCAAAAGAGAGTTTTACTTTCCTGTTTTTGCGAAAAGCCTCTGCAATTCTATCATGCACTTTCTGCCCATCACAGGCAGCAACGCAGCAGTTGCCTTCCGCAGCTTCAATAATACTGATTATTTCTATTTCCCCCGTAACAATCCCCATCTGAGACCTCCTGCTGTGGTTTAAAGTTCAGGCATGAGCAAAAACCGGAGCCCACAACCTGGTCCTGGTTACCTGATTCAATTGCCTTCAGGCTATTTAATCGCATCTCACCAGCTTTTAACAGGCGTACTATTAACAGGCGTACTATCACCTTAGAGTTAAAATTTACTCTCAGCAGCCTTTCAATCGGCTTTTTTGAAAAAAAGCCATCCTTTATCCTTTTTCCCGTAGTTTGTCCTTATCAGTACATAATCCCCTTCGAGTTCTTTCCCATGAAGCGTTACAACAATTTCTTTCTCTTTACGCTTCAGAAGCTCAAAAATACCCTTATCCCAGATTTCAACCTTGCCGGCTCCATATTCTCCTTCAGGGATTTCTCCCTCAAAATTAGCATATTCGAGCGGATGGTCTTCAGTCTGGATGGCAAGCCTTTTGGTACCGGCTTTTTTTGGTGGCTCCTTCGGGACTGCCCAGCTTTTCAGGACCCCGTCCATCTCCAGGCGAAAATCATAATGCAGGTTGGTTGCATCATGGCGCTGGACCACAAAAACAGGTTTATTAGAACCTTTTTCGAAACCGTTGGCTCGAGGCTCGGAGGTCTTTTCAAAATCTCTCTTCTTTGCATATTCCTCAAGCATGGAAGATCAATAGAAAATATGGATGCGCCGGGTATAAATGATTATGTGATGAAACTTGAAAAAGAGGCTTATGATGAAAAGAACTGAAAAGTTATGAAAAAGATTCATAAAAAAATATAAAAAAATGCCTGCTAACTATTCTTCGTTCATTTTCTGGCAAGCGCATAATCTGCGTAAATCTTTAAAAACTCCTCGTCGGTTTGCAGGAGCACGGTCTCAAACATGGCTACGTGGATCTTTTCTTCCCTGGCGATGTCAAGAAGAATTGTACGGATCTCCTCGTTTTTTGTCAGGTTTGCCATCTGCTCATAGATGTTAACAGCATCCAGTTCTGCAATCATTGCAGCTCTCAGGATTTCCTTATCAAGGTCTTTCTGGCTGGTATTCTTAAGGTCTACAAGTGTTTCCGAAAGCATGATTTTACCCCCCGTAAGTACGCTCTTTAATGATATGGAAAGGCAAACTTAATGTTTCTTTCTATTGGGAACCACTTATTAAAGAATACCTTAATTCTTTTTTGCTTTTGAAGTTATATTCCAGGGCTCAAACCTTTTTAATAGAGTTGCTGGAACCATCTCCATTAAATCACCTACCTTTTTGCCGTCTCAACTTTTATCCTTATGCCAGATTCCCACAGAAACTTGCACACAGGAACATACAATTTTCTATCCGTTAACTTCTTTAAGTCTACAAGAAGCCTTCCTGTATATGGTTTCTGAGGAGAAAAATAACCCTCTGTAGATTTCCATAAACCATCATTGCAATTATTTTTATAGGATATTTGCTTTTTTTCGAGATGTTCTTTGACTTATTTTATAGAAATCTATATCTGGCAGACGTCTAAATGGGTAAGGTAAATATACCAATAAAGCTATAACTTATTAATTAAATTAATTCAGTTTGCAAATAACACTAAAATTATTTGTCCAAGTTCATAATGTGCTTATTACTCCACACCTGGAGGAAAAACCATTATAATATATTTAAATCAGTAATTTTTGAGCATTTTTGAGATATTAGATTTATAATAGAATAGACCAGAAAGTAAAATCGGGACTCGAGGAGGGAAATTGTATGACCAGAAAAACAGATGAAGTTGTGTGTCCAAATCCTGAATGTGAATATTATCTTAAGGAGGAAGGAAAAGCCATAATAAAACGTGGAAAATATAAAACCGGACACCAGAGATACTATTGCAAAAACTGTGGGAAATTTTTTATGGAAACGGTTGGTACAGCTGTTTATCGAAAACATCTGCCTGGGCCTGAAATAAGGCTGATATATAAGCTTTTTCTCGAAAAAAATGGGATACGGAGTATTGAAAGGATAACAGGGCACCACAGGGATACAGTAAGCAATCTGCTAAAAGGAACGGTTAAAAACGACAAAACCGAAGAATATCTGGTCAAACAGATCGGACTGACAGTTGAGGAATGCGAAAAGTTATGGGTGTTTTTAGAAAAAAAGAGGAGTTCTTCCCGAAAGTCAGCTTGAAATAAGTAGACGAATATATCTATCAGTACAAACACGCTGCAGTGTAATAATCGAAAGTACCTGTTCTCACAAAAAACGTCATTAATATATAGTGCAAATATAAGTACTTTATATTATGACACTAATTTTGCAGACTCTCAACTATGTAAGAGTTAGATATTTATTTTTAGACATTTATTTTTTCAGTTAAGCCTCTTTCTCCAATACTTTTCTTTTTGAGTTATTCAGGGTTCAATTACAAAGATTTGCAAAAGTCGCAAGTATTTTATATGCGGACATACAATTATTACGGAACTTACGCACATTGCAAAACTGTCAGACGTCTGCGAGACGGACAGAGGATCACCTGTGGAGAGTTACCTGCTTTACACTGTTGAGCTCTCAGTCAATTGTTCTCTCAGTCAATTGTTCTCTCAGTCAATTGTTAAGTCTTCCTGTGATCTTGCACCATTGCGGGCACCCCGGAAGCTTGATTGCGTTGGTTACATAGGCTGTATACCTGACTGAAGTCCAGAAATCACGAAATTCTGGAATTTAGCCATTGTGAAAATGCAAAATAAAATAGAATAAACAGTTTTTGGATGTAACACACAAATAAGGAGTCTGAAAAGGAGTCTGAAATATGGGTAAAAGTACATTATTGAGGGCAGGATCCCTATTTTTAGGATTAATGCTTTGCCTGGTATGGGTACCGGCTGCATTTGCTCAATCAGAGGATGAAGGAGATGGAAACCAAACAGTTTGTCCTCCCGTTCCGGATGAAATCGTAATACATGAAATAAATCCCAGTTATTATAATCTATATCTACAGGAGGGAGAGAGCAACAGCTTCAATGTAAGCTTCAGAAACAATGGTAATGAAGCACTTGACATTGAACCGAAAGTTGTAGCTGTGCCTTACAGCAGTTATAATTTAGATGAAAGCTGGATAACCATATCCCCGGCAAGCACAACAGTAGATCCATATACAGAACAGGAATTTACCATTGAAATAAACGTTCCCGAGGATGCGGATGGTGGGAACTATGAAACTAATATTGCCTTTACAGATGATGTGTTCTCAAATCCCGAAACATACGTCTATCCTCAGTATGTCAATGCAATGTACCTTTCTGTCATGGTTCCGGTTTATCCGAAGCTTGAGCTTCAGACAAGTTACATCTATGATACCATTGAGGCTGGAAAGGAATATGAGTACACGATGAAAATCAAAAACGTAGCAAACAAAAATATCACCATCAATCCGGAAGTAACCAGATATGATTATACACTTGACACATTTGGTTTTGAGGACGACGCAATAGAAATCTCTGCACCTTCGGTTTTAACCCCAGGTGAAATCGCTGACATAGCCATTAAGGTCTCTGTTCCGGAAAATGCTACCGGAAATTACAATAGTTACATCGAAATGAATGTTGACGGGAAAGAGAATAATGGGTATGAACCGCAAATAGACCTGAACTTCATAATTAACCAACAGCCTTCAGTTCCTTATGTAAAAACCTTCAGCACCAGGACTGCAGACCCGATAACAATTGAAGTTTCCACCTATACGTACGGTTCGGATGCATGGTTGCGTTCCCCCCCGAAAAATCAAAACCCATCGTTTGAACTGAACCTGAAATACGGTTCCAGCCCTGTTGATATGACCCTTGTAAAAACAATGCAGAGAGACAGTGTAAGTATTGGATGGAATAATTTCCCGGTATGGTTAAATGATGAAAGCGCAGGCTATCAAAATAACGGAAAGTACTATACCGAAACGTATACAATACCCGGAGCAATCGGAGATTGGGAGCTTTCAATTCATCCGATAAATACTGAGAATTTTGAATATACGATAACTGTTGGAGACTCTGAATAAAAAGCATGAGTTCTGGATAAAGTGGAAAAAACTAGGAGAAAGTAACAGAATCTTACCCCCTTTTAACAGAATTTTGCCTCCTTTTTCAGGGTTCTGTTATCTATATTCCTTAATTTTTTCCATTTTCTAATTTTTGACGGCCTGTATATATTCGATTGATATAATATAATAGCACAATATATAGTTATATTCTTAGTTTGACAGCCACTAATTGGAACTGATATTTTCCCTTCTTTTTTGGCCCAACTGAACTTGACAAGTTACATAAATTTATAAAAATTGGTTATATTTTTTAAGTAATTCCATTCCCTTTTGTTACAATCAAACTATTTATCCGATCAAAATTCGCAATAATATATTATTAACCCGATTTTTCATGACCTTGATTGTAAGTGTCAAATTTCTCAAACTTTTTTTGATGAATTTTGTGGACCTAACATTTAAGTGTTTCAAAATATCAATCGTATACAATGTGTTAATAATCCTTTATAAAATAAAATAAAGTATTATAAAGCTTTAAATTTAATTTTCGTGCATCAGTTCAGACATTCTATAATAAGTATATTTATATGTTCATCTTCCCAACGTTTTTTGAGTACAGGTATTATCGGACCAAAAGTAAGCAAAATAGGAGGTAGAGCATGAATATAAACAGAAAGTCAATCTTGAAGGCAATAGAATCCTTTTTTGTTGTTTTAATATCGTTGACTTTAATTCCCGTACCTTCTACAACCTGTGCCCCTATACCCAGTTATCAGACAACTTGTGACCAGAAACTGTAACAGTGAATGTAACCAGAATAACTGTAACAGTGAATGTGAACAGGCGAATGACGTAACAAAAGCCCAGGAAAACTACAATTGAGACTGGAACCCGGAACGCCTTAGGGAAGGAACATGCAACCTGCCCGATATCCAGTAAAAATATAACTGCGTCTGCCTGCAGAGAAGAAGCCAGGATCAGACCTGTTTTACCCAGGCTTAATTAAAATCCTTAGTTTGACACATCAGGGTAATTGTTGTAACTTATAACCAAAAAAACGCATTTATTAACGCATATCTTTTGGAAAAAAATGAAGAGTACACAAAATAGAAGGACAGAGTTTTTAAGTTTGAACTGTTTGTTGAAAAACACACATAATAGTCACTCAATCGTATGAAAATCCATCTATAAAATCGGAAAGTTTAAAGAAATATTATATTCTCATTGCCAGTGAGAATCGGATTTACTATCTTTATCTTTGGAAATTATGGTTGAGTGGATACTATGGAGGAATTCTATAACGAAGTTAAATAAAGTTTTGGGATGATTTATAATGAAAACTTTAAAAACTTATTTGACAGTATTTGCCCTTACTCTTTTTTGTCTTGTGTTAAGTAGCCCTGCTGCCTTGGCAGCAAATATCGTAATTGACGATGATGCTCAACCAGCTGTATCCGGTCTTTATCTGACATCTGATTATACAGACGATGCCGCTTGCATTCAGGAGGCGCTAGATAACTCAAAAAGCGGAGACACCATAACTATCCGCGAAGGAGACTATTATATAAAAAATCGAATATATCAGGGTAGTAAAAGTCTGAAAATAATAGGCGAAGGAAAAGTAACTCTTCACATTCAAAATTCTGAAAAAGAATTCTACGGGATTTATTTCAGTGGATCATTGATCACTAGCAAAAACCTGGCAGCTAACGCTAAAAAGGGTTCATCTCAAGTGGTTTTAACTGACGCTTCCCAGGTTCGCCAGAACGACTTGATTAAGATCTGGAAAAATGTTAAGTGGTGTCCTCTTGATTATCCGGATCAAATGACAGGGGAAATATATGCTGTTAAAAGTGTAAATGGAAATGTCGTCACTTTAAATCAACCACTTCTTAGAGATTACAGCTTGTCCGAGACCGTCCAAACTGAAGTATACAGACCTATTGAAATGCATATAAAGAATATAAGGCTGGAAGACACGGGTGCGACAACGTCTCATCATGGACTGGTTATGGAATATTGCAAGGACAGTTCTGTCACTAATTCTCAGTTCAGTAATAGTGGATTTGGGGCTATTTGTCTGTATTCCTGTTTTAATGTGGATGTTACTAATAATGAAATATATGACTGCCTTAAGCCCGGCAGTGGATATGGTGTAAATGTAGCTAGTGGCTCGGCTTTTGTCAATATTGAAAATAATCACATAGAAAATTGCAGGCATGCCATAACAGGCAATACAGCTGAACGCAAATCTTTAAATCGAGACGTTTTTATCGCTGATAACACTCTAATAGGGGCAAAAATCGCCGGCTCTGATGTTGTTGATGCTCATCCAGTGACTATTAATTATATAGTCACTAGAAATAAAATATATCCGCAGCTTCCGTACTTTTTTGCGTTTCTTGACGGTACACAATACTCAGAATTTACCGAGAATGAAGTATATGGTGGATATGGGGCAGTCGTAAGACGAGGCAGTGTAAATGATGGAGTGCATATAATAAAAAATAATATTATGGATGGAATCGCCGGGGTTACGTATCAAGGAGGTGAAAGTGGTATTGGAGACACTCTTATAATTACAAATAATGTTCAAAATAGTGGAATATACGGAGTCTATTTCCCAGATCACGAAAGTTTCAGGAATATAATAGTAAGTGAGAACACTTTTAGCGATCTTTCAAATCAGGAAGTGTATCAGAAGTTCCCAATAAACAAGATAAACTTAAAAATCTCTGATGCTTCAGTTAGTGTAGAAAAGGCTGAAGCAGCGACTGTCCCTGAAGATGAAGAAAAAGTAGTGGTTGAAGAAGCGCCTGAAACTGAAAAAGAAGACGAAGAAGTAGAGGCTGAAGAAGCGCCTGAAACTGAAAAAGAAGAAAAAGTAGTGGTTAAACCAGCAACTGAACCTGAAATGGAAGAAGAAGTAGAGGCTGAAGAAGCGCCTGAAACTGAAAAAGAAGAAAAAGTAGTGGTTAAACCAGCGACTGAACCTGAAATGGAAGAAGAAGTAGAGGCTGAAGAAGCGCCTGAAACTGAAAAAAAAGAAAAAGTAGTGGTTAAACCAGCGACTGAACCTGAAATGGAAGAAGAAGTAGAGGCTGAAGAAGCGCCTGAAACTGAAAAAGAAGAAAAAGTAGTGGTTAAACCAGCGACTGAACCTGAAATGGAAGAAAAAGTAGTGGTTAAACCAGCGACTGAACCTGAAACAGTTGTCAATACTGCCATCTATGAATTAACGCCTCTGGATAATATACAGACTCTCAAGGAATATGTGGAATTTACATACGAATGCCATGTGATGACAAAAACAGGGCTGACTACTCTCCTTGATGCATCAATGTGTTACTGGGAAAATGATGAGGATGAAAAATCCATTTCCATGCTTAAGTCCTTCATCCATCTCGCTGAAAGAATGAAGGAATGCAAGCAGATCTCGGCTGATGAAGCGGATTACATGATAAATGAAGCGAAGAAGATACTCGACCAGATGGATGAAGGAGATGGAACATCCAATGTAACTGGCGAAGTCTACGATAAAACAAAAACAGTTTGTACACCAGTTTGTACACCAGTTTGTACAGAAACAAAACCAATTTGTGAAGAAACAAAACCAGTTTGTACACCAGTTTGTACACCAGTTTGTACACCAGTTTGTACAGAAACAAAACCAATTTGTAAACCAGTTTGTACAGAAACTAAAGAAACATTAAAACCAATTTGTAAACCAGTTTGTACAGAAACAAAATCAGTTTGTACAGAAACAAAATCAGTTTGTACAGAAACAAAACCAATTTGTAAACCAGTTTGTACAGAAACAAAACCAGTTTGCGAAAAAACTAACGAAGCATTAGAGACTAAAGCAGCGCCTGTAACTAAAACGGTAGAAGAATCTTCAGTTTGCACAGAAAAAGCTAAAGAAGAAGCTTCAGTTTGCACAGAAAAAGCTAAAGAAGAGACTTCAGTTAGTGCCGAAAAAGCCAAAGAAGAAGCTTCAGTTTGCACAGAAAAAGCCAAAGAAGAAGCTTCAGTTAGTGCCGAAAAAGCCAAAGAAGAAGCTTCAGTTTGCACAGAAAAAGCCAAAGA
>NZ_JAQUVZ010000025.1 GCF_028693135.1 Methanosarcina sp.
GGTTTCCCATCATGTCCTTGTCTGTCGGGACAAACTCTCCCTTGAAGTCAAGCCCGTACTTCTGCTTGAGCTCCATTGCCTTCATGGGGATCTTCATAAGGTCCCAGTCGTCCTGGGTGCACTTTTCCCCTACTTTTGCCCTGTCGTAAAATTCGTAGCAATCGAATGATTTTGTGAATGTCATGTTCTTCGGCCTCCTCAGGATTATTTCATAACATCAAGTGCAACTTTTGCAGCTTCTGCAGCATTTTCTGCAGTTGCGTCTGCTCCGATTTCCTCGATCCACTTTTTGGATACTGGAGCTCCTCCGAACATGCACTTTACGCTGTCCTTGAGGTTTTCTTCCCTGAGCCTGTCCATGAGGTCTTTCTGGCCGAGCATCGAGGTGGTCATGAGGGCTGAGCCTACAAGGAGAACCTTTTGCCCTTTGTGCTTAGCAGCTTCTTCAACAACGGTTTCATTAAGGACATCTACTCCGAGGTCAAGGATCTCAAATCCGTTTGCTCCGAGCATGGTGGTGACAAGGCGATGTCCTATGTCGTGGATGTCTCCTTCTGCAACAAAGGTGATTGCAAGTCCTGTTTCTTCTCCTTCTTTCCTTGTTTTTGCAAGTTCAGGGGTAAGGACTTCCATTGCATTGTTCATTGCTTTTGCAGACATCATAATCTGGGGCAGGAAAATCTCGGCGGCTTCAAACTTGTCCCCGACAATCTTCATCCCGAGGGACAGGCCCTGTGTAATAATGTCAATAGCTGGAATTCCTGCGTCGAGGGCTTCCCTGGCTAATTGTGCAGTGCCTGCGATGTTCTGGTTTACGATCGCATCACGTAACTTATCAAAAATCTCGGTATTTGTCATCCCATCATCACTTCTTTCTGTTTTATTGTTTTTTGTCCGGTAATGAGATCTTCTTCATTTGCCTGCTGACGGAATCTATTTACCTATTTATTGCATATATAATTTTCTATAAATCGTTTTCTGTATGGGTATATATATTTATCCCTTAATGGATGCGAGATTTAAGGTCCAAATATATATAAAATTTGGTTGAGAGTTTTTTGGAACCCGGGCAAAAAATCCGTAAAAAAATAGAAATATTTTGCAACGAAAAAGATAATAATAAAATTTGATTACCTCTGCCTCACCTGAATAAGGAAATAAACAAAATGAATGCTGCAATGTTTAGCAAAAAACCAAACACGCTTACTGTAAGTCCTGCCTTTGCGGTCGCGTCCTGACCCTGTTTCAGGCGGGATCTGGCGAGGATGATGCCTGCAAGAGCAAAGGGTATTGCAAAGGATGTAAGAAACAGGTTCCCTATTCCGAACCAGAATGAAATAGAAAAAATTACACTGATCAGCCCGAATGCAAGGCTCAAAGTCCCCTTATTCCCTGAAATGCTACTAATTTTGTTCCCTCCTGCCCGAAAATCATACACTACTCATTTAGCAAACCATGAATTCAGAGGTGAAAAGATCAGGTTTACGATTTATTCTTCAATTTTTACCCCGATTTTATCTCCCTCAAGTTTCCATTCATACCGCTTCAGTTCCAGTGAATCGTTCAGGCATTTCCCTGTCCTTACATCAAATCTTCTGCCGTGACAGATACACGTGAGGGTGAACTCTTCCAGCCTGCCTGTATCCATAGGGCATCGGGCATGAGGACAGAGGTTTGAGAAAGCATGGATCTGCCCTTCCGCCTTAAGGAGAAGCACATTTCTTCCCCCGGGTTCAACGTGCAGAAGCTTTCCTTCTTTCAGGCTGCTTTCTTCAGTTGCATAAAACCAGGGAGGCTCAAAACCAGAAATCGAGCCCTTTTCAGGCACATTTTCAGAAGGCATATTACCAATCACCAGATACCGGAATTATGAGATTAAATTTATTCTTTATTTCGTCTTGATCCGGAAGTTCTTTTCAGTTCTTTTTTACATAATTAGAGGCTGGCTGCCTGTATAAGTTTTGCTGAAATCAGACAAGATGAATTAAGAAATAAGAGAGGGTAAAAAGAGTAAATAAGTAAAAAAGGAAATAAAAAAATGAAAAGAGAATAAAAAAGAAAAAGAAACAAAAAGAAAAAGAAAAAGAGAATTTAGATTTTTGAATTTAATGTTTAATGGAGATTTCCATCCTCATTGAGGATTTTTAAAAGCTCAATTATCGAGTAAGATGCCCTGGTAATTCCCATGCTGCGTTTGTCCGTATCCGTGCCTGCGATGTAGAGATTTTTGACAGGAGTCCGGATATCCGCAAATTTTCCGTTAATTGTGACTGCGGCTTTTTCGGGGACCATAATCTGTTCATGCTGCATATCGATGTGTTTCTCGATATTTGGAATGGCACGGGAAATAGTGGCATAGGCTTTTTTGAGCTCATGCTCTTCAGTCTTATCCTTGTCTATTACAAAGGAAAACCCTACCAATTGCCGGTCTTTTGGAGCAAGGGAAGGATCATAGTTGCTGATGGGCATTGCCCAGTATGCAAAGTCTTTAAACCAGATCTCAGAGCCTGTATAGTTGAACTCAGGAAGTTCTTCCTTCAAGCCAAGCCAGATGGTCAAGCTTTTAGTATGCACGATTCCTTTAAGTTCTTCTTTATAAGCCGGTGGTAGTTCCTTTACAAGCCCTGGGAGCTCGGTTGCAAAGCCTGTATAGATAACAAGATCGGCTGGATAGATTTCATCAGCTTCCACACCCGCGATTTTTCCATCCTGCACCAGGATGCTTTTTACTTCGCACTCCTTTTTTATTTCTACTGTTTCCGGAAGAGAATACAGGATGGCATTCAGCAGAGCTTTCAAACCTTTTCTTGGATATCCCTGGGAATAGTTTACCTTGTTTGTAGCAAGCCTCTCAAGGGATGTGAAAGGCCGGGCAACTCTATCCATGCGGGCCTGCAGAGAAGCATGTAGATGGTATGGAAGGATCGAAGATAGAATGGACTCGGCGGACTGGCGTTTTTTTGGCTCGATCTTTCCGATCATGGCATCAAACTGCTCCTGCGTAATGCTGTCCCTGACAAAACTGCTGCCAGAAAGAATACGCTGGGCAGAGGTCTCTCTCATTGACTTGCCAGAAAGAAAACCTGAGATTGTATCCACAAAGTCATAGGTGTCTTTGCAAAGATTTTTTGGAAGGAACTCATAAACTGACTGGTCCGAAAGATCTACTCCGAAAGTTGAAAGGGTAAGGGCTTTCGTAAGGGCCTGTGAAAGGATTAGCCTGTCCTTCCTCGGAAGCACATCAAAAGTCACGAAGTCCTTAAGGTTCGAAGGGACTTTGGTAAAAGTATTTTCAGTCCGGACATAGTAGTGCCCGTATTCCTCAAATACAGGCAGGAAATCAAAGTAATTATCAATCAGCCTCGGGAGGGGACCTTCAATCAGATGAGTTATTGCATGTGCTCCAGTATCCACCTGATACCCGTCTACCATGTAGCTGTTGCAGTTTCCCCCAAGATACCGTTCTTTCTCAAGAACAAGGACTTTCTTTCCATGCTTGGAAAGTGTCAGCGCAGCCAGAAGCCCGCTTACGCCAGCTCCGACAACAATTACATCATGTTTCTTCATAAACCCTCAGCAGGAAACCCCTGAGTCTTTAGCTCAGGGGAGGAATGCGTAAACTTTCCCATCCTGCTCTGTTGAATTAGTGTTGTTGTCCTGGCCTTCAATCGTTCACAAATTTTCTTCACGTTAACACTATCTGATATTTTGTTTCCAAACATATCCGAAATAGCAAAGAATCCGGAAGACCTTTTGCCTTTGACAAACCCCATTCCCTTACTCGTTTTTACAAGATCGAATTTTCTCAGGTTGAACAGTTTCCCGGTAGGTATTTTCTTTTCGGATCTTTTTCCTGTCCTTTGCTGGTAATCCCCCTTGCTAACGTTTCTTTTTAGAAAAACAGACTTTTCTACCTCTACTTTCTGATCGTCCCTGCAACAAATAGCAACAGCATCAAAGTAATGTGTTTTTATCAACTTCAATATCTGCTCTCTCCTGTACTTGGTTTCGTACCCGAAAGTCTCTGCAAAATTCCAGTCAGATTTCCGGATTTGGGATTTGATGATCCCGATTTCAGTTGCATTTTTTGTTTTTGACTTTTTCCCTGAAAGTTTGAATTCTCCATTGTGCAGGGCTTTGTGACAGGTTTCACAGAGCGTAATCAGGTTTTCCGGTGTATCTGTCCCCTTCTGTGACCTGAAAACGATGTGATGGCAATGCAGCCGGGAATCCTTTGACTTTCCCATGCAATGCTGGCATGTGTAGCCGTCCCGGTCCAGAACGTAAGCTTTGACATTGTAGAAGCCTTTAAGGTCCCCTTCCTGATACCCAACCCCGGAAACCTCCGGATTTGTTATTTTGTGAATATCAAAGGAAGCAAGTTCTACCTTCCACTTGATTACAGGAAGCAGGGATTCCACAAATATCTTTTCTCGGAAATGAGCTTCAAGTTTGCTTCGAATAGAAGGAGCCAATCTTCCTTCTTTCTTTGAATTTCCCCGGTTATCAAATCTTGCGGGTCTGTATCTTGTTTTTCGACCTCTTCTGGTTCTCCGGTACATCTTCCGTTGTTCCATCTTTTTTGAAACGTTTTCTCTCAGGTAGATTTCGGACTGATACAACACTTTTCCGTTAGCAATGGCTGCACAGCCCACTACCTTAGAGCCGGTATCCATCCCTGCAGTTACAGGTTGAGTATAGCCACTGCTTCCGAAAAGTAACTTGATTGTGAATGGCGTATTTCTAACAACTTTTGCCTTGCCTGCTTGCAGTAGCTTTCTGGCTTTTGAAGGTTTACAGGGCATCAGTGGTTTTTTGTTTTGATTAATTACGAAAACTAACATATAGTTTTCCTCCGAAGAGTTATGCGTATCCGAATTGTGGACTCCAACTTCGTGAAGTTGGAGTGTTACAGCGTAGATGGAAGGACTTCAACTTCGTGAAGTTGGAGTGTTACAGCGTAGCTGGAACCAGTCAATTCAGGAATCCGTCCTCCTCTCGATCTGATATGGAAAGGTTTAACGATGCAAGCACTGTCCCTACCTCTCAGGACTGTTTAACCGGCATCCTTAGAGCCTTAAACTGAGGCGACATTCAAGGGTAACTATGTATTCTTTCCTATCGTTTACCGATTTTCCGTTCTCCTGATCGGTGATCTGGTCAACTAGGGCTTGTTAGACAAGCCCCTGAGTTTTAGCTCAGGGGTAGTTGACTCCCTAAACTACCTCTATTTTTTCCAGCGAATCAAGTTTTCAGTTAACGCAGTTCATGCGCCATATAATCTGAACTCACAACAGGATTTCATAAACCCTCAGCAGGAAACCCCTGAGTATTTAGCTCAGGGGTAGTTGACATGTGTTGAACATATCCTAACAAAAGTTATTTTTGAAACTTAACGCATTACTTTTAACAGGGGATACATTTGGAATTTCATGATCTGTAATTTATGATCTAACGAAGTTATCTTTAATTTATTATTTTTATGTGTAGCTATCCTGTAGAGTAGTATAGAGAAAAAAATAGTATTTATAATTAATAGTCCACATGATAAAGATTGTTAAAAAATGGCTTGTTTTTTTGCTGGTATCACTTTGTTTTAAATATGTTTTTAATATGGTACGTTTTTTAGTGCTTAACTTTCCCCTCAGGTATAGAAAAAAAGGAAAAAGGTAGATATAGGTGTGGATGCCACACAATTTATTGTTGAACTTATCCCATAAATCAAAATTTGTTTTTTTAACTCTCGTTTTTGAGTAATTGAGTTTACTCTCGGCAGGTCGGCATTAGATTTTGAGACATTTTACTGATGGTGTTTCCCATAAATTATATAAATATGCATTTGGTTTGAAACTGGTTAACATATGATCCAAATCTCACAGAATATAACAATAACCGTGTGTAAGTGCATATCAGCACATATATGATAGAGTCAGCAACACATTTGAGCTGCCATTTCCAGCTCAATTAATAATAAATAAAAAGAGTCGTTTTTTAGACATGTCTGCGGAAAATAGGCCACCAAAGTTACTTCATGGATACCATTATCCCTAGAAGGCTGACAGCCACTGCAATTATAGTTATAAAAACAATCAAAGCTGAACTATCGTTCTTAACCCGTTCATTGCTCTCATAATCCATATTACTAAATATACAGCCATACTTAAAAAAACTTTCGCCAGTTGAAGGGGGCTGATTATTTAATAATAGAATTCATGAGCCTTTTTTATACCTCTGCTAACCACAAAATTCATTTGTTTACTTATTGTATTTATTACAATATTCTTATTGAGTTCTATTTTTTAGAGAATCCAATACTAAGGTACGGGAGCTATGCGGCTCCATGGTCTGGTTACCTCTTAGTGTAAAGACCAAAATGAAAGAGATCTTGAAGGACAACAACTGGAGAATTAAAAAGTTCATTGATTCGGATAGTTCGATGTATTTAGAAGTTACTGAAAAGGAGTCAAAGGAAGTGTGACTTTCTTTACAGGATTGCATACATGATAAATCAAAATGATTCCCAATAACTCGCTTTTTCCTCTCAAGGAGGCGCTTTTCATTTCTTGAAGAATGAATTTCGAGTACCCTTCCCCTGTCGAGGCAAATGAATGCACGGCAAAACAGTTGGTCGACCTGATTTGGTCTATCTGATATTTTCTCTTGCAGTAACATGCAGCCTGATAAAGCTCAATTCTGTTGCTATTTGAGGGGAATTCAGTTACAAGGACCGAAGGGACAACGACCTGAAGCTTGTTTTCCAGAATGAAATGCTGTACAGTCTATTCATGGAATACCTTGAAACCTGCCGCAAGCTTATGGATCTGGGTATAGAAAAATAAGGCATTCCCTGCCAGATATTATTCCCCTAAGAAAAATTTACTCCAGAAAAAGGAAGAACAAAAACAAAAACAACCAGAAAGTTCAGTATAAAAAAATTACTGCAAAAAGTGAAATATACTATAAACCTCAATACAAACATACTTATTTATTTTAAAAAGATGTATGTTTAATAAGACGGAATGAGGAAACATGTCACTAAAGATATTCCATACATCGGATCTTCATCTTGGTATGAAGTTTTCTGGATATCCAGATGTACAGTCTATGTTAACTGAAGCAAGATTCACAGCTTTGCAAAATCTTGTAGATAAAGCGAATGAAGAAAGGTGTGACCTTTTTGCTGTAGCTGGTGATCTCTTTGATCGTGTCTATGTTGACAATAAAGATATAATTCGGGCTGCTCAAATGCTTGGAGATTTTCATGGAAAGCTTGTTGCTGTGCTTCCTGGAAATCACGACTTTATAACCACAGGAACTAATGATCTATGGAATATCTTTGAGGAGAACACCGGGGACAATGTAAAAGTTCTCACAGAAAACAGTGCTGAAAATTTAGACCATTACAATATCGATGGAATTCTTTATCCTGCGCCCTGTTATGCAAAGCACTCAAAGGAGAATTGTGTTGGGTGGATCAAAGAGAATAAAATCGAGGATGATTCGAAGTATCACATCGGGATCGCCCACGGCAGCCTTGATGGCGTATCTCCTGACCCTGATAGCAATTATTTCCCCATGACCCATGAAGAGCTTGAGAATATGGGGATGGACATCTGGCTTCTGGGCCATACTCATATCCAGTACCCTGAAAATCCGGGAAGCATGGACAGGATATTCTATTCCGGAACACCTGAACCTGACGGTTTTGACTGCAGCCACGAAGGAAAAGCCTGGATCTTGGAACTGGATGATTCGAAAAGAATACATCCCACGGCACTTTCCACCGGAAAATATCGATTTTTGCATGAGGAAATTGAACTTGGACCTTCCTGTGACCTCGAGCAGTTGATAAAAGCTTCGCTGAAAGGAAATTACGGGAACACACTGCTCAAGCTAAAACTCAAGGGAAGCCTGGCGATCGAAGAATATGAAAAGCTCTCTCAGGTAGATGATTTCCTTCCGGAAATATTCCATCCTATCATCGATGACGATGATGTAGCTGAAATGATCGACCAGGATTTCATTGATAAGAATTTCACAGAAGGGTCATTTCCCCACAGGCTACTTTCAACACTTGCAGAAGATGAGGACAACTGGGAAGCTCTGCAAACGGCATATGAACTAATCTGTAAGGTGAGAAAATGAAAATTACAAAAATAACATTGAGCCCGTTTGGCTGTCTTGCCAACAAAAAGCTCGAGTTCAATGATGGGGTTAATGTCATAGAGGGACCAAACGAGACAGGGAAATCTACTATTTTTAATGCGATCCAGAAAGTCCTTTTTACTCCCTCAAAACTTAAGAAAAAAGATTTTGAAAAAGAAATCGAAAGGTGGCTACCTCTTGGGGGCGGAGATACTGTAAAGGTAGAACTGGAGTTTGAAAATGAGGGGAACAAATATACTCTTAAAAAGATGTGGGGCAACACTAACTCTTCCGAATTAACGTTACCAAATGGTGGTCTGGTCACAAAAGAGGATACTATTGCGGAGATGCTGGAACCGATGCTCCGTGCCAGGGAAGGCACATACAGATCGGTCCTTATGACCTACCAGTCCGGCCTTTCAAGAACCCTTGACGAGCTTGCCAAAGATGAAGATACGATTTACTCCCTTGGGGACATTGTTAGAAAGTCAATGCTGGAGACCGATGGAGTCCGTATCGATAAGTTCAACGCTGATATTAATGAGCTGCAAAATAACTATTTTGCCAGATGGAATGGTGAATTAAATTGTCCAGAGGATAAAAAAAGAGGCATCAATAACCCCTACAAACGAGGTGTCGGACAGATACTGAATGCATTCTACACAAAGGAAGCCGTAAGGGTTGAATTAGAAGAAGCCCGCATCTTTGAGCAGGAACTCGACAGAATCAATAAAGAGATAGCAGATCATGATAAAGCCATTTCCAGGATGCAGAGCTTTGTGGAAAAGAATGAGCCTATCGTGGATGGTATAAAAGAGCGGCAAACCCAGGAGGCGAAACAAAGCGCTCTTTAAATGGAAATTGACAGGTTAAATGAAGTTGCCAAAGACTGGCCTGCTGTTGAAAATAATATAAAAGTCCTTGAAAGTGAACTGATCGAGATCCAGAAAAAATTAACCGCAGTTCAGGAAGAAGAGAAGATTGCCAGGTCTCAACAGGAAAACAAAGATCTGATCCAGAAATTTGCCCGGGTGCAAGAGAAGAAAAAAGTCTTCGACGAAGCAAAGGAAAAGCTTGAATCTGTAAAGAAGCTGACCTCAGAAGAGCTTGAAAAGATCAGGGAAGCCCACAATAAACTGGACCGCCTTAAAGCCAGAATGGATGCCGGAAAGCTTGCTATCAAATTTGAGGCTAAAAAAGGCATGGAGATATCTGTCCGGAAAGACCTGGAAGCCCCGTCATCCCAAACAATTGCAGAAAATGAATCTGTCCAGTTCGAAGCCGGAGGAAGGCTCAGACTTGAGCATACAGATTGGAATATTGAAGTTACTTCAGGCGACAGCAATGTCGAAGAAGTAATAGCAGAATACGATTCAGCTGTGCAGGAAAATGCTGCTCTGCTCCAAAAGTACGATGTACCTTCACTGAAGGAGGCAATAACTGCCAATGGAATCTATCAGGAACATTTGAATGCGGTCAATTCTGCAAAATCCAACCTGAAAGGAGAACTGGGCGAAGATACATACGAGGGACTTGAACAAAAGATAAAACAGCTCGGTCCGGAAGTAGCGACCAGGGATATAGCCACAATTGTGGAAGAAAGATCAAGTTTCCAGAACAGTTCCAGAAACCATACTGAGAAATTAAAAGAACATAAGCAAAAGATCGCGGGTTACGTTTCAGCTCATGAAAGTAAAGAAAGTTTAATGGAAAAACTTGTAGAAAAGATGGCTGAAAATAAAGAGGTCGACAAGAAGATCAAGAAGCTTGCCCCCCTGCCGGAAGGAATCGATGATCCTGATGAGTTTCTTCAGGAATATCAAAAGACGAAAGTCAATCTCAAATCCAAAACAGAAACCAGGAACCAATTGCGGGAAAGTAGAGCCGGAATGGAAAAACCCGACATATCCTCCGAGGAACTCCAGGTCCTCCTGAAAGAAGCCGAAGATAAATTCCAGGCGGTCCTCAGAAAAGGCAAAGCTATTGAAAGGGTAATGCAGGTCACTTCACAACTCTCTGAGGATATGGATTCTGATACATTCGGTGATCTGAGAAAAGACATGGAAGAATATGTATCCCTGATGACCAGCAACCGCTACAACAGGATCGAGATGGACGACTGCCTTCCTGAAGGCTTTGTCCGCGACGACGGAGAACTCCTTACCTATGACCTGCTTTCTGCAGGAACCAAGGATGTCCTGTCCCTGGCTCTGAGAGTCTCAATGGCAGAGCATTTCCTGGGAGATGGCGGTTTCATGATAATGGACGATCCACTTGTCGATATGGATCCCGAAAGGCAAAAGAACGCAGCTGAATTGCTGAAACAGGTTGCGGAGAAAAAGCAGATACTGGTGTTTACGTGCCATCCCTCGCATGGGAAGTTACTGGAGGGGAGTCGGCAGGAAGTTTGAATTTATTATGTGGTGTATTGTAGATAGCGTCGGAAAAGTCCGTAATTTCCTAAAATTTGCCCAATTTGATCATTGTACATAAATTTAATAATTTCGCATGATGCCGATTTATTAATTTAAATTTCAATGACTGTGTGCGATAAGTTATAGATTTCAGACTTTTCCGACGCTATCATTGTAACTTTATAATATGCATTACTGACTTTTTGGATAGGCTCTTAATAGTGGCAATTTTCGAGAAAACCCCCCATGACGAATTTAATTATTTCCACTTGCAGATTCACTTAGTTTATTGTATTTTTCGATCGCTTCATCAGCCTCATCATATCTATTTAGCCTCATAAGTGATTGGCCTTTGAACAGGTACACTCCAGCGTCATTTTTTCCAAGGTCAATAGAAGTATTAAAGGATTCCAGCGCCTTAGAATAATTCCCTAGCATAAAAAGCATTAAACCCTTTGCGAAATGTAACACACCATCATTTTTATTCAATTTGATTTTTTCTTCTATATCTGGTAACGATTTTTTTGCATGCTGAACTGCATTATTGCAATTATCAAATTCTTTTTTGACATGTTCATTGTCTGGATTTAACTCGAAGACTTTTTTAAAGCATTGAAGTGCCATTGAGTGATCATACATTCCCATGAATGCACATCCAAGATTTAGCCATGCATATTCATGGTCAGGCTTGATACGAATAGCGTCCTGGAGGTCTTTAATTGCCCCATCATATCTCCCTTGTTCAAAATAGAGAACTCCTTTCTCATGGAAAGCATCGTAATCATTTTCATCGATAGATAGAGCAGAATCAATGCACTGTTCAGCTTTGTCAAATTCCTTTTTTCTGATAAGTATCTGAGCTTTTCCAACTAAAGCATCATTATTTTTTGGATCGATCTTTAATGCCTCACTTAATAAATCAAAAGCCTCATCATCTTTCCCCTTAGTGACATATTCCATTGCCTCCTCAAATAGTGCAATATCTCCATGTTTCTCTTTAAATGTCTTGTTAAATTCCTCCATATTTTCGGAACCGTAGATGAGTTCAATCACTGCATTCAGATGACTAACGGCTTCATGTCTAAGTTCAATCACCTCTTTTTTGCCCTTGACTTCTTTATGGAATACCTTATTTCGATAAGGAGCTAAAAAGGCACATGCCGCCTTTATAACTTTATATTTTTTCCCTACTTTTTCCTTAATGTGCTTATTCACAGAGTCTATGACGGGGTGTCCATTAATCCCATAAATATCAAATCTTTCCCATGTGCCGAGAGGAACTGACTTTTGCCTTTTAGAGTTCTTGGTTAGTTGGCCAGTTTTCAAATAATATGGGAGATCCGAATAGTACGCTTTTGGGATTCCGTAGTATTCATCTGTAGAAAATTCATCAAATACATTGGACCTAACATCAGTCCAGACCTCTTCATTGAGCAATATTTCCAATCCTTTTGCGTAATAGCCAAGAGGTGGAGAAAAGTCGAACTCTTCCTCTTCGTTAATACTCCTGTAGAGGTCAAGAGCTTCCCTTTCTGCAGTCTTTAGTGAGAGTCTTGCAGGACGACACTTCACACTTTCGAGGCTGAGATGTTCGTCAAGAAAGATTCCTAGGTCAATTTTTAATTTTTTTACCTCGGTGTTTTCCGGAGCAATTTTGAAGGCTATTTCTAAACATTTCCTTGCTTCTATAAGGTTCATTTTTTCAATATAAGCATCAGCCATTCTGTGCATAAGCATAGCACGTTCAAGTGTAGGTAGAGAATAGTAATATGATTTCTCTGCCTTCTGATAACATGAGATTGCGGCATCAAAGTCACATGCATCAGAATATAAGTCCCCTTTTCTGGAGGTAAATAGAGCTCGATTGTTTTCATCGAAATTTTTTTCATTTATTAATCTGTCAACAGCCTCAATTGCTTTTTCAAACCAACGTATTGAAACATATGCCGACACTGCATAATATGTAGATTCTTCAATCGGAAGATACTTCTCTATTTCAGGGGTTAAATCATCGAGTATTTTTACAATTTCTTCTTTTTTAATCCAAAATAGTTCGGAAACAACATTATTGAGTAATGTGCCGATTGTTCTTCCCAGTTCTTCATCCTTAAAAATTAAAGGAAATGAAGAAATTTCATCTCTTAGTGATTTTATTCCTTCGTCGTCATTTCCCTCCAAAATCAAACATATCCCAAGATAGCCGGCAGTAGATCGAACAAATTTATCTTTTTGCTGGTACTTTCTCTGATATGATTCAAAATACATCCTTGCCTTATCAAAGTCTTGAGTTTCAAAATGAGCCCTTGCAAGGAATATAGGTAGGTCTTCAGATGTACCTTCATTACAGTTTAAAAAAACAAACTTTTTGATTATCTCTAAGGCCCGCGTGAACTGGAATGAATTGAGTAAAGGTTCAAATTTTGATAATATGAAAGGTATTTTTTCTAATTGAGCTTCCTTTTTCAATATCTCAATATTATATTCTCCTGCTGTATTGACACATTTTTCTAAGAAAGTCAGTCTTTTATGTATATGATCCCAAAGTAGAGAATTGATGTCCCTCCTACCTAAAATTTCATTGAGAATCTCGTACTCTTCATTTGGATTAAATGTATTATGATATCCTATGGAGATTTCGAGGAGAAGTTTAGTTTTTTCATTATTGTTTAGCAATTTAAGGTCCTTTAAAACCTCCTTCATGCGTTTATTTGCTTCAATTTCATGCCCGAGATGGTAATCCATTTCTGCAATGTACTTTTTTACAAGGAGGGTAAGATATTGCGTTGAAAACTTAGTTTTCCTTACATGTAAGGAGGGTTGGAAGATAGAGTTGTTATTGTCAATATATTGAGAAATAATTTCATACGCAGCTTCATACCACCCTTTTGCCTCCTGATAGTTTTCCATATTTTTGCAACAGTATGCCATGTCATCAAGAAAGAAAAATCGATCGATATCCGATTTTACACGATTAAAGCAGTGATTAAAAAGTATGAATGCATCACTAAAATAACCCCCATCACACAGTACATTTGCAGATGCATCAATTTCTTCGATGGAAAGGGAAGAAAGATTATTTTCATCAATCTCAAATGTGTATTCTTTGTTTAGAATTGCAAGCTTTTCCTGCTCCTCTTTTGCCCCAAACCAAAATTCAGCTACAATAAAGAGAGCAGCGTTAGTGAACCTAATGTACTGTATAGATTCATGTTTTTTATTAGAATCTAGTAGTAAAAACTCAGATTTCTCCATCCAGGGAAAAGCGGGTGCATCAACCTCAAAATTAGTAGCGATAATATCTCGAGTGTCTTTTTGAAAGGAAACACATCTTAGTAAGGACATTTCATATTCTTTTCTCTCAGGATTTACATAGTAATCCGAGTATCTCAGATGGCGATAAATATAGTATTGGGATTCTTGATCACGTTTTCTATTAAACGATTTTCGGATGTGGTCAGTAGCCTCTATAAATGGCATTTTCCCAAAAGCATGATATGCCTCTATGAAATGGATTATTGTCCGAATTGCAGTTACTGCAACATCGTCCTGAATGCTGACCGCCTGCTTGTAGAGGTACTGGTAAAATTTTATGCTATTGGAATTGTCTATGGCTGTAATAAAAGTAGTAAAATCTTTCTTGTAGTATTCCACCTGGTTAGCGATAATCTCTTCTAATTCCTGATTCTCAATTATGTCAATTTCTTCAACGCCTGTGTAGAAAGTGGCGTTACTGCATGTAAAGTCACAAAATAATTTTGTTATGTATTTTTGGATTTTCTTAATTAACTCTTTATCTTGAGAGATGGATTCAAGGACGAACTGCTGGAATCCCGGGTCTCTTTGCATCCTGAACAGAAACAATTCATTTAAGTTATTTTCAAGGTTAAGAGCCTTTTTTTCTTCATCACTTTTTTCCCGGATAATATCAGCGAATGTAATACTTTTTTGTAATAGATGGGTTTCATAGAGAAAGAATTTCATTGCATCTTCAGTGATATGCATAGTAGATTTCCCCTATAATGAAGTCAATCAAATGCGATCAATTTGCCCAATTATACAGTCCACCACGCCGCTCGTATTTATCAACATTTACAATATTCTGAATTCCTTTATTAAGTACTTCGTCAAGACAGTATTTAGAAATAACTCTTCCTTCATTAATTATAACATTTCCAGCCGGCGTCACTATGAAATACGAATTCTCCATGTCGTCGGCGGATTCAAAAACCGGGGCATCTCCATTTTCAAGCCTGAAAAGTCTATGCCTATCTACAAAATATTCGAACTGTTCATTTGATATTGATAAATCAGCTAGAGCGTCATCATTCTCACCCCGAAGATGGAGCATCTGGAAGACTTTCCACCTTTCCGGATTTAAATTGCGGATGATTGGGCGCATGTTCTCAAGGTATGTCAGGCGGGTTACTGTGGTGTTTACTTTTAAATGAATGCCTGCTTCATGAATTTTATCGGCAATTTCGATGCAATGGGTCACGTGATCACCGTATCCTCTGCATAACTTTTCTTCAATAACGTCACTTCCAGAATCAACCGACAGACCAATCCAATCAACAAGTCCATCCATTTTATCGATAATTTTCCCACTCAAGAGATAACCGTTAGTTGTTATGGAAACCGTCATACCAAGGCTTTTAGCGTATGAGCAATAGTCCAGTAGTCTGGGATGCAGTAGAGGTTCACCTCCTGCAAAATTGATTTTTTCCATTCCCGCATCCTTGAGTTTCGATATAACTTTTTTTCCTTCCTGGAACGGAAGATGACATTCCCCCAGGTTTTTTGCAAAACAGAAACGACAGGAGTAATTGCAAACCGATATTAGGTGCCAGTTTACGGATTTGATTTTTGTATTCTTCATCAACAAAAAATTAGTTTCTATAAACTTAATTATTTTTTAGATTTTCCTGTTATTTAATAGATGTATTTATGAATTAATAGAGCATTATTTGACAACGAGACTCTTAAAGGAAATCAGCTATGACTGAAGGACACAAAATACACATAATGAGTGCAGGAGAAAATATACACAATACATTTCCCATAGCTGTCAATAATATTTCACCTGCTACAGAAGTTTATGTGATCGTTGAAAAAAGGGTTTATGAAGATTCAGATTACCCTAAAATCCAGGAAACCCGAAGAAAGATCAGAGAATCAATAAAACAATTGAAAACAATAGCTTCCCCCTTTGTAAAAAATGGGGTACACGAGATAGTCATCGAGGAAGATACCCTTGATTATATAAGGGATGTTGTTTTCAATATTTACAAAAAGAAGAGCGATGCTCAGTACTATTTCAATGTATCCGGGGGTACAAAAGCACTTTCAATCGGACTTTTCATGATGGCCTTGTGGATAGAGGCAATCCCATATCACGTAGACATGGAAAGTAAAGCAAAAACAATTGCAATTCCCAAGGTGCATATACACGACTTCCAGACTAACCCTAACAGAGTTAGGATACTTGAGATTCTCAGCAAGCAAAAATCGGGTACTATGCCAAGAAAAGAGTTATTCCGAGAGCTTTCAAAGCAATATATTCCTATAAGAGATACAGGAAAAGCTAAAAGGGAACTGAAAGACGGTGTTTTTAACTCCATGACCAAAGATCTTCTTAGATGGAAGCTTATTGGAGAGGAGTTCAGGGAGAAAAGCAAAAAGGAAAAGATATATTTCATCACCTCGGATGGTGAATTTACATTGAAGTTTGTTAACCTTTCTGAGAAATAAAATGAAACAGCTTCTGCAGCGCTTTTTAAACCAGAAAACCTGAAAAACGTAAAGTAGCTAAGAACGACTTGGTTTTTGACCGCAAAACTCCAATCCATTCCATCGTGATTTGAGCAAAAATCGAGTATAGAGAGTTTGTTATATATATCGAATGTTTTCACGGAAGGTAAGAGGAACCAATCTATTGAAAATTATGACACCTGATGCCGAAAATTCGTTTACTTCAGTGTGGTACAGACTAAGGTTCTCCCTGTTTTAATTCTTAATAATTGCTTGGAAAAATAACTTACAACTTTTGTTGACCGTACCTTACCTGTACTGCCTCTTTTGAGCCTGCAAAATATCTTGCTTTATCGACTCAGGCACATCTACTACCATGGTCTCAATACCAAACCTCTTTAAACATGCTCCATGCCAGCCATTGCCAGTAAATTTACGTGCAGCTTCCTTATCAACAAAAGCCAGTATTTTCTTAAATGACCCCCCTAAATGTTGTTCAAGAAAAAGCATTTTGAGAGCGTTGTTCATTATTTTATGAGTCTGTGCTGCTTTCGTCTCACCGATCCGTGCTGAGGCTTCACAAATGATATTGGGATCTCTTGAAAAACCTGTGACGACTACATAAGAGTCACCCACTGAAATTTTCTTCTCAGGGAAATTGTCTGGATCTAATCCGAGTTTGCGTGCGATTTCTTCCCTTATGTATTCATGAGCATGAGTCTGTTCCGAGGAATCTCCATCTTTTTTGTTGTTGCTTTGCATACACAGACCTCAAATCAATCTACCATAGCTTTCACTAAAGCATCTCGAACATCCGAGTAAAACTGAATATCAATTTTGGTTGCCATGTCATCGGAGAGGTCGAAAAGCTGACGACGACAAGACACGGGCATAAGCAGGGCAGTTGCACCTTTTTCTACAGCAATCTCTGCAATAGTCACAGGGTTATGGATAGGCTCAATGGAACCTCCCAAAGCAACCTCACCGGTGATGATCAAGCCGCCACGAACGCTCCTTCTTAACAAGGATGTACAGAGAGCAACCAAAGACGCCATTCCAAGCTTTGCCCCAGATTTTGAGACGTCAAAAGCGCGTAACTGGACTGTAAATTCATGATGGCGTGGATCTTTATCTCCCACCAGTTGCATAAATCGGGAGTAGAGGTTCTGTTCAGCATAGTTCACACTCTCACGAAAAGCTGGTGGAACCGGTTTGTTGAGGATTTTAACACCTGATCCTGGACCCTCATTTACTTCGATACGGTACAGCCCAGGGTGTTCGTCGATACTGCCAGGACTGAGAGCCCAAACCTGTCCTGGTTCCAAAGGATCTCCACCAATGCTATTTTCGCTCTGAAGCTCAGGTGTAGAAACGAACTTTTCGATTCCATCTGCTCCCAGGACATAGCTGAAATGAGTGTTCCGGAACTCTGCTGCACCGATCCTCTTTTGCTGCTCTTTAACACGGCGTCTGGATTCCATTGCAATCCGAACAGCCCATTCAAGTTCTTCTTCAGGAATGTCTGTGTCGCCTCCGGGATAGAGAAGTTTCAAAAGCCCGCTAACTGTCTTATTCACTGCATTAGTGTCACGACCGCTGAGTGCACCTCCATAGAACACACGGTTCTGGAGCAGAGACACTCGGCTCTGATTGCGAAGTTGGCTCCAACACTCCGAAAGGAAATCGCTGACCAGACCAAAGTGATCAGTGAGCAATTCCTTGTTGATCTTGGGCACATCCCATCCTGGCAGATAAGCATGAATACGATCCATGAAGGCAGTATCATCTCGGATTTCCGGAGGCATGGGACCAAAGAGATGGCTAACGCGTTGTTGGTGCTCAACATCTACCTCAAAATTACCGACCAAGACCATGCTTCCATCGGCACGGATACTCTCCTTGCCCCGGCTGAACTCACCGGATTCCATGTATCCTTTCATGATATTGACACCATCCTTCTGATCGAAGGTGATGCCAGAAATTTCATCAAAACAGACTACATCATACTGGCAGACAAGTCCACGCTGACCGTTGGAGTTATTCACAAACATCCTTGCTACTGTGGCTTTTCCGCCTGAGATCAGATGAGCATAAGGTGAAACTTGCTGGAATAGATGACTTTTTCCGGTGCCGCGAGGTCCTAATTCCACAAGGTTATAGTTGCGTTCTACGAAAGGTACCATCCTTAGCAGGACTGCGTTCCTGGCTCTTTCAGAAAGAGTAGCTGGTTCAATACCTATACTTCGAAGTAAAAAAACTTTCCAGTCTTCGGTGGAGAATTTTTTCCTGGCCTCAGCCATAAAGTTCAGGACATCTCTTTTAGATAACTGAATCTCTCGAAGGCTCTCAACTCCGAAAGGCCGTCCCTTGCTTTCCTGGGCAATAGCTGCATCATATTTGAGAGAAATCTCGGCGTAGAACCCTCCAGTTAGCATCCTTTCGTGTTCACTTACCAGCTCAGCACTGATCCGGGCATCTGTTAGCTGAAGGCTAGGGAGTGTTGCTACATAGGAGTCAGTTTTTGCGTCCAGGCGGGCAGTGATGAGATCGATGATCTTCACTTCACCATTTTCCCTTGCTCTGGACTTGAAAAGCTCTTCTTCTCCGGCCCTTACGGTTCGAGAATTGAGCTGACGCTGGACGATCTCAAGTCCCTCCTCAATCTCATCATTATCGATGCTCGCACAGTAACGCCCCAGAAGGAACTCCACGACATAGGTAGGTACTGGGAATTGACGGCTAAAAGTCCGTACAAGGTCTTTCCGGACCAGATATCCATCAAGAGATGAGGCTGCCAGCCTGTCTATCTGATCCAATTCGTTCATTCTTTACCTCCACCGATGACTGTATCAGTTTGGGCCACAAGCTCACCATTAGAATTGAGTAAAACGATGGTTGCACTGACTCCTTCCAGTTCTTCTTTTTCAACGACTACAGAAGCTGTTCCGTTATCTTTCAACGGCTTTACGCTCAAAATTACACTGGAAGATGAATCTCCTGGCTGCGTGCGAATATCAAGTCGTAAGTCGGAGAATTCACCATCAACTGTGACATAGCAACGTAATCCATTCCAAACGATGTCCGTAAATTCCACGGAAACAGCTGAAGCCTTGGATATTCCAGATGAAACGTTTAGCTCCAATGTCAGGCATTCCTGAAGGCTCAGGCCACCGTGGGCATATTCCATATTATTGCGGAAGCAACTAATGCCATCCGCCAGAGCGAAATATTGATTGGTGTTCCAGTACCAGGGATAGAGCCGCTCGCTTGTTGTGGCACCGGGTTTGATTGAGGCACAGCGGCCCCATTTGCTATCTGCCAGTACACTGGGTAAATCGGTCTTCGGCAAGCCACCTGGAAGCAGGAGCCATCCGTGATCGGTGACTATACGAACATTCTTCCATCCATTTTCAAGAAGGCGGATTATCCTGTCCTGAATCTCACTTAGCATGTTCTCAAGGTGTTTGGAGAGTTTCCAGCCCCTGTCGTGACCTTCATGATCGATATTGCCGAATTCGCACCAGGCATGGCTATTCCCATTACCATTCGATGACCGCTCAAGAATTTCCCACCCGGCATCGGTTAACAACTTTTTCAGATGGTAACCACCTTTGAGAGACTGACCCGTTTCAGCAACACAGGGCTCAAAGTCGGTGTTGGTATCTTCACCTTTTATCTTATCCTTCACCGGAGTCACAGCAGGCTTACCGGTTGCTGTAATGCTGGGGAGAGCTGCCCATGCTGTTTTTTCGTCCACCTTATATCCTTGAGAAGTAAGCATCTCCACAAGCCTTTTAGCTGTATCAAATCGAAGCCCATCCACAAAAAGGACGCATTCTCCATCTTTGTAATGAGGCGTTTTGCAGCTAGATGCACTACCACCCGGATACCCGGATTTTTCCACAACCTTTTGAAGGTATCTGGCGGAGTCTTCTGCCCATGGGGTATAGATGGACTGAATCACCTTCTTGACCACCTCGAAATCTTCCTCACTTTCCACGCAGGCAAGAGTTTTCATCACGGCATCATCTGCTTTCCAACCGGCATTCATGTAGCCGGCCATAAGGTCCTCAATGGTGCCTGCAGCTAGAGGGGTGGTTGTGGAGGAAGCAAGAACGGAGAGGTATTCCATAGCAAGTGCAAGCGGGGCTTCACTCAGCTCAGCCCACACCATAATGCGCCTTGATTTATGCTCATTTTCAAACTCTGAAAGCTTTTTACGGACCTCGTGAGGTGGTAAACCCGATAGAGTGCCCAGAGCTATGCGAAGTTTGTCTTCATTGTTTTCATTCCACTGTGGCCAACCATCAAATTTGCTTTCCCTTGCATACCATTGGAGTGTCCCAGTAGGGGGTTTGCATCTGCGGATTTGGACAGGTATATTTGGATAACGTTTTGGAGCTTCCCTATACCGGTCCCATACCGGATTCCAGGGCCCTTCATGATAAGCCAGTTTAGATGCTCCAATAAGAATTCCATCCTTTTCCGGATTAAAGGCGAACTGGGACTTGCAAATATCCACGAAAGCTTTCCATTCGTTTTTGCCATGTTCAGCGTGGAAGGTCTCCTCATGATCGAGCCATTGAAGAAGATCACGGACGGGGTCACCCCCGGTAAGCAGGGTATTAAAGTGGTCCTTGTCCAACCGTTTACCTTTGAGAAGTTCTACCTCTTCATCCAGCAGGGGATTAAGCGCCATTTGCATGGCATTCTTGGTGTCGTTGTCCAGAGCGACATCCAAGCCCAGGCCTCCCTGGTCAGATTTGAGGAACGCGAGGATGGTCCAGTCCTTGGCATTGACCTGCGACCAGATCACTCCAAGATACTGGAGTGCAGCCATGGGCTTTAGCTGGTCAGGACAGCTTTCCACAGCCCGCAGGTCCTGGCGGCTGAAGCCTGGCATGTAGAAAATAGGAATCTTGTCACTCTGCAGATTAACGTCATCAGCTTTGCCTGCGATCACACAGCGCAGCCAGATAGCGGGTCCTGTTCGCTTTTCCGGATCGTAATCGCCAAGGACAAAGAGCTCAGGCAGCTCATTCTGCAGGTGGGGTATCACAGCCTCCCACTGCTTGTCGCTGTCCGGCCATAGGATGCAGGCAGGAGCTACTTGTACATCTGAATTGTATACAGAAGCCTGACGAATACTTTTGATAAAATGTTCTATGAAACGCATTTATTCCTTCTCCTTCAGAGCAAAAAGGTTTAGCATCTGATCTAGTTGAGAAATAGAATCTTTATTTACGGATTTGATCATTTCGCTGCCTCCCTTGCCTCTCTCTTTTGTTGCAGACTCAGATGATAGTCATTGATTCTATCTCCTTCTTTGCCTTTATAGCTAGGATGCTTTTGAGGGTCGGGATTATACCAAGGAGCGGATTCAACATCCTTTCCTCTATCTTTATTCCAGTTGATGTTAGGCTTTTCTTTGAGAACGCCTGCACCTTTCTTTCCTACATCAGTCACGCTCATAAAAGGCCGAATGTTCATGCGTACTCCATCATTGAGGTCAGGGTCCCAGCCTATGGGCTGCTTTTCAATAGGTTTCCAGCGGACAAAAATATCATAGGGAGCTTCACCTTCAAGGATAAGTTCAAGTTTTTTCTTTAGGTTTTCAGCTGCATCAAGCTTCTCTTGTGAACCATCAACACCATTTGCTATATCCTGTTTCTGGCGGCTGATCCAGTCTCCTAAGTAGGTGTAAATCAGTGTTTCAAGCAATTTTTTGTCCAATTTGTGGTAGTTAACTAATGCTGCAAAACCATCTCTTAATCCGTCCCATATATGCCAGATAAATGGACGATGCTGGAAAATCTTACAATGCTGGGTAAAGAACTTCTCCCGTAGCCAGGTTTCCAATGGTTTATCCGCATGATCTGCTTGTTTTAGCAATTTCGAGAGCTTGTCATTGCTCCATGAATCACCATATGCGGCGGCTAGCAAGTTTAAGAGCTGATCAGCAGCTGAAGTCTCTCCCCGAACCGGCGGGATGCAGACAATTCCATCTTCATCAGCGTAGGAAAAAAGATCGTCGCATTTTTTAACCCAAGCTCTAGCTTCATCGGAGAGTTCCATATCCGCATCCAGCTCGGCGGGCCAGCGGTAGCCAAGAAGACGGGCTACAGCTACCTGTAAAGGTTCACCACTCTTGGCCGGATGGCCGTGGAAGATCCATTGGGTTGGGTCTTCGGAGTAGGGTTTAGGCAGGCCGTGTGGGTATTTTTCGGCGGCTACTTTTGTCCAGTGGTCGAGGTCGAAGGGAACTTTGACAAGTGTAGCATTGGTTACTTTTAGGCTTTGATCAATCTGCCGCACTGCTTCATTATATTCATAGCTTTGGCAATAAGCCCAGATGGGCAAAACTAAGCTTTGGTCTGCTGGGTATATTACTGCAATATTGGAATCAAATGTCGCACCAGTATAAAGGGAAACAGGTAATATTCTCATTTGGCTTATAGCAATACCCCATTTACCCCAAGCTCTATTTCCCCGCTGATCACTATCATGCAATTTTTCTCGACGGATCCAAGCATCTTCTCTTATATGACCTTCTTTCAGATCATAAAATAACACAAGCTCTTGACCACCAAATTGTTTGTTTTCCCCAACAGTAGTCTGTTGAAAAACCCAGAGTTCACCATACTCAATTATTTCCCAAAACTTTTTTTGAAATCGGGGAGAGTCTCCATTAAGTACACCTGCAAAACAATCTGAATATCGAGAGAGAAGTGTTTCAGAATCTAACTTATCTAACACCACTCTTGAATCTGGATTCTCCAACTGTTTTGCCTGTTCAACTCGCCTAATGTCCCAATTTCGAAGCGTTTCTGCCTTTTCGGCAGGCTGGCGAGGTTCGGCTGCATCGAGGCTAGAAATCATGGAGGGAGTAATATTGCCCCGACTGATGCTGATGAGAATAGCTTTTACCACTTCACCTGAAATAGTTTCAAAGGCCCCTGACCCCAATCGGGCAATCAGATTCCAAGTATCTTCTTTCAGCAGTTCTATGCGGAACTTCTTGTAGCTGTTTAAGAAAAACCAGTTCTGAGGCAGGACTATGGAAGTGCTGCCGCCTCTGGTACAGTATTCTAGGCAGCGGGCGAGGAAAACGGTGGCCAGGTCGTTCCTTGCTGCTGGATATTTTTCTTCGCAGTAATCCTTGAGAAGGTCGCTCTGCTTGCCACGGAATAAGTAAGGTACATTGGTGACTACCCAGTGGTATTTTCCGGCTAGAAGGATTGCCGCTTTCACAACTCCCTGAGCTACCACTCCCATTTCCGTTTTTTCGTCGTCTTTCTCTCCAGAGAGTACTCTGCTAAGAAGGGGTGCAAGCTCTTCCCATTTCATTTCTATGAGTGTACCCCTGAAAAGGCTAGCCTCTGGGTTAATCAAACTTCCCAGGACGGGGGCGTTTTTAAACTGTTTGTACAATTCTTCAAGGCCCATCCGCAGGTTATTGTTGTCGCCTGCGAGTTCCAGCCATTCTTCCTTTTTGGTGCTTATGGAAAGTCCCGAACATGCCATATGAAGTTCCGGAATAGTGCGATATCCTCCAGCTCCGGGGTAACGCCAGGCGGTAAGGGCAAGGGCAAAGGCTGCCAGTTCCACGCAGCGTTGGTCAATCTCCAATCCATGAAGGTTATCACGCAAGACTGCATCCACAGCTTCCTGGGCTGACAATCCCTCCATTTCCATCCTTATGGGCACAAGCATAAGGAAAGCAGCCACAAGGAAGTGGCCTGATCCACAGCAGGGATCGAGGGTCTTAAGTTCACTGAGATTTTCAGGCCATCCATCAAAAGTCCCTGCAGCAGGTGCCCATAAACCGTCCTCTATTTTGACGAAACGCAGATACTCCAATGGCACACCAGATAAAGACGCTTTTTGCCGAAGTCCCTCTTCACTGGTTGCAGTTTTAAAGTCTTCCTCGGTCAATTGACGTGCTGCCCACCAGGCTCCGAGCGAATTATCCAAAAGAAAGCTAACCATATATGGTTCTGTGAAGAGCTGTGTGACAGCAGGCAGTTCCCGAGCGCCTATTTTTACCTCAGATTTATTGACTTCATCTTTCTTCTTAGCCTGCCAGAACTGGTAAACCCAGCCCATGGAATCGGAAGCAGTGAATACCTCGGAAGGAAGGTTTGCCAGTAACCTTTCCAACTTCTGCTGATGTTCTGGTGGCAATATGAGCTGAAATACAGGTGAATCTGGTCGGAAGATCTGTGGAAGCATCCGGGCAGCGTAACGGGAAGCCAGTTCCCAACCGTTCTTTGCACCTTCATCAGCTGCTAGGTCTTCACATTCTTCGAGGGTTACAGCCACCGGATCAACTGGATCGGGATACATGAGCAGATTATTCTCTGCCAAGAATCGGGCAAAGAGCATACGGTGCCAATGTTCGTAAGCTACTTCTTCAACGAGACGTTCGATTTCCTGTGTTTCTGCCTTAGGGTCCCGCTGATCACCCAACTGGCGGCCGTGGGCACGCAGTTTACGGCGAAGTTCCTTCTGATCTTCAGTAAGATAAGGAAAAGGAGAAGCTTCACCAACACCAAGCTGCTCCAGTGATGCCCGAGCAGCGGCTTCGGCAATATCCCTGGCTTCCTTTACTGTTCTTTCGAGTTTGTTTCTCAATGTTTTTTCAAGAGGCTGCATTCTCAAATCCCCCTAATCAATTACCGAATCACAACTGGTCCCTTGCCCAGGGCTGTCTTGATCTGTTCTTTTACTTCCTGAATCCATGCCTCAATATCATGTTCGGTTTTGAAGGTGCGGCGTGGGAGATCGATAGTCTGCGTTTTCGGCTCAAGTGATTTGGCTGCCAGTTCTCTTGCTCTGGAAAACCGGTTGCTTAGGGCATCAATCCGATCGCTCCAAGAATTAATCGGGTACTTTTTCAGTGCCTTCAAAAGTTCATCGTGTGTGCCAACAGTAATTTCCGGGGCATCTGTAATATCACACTTAACCAGCAGTTGCTCGCATTCATCCTTAGGAAGTTCCTTCCAAGAGGAATCTGCTTCAAGCTGTTGTTTCTGTTTGTCCAGTTCATCTGCATAGCGCTTTTGTTGAGCCATCAACTCCTTGCGTAAAGCATCTTCAAGAGACTTAACAAGAGTTTGAATCAGGTCTGGGTCAGCCAGTAACAGGCGTTGATGTTCTATGGTTTCAGCCTGTTGACGTGCTTCCTTGGCAGCTTTCATTTCTCCAGCGTGCCGAAGTAGTTCCTGGAGACTTATCCAGGAAGGCCAGCGTCCCTCGATACGCTCAGCCAGGTTATTCCAAGAGTCGATAGCTTGTGTGAGTTCATCTTTACGATTATATAAAGAAAGAATCTGTTCGTTTCCGACGGTCAGGCGAATCTCGTCCAGTGATGATATGTTCGGTCGTTCAGGCCTGGGAGCTTCACCCCCGGCACTGTTGGCTAAATCCTTCATATTCTGAAGAAATTCAGGAATAACTGCTGGTTCTTCGCCCTGTTTGACCTGGCAGCCCAGCTTTTGAAGGAGTTTGCGGACCTGAATCCTCTGAAGAGTTGTCACCGTGGACGATTCTACTTTGAACATGACTTTGCCTATGGCTTTTCGTTCCAATTCCCTGTGATCAATACTCTGCCCGCGTTCGTCCTGTGCCCTTATGAGGCCTGCTACTAGAAGCACTTGGATTCCACCATCTACGGCGTCCCTCGACCACCCGAAGGTTTTGTTTTCAAAATTGCTGCGGATATCTACACCTTTCTTGCCTCCTGCAATAAATCCCATAATAGCCTTACATACCGAATTCGTAGCCGGTTCACCTTCGTAACCCACTGCTTTGAGAGCATCCGGTGAACCCTGTTTGGCTCGGTCATATACCTTTTGCCATCCAGTGTGGTCAGCAATTTGAAACTGAGGGTAGAGGCGCTGGAGGGAATTTGTAGCGGCTTCAAGTATCATACTCTGCAGGTCGCTTCCAAGGATCTCGTTCCCTCCAGCTTGAAATACACGGGTTCCAGAGAAAGCTTCATTCAGTAGTTCGTTTATCTTGCCTTCAGCGTTCTGCTTTGTGGTTTCCATAGCAGCACGAGCTTCGGTTCCTTCGGGTGTATTGGGTACACCTTTCTTATCTAAAGTGGAGCTGGCAGCCTTGTAATCCATGAGATGGTGACGCAAATCGTCAGCTGAGAGTTTAGGGATAAAAACGAAAACAGTAGGAGACTCGTTGCCCGCCTGCAGTGCATCTACACGGACGGATCTTTCGTCTTCTGGTCCCCAACCATCATGGATCCAGACACATATTTTCTCGTTGCTGTCTGGAGGCAACTGCGTATCAAATATTGGAGAAATATTACGTGGGACCTTAGAGACACCTTGTATAAGAGAAATCTTTTTGAAAATATCACCGAACTTACTGCGAATACGACCATCACGCTCCATATCGATACGAGTAGCCTCATTTGCTAGCTGGCTCCTCTGACTTAAGAATTCATCATTCCAAGCAGCACTCTCTTCGGTCTGAATGCGGTATTCATCCCCTACTCTTATCAATAATTCACATTTGTTCAGAAGACCTGGCAGCTTACTCCTCAAGTAACTGCTGCCCTGAGAGAGATCCTCCACCATCAAATCCGCAAGAGTATCAATAGTTGCCTTGATTCCAATTTCTTTATTACTTCCAGCAAGCCTATTGATAAAGAAAACTAAACCACAGGCTCTGGCCATAAGCCGTTCATCCTCAGAGCCCTCAATCCAGCTCATTGTTTTCGCATGCACCTTCGGGGGGATGCCCCGAGATGTCAGCAACTTGTCAGCAGAATCAAAGTAGAGATAATCAGCCGTGACAACATGTCCCAGTGCATCATCAAGCTGGGTCTGGATGACTTTGTGGGCTATGCTAAGCTGGTTACGAAGCTGACTGTCTGTACCTGTCTGGTCGAGCACTCTCAAGGTGTTTTCCCAGAAGCGGCGCCGAACCGGAAGGATTGGATAGTCCTGGGAAAAATACTGAATATCCTCCTCTCGGTGCCCAATAGTTGTCCCCGCAAGATGCCTGGAGATTTCCCCCAGATTGGTTTGCATCACTTGCTCAATCGTAGAAATGGCTTGGGGCTTCTTGGCCAAAATAACCTTGCGGATGACAGCATCTACATCGGAATCTGAAAGTTCAACACGAACCGTAAACCTGCCTTCCAGCTTTTTCAGGTTTGAAGTTCCGGTTACGGCTGTTTGCCCAGTCCCGATGAAAAGAAGCTTGCCACCAATGTTCTTACAGCAGGCTTCTACAGCTTCCTGAACATCCATAGAACGCTGACTGCTTTCGCTTATATACTGCTGAACCTCATCAAGTATAATAAGAGTAAGCGGGAACTTTCCCTCATTTGTCAGAGCTTGACGGATAGCTTTGATCATGTCATCGCTACTGATGTCCTTGACATAAGGAAAAAGATTCTTGAGAATTTCTGCGCAGGTCTCAGTTGATGCGAATAAATTGGGCTTGGATTCTATGAGCGCCGCATGAAGACCTTCAGCCACATATAAATTGTCCAGTTCCTCATCCCAATCGTACCCATTTTGCTCCACATACCCACGTACCGTCTCATAGATCTCTTCATTCTTCAGCCACATAACAAAGCGGGCCATAGGGTACTGCTCGGGGAGATCAACTGACTTAAAGACGATTCGGAGAAGTGCCAACCGGACGCTTTCACTTGAACCTGCTCCTAAGGTTCCGGAAGCTGCATGAAGTCCACCATACCTCTTTGCTTGGGTACTGAGTTCTTTTAGCAGGTCATTTATGTTCTTAGGGAGATCGGCAATACCGCGTGCAGTAGCCCTATCCTCAAAAGTCACATCTATCCACAGAGAGCGAAGCATTTTTACCAGGTGAGACTTCCCTGATCCATAGAAACCACTGACCCAAACTCCTGGTTGCTGTGCTTCATTGATATTTTTCAGGTAAGTCTCCAGAATATGCTCTAAACCCTTTTGATACTGTCCATCACAAACAAAGGTATCCAGCTCGTAACGGAGCACCTCCATAGCCTGGCGGGTCTTGTCATCATTTACGGACGCTACACCCTCGTTTACGAGCTTTATACTGGCCGGATCTTTCTGGTATATTTCCCTATTTTTCATCTATAATCCCCCTGAGGACTTCCATGAACTCTCTCTATTTCTCAATATCAAATTGAGTATTTGATAATTTGATTGATTTGTCTTTACCTTTGAGTATTTTGTAAGCTGTATCAATAATAAGTTTGAACTAAAGTAACTTAAATTCTACACTATGGTTTTCATTTTTCAGATAAACAATCATTTAATAGTAAACAAAGAAAGACAAAAATAAAATTTGTAATACATTAAGCTATTTCAAAGATTTTGTTGAAATATTTTATCAAAATTCCTTGTCTGCAGTAATTGATACTGCAAGGTAGTTCCATCCGTCATATCCATCGAGTAGACGGTAATTGTTGTTTTCGTAGCTCCCTGGGAAGAAAACCAACAGCCTGCCTTCAACAAGTGGAGCGAGCTCTTCCACAACAGCTTTTACCTTTAAAAAATCGAAAAGTGAGCCAACACCCATTAAAGCTACTACTGATCCTTCAGTTACCGCATTAGTCTCAAGGAACTTCTCAAACTCCTGCTTAATATAGACAAGATACCGATGCATCAGTCCATTAAGAAGATGGGGCTGCTGAAAGTATTTTTTTGCATAACGCTGTTTAGAAAGCCAATCAGCAAAGGTATCTGTTAGATCAAATAAGGCCCATCCATGATCTAACTTACTGGTCTCAATTTGAAACTCGTCAATAGATGCCCTCAAGCGAAGTTCGTCACTTTCATTATATACACAAAAAATGACACGCTGAGCCGCAGCTGCATCACTCCTCCATGGGATTGCAATACGACTGCTGTATGATTGTACAAGTCGCTTAATTTTGCTCACGAATCCACTCCCTTTCCTGCTCTGTAAGAAGATTTGGGAATAAAACTTCCATAACATCTCCTATCCGCTTGAATACTATCCATCCGCGACGAGATGCCTCTTCAGCCAGCTCAATAGAACGGTTTATAGAGCAATCAAGAAGACAGGCATACTCTGTCCTGAACAGCTCTTCTCCTCGAACTCCGGTTAGATATCCAAGAAATAGAGCGTAAGAAACAGATCCTGGAGTTGCACTGGCTCTGGAGCGTACCTTCTTTGCTTTTCCTATAAGATGACCGGACTTTGTCCATGTGGAATTAAGGTTCTGAGCCAGCGATTTCAGGGTTGCTTTGCTGAAACGGTCAGGAAATTTTTTTTCAATATATACTTCCAAGGTTTCACGATTGACTGTTTCTCCTTCCTTATGCTGCATAATGAAAGGTGCACTCATCCTAAGAAGCGCATCTCGTGAGTATGCACATATTAAAGCCAGAAGGGGTTGACCATCGGTATCTCGCTCCCAGAAATACCTGAGGGCTCGAAAAATAGTAATTGAAGAGTCGAGTGAATATAGTTCTACAAGGTGTTGACCTGTAAGCTTTCTTGTTTTTCCGGAGCGTTTACTGAGGCAATTGTCTTCCTCAATAGCTTTGATATAATCAATTTTGGAAGCAGACGGACTGCTAACATAGGATAGTAAAAGCTTTAGATCTTCCAACATCATTGTGCGGGAAGTATGTACGCCGCCTTTCTCAAACCGAAATCCAAAGCGGGATAAAGTGCTAATTTTAGATCGATCCATATTTACACATACTTTGTTGTTTTTTGCTTAGGGAAACCATTGGTTATTTTAATAAGTACATTTCCATTGCCAGAAGATCTTATACACAGGAATTATTTTTTGTTAATCAGCTTGGTACCTTATTTTGTTATACTAAGATACGAAAATATGCATGTTTACTTTACAGACACTTATTTTTCTATAAATTGAATTTGGATATTACGATTCGAAATACCTTTTGAATTAATATTTACAGTATGACTTTGTTGTTATATTTAGAACTTATGATTTTGTATTGAGAATATTTACTTAGTGGAGAGTGAGGAATTGATCAAATCTGACAAGATTAACACCTTTCTTGCGTTCGTGTAGAATTGAGTTCATCTTCATGAATACGATTTTCAGTAACTCTTCCTCACTACCAATATTTATATCAACACTAAATTCATAAAACTGTCAACAGTGATTTAACTTTTCAATAAGAGGCATACAAAATGAGTCTTTGGCTGGTAAGAGCAGGCGGACATGGTGAACAGGAACAGGTAGCCATAGAAGAAAACGTGATCACCATCGGCTGGAATGAGTTTTCAGGTTTTTCAAACTTAAAAAGAAAAGAGGACCTGACCGAAATCTACAGAAAAGAGTATCCAGGTGCCAGTAAGAATAAGGCTGGTAATGAAATAGGGCAGATCTGGAGATTTATCCACGACATTAAGAAAGGCGATCTGGTTGCTCTTCCGCTTAAAACAGAATCGTCTATAGCTCTGGGTGAGGTTGTTGGGGATTACGAATACAAAGAACTGTCTAATAATGTCAAACACATCAGACGTGTTAAATGGTTGAAAACGCTTCCAAGATCTGCTTTTGACCAGGACCTGCTCTACTCTTTTGGAGCCTTCATGACCGTGTGCAAGATCCAAAGAAATGGTGCCAAAGAACGTGTCTTGAAATTGTTACATGGAAACACAAAGCAAATTGAGAGAGAAGAAGCAGGTGAAGAGCTCCAGGAAGAGACCATCGATATAGAAGAATATTCCCAGGATCAAATTGTAAAATATATCGAAGCTAAGTTCAAAGGTCATGGTCTTGCAAGGCTGATTGATGCGATACTTAAAGCCCAGGGTTACGTTACAAGAGTCTCCCCTCCAGGTAAAGATGGAGGTATTGACATCCTTGCTGCTCCAGGTCCTTTGGGTTTCGACAGACCAAGAATCTGCATCCAGGTAAAATCGTCAAATGTGCCTGCAAGTGTTCAGGTATTGAGAGAACTTCAAGGTGTGATGTCAAAAGTAAGAGCTGACCAGGGATTGTTTGTTTCTTGGGGAGGCTTTAATTCTGAAGCAAAACAGGAAGCAAAGGATGCATTCTTCACGATAAGATTATGGGATCAGGGGAACATACTTCAAGAGATTTTTAAGTATTACGAACGGTTTGATGATGAGTTGAAGGCAGAGTTGCCATTAAAAAGAATATGGAGTCTGGTTATTGAGGAATAATTTTGGGCTGTTTCTTGAGAAAGGGAGATCAATAAGTTATGAAGTATTCTTTAAAAAGAAGATCAATCGCCGTATAACAAAATATTGTTACGCCGGCAATTCTTAAACAATAAAGCCCAAATTTGACAAATTCAACCAGTTTATAAAGAGACTGTCTTCTATTTTAACCCAATGTTTTCATTTTTTAGTCGGAAAGCCGATTTGACAGTTAACATAACCAAGAACACTGATATTAATTTTGACTGTCAAACTTGGGTTTCAGTAATATTTTTCAAATTGCCTTAGCGTTTGTTCAAAGATCTCGTCCCCTTTCGGAGTCTGCTCTTTACAATCTAATATTATATCTCTTTCATTCATATATTTTGGATTAGATTCCCTAAACACTTCTTGGTCACTATTAATTAGCCTCGATATAAATTCACAGAATGTTTCATATGATCTTGTTTGATCTTCATTAAGTTGTAAGATATTAACCATTTTATCTTTGACAAAATCATAATATGGCTTATAGGAGCCTTCATACTGGAATCGCATGTATTCTTCAAAGAATTCATCAATTTCGTGGTCATTAACCTTTGTAGAAATAAAATCGTGCAGAAACTTCTTGTAACATATTTCAGAATAAAGTTCAGGAAAACCTTCATTTATCTTTTCACTGGCTCTGTATCTATCATAAACTATAAAATGATAAAGTTCGTGGTAAAGAGCTTGATAGAACTTTGGGCTAAATACTAAATCCGATGAATCTTCAAGATCATACGGCATCATTATAAAATCTGATTCAAAAGAATAAGTTTCATTGTGTATATGGCATCCGTAGCCGCCCATTTCTTGATTGTTTATAACGTCATATTCTTTATCAAGTAAAAAAACTGGATATGTATCAATCGCTACTTTACACTTAATAGGTCTGTAAAAAGCATATCTTCCGCTAATTTGATCTCTTGTGCATTTCCTTCTGAGTTTATTAAACAACATCTGAATTTCGTTTATATTATTATACATTTCTTCAGAAGAGATTTGATTTATAAGCTCCAACTTTAACTTATTTATTTCTGAAAGTAAAGCATCAGAATTTGTATTTTTAAATTTTTTCCGGTGCTCGATAACCTCCTCTTTGGTACCGAAAATTACTTTCAAATCTCTTCTATAATCAAAACGATGTAAGTAATCCAAAGCAAAAGGTTCATGATGCCAATCATTTAAAAGGTTATTAACTATTGAAATTCCGCGACAAAAAGTGTGACAATCTCCTTCCTCTAATATTTTGTCACGTAAATTTCCAGTGATGGATATTTTAACTCTAGATTCTTTCCAATACCCCATCTGGTTATCAATTACGTTCCTTTCAATAACTGAACTTATTTTTGAGAAGGAAGAATTAGCCTCTAATTCATTTGAGGATATAAAATCCCCATTAAAGATTGATTTTGGAAAAATTCTAGAAGCAACAGTTGTAAAACCGTTCTCATCAATTGGAGCATCTGCATATGTACCTGGTAGACAGTTAAAGTTGTTTGCGTTTGGATCTATTTTGAATATGTCTATGCCCTCTTTACTTAAATAACGAATAAAATCATCTTTACTTATGTTACTAAATTCCGGTTTTTTAGATCCCCAGATTTGAAAGGATTGGTATAATTTGTCTATTTGAGTATTTACATCAAAAGCAAAAGTACAAGCCTCATGAAGAAAATTTTTAACTAGATTATCTTGTACTATGTGATTTTTGAGTTTGTATTTACCTTCTCCAACTAACTCAAAATCGGAATCGCGACTAAGTGTCGTTTTTATTGAAGTAATTTTTTCTATATTCTTTTTATAAAGACCTCTTTGGTTTATTATTTCCCTAATATCCTCATAATGAAGTGGCACTCCGCCAGCTTCCACTAATACGCATTTAATGACATCTTTAATTGTTTTTATCTCAGTTGACATCAATATACCCTCTAACGATTCAATGAATTTGAAGACATTAAAACAAAAATTATTTAGGAAGTAATCTCCAACTTCTCATATTTAGAATTATTTATTGCACCACCCACATATCCCCTTATAATCGCAGAAATAACAATTAGGCTCTTCCTTGATCTCAAAGTCCTCCTTCATTATATCCGCAACCGCCTTCTTGATCCTCACAACCACGGCTTCCACATCTTTCTCAGAAATATCCACGAGGCGGAGTTCTTTAACTTCGGGGTTTACGTAGAGGTGACCTGCCTGGGTTGGGAGTTTGCCGTGTTTTTCTTTTACGGCGAGGCAGTAGAGGGCGATCTGGACATCTTCTTTGAGCTTTTTTTTGCTGGTGGGGGTTTTTCCGGTCTTGTAGTCGATAACGATGTATTCGTCGTCAGGGGTTTTGTCGAGGCGGTCGATGAATCCTCCGAATTGGGCGCCGTCGAGGGTGAGGTCGAAACGTTCTTCGACTTCTATGGTTTCGTTTTTGCAGGTTTTTTCAAGGTTGAGCCAGAACTCCAGCATCTGTTTCATTTTGCCGAGTTCCTGCTGTTCCTGGGTGTCCGAGGCGAAGGTTGTGCCGTCCCAGGAGTCGTCAAGCATTTTGTGGGCGAGGTTGAGGTCTATGGGGTTGCCCTGCATCTTGAGTTTGGAGAGCTGTTCGTATACCGAGTGGACACCGGTTCCTACCTGGAAGTAGGTCTTCTGGGGAGTCGGGATGTTGAGAACGGAATTGTATTTGAACTTCAAAGGACAGTCCAGGTATTCCTTGATTTTGGAGGCGGAAAAGGACATATCAGGGTCAACGAGGGGAGGGACGCGGTTGACGATCAGGTTTTCTATTTCCTGGGGTTCCCTGGGGTTTACTCTTAGCAGGTCAGCCAGGTCGAAGGTGGCAAGATTTCCATTGAGTTCGACCTCCTTAAGCTGTGCGAGCACTACAAGGGATTCCAGAGCTTCTTTGATCTGACCCTGCCTGGTGTACATGTTGACCAGCCGCTGGTACTCATCCCTCTTGACCTTCAGGGGAGATTCCATTGCAAGCTCTTCTTTTGCGCCGGAGGCTTCGGTCTCTATATACTCAACAAGGGGGTTGGACAGGTAGTTGATCTGGTTCAGGAATTCGCTGGGCTTCGAACTTGTCTTGTTTCCGGCGTATATCTCCGGGAAGACAAGGTACAGATGTTCCTTTGCGCGGGTCATTGCGACATAGGTGAGCCTCCTTTCCTCTTCAAGGTGCAGCACTTTCTCCTCTTCGTCACTCTGAACGCCTTTTGCAAGCCCTGAAGGTACCGTAAAAGGCTTTTTCATGTAATTCAGGGGGAGGTGCCTTGCAGCCACATCGCAGACAAAAACGGCTTTTGCTTCTTTGCCCTTGGACTGGTGTATGGTCATGACCTTGACCGTATTCTCTTCACTGGACTCTCCGTCCTCTATGTCAAGCCCGAAAACAAGCCCTACGTGTTCCATAGCGGTCTCAAACTCAGAGCCCCCATCGACGAGTTCAAGGTCTTCCACCATCTCTACAAGCGAGTTAAGGATTTTGATGTTCTTTCTGGACTTTGCCGTGTCCTCATGCAGCTGGGAACGGTAGAGGTCCGTTTTTTCCAGCAGTAAATACTTCACGGTATCGGACGGAAGATGTTTCTTCTTAAAGGCCAGCATCTCCTCTATTCTCGCCAGTATTGATTGGACAAGGCTTTTCTGCGTGATGTCGATCTCATCAAGATGATCGGTAAGAACAGAGTATATCCCGTCGCCTTCCAGCTCATGCTTCCTGCTGAGCTTGCGGGCAAGGATATTTATCTTCTGGAGGTTATGTTCGGTCAAACCTTCCCTTGAAAAGAGCTTCGCAAAGGCAATCCCGTTGTTGAATGGGTCCGCAACTACACTTATGTAAGCCAGAGCTTCCTGGATTATAGGAAAACTCGGCAGTTTCAGGCTGCCAACATACTCAACAGGGATCATTTTGCTCTTCAGAGCATCGTTGAATTTCTTCCCGTCCGCCCTTTTTCGGGTAAGTATGTAAATGTCGTTTGGCTCAAGCCCCTCTTCATTCACAAGCCTGTTTACCTCATCCGCCACCCATTCGGCTTCACTGATATCATCAGGGGTCTTTACAACCTTTACCCTGTCCCCGTCCCCGTTATGGGAGACAAGGTTCTTTTCCTGTCTCTCCGGATTGTGCTTTATGAGCTGCTGGGATATTTCAACGATCTGTGAAGTGGACCTGTAATTAACTTCAAGAGGGACCTTTTCCAGGGACTCATAGTATTCCTGAAGTTGCCTGATATTGGAAATATATGCCCCCCTGAACCTGTATATGCACTGGTCGTCATCCGCAACACAGGTCAGGTTATTTCCATCAGCAATCAGGTTTATAAGGTAAAGCTGGGCATAATTCGTATCCTGGAATTCATCGACCAGAACGTAATCGTAACGCTTGCTTACCTGTTTTCTTATCACTTCATTCTCTGCCAGGAGATCGCAGGCGATATTTATCATGTCATCATAATCGATGAAGTTATTATCTGCCTTGTACTGCTGGTAATGTTCGAAGAATTTGGCAAGGTCGCTGAGAATTAACAATTCACTTTTTTGCTCCTCATCAATATCAGGTTCCGATGCCAATTTATTATCAATATAATCCTGCAGGTCAGAAGGAGATACAAGGTGGTCCCGCATCTGGGATACGCCTTCAAGCAAACTGGTTATAAGATCATAATGGTTTGAAGGAATTGCGATGTTTTCAAAGCCAAAAGAGTCTATATTGATGATTCCCCAGACGTGGGAATGCTCTTTAGAAATCAGCCTTACATTATGGTTTATTCCAGCATAAAGGAAAAATTCCCTGATGAGTTCATTGCAGTATGAGTGGAATGTAGAAACAGTAATATTGCTTTCTGCCCCAATTTCTTTTTCGATTCTTTCCTGCATCTCTCCTGCGGCTTTTTCCGAGAAAGTTAATGCCAGGATCCTGGCAGGGGATATCCCATTTTTAGTAAGATTGACAACTTTTTCAGTAATAGTCAGTGTTTTGCCAGACCCCGGTCCTGCAAGTATTAGCAGCGGACCATCGGTATAACCAACGGCTTTGGATTGACCTTCATTAAGTCCCCTGGATTCCATAATAAATACTCCTATAGCCCACCACTTTACCAGTCAGTGTTTTTGAAATTGTGATCGCCAATATAAATATGAAATAAGTTATATTAGTTGGAATGGATTAACTGTTTAAATAACTATCTAACACATACGCAATTCTGCCAAGGTCATTTCTTGATAGTTCAGCGTAGAACTGTTTATCTCCATAGATCATGTTCATAACCCAGTTATCATTGGCAGACATCACAAAATCCATCATCAGGTTTTTTCCATCTATATCTTCTACCAATGTCTCTTTCTGTATGAAAGGTGGTACCAGGATGGCTCTGAATTGATTGATCATTTGACCAGCAACAAACCATTCCAATTTGAACTGTATCAATGTATCAGGAGTTTCCAGTTTAAACTGCTCATTTTTGATACTCAGATCAATCCTTTTCCTTTCAATTCCTAATTCCCATTCCATACTTTTACCTCCTTTTTCCGGATCTCATTTTGTAGCTCGATAGTTTTCAATATTGCTCAGTCGCTTTGCGTTATGCTGGCAAGGGCGCTTTTTGCAACTCTCCTAACATCCGGGTCTTCATTTTCATCCTTTGCTAACCTTTTGAGCGGTACGATTGCCTTTTTGTCTCCCATCTGAGCCAGGCTTTGAGCAGCGTAATATCTGGTCTCAACATCGTCATCGTACAGTGCATTGATAAGAGGTGCGAATGCTAAATTACCCATCTTGGAAAGGATTTGAGAAGCAGGCTCCTTGATGGCAAGATTTTCCGCTTTAAATGCTTCAATAAGCAGTTCAACGGTCCTTTTAGTTCTGAATTTCAAAATAGCTGACATTATGACTTCATGTGCAGAAAAATAGAAACCTCCTCCACGTGAATCCAGCACCTCTATCATAGGTGCAACTGCCCTTCTATCCCCGATTTTACCAAGTGCCTCTGCAGCCGATGCCCTGACCTTATAATCCTTGTCTTTCAAAAGGTCCATAAGGGGAAAAACCGCTTTTTTATTTCCAATCTTTCCAAGTGCAACTGCCGCGCATTTTCGAACATATATATCGTCATCATTCAGAGATTCAATTAATACATCGATAGATTCAGGATCCCCTATTTTTCCAAGGGCCTCTGCTGCACATGCCCTTACATGATAATTTGTACTGTCCCTTAAAATTGCTATAAGAGGCTTTACTGCTTGATAATTTACCATCAGGCCAAGCGTCCTTGCAGCATTAGATGCTTTCACATCATCCTCAAGTTTTAACATTTCAGTGAGTGGTTCAATAGCAGGCTCGCCTATAGCACTGAGTGCTTTGATTAAACCCCACTGGATGTTAGCATCACTTTCATTAAAAGATTCCAGGATAGGCTGGATTGCAGGTTTTCCAATGGACCCCAGAGCCTCAGTTATCTCAGAATGTACCATAATGTAATGATCATCCTCCAATGCATTGATTAAAAGATATATGCCGTTTTCTCCCATGGAAATGAGCGAACCTAATGCACCTTTTCGGATTGATGCTATTTCGCTGTTCAAATTTTGAATCAATTTTCCAATATCCTGTGAATCATTCATATAATCACTTTCATATTATTCATCTATTCAACGCACGCTTCTCATATCAAAGTATGATTAAGCCACAATTCCACCTAATTTATTCCAAATGACTTCTTAATTTTTTTCATTCAACTCCCATTTTCAACCCCCTCCCATAAAAAGAACTTAATTTTTTTATTAATATGGTCAAGTTTCCATTTGGCCCGTCTTATGAATAAAATTTTGTATGTTATTTAAAGTATTGATAAAAGACATATCAACTTTGTGGTCTTTTTTATAGACTGGGCAGGGATTTTCGCAGAATTATAAGATTCATGCACAACTTATTGATATTATGGATTCTGTTTTCTCAGCTGATACCATAAAATTATTCAATCCCAGGGTTTACAGTTACCACTAATTAGTACAGTGTTTTCTTACAAAAAACGCATTGTATAGGCGCGGCACCTTTAGAAAATATAAAAACTGTCTAAACTCAAAACAAGCTTTTTCAGGAAGATCTTTTCCGATGGTTTTTAATGTGTTTTCAGCGTGGGTACCATAAACTGATCTAATTTTCAGGGAGATAAAATACGCTTCCTACGATACCCTGGTTTATATTCTTCATCTCTGTAGATTCTTTTTTGGAAAAGGCCCGTGCTGCGCACGGTGACAGAAAGACCGGAGATAGCCATTCAATCTGCTCCGGTCTATTCTTATCAGAATTTTTTCCGCCGATGGGATTAGATAAAAGTCATATATTGCACTTTTATTCTACCTTTACCTCACCGTTCTCCTCAGCGCTTTTTCTAATTTATCGAGCCCGAGATCAGCCTCTTCATCGGTCATGACGAGGGGTGGAGAGAAGCGGATTACGGAGTCTCCGCAGGGGAGGAGCAGGACTCCTTCTTTAAATGCTTCCCTGACGATCCTGTCTCTTCGGTTAGGGTCTATGGATTTGTCGGATTTTACGATTTCTGCCCCTATCATAAGGCCGAGGCCACGAACGTCTCCTATGCAGGGGAAATTCTCCTGCAGCTCCCTGAGGCGCTGCCGGATATGCGCTCCCATTTCTCTGACATGGTTTTCTATGTTTTCCTTTTCCAGAAATTCAAGGGAAGCGAGAGCTGCAGCTGAAGATAGGAGATTTCCGCCGAAGGTGTTTGAATGGACGCCGGGAGGCCAGTCCATAAGGTCTCTGTCTGCAAGCATTGCGCCTATAGGGAGGCCTGAGCCAAGGGCTTTTGCAAGACAGGTAATGTCAGGCCTCACCTCAAAGTTTTCCATGGCAAGGAAGGGGCCTGTCCTGAAACAGCCCGTCTGGACTTCATCGGCTACAAGGAGAACGTCATTATCCGTGCAGATTTTTCTTACTTCCTTGTGAAACTCCGGGGGCGGGACTATATAGCCTCCTTCTCCCTGGATTGGCTCAATAAAAACGGCAGCAGTGTCCTCGGGGCTCAGTTCTTTCCGGAAAATGAGGTTTTCAATCTGCTTTGCACACTCGACTCCGCAGGAAGGATATTCGAGATTAATGGGACAGCGGTAACAGTAAGCATAGGGGGTGTGCACTGTACGAATGGTAGGGAAATGTTCCTTTTGCCTGAGTTTTGAGCAGGTCAGGGAAAGAGCACCCAGGGTTCGGCCGTGGAAAGCGTTATAAAAAGAAATAAAGTTCTGGCGCTTCGTCTTCCAGAGAGCAAGTTTCATTGCAGCTTCTACAGCTTCGGTGCCGCTGTTGCAATAAAAGACCTTTGAGTAGCCTGAAAGTTCCCGTAGTTTTTTTGCAAGCTTTAATGGAGGCTCGGCAAAAAAGTCCCCGTATCCGCAGTGGACCATTTTCTCCAGCTGGGCTGAGATGGCGGCTTTAACCTCAGTATTTGAGTAGCCTGCATTCATGACAGCAATCCCTGCAATGAAATCTATGTATTCCTTTCCGTCTATGTCTTTGATTATGGAACCATTTGCTCTGTCAACAACCAGGGGATAGGGGCGGGCTACACATGCAGATATTACATTGCAGTCCTGCCCTATGATCTCTCTGGCTTTTGGGCCAACCACATCACTCAATCCATTTTCCTGTTCGAAAAAGTCAATTTCTGTTTCCAGCTTCCTCATCGCGTCCTCTGATCGTTCTGTTTTTTCCAAATTTTTCCATTTTTCAAGCCTTTCCGGTTTATCGTTATCCAGAATGCTTCCCCCCTCTTCCCATATTTTATTCCGTATCTATCTGAGCTTTCTGCAGCCTACCGCTGTAGTCTACGTACACGGCTTTTACTTCTGTGAATTCTTTGATAGCTTCTGTCCCGGCTTCTCTGAATCCGTTTCCGGTCCCTTTTACGCCCCCGAAAGGAAGATGGACTTCGGCACCTATTGTAGGGGCATTGACATATGTGATCCCTGCTTCGATCTTTTTAATCGCCCTGAAGGCGTTTCCAATGCTTTCGGTGTAAATTGCCGAAGAAAGCCCATATCTGGTGTTATTGGCAACTTCAATTGCTTCCTCAAGCCCTGAAACCATAATGATGCTGAGCACAGGCCCGAAGATCTCTTCCTGTGCAATTCTCATATCCGGCGTGACATCCGTAAAGATAGTCGGTTCAAAAAAATAGCCCGGAAGCCCGGGATCTATAGCATTTCCTCCACAGAGGAGAGTTGCACCTTCTTCTTTTCCTATCCTGACGTACCTCTCAATTTTCTCAAGCTGGGCTTTATTAATTACAGGCCCGATATCCGTTTCAGGCAGAAGCCCGTTTCCTACTCTGAGAGATTTGGTTTTTGCAAGCAGCCTTGAGATAAACTCGTCCTTTATTTTTTCGTGCAGGATAAGCCTGCTTGTAGCTGTGCAGCGCTGGCCTGTTGTCCCGAACGCCCCCCAGAGCACACCTTCAAGAGCAAGTTCAAGGTCGGCATCATCCATGACAATTACCGGGTTTTTGCCTCCCAGTTCCAGAGAAACCCTCTTTATCGTTTTTGCACATTCCCCCATGATCCATTTTCCGGTTTCAAGGCTTCCTGTAAATGAAATTGCCTTTATTCGGGGGTGCTGGACGATGGCTTTTCCAACGCTTCCTCCGGGTCCTGGCACAATGTTTACCACTCCCGGAGGCAGGCCTGCTTCCATCAGGATTTCTACAAGTTTAATTGCAAGCAGGGGCGTGTCGCTTGAAGGCTTGAACACGATAGCATTTCCTGCAATAAGGGCTGGCATGATCTTCCAGCTGGGAATTGCAATAGGAAAGTTCCAGGGTGTTATCATGCCCACAACTCCTATCGGCCTGAGCATGGTCATGCAGAACTTGTCCTTGAGTTCGGAAGTTGTTGTCTCCCCAAACATCCGCCTGCCTTCCCCTGCGGCATAATTGGTAATGTCTATTGCTTCCTGTACATCCCCCCTTGTTTCGGGCAGCACCTTTCCCATCTCTTCGGTCATGAGTACGGCAAGATCTTCCTTTCTCTCCTGCAAGATGCGAGCCGCCCTGAAGAGCACTTCAGCCCTTCTGGGAGCCGGAACTTCGCTCCATACTCTTAACCCCTCCTCAGCAGACTCAACTGCCCTGTCCACATCCTCTTTTCCGGCTACCTGTACCGTAGCAAGGTTTTCAAGAGTAGCAGGATTGATATCATCAAAAGTTTCTCCGGTTGACGAGTCTTTCGACTCCCCATCTATAAGCAATTTGTACTCCAGAACCACAAAATCCCCTCTTAAAACAATGAGTATAATACCACATAAATATATCCAGAAAACGTTTTCGGCTGAACATAAATAATTTCAGAGTATTCTACTGTTATTTCTAAAAACTTGCCCACAGTAATAGCAGAGATGAATAAACTTTATTATCAAATATTATTGGAAAATAAGGAATTTTGTGGAAAATAACAAAACCTCATTTAAAAATGGTTAACTAAAAAATGGTTAACTAAAAAAAAGGTTAACTAAAAAAAGGTTAACTAAAAAAAGGTTAACTAAAATTGCGTGATTAGACGTGGTTATTATTAGATGTGGTTATTTATACATATTACATGACATAAGCTAAAGCTGCTTCTTTCAGAGATTCAAATTCTTTCTTTATACTCTTCATCAACCTGATTTAATCTAACAATCTGCCAGATCCGCTGTGAAAGTTCGGAGCACTGAGCTTTAGGATCTCCTCTTTTCTGAATAAAGGAATCTGCGCCATTTTCGATAGCTTGGCTCATTAATTCTTCTTTGCCCGCTCCTGTAAACAGGATAAAAGGGATATTAATTCTCTTATCACGGATAGTTCTCAGAAATGAAATACCATCCATATAAGGCATATCATAATCCGAAACTACTACATCATAGGAGAGCTCATTTAACTTCTCAAGAGCCTGTCCTGCAGATTCCACTGTATCGGAGTTTATGTCGTGGAACACTTCTAAGAAAGTCTTTGACAGCTCCAAGAATACTGGATCGTCGTCTACAAGCAGTACTTTCATGGGGGTTTTCTCCGTAAAGTTATGATTTTGCAGTATTAACAAAGGAACTTTCGCATTCCTCGTGTACTGGTAAAAGATTTTATTGTTCAGTTATATTTTTGGTAGTTTCGATATAAATCTGAGATATGCAGAGATAAGGTATAATTTCATACTTATATCCCCTTTTTCAAGCTCAACCCCGGCAGACAGGAATTAAGTGTTATGATATGTATGATTTTGAAATACCATTAGAGCATACTTATCAATATAATTTTTATGCTGTAAGTAAGAAGGTATTTTAATTAATATAAAAAGTTAACTTACGCAAATAACTTTATACATAAACTGTCACAGGATTTTCTGATTATTTGATCTATTTTCTACAAAGAATTTTTTTTCTTTTGAATAAATAATGGAAGATGCGAAAGAAATAAGATCGAAAAGGTATGGGCAAAAAAACAAGAACAAAAATTAAAAAGTAGAGGTAAAAGAATAACTGGACATAAATAAAAGGAACAGAAACAACTGAAAATGGAATAACGGAAAAACAGATGCAGAAAAAAGGCCAGGGATTTTATCCCTGATTGATAAAGTTATCTATCTCTTTTTTCAGCATATGGTTCAGGACCTTTCCGTCAACCGTTCCTCTGTACTCCTTCATGACAATGCCCATGAGAGGACCAAGGGCAGCAGGGCCTTTGTCTTTGATGAAATCTCCTCTTTCCCTTACCATATTTTTTATGAAGTTTTCGACTTCCTCAGGGTCAAAGGCGCTCAGGCCAAGCTTTGAAATCGCCTGCTGAACTGTCAGTTCTGGCTCTTTTGCAAGGGCGGCCAGGAGGTCCTGACTAGCCTCTTTTGCAATTTCCTGATTTGAAATAGCTGCAAAAAGCCCTTTGAAGTGTTCATCTATGAGGTTTTCGGTCTCAACCCCGTTTCTTCTGATCTCAGGGACGATTCCTACAAGGGTTCGGGCAATCAGGGTTGAATTAACATTTGCGTCCTTCCTGTAAGTTTCCAGGAGGGTCTCGAAGAGGGGCAGATACCTTGAGTAAGCCATTTTATCGGCAAGCTCTTTATTCAGGCCGCTTTCGGAAGCAAACCGCTTTGCCCTTTCTGTCAGGAGTTCCGGAGACTCTATGGAATCAAAATATTCCTGTGAGATCTCGATCTGGGGAACATCGGTTTCAGGGTACATCCTTGCCGCGCCGGGAAGAGGGCGCATATAAGCAGAATTTCCTTCCGGAAGGGCTTTTCGGGTCTCTTCAGGGATTCCCTCAAAGGCTTCTTTTGCCCTTATAATTACTGCCTCAATTGCAAGCCTGGATTTTTCAGATTCGTCTGCAACCATGACGAAAGCATCCTCAGGACCTGCACCAATAGCATTTCTGACAGCCTGTATTTCCATATCAGTTATTCCGTAGTTGGGAAGTTCGTCTGTGTGGAAAATTCCTCCCACACCTGCGGTCTTTGCCCTGTCCGAAAACTCAGTCCCGAGCCTTCGACCTGGCTGGACTTCCCTGCCTACAAGCCCGTTGAATTTCTTCAGGAGGGCAGCAAGTATTGCCCCTTTCTTTACACCTTTTTGCAGAACTTTGGACTTTGTGTCCATGAAAAGCCCTGTAATATCATAGATCTCCTCGCAAACAAAGGCATTTCTTTCAAGAAGTTCCTGCCTGATAAAAAGCAGGTTCAATTGCCTTTCAACTTCCCTGCGGACGATGTCTTCTATGAGGTCAAGGGCTTGTACTCCTTTGATTTCGACTCTTGCGCCTCTGGCAATTGAGATGTTAACGTCCTGCCTGATCGTGCCAAGCCCTCTCTTCACCTTCCCTGTAGACCTTAGAACCATCCCTATATACTCTGCAACCTCACGGGCTTGCCTCGGGGATTTGATATCAGGCGCAGTTGCAATTTCGACAAGTGGAATCCCAAGCCTGTCCAGGGAGTAGACTATTGAGTCCCCTATTTCCTCTATTTTCTGGGCAGCTTCCTCTTCCACACAGAGGCTGTCAATCCCACAGTACCCTTCCGAAGTTTCAATGTATCCATCGCTTGCAAGAATTGCAGTCCTCTGAAAGCCGCTGGTATTTGACCCGTCCACAACGATCTTTCTCATTACATGCATCTGGTCGACAGGCTTCATGCGGAAAAGCTTTGCAACTCCCAGGGAAATGTCCAGGGCTTCCTTATTGAGTTCTCTTGGAGGCTCTTCATCATTTTCGATAAGGCAGGTCGTATCATAAGCCTTATAAATATACTTTCTCCTGATCTTTGTCTGCTCCACCGCAGCCCTGTCCTTTTCTCCCATCTCGCTTTCCGTAGCTCTGAGATACCTGAAAAACTCAAAGTCCGAATCCCCAATGTCCCTTATCAGGGTAGGACACCTGCAGAACAGTTTCTCCTTCGAATCCAGCTGCTGGTGAATTTCAAGTCCGGCTTTCAGCCCAAGTTCACTATAATCGTATTTTTCCATATTTTCACCCGAATCTAAGCAGGAAGCGCCTTAATCCTTTTTAATTCTCTCTAATTTTTCCTTTATTTTTTCTTTAGTTTTCCTTTAATTTTCCTTTAGTTTTCCTTTAATTTTTTCTTCAAATCTAGCTCTTTTTGCTCTCCCTTCACTTTTAAGTCCATCGGCTCGCTTATTCCTCCTCATCATCCAACCCTGTCTCTGCGCTTGATTCCTCCCTTAGCTCTTTTAGGTGCTGCGCTGGCATTTATCGGTTATTGTCAATAAGAAACTTAATGTAAAAGGTGCGGTAGAATGTATAAAGGTATCTCTGTATATAAGAGTCAACTACCTCACGCTCAAGAAGTGGGGCTTGCAAAAGCCCTGGTTGACCAGCCTGAGTCTTAAATGACTACGTTGGAAATGTCATGATACATACTAATGCTTCCTCAGTTTGTAGCTCTATCGTGTAGCATTAAAAGTCCTGAGAGGTAGGGGCGGTGTGTTACACCTGACAAGCATATCCAACATTGGCGAAGGGAGACGGTTTTCCAAAACCGTGTTACCTGCTACGGAAATTCGATTCCAAAGCAGAGTGGAGAAATCCAAACGTGGAACGGAATGCCAGAAAGTTGACGGCATTCCTCCCTGCGCTAAAGCAACAGGGCTTCCTGCCTGTCACATGTGAAGTAATTATTAACTCTTTTTAGGGCATAAAATGGGTTAGTAGAGCTTGATTGCTCTTAGAAAATGATAATTCTTGTAAAAAGAGTTACCTTAGAATTCCATTTTCCCAGAGAAGAGCTTCTGTTGGATTGTGACGGTATTTCTGAAGTGTACCTACGGGAATTTTTGGCTTTTTGGCTTTTTCGAGGGGCACGCAAAACACTTCTGATGGAGAATCCGGACTTCCACCAAAACCCAATACTACATGAAAGGGAATTGTTCTTTCATGAGCATAAGAAAAATATCTGTTCATCTGTTCAGGGTACGACCAATCAAAATATCCATTTACCAGATGAGACCGATATTTGCACTCAACACAAAAAATTTCATTTGTCTTTCGGTCTCTAATCACCAGATCCGGGTTGCAGTCGGACTCAACAAAACGGTTGTGCTTTCTGCTCATATCTGTAGTCCATTCTACGATTGAAAAAAATCTATCGTCAAATCTATCAACAACATATTTTTCGAATTGATCTCCTTTTTCAACATTTTCAGATTGTAGATTTGACTCAAAATAACTTTTCTGATATTCATTAGAATTTAACTTATAATTTTTGAGGTTTTCTAGCCGCCTGAAGGATTCGACTTCATAAGCTCCTGGTGGGAAACGTTCTTTCGAAGGAAAACGCATTTTAGGGGATGATATTTTTGGATCATTATATTCCCTGTTTGTAGTGCCCTCATTTCCAGGTGAAGAATTAAATTGAGAAGATTCTGATTTTTTGTTATTATAATATGCAAAATAGACGACAAAACCTATTAAAGCAAGGGCAGTGTGCTTAATTTTCTGTAAAATCTACTCTCTACCCCTTACTCTTCTTTTTTGATTACTGTTCCATTACTATATACTTGTTTCCTGTAATCCAGTCTTCATTTATATCAATGAGTATTGAGACTACCAGTCTCAATACTGAATCTTGGTTCGGAAATGCTCCAACTACCTTGATTCTTCTTTTGAGTTCCTTGTTGGTCCTCTCCATCATATTTGTTGTCCTTATTTTTTTCCAGTGTTTTTCTGGAAACTGCATATAGTTCATTACATCATACTGAAAACTTTCAAGGGTATCAGCTGCGCTTTTATACCCCAAACTATCCAGTTCCATAATCAGGTCATTCAACTTCTGACGGTCTACTAATGCTTCTGTTATCTTATCAGCCACTTCTTTCTGCTTCTTTTTTGGCACTTTCTTGAGAACTTGTCTTGTCAGATGTACATGGCACATCTGCCAACTTGATCCAATAAAGGATTCTCTTACTGCTTTCTGTATTCCTTTATGGC
>NZ_JAQUVZ010000026.1 GCF_028693135.1 Methanosarcina sp.
AAACTAAGAGGTGATTATTAAGGTCAAACTCCGAGAGACTTATTCTGAATTTTTTATACATTAACGATTTGATTTCAAGGAGTTTATTATAGACAAAACGACAGCTACCGAAGTGTTTTTCCATAAGGGCTTTTTGCTCCTTATTAGGGTGAATTCGGTATCTGTTACCTCGAAGCATCTTTATAATATACTCTTTGTAACTATATGGAGATATACGAAATTATTATCTTCGGATTGTGGGGAAGTTGACGCTCTCATCTCCCACCTGTCCAATCTGGTTTTACCGGATTGTCCGAGGAAGGAGTCTTCCCGCTTCGGGAGATAAATCCCATATTCTGGAACAGGGGGTTCTATATAATGATTCAAGAAGCCATGTTTTACGAAAAACTTACCGAAAACAAGGTCCGATGTAGCCTCTGTGCCCATCGCTGCAAGATCAACCCCGGAAAGCGAGGAATCTGCGGAGTAAGGGAAAACTGTGAAGGCACACTCTTTTCCCTGGTCTACGGTGCAGTTGCAAGCGAGTCAATTGCACATATCGAACAAAAGCCCCTTTATCACTATTATCCGGGGTCCACTGCGTATTCCGTCGGGACCATTGGCTGCAACTTCAGATGCAGGCACTGCCAGAACTGGACGCTTTCCCGGGCTTCTCCGGAAGATGCTGACCTGGGGACGCTCAGCCCCTCCCAGCTTATTCGGCAGGCTAAAATGGCAGGGTGCCAGTCGGTTTCCTGGACCTATAACGAGCCCACCGTCTGGTATGAGTATACTTACGACGGGGCAAAACTTGCAAAGGAGGCGGGACTCGGGACAAGCTATGTGACAAACGGGTACATCACCCCCGAAGCCCTTGAACAGATCGCCCCTTACCTAGACGCCTTCAGCGTGGACATCAAGGGGTTTTCCGAAGCATTTTACCGGGAAATCTGCGGGGCAAAACTGGCTCCTGTGCTCGAAGCCACCCTGCTTGCAAAGCAGCTTGGGATCCATGTGGAGGTCGTAAACCTGATAATCCCTACCCTCAACGACTCTCCTGACGAAATCAGGGAACTTTCCCGCTGGGTTTACGAAAACCTGGGGAGAAATACCCCTCTTCACTTCAACCGCTTCTACCCTTCCTACGAGATGAAGGACCTGCCTCCAACGCCAGTGGAAACGCTGGATAGGGCACGCTCGATTGCAATTGAGGAAGGGATGCGTTTTGTGTATGTGGGCAATGTACCCGGACACCCACACGAAAATACTTACTGTCCCGAATGCGGGACTTTGCTGATTGCAAGGGGATTTTTTGAGGTACAGGAATACAACCTTACCTTAGAGAAGGCCTGCCCGAAATGTGGAGAGAAGATTCCTATTGTGGGGGAGTATGCCGGAAACAGGAACCATATTTCGGACGCAGAATAAAGAAAACATTTCCGGATACATAATATAGGAACCATTTCCGGACACAGAATAAAGAAACCATTTCCGAACGCAGAATAAAGAAACCATTTCCGGATACATAATATAGGAACCATATTCCGGATGCAGAAACCAGGTGAACTAAGAATCTCCTTTTAAGATCAAGTTTAGTTGATTTATGCTCAAATCTATTTTTTAAAAAGATACATATAGAAGATTCCTCCAGTTAATATATAGTATAAAATTACCCAATTTTACTGGAGATGAATGTTAGTGACCATCTGGGAATACGATGTTAAAGAGATTAGGTTCAGTGAGTGGTCAAAGGCAAAAGAAGACCTTAACAACCTGGGTGTTGAAGGCTGGGAACTGATCAAGTGTTCAAATGAGATCGATGAAAATGGCATGATTACAGCTGTTTTCAAAAGGTCGGTTGATTACGTTGATGCAGCCTTCTAAAACTCTTTTTTCTTCCTTATCAAAAATTCTGAAGATTTACTCTTTTACTCTTTCTTATCCGTTTCCGGTTTTCCGTAAAAATCTCAATTACCTTCTACCTCAGGTAATTGTAGTATGTTAGCCAGAATTTGATTTTCAGCATTCAGTTATTTATTTTCAGGGTATTTTTCAGGGTATTTCTCAGGGTATTTCTCAGGGTATTTCTCAGGGTATTTCTCAGGGTATTTCTCAGGGTATTTCTCAGGGTATTTCTCAGGGTATTTCTCAGGGTATTTCTCAGGGTATTTTTCAGGGTATTTTTCAGGGTATTTTTCAGGGTATTTTTCAGGGTATTTTTCAGGATATTTTTCAGGTTTTTGTGTTTTACTGCCGTTATATTTCCTTCTAACGAATGATTTTCCGGGAGTAACATATTCAGTTAACGGCGTTTACTTGTAGTGGTATAAGAAAAATCTTTTATCTTATTAAATATTACAATATTTTAGTAAAATAATAATTGTAGGGGTAAATACATCGGGGGTATTTTTAAAGGCTTGAAATTCTCCGGTTTTTTATTTCCTGCATTAATTCCTTTAATATGGATGAAATGACGGCAGATTCCAGATAATCGGGACTATTAAAACATCTCCATCAAACTGTTTCCCATAAAAAATCTCCAACTAAACTGCCATTCCATCGGCCTGAATTCTATCAAACACCAGTTCATTAAATTATCTCCTATCAAAAATTAAGGATTGACTCTGAATTGGAGTTATTGAGGATTATCTATGAATCGGAGTTTCAAGTTCATTTTGATCATTTGTATGCTGTTTGCCGTAATCGGAGCAAGTGCCTGTATAGGTGAAGAAAAAGATGGGACTGCAAAAGGTGCAGGTTCCGGAGAAAATTCCCAGGAGCTTGTTGTGGGCATAAGTACGGATGTCAGCAACTGGTACCTTGACATGTTTGCAGCGGGTGATGCACGTTTTGTCTGGTCTCAGGTCTATGAAACCCTTGTGAGGCTTGATTCAGACCTGAACATTATCCCCGGGCTTGCGGAATCCTGGGAAACCCCTGATGAAGGAAAGACCTGGATATTCCACCTGCGCGAAAATGTGACTTTCCATGACGGGACTCCCTTTGATGCCGATTCGGTTGTTTACTCTTATTCCAATAAGTCCTATGTAAGGCAGGCAGTCTTAAAACCGGTTCAGAGCGTGGAAGCTCTCGACGCTCATACTGTAAAATTTGTCCTGGCAAAACCCATGCCTCTGCCGTTCTACCTGACTCACATAGCCTGGCCTGTAATGGGTCCGAGCTGTCTTGATGAAGCCGGGAATTTCATCAAACCGATAGGAACCGGGCCGTTCAAGTTTGAAACTCAGGCAAAGGACCAGGAAATAGTGCTCACAAAAAATGAAGCCTACTGGGGTGAAAAGCCGCTGCTTGATAAGGTTACTTTTAAGGTAATCCCGGAGGCGGCTACACGGGTGATTGCCCTTGAGACGGGGGAAGTGGACATGGTCGTCAAGGTCCCGGAATACGATGTCCAAAGGCTCGAAGCCGAAGAGGGTATCCAGGTCCACAGGAAACTTTCGACCTTTACGGATTTCCTGCAGTTCAACTGCGACAAATCTCCCTTTAATGAAAAGAGAGTACGCCAGAGTGTTGCTTATGCAGTCGATACTGAAACTCTCGTAAATGAAGTGCTTGAAGGCGTCGGGGTGCCGGCAGGTGGAAGGCCTTATTCCCCTGTAATGATGTACTCAGACCCTGATCTTAAGACATATACGCAGGACCTCGATAAGGCAAGGGCTCTCCTTGAGGAGGCCGGGTGGAAAGATTCTAACGGGGACGGGATTGCAGAAAAAGACGGAAAACCCCTGCATGTGACCCTGATAGTAAGTAAGGGAGTTTGGGCAGCCAGGCATAACCCTATAGCTCAGGTTGTGCAGGGTGTCCTTCGAGAAGTCGGAATGGATGTAGAAATCAAGGTTCTTGACGAAGGAGCCATAAGCAAACTCGAAAGCACAGGGGACTTTGATATGATACTCAGAAGCGGCTATTTCGTCTGGGGACCCTACCCGAAGCACTTCTTTGTGCACCACTCCGCAAGCCCTTATTCTCATTACCACAATGAGACCTATGACCAGCTCGTCAATGAAGCCGATATGACTGTTGATACACAGAAACAGGAAGAACTCTACCATTCCCTGCAGGCCTTTGTGATAGAAGAAGTTCCGGCTTTTTACCTTGTGCACGAGGAAAAAGTTGTTGCAACCGGCTCTTCGGTAAAAGGCTATACCATAAGCTCTGAAGACCCCTGGCTGAACCTTTCGAGGGTCTACCTGGAAAAGAAGTAAAGCATAAAGTTCAGAAAGATGTAAAGAGTTCGGAAGATACTCATGTGGAAATACATATCAAAGCGCCTGGCAATGGTTTCTATCGTACTTATGGGAGTTACACTCGTAGCTTTTTCTGCGATGTGCCTTGCTCCAGGCGACCCTGCAGAGGTTATAGCCCTTGCAAGGTACGGGGAAGACCTGAGCGCCAGCCAGATCGAAACCCTGAGGGAAGCGGAAGGACTTGATGCTCCTGTACATGTGCAGTACCTTATATGGCTTAACCATCTGCTTCGGCTGGACCTTGGAAAATCGCTTGTGACTTCAGAAGATGTCCTTGCCGAAATCCGCCAGAAACTGCCTGCAACCGCAGAACTTGCAATTGCCAGCCTGCTGATTTCCCTTCTAATTGCCCTGCCTGCGGGGATCCTGGGGGCACTCCGGAAAAACACCCTGCTTGACAAAAGTTGCATGTTTGTTTCTCTGGTAGGTGTTTCTATTCCGAACTTCTGGCTTGGACTTCTCCTGATCTGGCTTTTTGCCCTGACCCTCCACATATTACCCAGTTTCGGCTACGGAAGCCTGAAACACTTAGTTCTGCCTGCCCTTACCCTTGGAACCTCAATGTCGGCAGTTACTGCAAGGCTTACCCGCGCAAGCCTTCTGGAGGTGATGGGACAGGAATATATTTTGGCTGCACGCGCCAGGGGGTTTGACGAACATACAATCCTTTTCCGGCACGCCCTGAAAAACGCTTTTCTTCCGGTTGTCACATTTGCAGGAATGCAGTTTGGCTACCTTCTTGGAGGGGCAGTGATTGTGGAAACCATCTTTTCTTGGCCTGGCATTGGAAAACTTCTTGTTGACTCGATTTTTGCGAGGGACTTCTCCATGGTCCAGGGCTGTGTCCTTTTTATTGCAGTGCTTTTTTCCCTCTCCAGCCTTGCCGTTGATATCCTTTATGCAGTGCTTGACCCGAGGATAAGATATGACAGACGTGATTGAAAAAATAGAGATAACTGAAAAGATATGCCTGGCTAAAAAAAGGCTGTGTTTAGGGGAATTAAGGAAGAACAGGCTTGCGGTCTCAGGCATCCTGCTTATCGTCTTCCTTTGCGTTCTGGCTCTGTTTGCTCCCGAGATCGCTCCGCACGACCCCCTTGCCCAGAGGCTTGACAGCAGGTTTCTTTGTCCGTCTTTTGAATATCCTTTCGGAACCGATGAGCTTGGGCGCTGCATTTTTTCAAGAGTTATCTATGGAACACGCATTTCTCTGGGTATCGGACTCCTTGTGGTTGCAGTAACGTCCATTGCAGGCACATCTCTGGGGCTGCTTTCAGGGTACATGGGAGGTGTGCTGGATGAAGTCATAATGAGAGGAATAGACATCGTGATGGCCTTTCCCAATATCATCCTTGCCCTGGTGATTGCAGGGCTGCTGGGTCCGGGCTTTTCAAGTGTTGTCCTTGCCCTTGCCTTTACCCAGTGGCCTGCTTATGCCAGGCTTGTACGCGGGCAGGTGCTGTCTCTCAGGAAGAGGAATTTTGTGGAGGCTGCAAGGGCTCTGAGGCCCTCAAGTTTCTACATTATGCGAAAACATATCCTTCCAAACTGCATGGAGCCTGTAATCGTGCTTGGAACCCTTGAGATTGCACACGTTATTATTTTTGCTGCAGCCCTGAGTTTTCTCGGACTCGGGATTCAGCCCCCTGACCCGGAATGGGGTTCCATGCTCAAAGCCGGGGTCCCGTACCTCCGTACAGCTCCCCATCTCACCTTTTTCCCGGGCCTGATGATCATATTCACAGTCTTTGCGTTTAATTTTGCAGGAGACGGTTTGAGGGAAAGCCTTGGTCAGCCTGCCGATCAGGAGGTGCTGGCAAGGTGAACCCCCCCATTCTCTCAATTGAAGACCTGAACGTCTCTTTCAAAACCTCAAAAGGCATTGTAAGAGCCAATGAGGGAATTTCCCTTGAAATAAGGGAAGGAGAAATTCTGGGGCTTATAGGAGAAACAGGCTGTGGAAAAACCACTCTTGGAAAAGCCATTTTGAGGCTGCTCTCCGGTAAAGCAAAACTTGAAGGAAAAATAGTGTACAGGGATACGGATCTCCTAACCCTGCCCGAGAAGGAAATGAGATGCTTCAGGGGAAAGGAAATAGGAATTATGCTCCAGAACCCTTCAGCTTGCCTCAACCCTGTTCTTTCTGCAGGAAGGCAGATTGCAGAAATCTACCGTTACCACGAAGGCATGGGAAAAAAGGAAGCTGAAAAGAAAGCCGGAGAGATGCTTGAGCTTGTGGGGATAAGCTCTTTCCGGGGGTGCGAATATCCCCACCAGTTCAGCGGCGGGATGCTGCAGAGGGTCATGGTTGCAATAGGGCTTGCCCTCAGGCCCGGGCTTCTGATCGCAGATGAGCCTACAAAAGGGCTTGACACGGATACGAAATTGCAGATAGTGGAACTAATTGCCGGACTTGTCCGCAAGGAAAATTCTTCCATGCTTCTGATCACGCATGACCTGGAACTTGCCGGCAGGCTCGCGGACAGAATTGCAGTTATGTACGCCGGAGAAATCATCGAAATCGGAAAGGCGGCTGAGATCATTTCTAACCCGAAACATCCTTACACCCTTGACCTGCTACATTCGCTTCCCGGAAAGGGGTTCAGGACCGTTCCAGGGCAACCCCCTAGCCTTGTTTCCCCTCCTTCCGGCTGCAGGTACCATCCGCGTTGCAGTTTCCGGCTTGAGGCCTGCTCACAGGTCCATCCGGAACTTCTGGGGTTTGAGAGTGAGCGCCTTACCCGCTGCTTTCTCTCTGAAATGGGCAGGATAAAGGAAACTGCAGCACAGCCTTCTCTTAATTCACAGCCTTCCCTTAATTCACAGCCTTCCCTTAATTCACAGTCTGCTCTCAAGTGTGCAGAGGAGGAGACGTGGCACTGTTGAAGGGAGACGTGGCACTGTTGAAGGGAGACATGGCACTGTTGAAGGTAGAGAACCTGAAAAAGTACTATTATTCGGGGCTGTTCAAAAAAGAGGTCCACAGGGCTGTTGACGGAGTCAGTTTTGAGATAGGAAAAGGGGAAATTCTGGGACTTGTTGGAAAAAGCGGCTGCGGAAAATCCACACTTGGGAGAACAGTTTTGAGGCTGCTGGAACCCACTGCAGGTAGGGTCCTTTTTGATGGACAGGACATCTCAGGCTTCAAAGGCAGTGACCTGAAAAGACTGGGGACAAGAATGCAGATTATTTTCCAGAACCCGGAATCCTGCCTGAACCCGAGGATGAAGGTCTATGATGCCATTGCCGAACCCCTCAGGCTTCACAGGCTCTGCGAAAGAGATGAAGAACGGGGACGGATACAGGAACTTATCGAGGCTGTTTCCCTGAGTGAGGAACTGCTTTTCCGCTATCCCGGAGAATTGAGCGGAGGGCAGCTCCAGAGGGTTTCAATAGCCAGAGTCCTGGGCATGAAACCGGAGTTCATAGTTGCGGATGAACCCACTTCAATGCTCGACCCACTTGTCCAGGGGCAGGTCCTTTTCCTTCTCAAAAAACTGCAAAATGATTATGGAATCAGTTTTCTATTCATCTCCCACGATATGCAGGTCGTGGAATGGATGAGTGATGAAATCGCTTTCATGGAGGAAGGAAAAATTGTCGGTTTCAGGTAGTGGTGCCGGGCAAGAATTTGTAACTCTGTACCTGAGTTCCCATTTTTATTTAATTCATTTTACCGGGCTTACTTTTACTTTATTATAATAAGTAAATTTTTTCCTGTCGGATCAGAAAGATGTGTATAAAATATGATAGGAGAAATATATGGAGAATAGGAAAAATATCTGGAAATAGGAGAAATATCTGGAAATAGGAGAAATTGCATGGAAAACAAAGCTCAAAATCAAACTGAAACGTCTGTTGACCTGATGCAAAAGCCTGAGGTAGATTCCGATCGTTTTTTCAAGCTTGTTGATTCCTCTGTCCGGGGCCTGAGGGAGTGCAGGCTTATTGCTGCGGCCTTTGAGCTTGGAGTGTTTGAAGCTCTTAAAGTCCCCTTATCAGCAGGAGTTCTGGCTGAAAAGCTCGGATGCGACCCTGTGCTTATGCCCCACTTCTGCGAGGCTCTCCATAGCCTCGGTTTCCTCGATAGGTTTGAGGAAGGGGCACATGGAGAAGGGGCACATGAGGAAGAGGAAAATGCGCAGATGCAGGAAAAAAGCGAAGGCGAATCCGAAGGCAGATCTGAAGGCAAACCATCTGATCACGGAGTAAACCCTGATCACGAAGTAAAAAATCATGGGGCAGTGTACCTGGTATCGGAACTCAGTGCAACGTATCTTCTGGAGAGCTCTCCGTTTTCTCAGAAGCATTACCTTGCCGAAAGGCTCAGGAATGTTGAACTCTGGGTGCGGCTTCCGCAGATTATGAAGAGAGGACCTGAGATTGTCGAGAAAGGGCCTTTTTTCGGGGAGGTTGTCCAATGTATGGCTGAAAACGCGCGCTGCGGTCTGCTTCAGGAAACGGTTCGGATTGTCCTGGAAAATGTGGATTTTACAAATGTCAAAAAGCTGCTTGACCTCGGGGGAGGGCACGGGCTCTATGCAATCGCTTTTGCAAAATTGAATGAAAACCTCCAGGCTTTTGTTTTCGACCTTCCGCCTGTTACGCAAAAAACAAAAGATTTCATAGAAAAGTATGGATCTTCAAGAGTGGATATAATTCCCGGGGACTTTTTTAATGATGAAATCGGAAGTGGATACGATGTTATCTTTTCTTCCTTTAATCCAGGAGGAAAAGTGCCTTCCCTTATCCCGAAGATTTCCAAAGCCCTGACTCCAGGAGGCGTTTTCATAACCAGGCAGATCCCTGATGAAAAAATGAAATCCAGCCCTCTTCTCAGCCTGGATTGGAACCTCTGGACTTTTGAAGATGTAAAAAAAGGAGGATCAGGATACAGTTTTGAAAACAGCGTCCCGTTTTCCGAATATATAGAGATGTTGAACAGCCACGGGCTTGAAGTCTTCCGTGTCCTTGACATGAATGACGGGTCAAGGATCGTGTTTGCCTGGAAAGTAGCCTGAGTTTTGCAGGGAAAATACAGTAATTTCTCCTGCAATATTTTTCCGCCACGAATAGGCTACTTACAGGCTTGAAAAGACCTATATTTAAGCATGGATCTGAAGAGAACACTTTTTTGATATGGATACCGCAGTTCCGTTAGGGATAATTGTTAATTAACCTGTTTTTAACCTAAGTTCCGCATTTTTAGGCGCATAAACGTCTCTTGATATCGGAGTATGCGCTTAAATTTAAGCACATAATCTATAAGCTCCAATTTCAAAACCACAATCTACTGACTTAGTAGATTTGCGGAATTGTGTGTATGCGCTTAAATTTTGGGAACTCAGGTTTTAACTCCATAAGCACGCATTTTGCGACAGGAAAACCGGAGAGATCCTAATCCGGCTTTGTAGAATGGATTTTAATGAATACAAAACCAGCAGGCAAAATAAAGGTTTGAAAGACAAAAGTACAGGTTTTATTCTGACAGTTTTTTTACAGCGGGGAAGGGGTTCCTGAAACTGTTACTCAAAAATCCTGCTTGGAGCAAATTACAGAGCCCACCCGTTTACCCACACCTGACTAAAAAAAATCTCTAACAGCAACGTTATTACCCAAAAAAACAATCTCTTAATGGGGATTGTTGTGATTCGCGAAGCCATGTTCTACGAGAAACTCGAAGCTGACAAAGTACAGTGCGGGCTCTGTGCCCACAGGTGCAAAATCGCCCCTGGAAAGAGGGGATTTTGCAGGGTTCGGGAAAACAGGGGAGGTAATCTTTATTCTCTTATTTACGGTACGGTTTCCAGCGAAGCTGTGGACCCTATCGAAAAAAAGCCTCTTTATCATTTCTATCCGGGGTCTTATGCATACTCAGTGGGGACTATCGGGTGCAATTTCCGCTGCAAACACTGCCAGAACTGGACTATTTCCCAGACCGACGTGGAAGATTCCTATGCCAGGGACATCCTCCCTGAAGAGCTGGTGGAAAAGGCGCTTATCTCGGGTTCGAGGTCAATCGCCTGGACCTACAACGAGCCCACTATCTGGCACGAGTATACATACGAAAGCGCAAAGCTGGCAAAGGACGCGGGCCTTGCTACCGTCTATGTGACCAACGGCTACATGACCCCGGAAGCCCTCAGGCACATTGCTCCCAGGCTGGACGCTGCCAATATTGATATCAAGGCATTCACTGAAAAATTCTATCATGATGTTGCCAGCGCAAAACTGGCTCCAGTGCTTGAGTCCTCCGTCCTTGCAAAAGAGCTCGGGATCCATGTGGAGATCACCAACCTCATCATCCCGAAACACAACGACTCTCTTGACGAGCTCCGGGAACTTTCGAAATGGGTCTACAAAAACCTCGGGCCTGACACTCCCCTCCACTTCACGCGCTTCCACCCCCAGTACCAGATGCAGGACCTCTCCCCTACTCCGGAAAAAACAATGGAAGAGGCCTGTAAAATCGCAACCGAAGAAGGGATGAAGTATGTCTACATGGGCAATGTTCCGGGAAGCGACCGCAACAATACCTTCTGCCCTAACTGCGGTAAAATGTTGATTGCAAGGGGATTTTTCGATATCGAAAAGTACGAAATAACTCCTGAAAAGACCTGCCCTGTGTGCGGAGAGAATATACCTATCATTGGAGAGTATGCGGGCTCAAAACAGGTATTGAATGAAGATGAAGATTGAAAGCGGTTCCTGATTAACTGATTGATCTATTCCGGAATCCCAGGAAGAAATCTTTCGGTTTTCTTTCCCTGCGCCGCAACAGGCCTGGGCCGATCTGCCCACAAGATAAAAAGCGACCGGAAAATAGGCACTGCAATGCAGAGAAACAAATGTTGAAGGAAATAGCCAAGGAATAAGAGAATACTTTCCTTAATTCCCAAAAACTGATTGCTGATTTATAAGGTAAATATAAGCGCCCCCGCCAGCTTGTCTGGCGGCTCGTCAAAAAAGAAAGAAAAACAGATTTGAAAGAGAACTTAGACCGAAATTTATGCCTATTTGAGCTGTCTGGTTCTCGTTTTAACTCAAAAGAGCCTTCAAAAGCTTTTATTTAGACCTTATTCTTCCTTTTTGTTTTTTTGGGAAAGACCGCTCTCCTGCATCGAACTGGACAAAAACGACGTGATAAAGCGAATAAGGTTGTATGGGTCAGAGAGCTCTTTAAATAGTCAGCTTGAGCTAAACTCACTACTAAAACCAAAAAGTAGTCCTCTTGAGCGCAGCGAAAAGGACCATGCACTGCAGAGCCGCAACTCTGCCGGGACAAAAACGACGTTATGAAGTGAATACGGTTGTAAGGACCAGAAATATTATACTTTTAGTCTATTTATTCAAGTTATTTTATTATAGTCCTCTTATTTGTTATATTTTTTTAGCCCTCTTAAATGTCAGAAAAGATATTTTCCGCACCCTTCTTCAAAGATTTTTATTATCCCTGCCCTCAGGGAAGGCGTATAGTTGCCAGGTTCGGCTTCAACAGCCCTGTACAATTCTTCGAGTTCCACCCACTCAACGGAAATGGCTTCCTCAGGGTCGTGTCGGATAAGGCTGGCAGTTTCTTCCGAACATCTGCCTGAAAATACCGTATGGTAAGCTCCTTTGTTTTCAAAAATGCAGGGAATTTTGAACAATTTCCTGAAAGGGACTGAGATTCCAATTTCTTCGAGCATCTCCCGCGCAATGCAGGTCTCGTAGGATTCATCTGCGACAGTGCCGCTTACGGAATAGGTATATCGATCGGGATACCAGTATTTTCCAGGCGCCCGCTTCTGCAGGAGCATTCTGTTTTCCGGGTCCAGAAGGATGAGATGGGAAGCCCTGTGGATGTGATTCCCCGAGTAAAAGTCTTCCCTCGGGCGCAGTCCGAGAAAGTTATCATCTCTGTCAACTTCAATGATCAACTCTGTCACAGGAAATCTCCGGATTACCTTTGATCTTTAACACGAATAATGTAAAATTAGAGCGACAATAAAAAGAAGTTCCGAGAAATGAAATTAAAAAATGAAATGATATGAAAAAAGAACAGTTTGCTTTTCGGGCGCTTTCAGGGCTCTGAGACCTCTTTTGGTTTCTCTGCAGATCTCTGGATCTCTTCAAGCAACTGGTCGTCGGTCTTGCCTCTGATGTCGATCCCGAGCTTTGCAGCAGTCTCCTGCACCTTGGTCTTTGGAGTGATCGGTTCCTTTAAGGATTTTTCAAATTCCTTCAGGTTTTGTTCGGATTCTTTCTGGGCTTTTTTGAATTCTCCCACCGAACTTCCCATGGACCGGGCCAGTTCCGGAAGTTTGCTTGCCCCAAAAAGGAGTACAGCTATTGCAAAGATCATTAACAGTTCATTTGTGCCTATCATGGCTTAGACCTCTAGTTTTTCGTTTTCTTAAGAATAACAGGTTTTCGGCAGGTAATAATTGGTCTGAAGGTCGAACCTTCAAGTGAAGTTAAGGACTTTTTATTCTATATAAGTATGTTATATAAGGTTTCTATTTTGAATTTATTATATGAGCAAAGTTTATATTATTTTGTATTTCCTTTTGTGCCAGCACTTTTTCAGGTTCTGTCTCTTAAGGCTCTGCCCCTTAATTTGATTTTACCTGGGATTTCGGCTGTTCCGGGGTTTTATCCTGTGCCGGAATGGATTGTCTGGCCTCCAGAACATTTTCCAGACCTGTATTTGCCTTTGTTTCTTTTTCGTTACTTTTAATTTCTTTATTTTCCTTCTCTTCCTCTTTTTCCCTGTTTCCATTTCCGGTTTTTCGGGTGTATGCATCGAATTCCGTTAGTTCCAGCTCAGCAGCACGCTGTGCTTTTTTAAACTCCCCTAAAGCACCTCCGAGAGATCGTGCAAGTTCAGGGAGCTTTTTGGGCCCGAAGAGGAAGAGAGCAGCGATCAGGATTGCGATCAGTTCACTGGAACCTATCATTGTCGGTTATTATCAGCAACCAAATATAAAAATTCTTGCAAGAACGAGCTGGGTAATAATTTTTCCTGTGAATTTTTTATAATTGCAGGTTTTATAATATAATGTCTGTCTTCAAATCGTCCGACTTCTTCTTAAAATAATCTGATGAGCAACAGGCTGAACTCAAAGAGAACTGCCAGCAAAAGCGTGACAAGAATCTGGGCAATGAAAGTCGGGTCCGGGGAGAGAAAGAGGGAAAGGGCAAGGATCGCACTGTAGACCAGTATCCGCTGTTTTTTGAGGGTTTCATTCTTTACAAGCCCCATTTTCACGGCAAAAACTATGAGAAGGGGGAGCTGGAACACAACTCCGAAACCTGCCAGGATTGTAGTCACGGCTGAGAGGGTGTTCTGGACGGAAAGCTGGGCTGAAGCCATGTCCCCGGAGTAGAGGAAAATATATTTGAACATTACAGGCAGGACAAGGAAGTAGCCTATAGCCGTCCCGAAAATGAAAAGCAGAAAAGATGCAGGGATTACCTTAAGGAAAAAGTGCTTTTCATGCGGATAAAGCCCTTTGCCTGCAAACCTGTAGAGCTGGTAGAAGAATTGTGGGATGGAGACTGCAAGGGCAAAGACCAGGCAGAGCTTGAGGCGGGCAAAGATCCATTCCAGAGGCGAGTACACTGCCATGTCAAGACCCGGACTTATGAACTCTTTCCATACGAGCAACATCCCTTTTTCCGAGAATGGAAAAGCAATAATAATTCCCAGAAAGAGCCAGATTAAAACAACTGCCAGCCGGTTCCTGAGTTCGAGCAGGTGGGCTACAAGGGGCTCTTCAATATCCCCGGGGACGCCGGAAGTATATGAATTCTTATCTGATGTGTTTTCGGTGGAAGGGGTTAAATTGCCTGTATGATGTGAGTCCATTTTCTTCTGCCCTTACACTGTACTTGAATAAATATATTAATATCGGAACATAATATTAGCTCTGAACCTGTGCTCCTATCCTGCAGATATTCAGGTGTTCCGGAGCAGGGAGTCTTCACAATAACCTCTTACAAACATCTTTTCGATCTATCTTCACAATATCTTCACAATATCTTCACTATATTACTTAAGGTGGAAAAACAAAGCAGATAAAAGGAAAATGGATGGTAAATGTTCCTCCACGGATCCCGAGTTCCTTAAATATGAGAACGAATTTCCTTTTATTTCTCCGGATAGGTACTCAATATGTCTGAAGCAATTGAAAATCTAAGTGTAATCCTGCTAGCCCTGCGAAAAAAACTGCTTGTGATCACTGCGGTCCTTTTCGCAGGTGTTATGGTCTCTTTCCAGTTTACAGGCCCCATTATCGAGAGGATGAAAGAAGACCTCCTGCCTGAGGGTGCAAAGCTGGTTTACGTGTCCCCTCTTGAAGTAATGATGCTGCAGTTAAAGCTTTCTGTCATAATGGGACTGCTCATCACCTTACCGATTATTGCATTCTATATTTACAAAGCCATTTCGAATCGTTTTTCGGTTCGAATCCCTATAATTATTGGAAGGGGCCAGTTTGTTTTCCTGAGTGCAGTTTCTATCATCATGTTTGTTCTTGGGGCTTCATACGCTTATTTTCTCATGCTGCCCCTTTTCCTTAAGTACCTTTACCTGAGTGCAGCAGGTTCAGGAGTTACTGCGACTTATTCGATCTTCAAGTTCATTTCTTTTGCAGCTTCAGGCACAGCAATCTTCGGGTTGATTTTCGAACTCCCAATTGTGCTTACCTTCCTGACCCGAAACGGCTATGTAAAATACAGTACCCTTGTGACCTACCGCAAGCATATTTATATCGTCTTCCTGGTGATCGGGGCTGTCATCACCCCTCCTGATGTCCTCAGTCAGGTCATGGTTGCAGTGCCCATGATAATCTTTTTTGAGATCAGCATGGTTATTGTGAGGGTACTTGGAGTAAAGAACAAGGTATCTCAGCCTGACTCTTCATCAGCATCCAGAGCTTCGGGAAGAAGCTAAGCGATGAAATAAAGCGATAAAAGGCAGGATGGAGTGAGTGTTCTGGAGATCATCCGACATGTCATGGACTATCTTCAGTGTGCTCGGGAAAACCTTATTTAAACCAACCCCTTATTTGAAGGGGTCATGGAGCCCAGGTACATAAAAGCAAATGCTCAGGTTATTGCTGCATCCGTCATCTATGGGTTTGCAGGCATATTTTTCCTGTACATAAAAAACATGGCTGCAGGCCCGGTTGTTTTTTTCCAGCTCCTTTTCGGTTTTCTTGCCCTTGCAGTTTATCTGGCAGCCACAGGAAAGCTCTCCGGGATAAGGCTGAGGGGAAAAAGAAAAACCGTGCTGCTTCTTGGGGCCTGGCAAGCCGGAGTAATGCTTTCCTATTACACAGCTGTGAACTTTACGAACGTCTCGATGTCTGTGCTTTTGCTTTATACGGCTCCTCTATATGTCCTGCTGATTGCCCCTATCATCCTTAAAGAAAAAATAAGCACAAAAAACCTTGCTGCCCTTGCGCTCTCCCTTATAGGGGTGGTGGTGGTTGTAGGTCCTGAGAGTCTTGTTGCCGGCACGGCAGAAGCCGGATCGGGATATCTCTACGGTGTGTTGATGGGGCTTTTTTCAGGTTTTTTCTATGCCTGTATAATTATGACCTCCCGCTACCTCAGAGACGAATATTCAGGCATGGAACAGCTTTTCCTCTCAACAGGCGTAACCCTTGTGATCCTTTTTCCCTTTATGCTGCAGATCTCTTCCGCAGCCCTGCTTGAGAACCTGCCTGTCCTTCTCTTCCTCGGGGTAATGATAACCTCTCTCGGCTCCATTCTCTATTTCACAGGGCTTGAGCAGGTAAAAGCCCAGAATGCTAGCATAATCTCCCTGCTTGAACCCGTAAGTGCTATCTTTTTTGCTTATCTAATCTTAAACGACCCTGTATCCCGGGCTACCCAACTCGGATGCGTCCTTATTCTTGCAAGCTCTCTCCTCATGAGCCAGGAAAAAGAAAGCAAAATCTGAAGTGATGTTCTTTTGAAAGGAAAGGCAACTGAAAAAACACCCGGGTTACCGCTCGAGTTTCGCTGCCCGAATTGCGCCTCGGGAGTACGCGGTCCTTTTCGCTGCGCTCAAGAGGACTACTTGATTGGTTTTAGCTGAGATGTGCTCAAGAGGACTACTCGATGGATTTTAGCAGTGAACTTGGCTCAAGAGGTCTGAATTACAAATCTTTTTGATCCGTACAACCATATTCGTCATCTAGTACCGTCCTTGTCACGCTCGACGCAGGAGAGCGGCCTTCAGACAAAAAAGAGAAAAAAGCCAGAAAGTAAAAGAAAATAGGGAGCCGGTGAGATAAAAAAGAATAGTAAATACAACCGGAAAAACTGAATGGGTCAAAAAAAAGAATTAAATTATACCTGAAAAATAATCTTTTCCACGTATATTTTTTCTTCATTTTCCTGTTTTTTACAGCTTTTTATTGAATTTTATTGAATTTTATTGAATTTTATTGCTTTTTATTGAGTTTTATTGCTTTTTATTGCATTTTATTAGTTTTTATTACTTTTTATTGCATTTTATTGAATATTATTGATTTTTATTGCATTTTATAGCGAGGTATTGCTTTTAAATTATTTTTAAGGCTTTTAAAAACATTTTCTTTCTGCATCTATCTTCTTTTTGGGAAGGACCGCCAGACAAGCTGGCGGAGGCGTCCTATAAAGTTGGAGTTTCTCTCAGAGGGTGTGGTGGTTAGCTTGTTATTTTCTTGCTGATGGTGAACCGGTTTCAGCCATGCAGGGAGCAGAAGAGAAAAATGATAGATTCCATCTTCGGGTTACAGATGTATCAACCGATTAATCAAGGACCAAAAACAAATTCTAATGTCAAGTAAATAATTCCAGATGTATTCCCCTTATGTGTACGGATATTTTTCAAATAGGTAATATACAACCACTTACACAAATACAACCACTTAAACAAATACAACCACTTAAACAAATACAATCACTTGCACAAATACAACCACTTGTACAAATACAACTACTTAAACAATCCTTTCACAAAGAAAAAGATAAAACCCTGAGAGTGAAGACAGAATTAACTTTGTAACATCAAGGACAAAATCGGTTTGTCAAACGATCTCAAAAGATAATGTTGAAAATTATTTGCAAAATATTTTGTGTAAGTGGTTTAAGGATTAATTAAGGAACCGTATTCGAAAAGAGGTTTTTTCAGAAAAAAATTTAGTAAAACATTTTATACTCTTGCACTAATACAATACAGTTATATATTTACATACTCAAATTATTTCAGAATATGACGAGACTTTCAGAGGAGTTCCTTCTCCTTTCAGTATTATTTATTCCCGGTTTATAGTTTTATTTCCCGACAAAACATCATAAAATTTATTAGTAGATATACTGTATTCTTATCTGTATCATAAATATATTTTATTGATTTATTTGAAAAGGGCCTGGTATTTTATGGTAGACATAGTTAAGGAACTGGAAACACTAAGGCAGAATTTACTTGATCTATCCCTTCGAAATAACCTTCTCAATTACCGCCCTTCCCCGAGAAGGACAATCTCAATTACGGGCAGAACTCCGGAGGAGGTCTATGACCTTTTTGTTCTCCAGGAAAAATCAATGAAGTTCAGGGCAGCAAAGACCAGGCCCAGAAAAGGAAAGAAAAGTGAAAATGGAGAGGAAGGGGAAGATGATGGGGCAGAAAATGAAAGCAAGCTTCTGAAAACAATAGGAAAAATCCTTGTTTCAGAAGAAAGGAATAAACCCCAGAACTCCCGTTTTGAACCGTTTCTTGAAACTCCTGATGACAGCGAGACTCTTGATCGAAAACTTTTTTACGTCTACAACCAGGCAAATTCTATTTTTGAAGAGCAGGGTTATCCTGTCCTCTATCTTGCAATGGGCTTTCTGCAGTGGAGTGAAATTAAATCTTCAGTAAAGAACCCGAGGGCTCCCCTTGTCCTGGTCCCGGTTGAGCTCAAAAGGATGGGAAAAGGCAGGAACTTCAGTATTCAGTGGACCGGAGACGAGATTTTCACCTCAATTACCCTTCAGGCGAAGATGAAAGAGTTCGGGATAGAGGTCCCTGAGTTTGAAATGCCGGAGGAGGCTTTCGGCATAGAGGAATACTTCAGGACAGTGCTCGGGGCAATCCGGGATAAACCGGAATGGAAGATCATTCCGGAAGTCTGCCTTGACCTATTCAATTTCAGGAAATTTGTCATGTACAAAGACCTGGACCCTGCAACCTGGCCTGAGGACATGTCCCCCGCAGAGCATCCCCTTATCCAGAAGGTTTTCAACCCTGAAGAGCCTGAGGGCGAGATTCAGGGCTTTCGGGAAGAGGAGGTCGACCTGAAGCTTTCGGCAAAAGATACCTACCATATAATGGATGCCGACTCCTCGCAGATTGCAGTCGTTGAGGATGTAAAAGCCGGAAAAGACCTTGTTGTGGAAGGGCCTCCTGGCACAGGAAAGTCCCAGACCATTGCGAACACAATTGCAGAACTACTTGCCCAGGGCAAAAACGTGCTCTTTGTGAGTGAAAAGATGGCTGCCCTCCAGGTTGTAAAGAGCAGGCTTGATAATGCAGGCTTAGGGGAGCTCTGCCTCGAAGTCCACAGCCACCAGACCAGGAAAAAAGCCGTGCTTGAGGAACTGGAAAAAACCCTTAACCGTGCTGTACCTCCTGCTATCAGCGCTGAGAGAGATCTTAATGAACTTGAAAAGCTTAAAAAGGAACTCAACGGGTATGCAGAGACCCTCAAGGAACCTGCAGGAAAGATCTACCCAAGCCTCTATGCCCTTTACGGAGTAAAGGAAAAGACCCGGATTTACTTTGAGTCAAGTGGCCTGAAAATGCCCAATTTTAAGTTTAAGGACCCTGATACGTGGGAACCCGGAGCCTGGATGGAAGCCGAATCTGTTCTCGAAAAAATGGGGCAGGTGCTTCCCGCTCTTGGGCCTGTCAGGAAAAATCCCTGGTACGGCTGCGAGCCCGGGCTTGTGCTGCCTTCTGACCTGGGAGAAATCGGGGCTATTGCAGATGAATGCGCTTTTGATTTTGAAAACCTTGAGAAGACAATAAAAACCCTTAATGACCTCTCTGCAACCTCAAAGCCCCAGACACTTAAAGATATTACAGGCATAACCGAAGCTGCAAAACTTATAGGCAAATCAAAACCCCTGTCTGAAAAACTGCTCCAGAACCCTGAATGGGACTCAGCGGCTTCAATATCCGAAGCCGAAGCTCTGGTCTCAAAAATCCGGCAGTATCTGGAACTGAAAACTTTTGTGGACAGGACTTTTCACACATCAGTTTTTGCCCTTGACCCCTCCGAGTTTAAGGACATATCCGGCAAGCTGTTCAGCATTTTAAACCCCAGGTACAGGAAACTAAAAAAGGATATTTCAGCCTGCTATATCTCAGGAGCGCCCTCAAAAGACAGCCAGATCCTGCTCGACCTCGCCTGCGTTTCCGAGTGTCAGGCACACAGGGTGGAGCTTGAGGGAGCTGAAATAAGAGGAAAAAAGTTCTTTTGGGAATACTGGAAGGGCTTTGAAAGCGACCCTGTTTTCCTGGAAGAATACTGCAAGTGGATGGTCCCCTTCCGCAGGCATATCAAGGAAGGAACTTTAACTGACAGGTCATTCAGGCTGGTAGGAAGCGGGGTTGATGCAGCCGCCCTCGAATCTGCTATAAACGAAGTCCTGGCAGCAAAACAGGCTTTTATTTCCTCTCTGGAAAAACTTGGCTCCCTTATAGGGGCAGATTTCGGGAAAATGTTCAACGATATGGAAGCTGTAAAAATCAGCCAGTTAAAGTCCCGTGTAACCAGGTGGAAAGATGAGACTTCTTCTCTCGTGTTCTGGAGCCAGTACCTGGGATACAGGCAGGCTTGCCTTGAAACGCTTGCTTCCCCTATGATGGAGGATATAGAAGCCGGAAAAATGGAGCCAGAAGCCCTGATCCCGGCTTTTGAAGGAAACTATGCCGAAAGTATGCTGCACCGGGCTTTCAGGGAAAGGCCGGAACTCTCTGCTTTTATCCGGGAACTTCATGAAGGCAAGATCAGCAAGTTCACCGAGCTTGACAAAAAAGTCCTGCTTGAGAACAGGGTGAGAATTATCTGTTCTGCTTATGAGCAAGCCCCCAAGCTGACCTCGGGAGCATCAAGGGCTTCCGAAGCCGGAATTCTGCTCAACGAATTCAACCGCAAACGCGGGCACATGCCCATACGCACCCTGATGAAAAAGGCGGGAAGCCTTGTACAGAAAATAAAGCCCTGCTTCCTTATGAGCCCGCTTTCCATTGCCCAGTACCTGGACCCGAGGAATACAAGGTTTGATGTGATTATCTTTGACGAGGCAAGCCAGGTCAGGCCCGAAGATGCTGTCGGCGCACTTCTGCGCGGAAAGCAGGTAGTGGTAATGGGAGACTCAAAACAGCTTCCTCCAACCGACTTCTTCGATACTGTTGTCGCGTCTCCTGATAGCGATCCTGATGACTATACCTCCGCAGGGGACATGGAAAGCATCCTGAACGTCTGCAAGCGCAGCTTCCCGGTAAAAACCCTGCGCTGGCACTACAGGAGCAGACACGAGTCCTTGATTGCGATTTCAAACCAGGAGTTTTACGACAACCGCCTTTATGTTTATCCCTCTCCCATGCAGAAAGATGAAAGCCTAGGGCTGAAGTTCGTTCACCTCCCTGATGCGGCTTATGACAGGGGCAAGAGTGGAGCCAACAGGATCGAGGCAAGAGCTGTTGCCAGGGCGGTGTTCGAGCATTTCCAGAAGTATCCCGGAAAAAGCCTGGGAGTCGGCACCTTCAATGTAAAACAGCAGGAGGCTATCCAGGAAGAGATCGAAGCCCTCCTGAAAGCAAACCCGGGTGTTGACCTTAACTCAGGGAATGATAGGGGTGAACACTTCTTCGTAAAGAACCTCGAAACCATCCAGGGTGACGAAAGAGATGTCATTCTGCTGAGTGTGGGTTTCGGTTTTGATAATAACAGGAAACTTTCCCTGAACTTCGGACCTCTTAACCGGGAAGGTGGGGAAAGGCGTCTGAATGTGCTTATCACGAGGGCAAGAGAAAAATGCGTTGTCTTTTCCAACTTTACTTCAAGAGACCTGCCCCTTGACGAAAATTCCTCTTTCGGGCTCAGAGCCCTCAAAGTCTTCCTTGAGTTTGCCGAAAGCGGCACGCTTCCGGCTCCTTCATGCGGCAGGCAGGAGCTTGATTCTCCTTTCGAAGAAGCGGTCTCTGATTTTCTGACTGAAAACGGTTGTGAGGTACACAGGCAGATCGGATGTGCCGGTTACAGGCTTGACCTTGCAGTCCCTGACCCCCGCCATCCGGGCAGGTACGTGCTCGGGATCGAATGCGATGGGGCAAGCTATCATTCTTCTCCTGTTGCAAGAGACCGCGACCGCCTGCGCCAGCAGGTTCTCGAAGGTCTGGGCTGGAAAATCTACAGGGTCTGGTCTACGGACTGGTACCTCCATCCGAAAGATTGCAGGGAAAAACTGCTTGATACCGTAAAGGCAGCTGTTAAACAGGCAAAATTGCAAGCAAAATCCGAACCTGAACCCGAAGTTGTGATAATAAACGAACCTCCTGCCTGGGCAAAATCCGCCAGAATTTATGAGGTCGTCACAACAAATGAGGTCGTCACAACTAATGAGATAGCCACAACTAATGAGATAGCCACAACTAATGAGATAAATGCCGGGCCTGCTGCAAGCCTGTTTTCACCTTTAGAAAGCAAAGCCGTTAACGAGCCTGAAAACAACTTTAACGAGCCTGAAATAAGACCCTTGGGAACGGCATCCCCGACAGAAGCTTCCTCTAAAGTAGAGTTCCTTTCGGAAAACTCATCTGAAATGCAGCCCCTGGTCGAAGATTCACCTGAAAAGAAGTCTATTGCACAGATTTCCATTGAAACGGCATCTGAAGGGGAAGTAGAAGAAGCAGACGAAGAGAAACTGGAAGACGAGGTGGAGTATGAAGACGAAGCAGAAGATGAAGAATCCTTTACGGCTGCTTTCCCCGCGTTGGAAGGAGGATTTTTAACCAATTCAGGGCCGGACTTCCTTCCGGAAATGACTGTAAAAGCCGATTCCATGGCTGCTCTTGCGGGCGAAAACTCCAGAAAAAAACCTGTCAGAAGGTTAAAGAAATCAAAGCTTCTTAAATTCAGTGTTGATCCACGCTCTAATTTCGAAACAGATATGGAAAGAGAATCAGACCTTATTCCTGAGCCTGAACCTGAAAAAATGAACTTCTTCCAGGCTTACCCTGAGATCGATTTCAGTGCAGGTCCGGAAAAGAAACGAAAAAACAAAAGGATTAACGAGTTTGCTTACATCTACGGCTCGGGCAACTTCTTTGAACCTGAAGACCCTGAAGAAGATGATTATCCTGACCCTTATCCTGATCCTGAATGGAGTTCTGAACCCAAAATAGAGCGTGAAATCGAACTTGAATTTGAGCCGAAACCAATTATTGAGCCTGAAGCCGATTTTGAAGCAGAAATAGAGTTTAAATCTGAAACAAAATCTGAAATAAAACCTGAAATAAAACCTGAAACAAAATCTGAAATAAAATCTGAAATAAAACCTGAAATTGAATCTGAAATTGAATCTGAAATTGAATCTGAAATTGAATCTGAAATTGAATCTGATCCTGTTTCAGGCGGCAATCCCGAAAAAAAACCCGAATTAGATCCCAGCTCAGGGCTCGAGATTGAAGATTTCGGAATTATTGAAACTTCTGCTCCTGAGACTATGAAAGCTGAAAATAAAAAACTGTCCAGGAAAGGGAATTCCCTTGAAGCTCTGGTGCCTTCCTACAGAATCTGTGCCTCCTCAGGACTTCCGCAGTCATTAGACCTTTCTGAAGTTTCGGATGAGCAGATCGAGGAGGCAGTTGTAAGAATTGTGGAATGCGAAGGGCCCGTTCACTCAGAGGAAATACTCCAGAGGATAAAATCCCATACAGAACTCTCCCGCATGCTCGGTAAAATCAAGCAGAGAATACTTGATTCCATGGCATCGGCTGAAAATTCGGGAAAAATCCTGGCAAGAGGAGAATTTTACTGGTCGCTCTTGGAACCTGAATATCTCCTGCGCAGGCGTGATGTTGATGCATATGCAAAGATTGAATGGATCTGCGATGAGGAAATAAAAGAGGCTGTCCGTTTTGTTCTTAACAACCAGTACTCAACCCCTATGGAAGATCTGATTATCCAGACATCAAGGGTACTGGGGATTAAAACAACCCGCAAAAACACCTGGGATAGAATAGAGAAAATTATTCAGTCAGGAATAGAAAGCAACGAACTGACCCGAACTCCCAATGAAATGATTTATTTTGTAGAGTAAGCGAAGACATGGGTTAATTAATTCGTTCTATTAAAAATATATTTTTATTTTTTAATTTAATATAATTTAATTTAATTTAACTTAACTTAATTTAAATTAACTTAATTTTCGTTCTTTTCTTTTACCCCTGTTCTACTTTTTAATTTTTCTATTGAGTTGCTTGCTGGAACCCTCTTTTAACGATCATATTTTAAATAATCTGTAATCATTAATTATTTTCAAATAGTTTTATATTCTGGATCTGATATCTCTCCTGCAATCATGCCCCTAACAATTAAAGAAAATAACAAACCATTTGCAGCAGTTATCACGTCCTGTATCCTTTTTGGGATGATAGGCATATTTGTAAGAGAGATAAGAGGTATGGACGCAGGTTCTATCCTGTTTTACCGGTTATTTTTCGGATTTGCGGCCATTCTGGGGTATCTTGTGGTATCTGGAGGGATAAAGAAAGTTGGACTGAGGCAGAAAAAATTTTATATGTTTCTACTTGGAGTTCTTAACACAGTAACGATGTTTGCGTACTTTTCCTCAATCAAATATACTGGCATTCCTGTAGCCGTGCTTCTCCTGTACACAGCGCCAATATATGTTACCCTGCTCTCCCCTTTACTCCTTAAAGAGCAAGTAACTCTTAGGGATATGCTTGCACTTATCCTATCTATCTCGGGTATACTGCTTGCTGTCAATCCTTCAACTATTTATGGGAGCACAGGTTCTGAAAGTGGAAACTACATAATAGGAATCCTTTTTGGGCTGCTTTCCGGACTTTCTTACGGCTGTTCGATCATGACCATAAACTACCTGAAGGAAACCTATTCGGCTGTCGAGCAGATGTTCTGGTCAACAGCAATCAGCCTCGTACTGCTCCTGCCTTTCGGGATCTCTATATCGGCACCAATCCTGCTCGAAAACCTGAATTTACTGGTACCTTTAGGCGTTATAGCTACAGCTTTTGCCTCCATTCTGTACTTTAGAGGAGTGGTGCATATAAAGGCACAGACTACAGCTGTGCTCTCCCTGCTTGAACCGGTGAGCAGTATCGGTTTCTGCTGCATGCTCTTTGGAGAGCCTGTGCAGCCAAACACAATTGGGGGCTGCCTCTTCATCCTTGCAGGTGCCGCACTTATTGGTTACGGTCCGATCCGGCCAGGAGCTTCAGAAACATATTTCAGGAACATGTGGGCAAGGTTCTTCCAGCCTTACATGCCTCTTAGACCGGGGAAGCTTTGATTTTCTTCCCCTTTATCCCTTTTTTAAAAACAGCTTATGTGAGCACGTCAGAAGCTCTTTAATCAGAAAATTTAACGTTTCTAAAGTGATTGTATCTTCTTGGTTTATTATTCCAATTTAAAGGTGAGTTACTGATGGAACAGCGATACTTGAGGTATTCTGATGGTCGATATGAAGCAGACATTGATATCACCGTGGAAGAATGGAAATCCATGATTCAAAGTCCAAATATTTTTTACAAAGAAGCTTTGGATATGATTTTGAAATGGTATAACGAAATTGACCATCAAGCAACATCAAAAGCAATAATGGCAAAGTATTCTCCTGAGTTGAAAGGCACTCCATATAACGGAATTGTTATTGGTCTAACTAATCGAATTCTAAAATATCTAAATCGATTTGAAGTAATCAGTACCGAAGGCAATAAATCAAAATTCATTGTACCATTTGAAGGATGGCATCAAGACTACAATCCGTCTAAGCATTTTGTTTGGAAATTGAGAGATGAGTTAGTCCAGGCGTTAGAAGAGCTTGGTATGGTAAATGATCGACCATTTCCATCTGAAGAGGATGAACTTACAAGTTCCATTGTAGAAAGCACACCGGACGGAAAAAAGACATTATGTTATACTACTCGATATGAACGAAACGCACAAAATAGGCGTAATGCTATTACAATACATGGAACTGTATGCCAGGGATGCGGCTTTGATTTTGAAAAGACATATGGTGAAATAGGAAGAGATTATATCGAAGTTCATCATGTAAAACCACTCTGCGAAGGAGAAGGTTCTGTTCCAATAAATGCTGAAACAGATTTAATATGTGTTTGTGCTAATTGCCATCGTATGATTCACAAAAGAAAAGATTCAGTCCTTTCTCTAAAAGAATTGCAAGAATTACTGTTAGCACACAAAAGTTGAATGCTTTTTTATTATTGCGGGCTTATGAGGCTTCTTGTATCTCTTTTTTGGAAAGGCCGCTCTCCTTCGTCGAGCGGGACAAGAACGAAATGATGAAGCGAATGACGTTGACACGTCAAAGAGATCTAATTATTCCTCTTAATCAAAGCTACAGACTCTAAACCATCAAGTATTCAGCTTGAGCGAAACGGACAGCGTACTGAAGAGCCCCACCTCTGCCGGGACAAGAACGACACGGTAGGCGAATATGGTTGTATTGATTGAGATATCTATCAATTAGTCCTCTTGAGCGCAGCGAAAAGGACACCGTCCTCCCGAGACGGGACTCGGGCGGGACAACTTTTTTGAAAACCTTTCCTTGAGTCCGAATTATATAATAAAGTATTTATTGGCTGAAAGCAGTGGATAAATAAGGAGGAAGCTGAAGCTTTTTCTCAGGGAATTATTTTTGGGAGAATTGATTTTTATGGACCTGGACATGATCGATAAACTTGTTTTTGGTGTTGTGGAATCGGTCAGGAAAAATGAGAAAGAAACCGGCGCAGGACTTGAATTTGCAGTCCAGTTTTCAAGGAAAAACGGGATTTCTCCCGATTATCTCCTGAACATCGCAAAGATATGCGACTCAAAGGGAATGTTCAGGGAAGAATACGTGTTCATGAAAGCCTGCGCTCTCCTGGGAGAAGGGGGACAGCAAATCGAGGCTTATTTCCTTTCGGGAGTTCTTGCTTATTTCATGGGGAAGAAGGAAAATGCTCTTCAGGAATTCGATGAAGCCCTGAAGCTGGATCCAGGACACGTCAACTCGCTCTGCAACCAGGGAGTTGTCCTTTCCGAGCTTGGGCAAAAACTTGAAGCTGAGAGCCGGTACAGGCAGGCTCTTGAACTTGAGCCGGGGCATGTCAGCACCCACTGCAACTACGGGAACCTCTTTTTTGAGCTCGGGAAACTGCAGGAGGCGGAACGCGAGTTCAGGACAGTGCTTGAACTGGACCCCGGAAATGCAAACACCCGCTGCAATTATGCCAACCTCCTTGCCGAACTGGAGAAAAAAGATGAGGCTGAAGAACAGTTCGTACAGGTGCTTGAACAGGTGCCGGAGCATGTGTCAGCCAACTATAATTATGCCAATTTCCTCAAGGAAGAAGGAAAGGTTGAGGAAGCTGAAGTTCATTATAAAGAGGCTTTGAAGGTAAGCCCTGGTCACATAAGTGCTCTCTGCAACTACGGCAACCTGCTCTCGGAATCCGGCCGTACTGAGGAGGCGACAATGCAGTACAGGCTTATACTCAGGCTGAAACCCGGGGACGCGGATACCAGAGCTAATTACGGGCAGCTCCTTTTTGAGCTTGGGCGGTATCATGAAGCTGAAATCCAGTACAAAAAGACCCTTGAAATAGACCCATGCCACGTCCCTACACTCTGCAACTACGGCAACCTGTTGAAACGGCTAGGGCTGTTTCGGAAGGCTGAGACCATGTACCGGGAAGCCCTGGAACTGGATCCAGAAGACATTAACACCCGCTACAACTACAGCCTGTTCCTCTTCAAGCTTGAGCGCTTTGATGAGGCTAAGGAACACTATATTAAAGCTACATCCTCGGATTCTTCACCGATTCTCTTTTAATCCCGGGACTTCCGTGAATTTTCTTTTTTGAATTTATCTCCGCAGGCGAGAAGACCCCTTCCTCAAAAATCCAGACCTTCAGGCGAAGATTTTAGGGAGAGGTAGTTCACTATATGGGAAAATAATAGGAAAATTACGGGTAAAAATGGGAAAACGTGGGTAAAAAATAGCAGGTGACACTGCCGAGACGTTTTGCAATTTCACGGTAAAAATCCTTCAAAATCTTAGAAATTGCCGGTATATCCTCTTTTCCCTCCTCGACTTTGAGAAATAAACCTATTCGGCTGTTGAGCAGATGTTCTGGTAAACAGCAGTTAGCCTCGTCCCTCGTCCTGCTCCTGCCTTTCGGGATCTCTTTATCGGTACCGATCCTGCTCGAAAACCTGAAGTTGTTGGTACCTTTAGGCATTATAGCTACGGCTTTTGCGTCTCTTCTGTAATTGGTTACAGTCCGATCCGGCCAGGAGCTTCAGAAAAATATTATTGGGACATGTGGGCAAGGTTCTTCCAGCCTTACATGCCTCTTAGACCGGGGAAGCTTTGATTTTCTTCCCCTTTATCCCTTTTTAAAAACAGGTTATTTTTAACTCTTTAATTCCTTCTTTTTTTCCTTTTTACAGAATATCTCAACATTTACTTGTAACAAAGACCATAGCAGACACTACTGTAGTCCATTTACCGTCCTTGTCACCTTTTGCGGTCTGGCATATATGGAAAGTATCAAAAATGTGTCCGCTTGCCTTGTACACCTGTTCTCTCTCATGCCAGGCCATCTCTGCATCAAACTCTATACCGAGAGTTGTTGCCAGCATCGTTGCGGCCAAGTCTTCAGCATATTCTCCGGCAATTACTTCTTCTTCTCCAAACGAGTGGTGTTCTGAAATGTAGCCGTAATTATCCTCATTCACAGGTACAGCAGTTCCTATGGCTGATGCCATCAGGCGATGCGGCTCATTAGTATCGTTTCTCGCAAGAACACAATGGACAATGGCACCTGGCTTCAATTCTGAGAGACCTTCTTCTCTAGGTACAAGTTTGCAGTTGGGAGGAAGAATACTTGATACGCTCACAAGGTTGTATTTTTCTATTTTTGCATCTCTCAGTGCGAGTTCAAAGGATGCTAATCTGTCCTTATGGACCCCGAAACCTTTAGTCAAAAATGCTTTTCTAGGGATCATGGTAACTCCTTTAAATGTTTATGTTTAATACATTTTGTTTAATACATTTGATGTGCACTTTTCCATTGTTTGGGCAACCAATGCACACATAAAACATTATAAATGATCTAAAACTTTTCTACAGTATCAGGTAAACTCTCAGGCGTATAACCAATATTTCATGTTCCAAATGTACAGGAGAGTTATGAACTTTACCCTCTTTTCAAATCCAATTTTCAGCGATAGAAGTATCTGCTGCAGAGTTGCAGTCCCGGGATCATGCCTGTCCTTCAGGTTCATCAAAACTTTTTGAAAATTTTTCATGCCCGGATACCGCTTTCTCGTAAACATCTGAGTTTGAGGTTCCTTCGAAAATAAACCTGGTCTCAAGGGGAATATCGCCTGTATGAACCTTTATGTCTTTCTGTTCTAAATTGACCGTAACCTGATCCGGAGAATACCCTGATTCGGCCATGTAATCAAGAATGAGCTTTCTTCCGAATTCTTCCGCGAACTCGAGAGCTTCAGCCCTTACTACAAAGTGCCGCCTCCCGACAGGAGTGTAGACAAAAACCCCTTTTGTCTTCAGGTCATACTTTGACTCACTGTAAGTTGTACGGACAGTGATTTCAACGCGTTTTGTCCCTTTACCCACAAGGGCTCCCACAGCATTTCCTACATCGGAGTATTCCGGGACAACTATTTCGGCATCAACCAGGTTTTTCAGAGAATCCACATACGCTCTGACCGGCCCTCCCAGAAGTACTACAGGAATATCTACTTTGAAGCGGGAGAAAAAGTTACCTTCGAGCATTTTCTCAATCTCATTCCTGTCAACTCCTTCCATAAGAAATGCAAGAAGGTCTCTTGCCATGTTCTTTGCAAAAAGCTGCTTCACGTTTATACAGAATTCCTGTTTACCGGTTCCTATGAAGTTTGCAAGCAGTGTAGCCCCTATTTCCGAGGCTTCAGAATTCCATTCAGCATATTCCCCCAGGACATGCAGGGCGTCAGTTGGGGTAAAGCCAATAGCCTGAACAAGCCGCTTCTGGATCAGGGAGTCCATTACTTTTTTAGAAGGAAGGATATTTTTGTCCCAGTAGACGTCTTTAAGGGAGAGCGGTTCATTTCCTATAAGGGCAAGGAGCTTCTCTTCTTCCTGGCTCAGGTCAACAGCTATCTGTTTTGTCCTTACAAAGAATTTTGTTGCCTGGATATGTTCGTTCATTTTAAGCCTATCAGGAATCCAGCGCTTTTTCAGGGTATTCATGAACGAGGGGTAAAGGACGGCAGCCCTGCAGAGCGGAATAACCCTTCGAGGTCCTATGTTTGTCCTGCTGCCCTGGACCCAGATATGGCTGTCCCCTCCCATTGCTGAGGTCTCCATCCTGAGTGCCCTTACCTTTGTCTGCCAGCCTCCTACAACAGCTCCGGTTTCACTGAGGTAAGGAAGCCCTTTATGGATAAGGGAGACATCCGTGCTTGTCCCTCCAACATCGATAACAGCACAGGTCTCATGCCCTGACAGATAGGAAGCCCCAAGAAGGCTTGCAGCAGGCCCGGAAAAGACCGATTCTATGGGTTTTTTCATGGCTTCGTGCATGCTTACGACAGACCCATCACAGCGGAGCATTGCAATTCTGGATTCAAGCCCTCTCCTTTCGATCTCGCCTACAACGGTCTTCAGGAAACCCTCTGCTACCGGCAGGAGCTGGGCATTCAGGTAAGCTGTAACTCCTCTTTCATAGGCCCCCAGGGACTGGGCAAGTTCATGCCCGCACACAACAGGAAGCCCTGTCAGTTCCTGGATCAGGGCTTTTACACGAAGTTCATGTTCAGGGTTGCGGACGCTGAAATATGAAGAGACTGCAAAAGCCGAGACCCTGCCCTTTAGCCTCATTACAAAGCTTTCAACTGCGGAAATATCGAGGGTAGCGACCTCATCTCCGTAGCTGTTGTGTCCTCCCTGAACCATTATGCAGTTTTCAATCTCAGAATCCACAGGAATTTCATAATCTCCTACAAGAACCAGCCCTACAGGATATCCTGTCTTTTCCAGGATAGTATTGGTTGCAAGGGTTGTGGAAACCGAAACCATAGTCACAAGCTTCAGCTTTTCCTGGTCAAGCCCGTCAATAGAATTCGTTATTCCTTCAAGAAGGTCGGGATATGTTGTAAGTGCCTTGTTTGAGTCGGCGACCTTTCCATCCGAGTTCCTGAGTAATATGGAATCGGTATATGTCCCACCGGCATCGATGCCCAGACTGTATGCCATTTTTTAACTCCTTGTATATATTTTTAATATTTACGGATCACTCATAAGGTGCCATTTGATGATCACGTTTATGATTAAATCTCTAAAGCGTTCATAAGTCATTTTTTCTGTTCAAGCCATTTTTTTCTATTCATAAGTCATTTTCTTTGTTTTCCATTCCATAGCTTCCTGCTCAAATCGAGAAAATATCTTAATTCCAGTTAGTTTCCTTATGAAACTGTTTCTTAGAATCAGAAACCGGAACCAGGAAGCAAACGGATGGCTAAATAATAAATTTCGAGCTTAAGAGAAGATCTCGAGATTAAGAATAAATCTCAAACTCAGAGTTTCCTGTTCGTTTTAACTTTCGAAGTATTGTAGTCCGAAATTTAATATCTGCATTATTGCGGGAAAATATAAATGTTCCGGAGGTTTTCCGGAACTCAGACTTTAGGCATCCCGACTCCGACAAAAACAAGTTTTGATTCTATGGGCATTGAGCCTGCATCACTCAGGGAAATATCTTTTCTACTCATCTCGATCTGGACCTGCCCTTTGTTAAGCCCAGCCTCGGTCATGTATTCCATTACAAGTTTTCTTCCGAGGGATTCTGCATGTTCCAGGGCTTCCTGATAGCTGCCGAAGGTTTCCCTGCCCTGAGGGGAAAAGAGAAGGACAAGCCTTTTTCGATCTTTTGAATAGGTACTCTGGATCAGGATTTCAATCCTTTTTATGCCCTTTCCGACAACAGCTCCGACAGCGTTTCCTACTTCCGAGTACTTAGGGACTACAATATCAGCATCAAGAATCTGTTTTAGTTCCTCCGTATAGGCGACTACGGGCCCTCCTATAAGCACGACAGGTATTTTCATCCTGAACTGTGCAAACCTATCGGACAGAATAATTCTTTCAATTTCCTGGGAGGAGACGTCTTTTAAGACAAAAGACATCAGGTTTACTGCCATGTTTTTTGCAACGTCCCTTTTTATGCGCTTGCAGAGTTCAATATAGTCTGTCTGCATGTAGCGTTCGAGAAGTTTTGCCCCGGCAATTGAGGCTTCCACATTCCAGCCCCGGTACTCCCCGAGCACATGCAGGGCGTCTGTTGGGGTAAAGCCAATTGCCTGGATAAGGCGCTTTCTTATCAGGGAATCAAGCAGGCCAGGGGACAGAGTTTTCTTGGTTTCCCAGAAGATATCGTTAAGAGAAGTTGGGGTATCTACTATCCTGTCAAATAATTCCTGCTCGAAACTTCCAAGATTTGAAGCCTCTGCCCCTGTCCTTATGAAAAACTTTGTGGGCTGCACATTCTCTTCAAGGTGCATGGTTCCGGGAATTCTTCCTTTTTTCAGGACTTCAAGAAAGCCAGGGTATTTGACAGCCGCAACGCAGAGTGGAATTACTCTCCTTGGACCGATGTTGATTTTCATACTCTTTACCCAGACATGGCTGTCCCCTCCCATTGCCGAGGTCTCCATACGGATAGCCTTGACCTTGGTCTGCCAGCCCCCAACCACAGCCCCTTCTGAGCAAAGTTCGGGAAGCCCGTTTTCAAGCATGGAAACATCCGTACTCGTCCCACCCACATCTATTACTGCACAGGTCCCTAGCCCGGAAAGGTGGGATGCCCCTACAAGGCTTGCAGCAGGGCCTGAAAAGATCGATTCTATGGGCTTTTCAAGGGCTTCGTTGATGCCCACTACAGAACCGTCACATTTGAGCATGAGCAGCCTGGAGTTCATTCCCCTGCGTTTGATCTCTTCCCTGATTGAAAGGATAAACTGGCTTGCAATAGGAATCAGCTGAGCGTTCAGGTAGGCTGTAACTCCTCTTTCGTATGCCCCGAGATCAAGGGAAAGCTCGTGCCCGCACACAACAGGAAATCCCGTGAGTTCCTGAATGCGGGTTTTGATTGCCAGCTCATGCGCAGGATTCCGGATACTAAAGTATGAAGAAACTGCAAAAGCCGAGACCTGGTCTTTTACCTTTCCGACAAAAGCCTCAACTGCCTCCATATCAAGAGGAACCAGTTCAGCTCCGTGGTGGTCGTGCCCTCCTTTTACCACGGTATAAAACTCAGCATCCATATTCTCCGGGATCTCGTAATCCCCTACAAGGATTAAACCTACAGGGTAGCCATTTTTTTCAAGAATTGTGTTTGTAGCAAGAGTTGTTGAGACGGACACCATTTTTACGTCTTGTAAGTATTTTTCATCCAGTCCATCAATGGAATTTTTAATTCCTGACAAAAGGTCCGGATAGGTCGTAAGCGCTTTGTTCGAGTCCATCACCTTGCCATCGGAATCCCGGATGATGATCGAATCGGTATACGTCCCTCCTGCGTCAATGCCCATGCTGTACTGCATTCGAATGTCTCCTGTTGATTTTGTTTTCGTGAATGGGGTTCATGAAATCGTTCATGAGATTAAATTGCCGGATATTAATAATGACCAAAAATATATAATAGTTAGTTGAAAAAAGTGGTGTTACCGATTTTGTAGAAATGTCAAGGAGCTTTTATTACAGGCAGTCCTCAAACTTACGTTTCAGTTCGGATTCTTAATATTTAAAGCCCAACATTTATATAAGTGATCTTATTAAATCTCTAATTTAAATCCCTCTATCCTTTGATCCCCTGTTCAGAAACCCCTTCAAAAATAGCAGCCTGAAATAAGCCCTTTAGAATCTCTTATAAACTGATTGAGATGGTAGGTATGTCATTTTCAGATATTTTCAACCAGTTAAAAGAACTTGAAAAAAGATTCAATGAGATAAGATATCCGCCTGAAGCTACTTTTCAACCTTCCTTTTCCTTTAAAGTCCGAAAAGCAGAACAGGACTGTTTACAGAACCATTTGCCTGATTTTGAGATCGATGAATTTTTTGACAAGGTAGAACAATGACAGGGTAGAACAATGACAAGGTAGAACAATGACAAGGTAGAACAATGACATATAGAGTGGCATTTCACCCTTCCGTCCGCAAAAACCTGACAAAACTGTACCGACTCGACAGGCCGGCATATGATTATGTAAAGAAGCGCCTCCGTCTCCTGGCTTACAGGCCTGAAATGGGGAATCCTCTTAAGGCTGAGTTCGAGGGAAAATGGAGGATTCATATAGGAGCCTTTGTGCTGATTTACACATTTGATAAGACCAGCAATACCCTTACCCTTCTGACTTTTGAGCACTATACACGGGCTTATGACACGGATAGTGCTTATACTTGAAATGACACTAATGCTATGCGTCTAAAATGATCCATCCTAGTATCAGTACCGTGTTTTATAGCGTTTTTAATTTTGCCTTTTTATTTCAGTTTTATTTTCTTGTTTCTTTTCTCTTCTTTGTTTGAAAAACCGCTTTGCGTCGAGCGTGACAAAAACGACACGATATAGCTAATTGCGGTTGTACGGGTCAGAACGATCTAATTTCGTCCTCTTGAGCGCAGTTCAGTATTAACATCCATAATTTAGTCCCCTGATCAAAGTTCACTGCTACAATCCATCAAGTAGTCCTCTTGAGCGCAGCGAAAAGGACCGCGTACTCCCGAGGCGCAATTCGGGCAGCGAAACTCGGGTGGCACAACTCGGGCGTGACAGGAACGACACGATATAGCTAATAAGGTTATACCGGTGAGAAATATTTGTAATTCGATACCCCTTACCGAAATTCTCATAATTTCCAGTCCACCTGTCGTTTCTGTTTACACAAAAGGTCAATCACTTAAAGATAAACGATCTATTTCACCTGAAGCTGTAAAATTCTTAAGATCAAAGCAGGTTTAAAGGCAAAGTTAGATGTAGAATTGAACAAATTTCAGGACTCAGGTAAGGAACCAGCTATGAGAAAAAACGATAGCATCAAAGCTTGCGGCAAGACACTAGACTACGAAATAGTCTACAGCAAAAAGAGGAGGAAAGCAGCGATTGTAGTCTGCCCGGACCTTAAGGTGGAGTTCCGAGCCCCTCATGGGCTTAGCCGTGAGGCTATCAGGGAAATGGTACAGAAGAAATCTGGCTGGGTATGGGAAAAGCTTGACTGGTTTGAAGCAAACCGGCTGCCAAGCCAGGAGAAGCGGTACATCGACGGTGAAATGTATCTCTATCTCGGCAAAGAATATACCCTGAAAATCCTGCATATGGACGGAATCAAAAAATACTTTGCTTCCTTCAATGGGTCTGAACTTACTGTTTTTATTCCTGAAGCCGTTCCTGAGGAGTTGAAGTCCATACTCGTAAAAAAGGCTGTCTGGGATTTTTACCGGGACTGTGCCGAATCGGATGTTGACAGGCTCCTGAAAGTTTATTCGGATAAACTGAAAATATCTCTTCCGGTTTTTAAGGTAAAGCACCAGAAGAGGCGTTGGGGGAGCTGCTCTGCAGACAATGTCCTCAGGATTAATTTCCAGCTTATGATGGCTCCACCTGAACAGCTTGAGTACGTGGTTGTGCATGAACTCTGTCATGTAAAAGAAAAAAACCACTCCGCAAGATTCTGGAAACTGGTTGGGGAACTCATGCCCGGTTATGAGGTACACAGGAAGAGCCTGAAAAAAGACGGCTGGAGATATGTGCTTTAATGTCTGTAATTCAACTGTTTTCAGGGCTGTGTTTAAGGTCCGTGCCTAAGTTTTTTTTAATACAGTGCCTTAATTTTTTTGGTTTTTTAGTTTTTGGTTTTTTAGTTTTTGGTTTTTATTTCTAACCCTGGTTTTTTTCAATTTTATTCTTTTTTTTCAGTATTCTCGCTTTTTGGGAGATATGAAACATTAAATACTTTTACACAGTCCTACTTCATAGGGATATTTATGACTAATTCAGAAAATAAGAATTTTAAATATCTGCTTTTCTTTTTCATCGGGATATTTACTTTTTTCCTGAGTGGATACGTTCTGAGTGGGATTCACCCTCCTACGTCAATTTATCTTATGTTCGTGATTTATGGGGTACTCTTTGCAGGCGGGCTGTTAGTTTCAAGGGAAAAGTCTTCGGGTTTTATTCTGAAAGCATTTGCAGTTTCTTTTACAGCCCTTTTCCTGATCTCTACAGCTTTCTTTGCCCTCGGAGCTTTCAGCCACGAGAATTCCAAATCTATGGGAGCTGATAAACTGGAATTTGCACCTGATGAATTTGTTATCGTGACAGAAGAGGAACTTGATGAATATCCTGCACTGAAAAGAGCTATAGAATCCCAGGGAGGGTACTTTAGTGTGGATTCTGAAGAATGGGAACGGACAAGTGATTTCCTTCGCGAAAAAGGAGCTTCTGAAATAAAAGTTGGGAATGATTATTATAGAGTCTATTTCATGACAGCCTGATATCCTTCCTGTAACCTGAAAATTGTTGGAAAGGATTGATGTCAATACTTTTTTGAGAAATAAAAAGCAATCGGCAGCAGAACCACAATTCCGGTTTCCATTTTTGTTTCAGGGGCTCGTACAGAGATATGAGCCGGCAGGCTCTGGTAAAAATTGTTCCTTTTCTGCTGAAACCGGTTCTTCATGACCCGCAGGCGTAAGCACTACGGTTAATTGTTTCTTCATCTTCACTTATATCCTCATGCCCGCACAGAGTACATTTATAATATCTTCTGGTTATTCTCTTATTTCCAATCTCTTTTACATCAGGTTTCTTGAATTCTACAACCGCGCCTGGTAAGCTGCATTTTTTACACTCAATATTTTTCAGATGAATTACAGGCAACATTTTCCCTTTTTCTGTAAAGATATTTTCAGGTCCTTCCCTTGTATCCACATTCCCGCAGTACCTGCATTTCCAGTGTCTTGTAACCGTTAAGGTATAGTCCCCTAAGTTGCTTGTTTCCTTCATAATTGGCTCACCTATTTCTTCATAGGCAAGCTTATTCCCACATTCTCTGCAAAAAGTGTCCTGATAATATTCCAGCACATTTTGTATGCATAAAGAGATAATGATTGAAACCAGAGATGCCATTATACCAAGAATATAAAACCATTCTGAGGTTTCATTATCCAGGAAATTAATTGTTGTTCCCAGAGCTATAGTTATACAGAGAAGGACGAAAATTTTGCTCATTATTTCAAGGGTTTTTTCATCAAAAGCATTTATTAAAAAAAGAGAAACACTTTTGAACCTGTGTCTCTTAAATTCAACTGTGCCAGTAAATATATGAACGTCGAGGGTTTGTTCGCAACTGTTATTTTTAATGTATTTCTTTTCTAAAAGATAAGTTTCGAGGTTACCAAACTCAGATTGATGGTACAATTTAAAAGCGCCTTCTCTCATCTTTAATTATACTTCTTTAATATTGCTGCATGTGTGCTATCTTCATGTGTACTATCTTCATGTGTACTATCTTCATGTGTACTATCTTCATGTGTACTATCCTCGTTACTTCCTCAATTGTTAAAAAAATTGCTATTTTAATCGGCGGCAGCTTTCTGTATATATAATTTATTTATGTCAGCTCTTGCCATCGTATTCAAAAATATAAAGATTTCGTCTCACGATCAGAAAACGAATTAAGATTGCATAGCCTAAAAAAGGTGCAGAAAAATTGCTGAAGGGAATAATATTTATCTGGTTTCTTTATAAAAAGTTTACCGGTATGCCTGAAACCTTATATGCATACCGGAATAATTATTTTTATTCAGCTTAATTTTTATCCATTAAATCTCATCGGGTTCCGGAACATACCAGTCACTGTTATCTTCATTTCCCTGGTTGTCAGGTTCAGGAATATTCCAGTCTGTGTCTTTATCAGGTTCACCAGTATTTTCAAATTCCTTACCGGAAGTGGTGTTTAACTGCTGAGAAATTTCTGTCATGTTTAAGCTGACGTTTTCAGAATAGTTTTCTTCTCCACCATACCATCTTGCAGGCAGGGAATAATTAAGGTCGCTTTTGTATGTTTCGGGAATGTAGACGCGGGTCCCCCTATCCTGAAGGGCTGTAACAAAACCAGGGTCAACAGCATCAAGCCTTGCTTTGCATACTGAAGCCTTCTCGAATTCCCTTACACGGTAGTGGGCAAAACGCTTATTATAAAGGGCAGAAGGTGCATTGGGATTGATTCTAAGAGCCTCGTCATAAGAATTGATCGACTCGTTAATGTCTCCCATTACACTGTATAGATACCCCTTGTTATAACATGCCGTTATGCAGTCCGGTTTTAAATGTACCGTTTTATTAAAGCATTCAAGGGCGGCATTGTTACTGCTTATTGCGAAATAAGCGCATCCTTTGAAATACCAGGCTGCGGCATTTTCTGGAGCATACTCAAGGGCTTTGTCATAGCTGGCAATTGCTTCCTGATATCTCTCCATTTTAGAGAAAGCAAAACCCCTGTTATTAATCGCATCAACATTTGTCGGGTCCAGCGTAAGAATATGGTCATAACAGGCGATTGCTGCTTCGAAATTTCCCATAGCTTCCAGAGCCTTGCCCTGCCGGTACATTATTTCTCTGTTCTCAGGCGTAATCTTGAGAATCTTCCCATATGTTGAAGCAGCTTCCTCATACCTTCCAAGCTCTTCATACAAAGAGGCTTTCTCAGCCAGCACCTTTGAATTTACAGGATCAAGCTGCAGGATTTTATCGTAATCCTCCAGCGCTGCTTCCTGCCTTCCGGATCTGGCTAAAGCAAAAGCTCGACCCTCCAGAGCCTCTATGTTTTCCGGCTCCAGTTCAAGAAGAGGAGTGAAACAGGAAACTGCTTCCTCGTACCTGCCAAGGGTTACAAGGGCCAGAGATTTTCCCTGGAGGGCTTCAGGATCACTGGAGTTAAGAGCAAGTAACTGCTCATAGTAAGCAACTGCTTCTTCAGATCTTCCAAGGGTACTCGAGGTAGACGCTATCGCATACCAGGCATTGCTTGACTGCGGGTCAAGATCAAGGGCTTTTTTGTAACACTCCAGAGCTTCTTCGCTTCTTCCGAGTTTGTCAAGGACAGAGCCTTTCTCATACCAGGCCTCGGTGCGTACAGGATTGAGTGTAAGAGCCATTTCGTAAGAATAAAGTGCGTCCTCGTACCTCTCAAGTTTACTGTATGTTGAAGCTTCACCGTACCATGCCGCATCGTAACTGAATTCCGGACTCAGGGAGTTAAAGTTCCCTGAAAGATCCGAGCTATCTTCAGAACTTGAATATTTGTAGCCCAGAAGGTAAGACCAGAAACCTCCTGAAATTGTCCTTTGCGGGCTGACATCCCTATTTTTATTTTCAACTGACATGGAAGTCGAGTTTCCAGACAATAATTCCATATCCTTGTTCAATCTGAAACGGGCAATAGAATACTCTGAATTTATCTGGAGGGCCTGACTGTAGCAGTCTGAAGCTTCCTGGTATCTTTCGAGCTGATCAAGGAGAAGACCTTTGTTGTACCAGATTTCCGCACTATCCGGGGCAACGGCAAGAACCCTATCATAGCACACAAGAGCATCTTCATATTCTCCTGTTTTTGCCAGGGCAAAAGCTTTGCCATACCATGCAAGTATGTAGTTATCATCAAGATTAACGGCTTTATCATAACTTTTTGCAGCATCGTCGTACTGCTCAAGTTTTAAAGAATCGTAGCCTTTTCTATACCAGACTTTAGCATATCCGGAATCCAGTTTAAGGGCTTTATCATAGCAAGCAGCAGCTTCTTCATACCTGTTAAGCCTGTCAAGATCCTGACCTTTCATGTACCAGACCACTGCATGCTCTGATTCGGTCTCCAGAATCCGATTATAACACTCAAGGGCAGACTCGTAGTTCTCAAGATTATCAAAAGCCAGTCCTTTATCGTACCAGATTTTAATGGCAGGAGATTTAAATTCGGGAGCTTCAGAATAACTGGCAAGTGAAGAGTCGTAAGCATTAAGCTTTTCGAGAAGATCATCTCCAACCTCCTCTACCTCAATTCCTGAATCTGGATTAAGAGCTTTATCATAGCAGACTATTGCAGCGTCGTAATCTCCCATCGCATTAAGCACGGAACCTTTGCTGTACCATGCGTCAGTGTTATCAGGGCTGTAAATGAGTACCTCTTCATAGCACTGCAGAGCCTCTTCATTTCTACCAAGCTTTTCGAGACAGAGGCCTTTCTTCTGCAGGGCACTAAGGTTTTCAGGCTCTGAAAGGAGGACAAATTCATAGCAGGTCAGGGCATCCTGATACATCTCCATCCTCTCAAGGTTTACGCCTTTATTGTACCAGGCCTCTAAAAGATCAGGATTAAGGGAGATAGCCTGGTCATAACACTGTATTGCAGTTTCATAATCCCCGGACATATCGTACATTGTTCCTTTCTGAGTCCAGAGTTCGAAATCGTCAGGAGTAATGTTAAGAGCCCTATCAAAACAGCTCATTGCTTCGTCGTGTTTTTCAAGCCCGCCATAAGCCTTTCCCTGCATTTGCAGAGTTTTGGAAGAGTTGGAGCCAAATTCAATTGAACTCTCATAAGAGGCTAAAGCCTCCTGGTCAAGGCTGAGTTTCTCAGAAGCAAGGGCTTTCTGGAACCAGACTCGGGAAAGATAGTTATCCGCAGCGAGACTTTTCTCGTAACAGTTGATAGCTTCTATATTATTTTTTTTCTGAAGGTTCTCATTACCTTTTTCATACCAGACCCCGGAAGAAGCCGGGAAGGTTTCAATAGCTCTGTTGTAGCAATCAATTGATTCTTCGTATCTCTCCAATGCGACCAGAACACATCCTTTTCCATACCATGCCATTGACGAGTTAGAGTCCATTTTAAGTGCATCTTCAAAGCATCCTATGGAAAGCTCATATTCTTTGAGAGAATAGAGACCAGTGCCTTTGCTTAACAGGCCTTCTACAGAAGCCGGGTGCTGCGCAAGTACTTCTTCAAGAGTGGGAACAGCAACAGACATGTTATCTATTGTAACATTTTTCTGGCTTTCAGAGGCTTCTGCTGCAGGTAAAATACCTGAGGTAAAAGATGAAAAAAAGGCCAGAAGAATGAAAAAGCAAACGATCAAATAAGTTTTTTTAATTGAGCTCATTAAATACCCCGATTTATTCTAATGAGTTCCTGCAGAAAATTTATGTAAGCAGTCTATCAATGTCATTTAAAGGTCACTGTGATATGTAGTTTCCTAAATGATGTAAACGAGAACAACCAGAGATTAATTTAACATTATAAATTCCTTGTGTTCCCCCACAGATAATTTATCCAGTTTGGACTGGATCTTTTCCTATGATTTCCCAGTAAATACTTATTTAATTTGAGGAGCTCCCTCCATATATAATTTATGCAGTTTAAATGGGAAATTGCCAGGTTATATGAGAATTATCAGTTTTTACGATTTAAAAATCTCATGTAATTGTTATTTTTTTTAACATGTTTTATTATATGTTCTGTTATATGTTCTGTTATATGTTCTGTTTAAACTGTTGAATTCACAGAAAAAAGTTGAGTTTATAATAGATAGTCATGGTTTTTACAGATATTTGTTAGGTTCCCTATAAATTGCAAGGTTTTTGTCTTAAGAGACTATAATTATTTCACAATTTTCCGGAGTAATTAGTATTATTATTTAAAACAAAAACCTTTTCTGTACAAAGTCTGCAAGATATGCATAAAGTATATACCTCAACATTTCTTATTGCAGAAGCATGCAAAAAGAAGACCTGGATTATTTTCGGAGATGGTTTTTCGAGTATGTGAACAGATTCTTTTCTCCCGACTCTTTCACCCAGGAAAATATTGAGCTAAAGATTGAACACACTCGACGGGTTTGTGAAAATATCCTTTTACTTGCAAAATCTGAGAAAATAGGCGAAAAGGAATGCATGCTCGCCGAAGCAATAGCCCTGTTTCACGACCTGGGCCGTTTTGAGCAGTTCACCAAATATAAAACGTTCAGAGATTCCGAATCGGAAAATCATGCGGTTCTGGGCGTGAAAATTCTGAATAAAGAAAGGGTTCTCTCCCGCCTTTCCGAAGAGGAAGAAAAACTCATCCTAAAAGCTATAGAATATCACAACATGATGGAGATTCCAGGAAATGTGGAAACCTCCAGTAAACTTCATTTTTTCTCCAGGCTGATAAGGGATGCAGATAAGATTGACATCCTGAGGCTTGCCAGTGAAGAGTATGCAGAAGAGGAAGAACGCAGGAACCCGGCGCTTGAACTATATCTGCCAGATACTCACGGGTATTCGGAGCCTATGGTATCAGAGATCCTGAATAACAGAATGGCAAAAATTGAGGATATGAAAAACAGAAACGACGTAAAACTTCTTCGCCTGAGCTGGATTTTTGATATAAATTTTCCTGCAACTTTTTCCCTCCTTAAAAAGTACGGATATCTGGAGGCAATCATGTCCTCCCTGCCTGAAACAAAAGAAACGGACATTTTGAGAAGGCATATTGAAAATTATTTAAATGCAATAGAATCAGGATCCAGAAAAATTTGATATCCCATACAGGGTACCCCTGTTGAAATATATTATTTAAACATATCCGGGATATATTGGTTGAAGTAGCATTTGTTGAAGTAGCATTTGTTGAAGTAGCATTTGTTGAAGTAGCATTTGTTGAAGTAGCATTTGTTGAAGTAGCATTTGTTGAAGTAGCATTTGTTGAAGTAGCATTTGTTGAAGCGGCATTGATTGAAGTAGCTTACTCAAGATATCTTCTGCGATTTTCATTGCCAAGGCTGCGCCGGTAATCTGAGCGTATCTGGTTTCTGGACTGTTCTTCAAGCATGAACTCAAGAGAACCCTTTCCAGGTTCTTCCTGTTTACAGGTCTCCTCTCCTGCTTTCATATCGAGTACAACCTTATTTTTGTCAACTCTGCAGTTAACCGCCCTGAGTCCGGAAGGCTGGTCAATGAATTCCACCTCAATTCCAGGAAGCCTGCGCAGCCTGGAACACAGGGCCTCCATACCCGGGTTCTCCGTTGCATAATGGGTTGCGTCAATCAGGCAGAGATCTTCGTGCGTTCGGAGAATGTCATGCTTAAGTTCGGATGATATAAAGGCATCAACTCCGTTTTCCCTAGCGATTTCAAGATATTCGTTTCGAAAGCAGCTGCCTCCTATAACCATCACCTTACTGATTTTTTCCTTTTCTCCGGCGTACATAACAGGGGTCTGCAGGCAATCCGAAACATGGGCTGCCAGTTCAGCTGAGGAACATGGTTCTATTTCCCCGATCCTGCCAATTTCTGAAGTCCTTATATTTTTGAGCCCCAGACGGGCGGCAAGAACATCATTAATTCCTCCTTCAGCTCTATCGTAATTAGTGTGCATGCTGTAAAGGGAGATCCCGTTTTCAAGAGCAATCCTGAGGGAAGCCGCCAGAGACTTTGAAATCATGTTTACCGGATGAAAGATGAGGGTGTGATGAGTTATCAGCATGTCTGCTCTCATTTCTGCCGCTTTTTTAAGAACGTAAGAGTTTGCATCCAGGGCAACTGCTATCCTGTTCACATCATCCTCAAGCCCAAGGATCAAACCAATTCTGCCTTTATCAAAATCATCCGCAAGCTCAGGTGGAGCTATCTCTTCAAGGGTCTGCACAATTTTTTTAAGTTTCATGGAAAAAACCTCCGGAAACCGGAAAATTTAAAAGGACTGGTTTTTGCCGGTCAGAATTCTAATTGCCAGAATTCAGATAAAGTGTTTATGGCATTTAATCCCAGCCCTGAATTAAAATTTCATTCATGAATTAAAAACCCATCAACAAAAAACCTCTCTACAAAACAAAGAACCCTTCTCAAGGAAATGGCCCTTTCAAACAAAATTTGCTAAATCATTAGCAAAAATTAAAATAGAATATATGAAGATATTTTATAGAGATTTACTACAGATATTTTAGAGAGATTGATATATCTTTAAAATTCATATTTATAGTGTATTATTGAAAATATGGATCTAATCATTTGGTTTTAAATAAATTATTTCGGGGGATGTGCTGGGGCGAAGACTATGCTGCGCATAAATATAATACGGCTGTTGTAGTATTTCATATAGAAAATAAATAGTGTATCATACATAAAATATTTGCCAAGCCGCAAATTTTTCAGAAGCGCAAAATGTACGTTTCCGTTGCCCGGACCTGCTATAAACAGCATAAAAATCAAGGAAGGTAACCATGGCTAAAAGGATTGCACTGATCGTATTACTTGCCGTTTTTATCTTCTCCGGCCTCTCAATGGTCGCTTTTGCGGCAGATGAAGTGGAGTGGGTGGAGAAACAAAATGATGCAACACTTAATTGGGGAAAGACAGTAACCGTAGAAGGCTATGAAATAAAAGCAGAAGATTTCAACGAAGACAAAATGGTTTTCGTTTCGATTTCAAAGGATGGGGAAAAATTAAAGACTGCTCCTCTTACGGCAGGGATGGAATTCGCATATGATGATGAGATAAAAGTTTATGCCCAGAGTGTAGATCCAAATTATGAAATTATCACCAAAGATGGAAAGGAATTCAAGACCGGAAATTGGAATCCATCTGCTAAACTGGATATTCTTGTAAGAGGAAAGCCGAGTTTTGACATAAAGATCGAAACTGATAAAGATACATACGATTCTAAAGCTATAGGGGATAAAAGAATCGATGTAACGGTAACAGTTAAAAATAATGGGGAAGCAAAGGCTGAAAACGTTGTACTGACTGTTGATACCGGCGAGCTGGAAGTACTTAGTGGAAAAACGAAATACACATACACTAAAGTCCTTAAGGAAGAGACTGTTGAGCCCATTACTTTCACACTGAAAACGCCCACTCCCTGGGAAGATACGGATTTCAAAATCACCGCAAAAACTATCTGTGAGGATATTAAGGATAAAAAGTATGAACACGAAGGTTCCAAAACCATAAAAATAGAACAAAAATGGGACCTCATTGTTTCAAAGAGTGCTACAAAAAAACGTCATATGGGAGAGCCGGTATATGTTTCAGTCACTGTTCGGAACGCAGGGCTATGCGACATAAACAATATCATCCTTAAAGATTCGATCCTTTCTAATATGCATCTTCAAAAAGATGCAACGCTTGATAAGACGCTTTCCCTGAAAGCCGGAGAAACAGCTGAAAAGGTTTTTGAGTATACCCTCATTCCGGAAAAACCTGGGGACTTTACCTTCCCAAAAACCGTAGCTACTTTCACTCTTCCAAACGGGAAGGATGGAGAAGTGACTTCCGATAATTCTGATACGACACTAATTTCCGGGCCCTATATTGAAATTACGAAAACTGTTAACAAACAGCAGCTAGACCCTGGAGACGAACTGACTGTAACGGTCACTACGAAGAACACTGGAAATGTTGATGCAAGTGTAACTGTAACCGATACCGTGCCTTCCGAAGCTAAACTTATAAGTGGAGAAACGAGTTTCAAGCAGGTCCTTGGAAAAAGCGGTGGCTCAAGAACCCTCACTTACATCCTGCAGATGAATAAAAAAGGGGAAGTTCAAATTCCTGCCTGCAAAGCAAGTTTCCTTGATCTTGACAAATATTCAGGAGAGGTCAAATCAGGAAGTCCTGTTGTTTATGTAGGAATACCAATGACCCTTGAAGGAAGCAGCTCACAACCGGAAGGGTCAACCGGCTCCAACCAGGAAAAAAATGAGCCTTCGGGTCAGGCGAGTACAGGGAACACGGAAGAAGATTATGGAGATACTCCGGGATTCAGCTCCATACTTGCTGTAACAGGGCTTCTGGCGGGAACAGGACTCCTGAGAAAGAGAAGCTCCTGAATGACTAAAAAAAGTTAAACATTATTCTGGGTGCTCCCGGGTTTTCCGGGACATCCTTTTTCGCCCTGCCTACTCTACTTGTCAGACTGCTAAATGCCAGTATTCACAGTCATTTATTTTTTTTCTGCGTGACACCCTGTTTCACTTGCCGGTCTAATTCTCTACGTGGCTCATTGTAGATCCTTATCATTCAACCTGTTTTTATTTTCCCTTGCAGCCATATTGCTGCTTTCCTGACTTTACTTTCATTTTTTTCAGCTCCCATTCCTTGAATTGGGATTTCTGGAAATTTCCTTATTACCTATTAAGAACATTAGAATAAAAAGAGAAAGTTAACAATTAAAAAAAAGAGAAAGTTAACAATTAAAAAAAAGATGAAATTAACAATTAAAAAAAAGATAAAATTAATAATTAAAAAAAAGATAAAATTATAAATTAGAACATAGAACTTCTATAAAACCCTGGAACGAAATGAGAAAATCGGGTAGTTCACAAAAAGATCAAAGTCAATTACCCCTCCCTAAAACCTTCACCTAACGGCTCAGGTTTTTGAGGAAGGGGCTTGTCTAACAAGCCCTGGTTGACCAGATCACCGATAAGGAGCAATGGAAAATCGGTAAACGATAGGAAAGAAATAGTTACCCTTGAATGCCGCCTCAGTTTAAGGCTCTAAGGATGCCGGTTAAACAGTCCTGAGAGGTAGGGACAGTGCTTGCATCGTTAAACCTTTCCATATCAGATCGAGAGGAAGACGGATTCCGGAATTGACTCCACAATTCAGATACGCATAACTCTTCGGAGGAAAACTATATGTTAGTTTTCGTAATCAATCAAAACAAAAAACCACTAATGCCCTGTAAACCTTCAAAAGCCAGAAAGCTACTGCAAGCAGGCAAGGCAAAAGTGG
>NZ_JAQUVZ010000027.1 GCF_028693135.1 Methanosarcina sp.
TTATTTTACAAAAAAACGATGATTTATACAGTTTAAGCGAATACAAAACAGCCAGCGAGGGTTCACTTCATCCCCGACCTAAAGGTCAGGGTATTCGTGACCCTCTGCGCTCCCATAGTAATAAAAACAAAAACAAAAACAAAAACAAAAACAAAAACAAAAACAAAAATAAAAATAAAAGTTGCGCTGGCGCACCCCGCAGCAAGCTATCGGGGTATTCGACTGATAATAAAAAGTAGTACCTTTAAATTGCTGCTGTCACTGTTTTAAGATCCTGTAAAAATATTTCGATATCCTCTGGAGTATTGTGCGGCATCAGGACTAAACGGAGGGCTCTTGGAGTGCGGGTGATTGAGACATGCCAGCCGAATCTTTCAAGAAGCTGTTCTCTGACAAGGTCAGGGTTCGGGACTTTTAGAGCAACTACATTCATTACAGGTTCTAACAGGGGTTCAAAACCGACTTTTCGAGCTTCTGAAACTAGCTTTGTGGTAAGCTGCATGCAGTATTGCACGTTTTTTCTATAACCTTCGTGACCAAGATATTTCATGACAGCACACGTAGCGGCAGCTGAAGCTCCGCTTCTGGTCCCTGTAAGTGTAAACTGGGACTTTGTGGTAAGATATGGAGTGCTTACCTTAAGGGATTCCAGGAAAGAAGGGGACCTGAAAAGCAGAGCTCCTGATGGGATTGTGGACAGGCCCATTTTGTGGGGGTCTATAGCAATGGAAGTAACGCCTGGCACTTTGAAATCAAAAAGCTGGGGTTTTTCAAGGAAAGGAATTACGAAACCTCCGAAAGCCGCATCAACATGCAGGAAAAGCTCGTTTTCAAGAGCTATTTCCGAGAGTTCGTCAATAGGATCCACCTGGCCAAACTCAGTATTCCCTGCTATCCCTACGAGTCCTATGGTATTTGCATTTATAAGACTTTCAACAGAAGCCATGTCCACCCTGAACTCCGAATCAAGTGACGCTCTTCTGACCTGAATACCCATCATATCGGCAACCTTATCAAAGGAAAAATGAGCTGACTCAGGAATTACAATGTTTGGAGTTTCTTTTAAACAATCCGTTCTTGCAGTTACAAGGTTTTTCATTCCTCTTACAGCCTGAATATTGGATTCGGTACCTCCTGTAGTAAGGTAGCCGCAAACCGAAAATTCGCATGAACCTCCGGAAGGAACATCAATTAAAGGAGCATGAAGAAGTTCCCCAAGCATCCTGACAACCTCCTGCTCAAGCTTGCAGGCTCCGGCAAAAAGCCCAAGGTCGCCCAGGTTAGCCTCAATAAAGAGCCTGTGAGCCTCAGCCGCGATCTTATGGGGGTGAGTACACATTGAACTTAAAACCCGATAATAATCCGTATCCTCTGACTTTGCATTTTCCAGGTAGGAAAATATCTCTCTTTCAGAAAGACCCTGCACATTCATACAGGTTAAGTAAAACCAGTTTTATTTAAAAGACTTATGGAATAAACCTTTAAAAATGGATCTCCTTGACTTTATAAAAGCCTAAGATTGATTTAATAAGTCAGTAATTCTGGATAGATTTGAATAAAATTTGACCAAAAAAGAATGAAGTTAAAAGAAAATTAAAATAGTGAGACAATTTAAAAAATTAAAAAACAAGGAGAAAAGGACTGAAAACAAAAAAGAGATCAGAAAGAGGGAGAAAAAAGAAGGAAAAAAAAGAGCAAGAAAAAAAAAGAGCAAGAAAAAATTAAAATAAAAGAAAGGCTTTGAAAACCACTCAAAAAATCATTAATGTTCAAGTAAATAAAGGATGATGAACGGGGAGGAAGAGGAAGGAGAGAAATTAAAGAAGGAAAATTCAGTCGATATAAGGAAGAGGAAGGAGAGAAATTAAAGAAGGAAAATTCAGTCGATATAAAAATCTATTTATTCTAATAGTTCTAAAAAAGAGTTGTATATTATTAGTTCTAAAAAAATTTGTATATTATTCGATGATTCTGCATACTTTTTTATATCATTTGACCTTGAGAATTGTTTTGATTAAGAGGGACCCCTTCATTTCTACTGGAGAGGAAAAAAGGAAATTGAAAAATAGATTTTGGGAAATAAGTTTATAAAATTCAATTTAAAATAAAAATTTAATTTTAAACTAAAGATAAAACTGTTTGTGTATTTAAGCTTCTAGATTTTTATGTTTTAATAGTAAAGTATATATACATTTAATTCTATAACAAAACAACATTATTTTGTTTTCATTACAAAATAAATCTATTTTTTATTTTGTTACCCAAATCCCAAATCCCTTTCAGTGGAAACCATGGGGTCCGGGTGTTATATAAACTTTCCAATGGAAACAAAGGGGTCTTGTTACTATATACTCCCCTTCAACCCAATATTTCATAGAACCAAGAAAAATACTTCATAATAACTCAATCTTGAAACTCAATTGAAACTCAATTGAAACTTTAATTTCAAGACTTCAACGACACTCCAGTTTTTTCAACTTCCTTTTTTCAACTTCCTTTTTTCAATTTCCTTTTTTCAATTTCCTTTTTAGTTCAGACCTTTACAAGTTTAATTCTCCATATCATATCGTTTTTATCTCCAGCCACATGTCAGCTCTTTCAGAGTCAAAATAAAATATAAGATATTAAAATGACGGAAATACAAAAATTAAAAGCGACAAAAAAACCATTGGTAAAAATACAAAAGAAATACAAAAAACGAGAAATACAAACAAGAAATACAAACAAGAAATACAAACAAGAAATACAAACAAGAAATACAAACAAGAAATACAAATAAGACAAGATTAAAATAGAACAAAATACCCTGAAAAATGCTCCCTCTTTTTCATTTCCTTCCTTTTTTATGCGGAAGGAGGCACCGTCAGGCAAGCTGACGGGGCACTCTTATAGCGTATTAATTGAGAAGCGTTTTCCGGGGTTAAAGAAAGTTAATCTCAAATCACCCATTCAGTTCAGGTTTCAAGAGGTGAAATATCTTCTTTGTGGGTAGTTTTTCCATGGAGCTTTAAATGGTTTACGCGGTCGAATTCTTTGAGGATTTCTTCTGCAGGACCTTCCTTATCCAGAATACTGAGGAGGTAGATTGTTATACATGAGAGGAAGAAACCAGGGACAATTTCATACATGTCAAAAATTCCACCTGAGAGTTGCTTCCAGACGATAACGACGAAGCCACCGACAATCATTCCTCCGAGCGCTCCATTTCTGGTTGTTTTTCTCCAGAAAAGAGAGAATAAGACAACAGGCCCAAAGGCTGCTCCAAATCCTGCCCAGGCATATGAGACCAGGCCCATAACCGAGTTATTAGGATCTCTCGCTATTAGATATGCAATTGCTGAAATTGCAATAACTGCAAACCTGCCCATCCAGACTAGCTCTTTTTCTCCTGCATCTCTTTTTACTATTATCCTGTAGATATCTTCGGTAAAGGCAGAAGCAGCCACAAGGAGCTGGGAATCAGCAGTACTCATAATAGCTGCAAGGATAGCCGCAAGGAGAATTCCTGCAATAACAGGAGTAAAAGTACTGTTTACCATTACCATAAAGATAGTTTCGCTTCCCGCGTCTCCAAGAAACTCAGGATAGAGGTAAGCTCTTCCGATAATTCCGCCTGCTACAGCAAAAAACAGGGAGATAATAACCCAGACCATTGCAATAAGTCTTGCCTGTTTTATTTTGTCAGGGGATTCTATGGCCATAAAACGGACCAGGATATGTGGCATACCAAAGTATCCCAGGCCCCAGGCCAGGTTTGAGATAAGGGGAATTGAGCCTCCAGAAAGAGCAGTCCAGGGGTTAAGCAGCTGCGGGTCTATACTCTTAATAAGGCTTACAGTCGAATCATAACCTCCCATTCCCTTTAGGGCTGCAAGGGGCACGAAAACAATGGCGCAGACCATTAGCATTCCCTGGAAAAAGTCGGTCCAGCAGACAGCCATGAAACCTCCCAGAAATGTGTAGCTAATAATTACCAGTGCGCCGATAAGAAGAGATTGCTGATAGGGAATTTCAAAAACAGTATTGAAAAGCTTTCCGCCTGCGACAAGTCCGGAGGAAGTGTAAAGCAGGAAAAAGACCAGAATCAGAATAGATGAGATAATTCTCAAAGCGTGGCTTTTGTCTCTGAACCTGTTTTCAAAGTACACAGGAATGGTAATAGAATCTCCTGCAATCTGGGTATATTGGCGCAATTTCTTTGCAACGAATTTCCAGTTCAGGTATGTTCCAGCAGCCAGACCCACTCCTACCCAGATAGATTCCATTCCTGCAAGATAAGCATATCCGGGTAATCCCATTAGCAACCAGCCGCTCATATCCGATGCCTGCGAACTCAGCGCAGTAACCCAGCTGTTTAGTTTTCTTCCTCCTAAAATATAATCTGCAAGATTCTCCGTTTTTCGATAATAGAGAACTCCGATGGCGATCATAAAAAGCAGATATACTGCGAAAACAAGTACAATACTAAAATTATCTGATACCATTGTTTAACTCCAGTTTTTTTAGTAAACATCAGTTTTTTTAGTAAACATCAGTTTTTTTAGTAAACATCAGTTTTTTTAGTAAACATCAGTTTTTTTAGTAAACATCAGTTTTTTTAGTAAACATCAGTTTTTTTTAGTAAACATCAGTTTTTAGTAAATTTCTTGTAAGCTTCTTATATCTAACAAATATCCTGTGTTTTCACAGGTTCCATTATCTTACAGGTCTCTGTCCTCATAGCTATAGATAAGCAGTTTTCTAAAGGTAACATTATTTCAGCTAAGATTACTTCAGCTAAGATTACTTTCATCTGTAAATTTGCCAGTTACAGTGATTCTATCTGTAGCTATGTTTAGAGGCGTATATTATTTAGAACACAATTTTATTGTATGCTATTTATACTGTTAAAAATAATTCATAGCAGTTTTATAATACTATTTTGTTCTTCGAACATTATAAACGGTTCGTTTTATTTCGGCGCATTGGGTAAATTATTGAGAGTGTTACAACTTTCGATTTATCTCTCTTCAAAATTTCCTTTGTTAGCTTAGTTGATAAGTAAAATTACAGTATAAAATCATTAAATGAACAGTTCTAAAATCTAATAAGCTATTCTAATAACAAATTTTTAAAAAACAATCAATTTTGGAAACTATACAATTTAAATAAAATTTATAATTAAATACATAAGCATAGCTAATTTTTTATGTATTTACACTCCAGAGATATAGTTACTTTTGATGTATATTCCTTATTTTCTGTCAAACTGTCTTTATTTTTTAGGTAATCATTTTGTTATCACCCATCTTCTTAATATCAAAACTGTTTTTATTTTTAATATATCCACATTCGTTTCAGTATAGCTGTTTGTTTTCTTGTCATTATTATTTTGTGCTAAAAATTTTTAATCATTCACTGGAAGCAAAGGGGTTCAATATTTTCCTATATTTTTCCATTCGAAAAAGGGGATTTAAAACTGACCTCCAGGGGTGCTGGAAGTATAAATCTTTTATTTTTTTAAAACTGAATCTGATGATATCGATTTATTCAGGGGAAATTTAAGGGAAATGTCCGTTCCATTGGAAATGAAGGGGGCTTAACCATAACTATTAATACCGTGTACTTCCATTGCATCTACTGCAAATATACCTTAAAATCAAATGTTTATATATAAATATAATCTAAAATTTTGGGAAATGAAAATCCCGATTACAGGTTATTACAGGTTTTATCAGGGCTTAAGAGATGCTTTAAACTACGTAACTCCCTCTCCACTTTATCCCCTGCCTGTTGAAAACATAAAAATCAGGCATTAACTTTAAGAAACATGCATTTATCTATCCATTTCCCTTTGTGAAATTCTTATCCATAAGGTTTGACTTATCTAAATTATACTAAACAACAAATCAGGTTTCCAGAATTACTGAGATTACTGAGAATCAAGAGTAAAAGACACTTTGAAAATTAACAGTTATACCTTTCCATATATCTTTTCCAAGTCTGGGTGATATACTGTCTGATAGGGTGATATACTGTCTGATATATTCTGTCTGGATGGTGTTCTGAGTTTCCAATATACTAACTTTAAAATTAAAAAAAGGAAAAAAGTACGTATGAACTCATAAAGTGTGCATATGTCAATTAAATTTATTTAATGAGTTATTAACTTTGCATACTCTACCGGTGTATTAACCGTACATATTAATTGTCCATATAAACCATCTTAACCCGTTACATCTGGGTATTATAATTTTTATGCGAAGAGGGTTATTCATGATAAAGGCTCAATCATTAGACGGCTTATTCGAAAAATTACTTGACGGAAAGTCAATTTTCAAAAACAAAGAGGTTCTTCGTCCTTCTTATACACCGGATCTGTTATTACACAGGAACGAACAGATAAACAGCCTTGCAACTATCCTTGTTTCTGCACTCAGGGGAGAGACCCCCTCCAATGTCCTGATTTACGGGAAAACAGGGACAGGAAAGACTGCAGTGACCAGATATGTAGGAAAAGAACTTGAAAGGGTAAGTGAAGAGAAGTCCATTTTTTGTTCTGTTGTTTATATTAACTGTGAGGTAATCGATACTCAGTACAGGCTTCTTGCAAATCTTGCCAGGCATTTTGAAGAAGAGGTCCCTATGACCGGGTGGCCCACGGACCAGGTCTTCATGAAATTTAAGGAAGCAATCGATGCAAGAGATCAGGTTATTATCATCATTCTGGACGAAATTGACAAGCTGATCAAGAAAGGTGATGATGTCCTCTACAACCTTTCAAGAATCAATACCGACCTCAAAAAAGCCAAGGTCAGCATGATAGGGGTTTCTAACGACCTTAAATTTACTGAGTTTCTGGATCCCAGAGTCAGAAGTTCCCTGGGTGAAGAAGAACTGATCTTTCCGCCTTATGATGCTGAGCAGATCAGCGACATCCTGAAGCAAAGGGCAAAAATGGCTTACAACGATGGAGTGCTGGGCGAAATGGTAATCCCTCTCTGTGCAGCCTTTGCAGCTCAGGAACACGGCGATGCCCGCAGGGCACTTGACCTTCTGCGCGTTTCAGGAGAAATTGCAGAGAGAGAAAACCAGCCCCAGGTTCTTGAAGAGCACGTCAGGCGTGCGCAGGAAAAGATCGAAGTCGACCGCGTCGTAGAAGTTGTAAGGACCCTCCCCACCCAGTCCAAGCTTGTGCTCTACAGCATCATCATGCTCAGGAGCCGGGGAAGAGAAGGCAAGAACGTCACAACCGGTGAGATGTATAATGTCTACCGCCAGCTCTGTCATCATATCGACGTGGATATCCTTACCCAGCGCAGGGTTACCGATCTGATGTCAGAACTTGACATGCTGGGAATAGTGAATGCCGTGGTAGTTAGCAAGGGTCGTTACGGAAGGACAAAAGAAATTTCGTTGAGCGTTCCTGTGGAAAACACCCGCAAAGTACTTCTTGAAGACTACAGGCTCAAACCTCTTGTAGATTTCAAAGCTTCTGTCTTTAACAAGATGTTTTCATAAAGTCCGGATTGTCTTCTTCATCCGGCCTTTCCGGCTTTTCCACACATACTATAAAGCAACCTTAACTTATTCTAAGACAATTTTAACTCATTCTAAAGTATTCTAAAGTATTCTAAAGTATTCTAAAGTATTCTAAAGTATTCTAAAGAACTCTGCCCGTTTCAACCTATTCTTAAAATATGTTCGCAAAGACTCTTCCTTTTGATCTCCTGGTTTTTACGGAAAAGTTTTTTCCCACAATTTTCTTTCAAGAAGTTTTTCCTTCAATCTTTCAGAAAATAGCCTTAGTTTTTCAGGAAATAATATATATGATCCTGTGGTTTGACTAGGATCGTATCATAATTAATATGTCAGGTATAGATCTATATTATTCAAGTTCCCATACTATTCAAGTTTCATACTATTCAAGTTTCATACTATTCAAGTTTCATACTATTCAAGTTCCATACTATTCAAGTTTCTACCAGAGTTAATGAGCCAAATTTACTAACTTGAGTTTCTACTGAGATTCTAATTGAGGTTTCTATTGAGGCTTCTACTCAAACTTATAGCTCAGGCTTATAATTCAAATCTAAGGATTCAAGTTTAAAAGGTAATTTTTGATGAAGATAATAGCGTTTGTAGGCATGCCAGCTTCGGGAAAATCCGAAGCTTCCAGGATTGCTGCTGAGATGGGTATTCCTGTTATTATTATGGGTGACGTGATCCGGAAGGAAGTACTGAAGCGTGGGCTTGAACCCAACGATTCCAATACCGGAATGGTTGCAACGGACCTTCGCAAGTGTGAGGGCATGGATGCCGTTTCCAGGCGCTGCATTTCTCAGATTAGGGAAACAGGTTCGGAACTTGTAGTCGTTGATGGTGTTCGCGGGATTGCCGAAGTGGAGTGCTTCAGGCAGGAATTCGGAAAAGGCTTCATCCTGATTTCCATGTACGCTCCTATTGAGATTCGCTTTTCCAGAGTCCAGAAAAGGGGTAGAAGTGATGATATGAATAGTATCGAAGGCCTTCGTCAAAGAGACGAACGAGAACTCAGCTGGGGCATGGGAGAAGCTATAGAAGCCTCTAATGTGGAGATCGAAAATAAATCCACTCTTGAAGCCTTCAGAAAAGATGTTGTTGAGGTTTTGGGGAACTATTCAGGATCATGCCCGGAAAAAGACCAGGCCCGGAAAAATCTGACAGAATAACATTTCAAGAACAAACCCGGAAAATGATGTTTTAAGAACAGATTTGATAGACTAACTTCTCTGAAGACAGCAAGTTATTTCTGTTGAACAGTGTCGAAAAATCAATTCAACTGAAAATTTTCCGGAACAATCACATTGAGATCAATCACATTGAGATCAATCACATTGAGATCAATCACATTGAGATCAATCACATTGAGATCAATCACATTGAGATCAATCACATTGAGAGTATAGTGGAGTAGATTTATGATAAGTGTAAAGGTTTCAGCAGCTGTATATCCTACAGAAGACTCTGAAAAGATCACTAAAGCAATTTCAGTTCTTTTTACGGGAATAGAACTTCAAAAAGAAACGATTGAGGCAACAGAAGCCGAAAAAGGAATTTCTCCTTCTTTTATCCTTACAGGAGAGGGAGGACTTGATCTCCTGTTTACTTTTCACGGACTTATTCGCAGGGAAAAGATTATAGATAGCATCCGCAACAAGGTTTTCAATAAAGGATTGTCCAGGGAAGGGCTTTTAGTCCGTTTTTTGCTCAACAAGCAGGCAGCTTTTGTCGGAGTTCCCAGTGTTCCTGCTAAAGAAGAATCCCTGGGAGCCATCGAAGTCATTATCAGGGCAGACTCTTCTGAGGAGATGGAAAGGCTCTTTGAGTGGCTTTTGCCTCTAACCGAAGAAGGGGTTCCAGTTGTTGAAGTGGGAATGGACTATGTGGAAAAGGGCTGAAATCACGAATTTCAGTAATACTAATTTCAGTTAATTACGAATTTCAGTTAATTACGAATTTCAGTTAAATTTGAATGTCAGTTATATTTGAATGTCAGTTATATTTGAATTTCAGTTAATTACGAAGTTCAGTTAATTATATTTTAATTCCCGCCCCAAGTTTATGTTAATCAGGGACGAATTAGAAAGACGAAGTAAAAAGGACGAATTAGAAGAGACGAAGTAAAAAGGATGAATTGTCACCATGCAGCTGCATAAAATCAGTTTTTCGTCGCGTGCGGTCGTTGAAGATCCTTTTAAATGGGCATACACGCTCGAGGACCATGGGTATACGGGCTGGGAGATTGTACAGGAAGGATCCCAGTGCCTTAACAGTAAAACCGTTCAGAATCTGAAGAATATTTATGATACCACCAGCCTGGAAATGACCCTGCATTTGCCTTTTTCTGATATGAACCTTGCAGGTCTGAATGACTCAATCCGTGCAGAAGTTCTCAGGCAGATGAAGCATTACCTTACCCTTGCCTCTAACTATGTCAACCTTGCTGTGGTACATCCCGGATATCTCTCACCTTATGGGGTACAGGTTCCGCAGCAAGCCTATATGACAAACCTTGCCTCTATCCGGGAATTATGTGACTTTGCAGCAGATTTCGGAATCCTTATAGCTGTTGAGAATATGCCCGATTACCCGAAGATTTTTGGCAAATACCCTGATGAAATGCAGGAAATGCTCGATGCTGTCGGGAGCCACAACGTTGGCTTCACCTTTGATGTCGGGCACGCAAACACTGTTGGGCTTGTAGACGAGTTTCTGGATCAACTGGGAGAGAGGATATCCCATGTTCATATCCATGATAATATGGGCAAAAAAGATGAACATCTCCCTCTCGGAGAGGGTACTGTAAACTGGAAACAGGTTATGGAGAAGCTCTCAAACTATAATGGAATCTTTGTTACCGAAATGGCTTCAGTCGAAGAAGGGATCAAAAGCCTCGAGTTCTTAAGAAAGCTGTGAGTTACCTGTGGCTTTTTTACTTGTCGCCTTTTCTTCTCAGTTCGTACCCCCATTTCTCTCCAATTCTTGCCTAATTTTCCCTTTAATTTTTGCCTCATTCCTTTTTCAGTTCTTTTCTTTCAGTTCTTTCTCTTTGAGGTAATGGATCCAATCTCCGTGCTCGATTATTTCAGTTTCGGGTTTTTCATCGTAGACATAGATAAAACCCCTAATTTTCTGTTTTTCTATCCCAAGGTCCACATATTCCCTGTGGTACCCTCCAAAAAGTTCCATATAATCAATGGATTTTGCAATTTCAAGCTGTTTTCCGGAAAACCTGCGAACCTCTGCAACAACTGAGCAGCCTTCAACGGGGTATATTCCGGGGTAAGGACCCAGAGAGTAGAGTGCATATCCGTCGACTTTTGTTGTTCCGAGGAATTCTGATTTTTTCTGGAGATCAAAGCGCCGGCTGTTGTAGAGCCCATTTCTTAAGCTGCCGTAAAGTGCCATTACGATCTCTTCGCCTTCCGCCCTTTCGTATGAGCGCTGCCAGCAGATGTTTCGGTGGAAGGTGTTCCCATAAAGGGTTTTGTCCGTCCTTGAGGTTATGTCTTCCCCTGAGCCGTTTTCCATGGCATATCCCTTCTACACTCGGTCTCAAACTTAATCTCAAACTTAATCTCAAACTTATTTCGAAAAACCGTAAGCTGCAAAGCGCTGGGTCAGGTCAAGGTTTGAAAGCAGGAAACGGTCTTCTTTGCTGTAGGCAACCTTTTTGTTTCCTGAAAGTTCCAGCACGCAGGTAGTGCCTGGCTTTGCTTCCTTTGCTTCCTTTCCGTCAATCAGGATTTTCTCAACGCGCACAGGTTCGGACTGCAAACCAACAAAAATGTGAAGTACACTTTCAGGTTCTATCTTTTTCGTGAATTTTGAGATTGTACATTCCAGAACGTAGTCAACGGTTACGTTTTCTCTATCTGAAATAATAAAACCTCTTTCTATATCTTTTGCCTGGACATTTTTCAAGCGCATGCCAACTCTTGTGCCTGTCGGGGCGCTGTCGATGTCAACATCATGGCTCTGGATTGATTTAATTTCTATTTCCCTGTCCAGTGGAAATATTTTGGTTTTATCTTTTTCCTTTGAGATTCCCTGCTTGACAACTCCGAGAACAACACATCCTTTGCCCTTCACATCGAAAGCGTGGTCTACAAAGATCCTTGCAGGCAGGCTGTTAAGTTCTGCATGTTCGACTTCTATTTTCTCTGCCATCTCATTTATTCTGACTTTAAGGTCTTCCACGCCTTCAAAGGGGTTCTTTGCGCTTTTGTTTGTGTTCAGGGAAATACATTCCCAGTCATGGAGTGCGGTTCCTGCAGTGATTACTTTTAGTTTTGCCTTAAATTCTTCAACTGCATGCATGTTGGTGCTGTCCGATTTCGTCAGGGCAATAATTCCATGTTTAAAACCGAGCAGGTCCAGTGCAATGATACATTCCCCGGTATGGGCGTCCAGGCCCTGAGGGATGCACAGGATGGCTATATCGGAAATATTCAGTACTGTGACAAGGGATTTCAAGGTTTTCGGATAGCTTTGAGCATCCACAAAAACCATAGTCCTGCCTTCCTTCTCGTTGTTGTACATTGTTATATCGGAAACTGTTCCTTTTTTTCCGAGGTTTGCGGCAAGGGAGGTCCTGCCGCTTTTTTCTGTCCCTATAATTGCAACGTTTACCATTGTGAGTCCCCTTTTCTGAATCAATTCTATTTAAGGAGTATTTTCCAGATTTGTTGAATTTGTTTTGAGTGTAAGGATAGAGTGTAAGGATTAATCGAACCTCAATGTTTTTCAGGCAACATATTTTTGAAATCCGCAACTCTCGTTAAAGCTGCACCTTTTAGACTATGGCTTTCGCTAATTTTGTATCTGCCACTGGTATTAATATACTGTAATATATTTCTTTTCGCACTGTTACCAAGAAACTCAATCAAGAAAAAGAAAAGTGATTAAGAAAAATAAACTCAATCAAGAAAAATAAACTCAATCAAGAAAAAGAAAAGTGATTAAGAAAAATAAACTCAATCAAGAAAAATAAACTCAATCAAGAAAAATAAACTCAATCAAAAATAACCCTACATAGGTTTTATTGACAGGTCAACACTGTCACCAGAGCTCTCCTTCCCAGATCGCCTGAGTTTTATCATTGGTGCTCTTATTTACTTTTTTAATATTTATCAAATACTCGTCTCCTGCGGGTTGCGGGGCTTCAAAAATCGCATCCACTCCAAGCCGTTTGAGGTAATCCTCAAATTCTGTCGCGGTTTTCAGGTCCCTTACCCTTATCCTGACCTCCTCATAGAGCCTCTGCCCATTCTTTACACTCTTGATTGCCTCTCTTAGAGGGTTCAGGATGCTTTCCCCAAGTTGCATATAACGCTTTTTGAACTCGGCTTCATTTTCGTCCCATTCCACTGTCTGAAATCCTTCTCTAACAATTCTGGGGAGCATATAGTCCCTTCCGGCTTCGTTGTAAAACTTGAAGGCGTGCCTGAGGTCGGAGCAGTTACTCTGGGATGACGTATACTTAACGGAAGCAAGAACCATTTCAGGGTCCTTTATAACCACGCCTTCATGTTCTTTTTCCCCAAGTTTCCTGATGATTTTTGCAATTTCTTCAGCTGCCGTTTCCAGGGGAATCTCTCCGAAGTATCGAACTTGCAGAAAGCTGTATTTTTCCAGAATTTCGTGTTTTCTGGCTACGGAAAGAGGGTTGCCGCTATTTTTCTCCCGGATGTCGAAGATGTAGAACTCCACGGACTCGATACCATAGATTTCTTTTGGAACATAAGGATTGTCAGGGCCCAGCATCTCTCCATAAAGTACGAGTTCGGGAAAGTCGTCAAAAAATCTCAGGTCAAGCTTCTCTTTTGCCCTTTCAGTCGTGTAAGGGCAGACATAGCCACTTCGTGTGATTGCCAGGACCTCTCCTTTTACGTTTGCTACCCTGACATTATATCCGTTCATTTTTTCTTCAACAATTACCTTTTCAAGCCCGCTGAAATGTTTTTTAAGAGTGGGGTCCAGTACCATGGCTCTCCGGATCTTAGGAAAACCCATAATTACTTCAAACGAATCATCTTTCTCGTAAAGCACGGTTCCCCTTTCAATATGGGAAATCTCTTTGTCGAAGCGGAAAAGGTAGTAATATTTCCCCCAGTTTCTGGCAAGGTAATTCTTTTCAAAAAGGTGTTGAACTCTTTCCGTCTCAAATCCCAGGCAGGCAGCCAGCCGGGTTATAAAATCAGGGTCTATTTCCCCATTCTCCTCTTTATTCATATATATTTATCTGTGTTCAGGCGTGAAATAAGTTATCATTCCCGGATTGAGTTTCAGGACAGGTCAGTCCATAAGAAATCAGTTGGATAAATCAGTTGGATAAATCAGTTGGATAAATCAGCTGGATAAATCAGTTGGTTTGTAAAGAATAACCCAATCTATCAAAAATCTTTTTAAGTATGTAGCGTCTAATTTCTTATGTATTTAAATTTCTATGTAGGCAAGGAGACTACAAAATGGCTGACGATATCGACTACGAGATTATTGGCAACGACATGCAGCTCGTTGAAATTGAGCTTGATCCAGGCGAGACTGTTCAGGCAGAGGCTGGGGCTATGGCATATATGGGGCCCGGAATCCAGATGCAGACAGGTATGGGCAATGAAGGAGGCGGACTTCTAGGAGGTCTGAAAAAGGGACTAAAACGAGCCTTGACAGGGGAGAGTTTCTTTATCACAAGCTTTACTCACAAAGGTTCCGGAAAAGGGCATGTGGCCTTTGCGGCTCCATACCCGGGCAAGATTCTCCCTCTTGACCTTGCCAAGTTTGGAGGCAGCATTCTCTGCCAGAAGGATGCTTTTCTCTGTGCTGCCAAGGGTGTGGAAGTGGAATTAGCTTTTACCCGCAAAATCGGAGCAGGGCTTTTTGGCGGCGAGGGTTTTATTCTGCAGAGGCTGCGGGGTAACGGCCTGGCCTTTGTCCATATCGGAGGCACAGTGATCAAAAAAGATCTGGCTCCAGGCGAGACTTACCACGTTGACACGGGCTGTGTAGCAGCTTTTACTGAAACAGTGAGTTACGATATAACCTGGTCAAAGGACTTTAAAAATGCCTTATTTGGCGGGGAAGGAGTTGTCCTTGCTACCCTGACAGGTCCGGGCACTGTGTATATGCAAAGCCTACCTTTCTCCCGCCTTGCTGACAGAATAGCTGCGGCTTCTTCCTATGGCCGCGGTCGGGACGAACAGACTGGAATTGGTGGCAGTGGCGTTCTGGGAGGCCTGCTTGGCGGAGACAGGTCATTCTAAAACAGAAACAAATGCTAAGTCGTAGCCGCAGGCAAGTGAAAACTGATCCCAAAAATGGGATAATAAGTTAATGAAAACTGATAACGGATAAAACAGAAAATATTAAAAGATCAGGAAGGCCTGTCCCTCAAGGGGCAGACCTTTTTCTTTCCTTCTCTTTTTCCCTCTAAGGTTTTTTCCCTCTAAGGTTTTATTCCTGGATTGTGTTTATGACATTTCTGCGTGCGAGGAAACCAACCAGGTCTTCTTCCAGATTCAGGACAGGGACGCCTCCGAGATTGCGTTCCAGCATGGTATTAACTGCATCTGCAAGAGGGGTGTTGGTGTACACACTGACCACGCTGCGGGTCATAATGTCCCCAACAAGCAGGTTTTTGATTCTGGAATCCTGCTGGTTGTCGGCTACCAGGTCCCTGAAAGAGCGCATCGCAAAAGCGATGTCTTCTTCTGCAATGATGCCGACAAGCTTTCCATTTTCAATTACCGGCAGCCTTCCCACGTTCTCATCAAGGATAAGGTGTCTGGCGTGGCTTACACGGTCTGAGGGACTGACAGTGATAGGGTTTTTTTCCATCACTTCCCCGGCAAAGCCTGTGAAACGGTTTGTTTTCATGAACTCTTGTGGGGTCACCCATCCCATTGCGTTTTCATTCTCCATGACAATGATCACGCCTCCGTTCTTTTTAATCAGGGTGAGGGCATCTTTAACATCGGTATCTGGCAAAACCTTTACAAAGTTGTCGGATACGGCTGTTGCAACATGCAAAGAGGATGCAGGTTTGCTCAGTTTCCTTCGAGTTCCGAGCTGCTCTGTCAGACTTCTCATGGTAAGTAGACCGAGAACCTGGTTGTCATGCACTACCAGCAGGCGCTTTGTATCCTTTTTTTCCATGAGATCAAGGGCGTGAGATATGGTGTCTGACTTATCAATTTTGTGTGGTTGTACCATTATGTCTTTAACTTGCATGCATTTCACCTCATGCGTATCAGAGTTTTAGTTTCAATTTTTCGCAACTTTCGTTTTTACAGACCTTAATGCATCAGCTTTTCAAAATTTCTGTTTCGCATCCTTCTTTTGCTTTCAGCCATCCTTTTATGTTCTTTTTTGCTGTACATACCTCCGTACCATACCTGCTGTCGTGAACTTACTGTTATAGTTAATTACTTCTTACCTTTTTAGAGGTACTATAGTTAATTACTTCTTACCTTTTTAAAGGTACTTTGCTCTTCTTTTGCATTCAATTTTTACTGGATTCCATTTCTGTTTGCTGGATTCCATTTCTGTTTGCTGGATTCCATTTCTGTTTGCTGGATTCCATTTCTGAATCCACTTTTCAGAGCACGGATTTCATAATATCGGTCCTGCTAATTATTCCTACTATTTCTTCACCATCAATGACAGGCAGGGCCGTTACCTCTTCTTCAATCAATTGTTTTGCAGCATCGCTAATTTTTTTGTTTACATCAATGGATATTATTGGAGAAACCATGATGTCTTCAGCTGTTAAAGGCACTTCTTTTACATATCTGTAAGTTTTCTGACCTCCAGGCGAAGATTTACGGGCTAGCTTGATGCTTTTTGTTGAAAGTTTGCCTTCATTATCAGTTAATAGGTTCAAAGCAAGGCTCTGTCTTGAGATTATTCCCACAGGTTTTCCTGCATCGTCTTTAACGATAACTCTTTCGATCTCGTTTTTGTTCATTTCGTCTATCACATGGTTGATTGTGTGATGCCTGTGAACAGAAATGACATCTTCAGTCATCATTTTTGGGATCTTTGTATCCATTTCTTCCGAATGTTCAGCAACATAGCGCACGATATCTGTCCTGGTGATAATACCTACAATATCATTTTTTACCACCGGAATGTCATGCACTCCGTTCTCAAGCATTAAAGTGGTTGCCTGGGAAATGGAGGCTTCGGGATAAATGGTGATTACGGATTCTGTCATCAGCAACTTGATTGGGATCTGATCTATAGGCCGTCTCCTCCAGAGGGGTTCGGCTTGAGCCAGACGGTTGCTGAGGTCTGATTTCGTGACGATTCCCACCATTTTGCCCTCGTTAAGGACAAGCAACGTACTGATTCTGTATTTTAACATCAGTTTTCTTGCATGTGACACGGGTTCATCTACGTTTATGACGTACACAGGTGAACTCATGATGTCCGCAACATTCATTGAATACCTCCTTCATTTTTACAATATATAAGTATTAACAATTATAGTTTTTGAATCAAATGTAAACTTTACAATTTTCAGCTGTAAATCTTGATATTTTTCATAACTTCTGCCTATTATCAGCTGTAAATCTTGATATTTTACATAACTTCTGCCTATTTCCTGTAAGCCTTGTGTTAGCCTTGTATATGTACAGATTAATTGGGAATGTCGTCCAGTTAAAGCATCTTTCTAATCTCTGTTTTAAGACCAGCTACGCTCCGAGATACAAGATAAATCTAGAATACAGAGTTTATTCTGGTCTGTCCAGCCAGGAAGTTTGCCTCCTTTCCCAAACTCTTTAACTCCAGCCCGGATCTTTTTCTGGATCTTTTCCGGACTTCAGTTTGGCTTATTTAGCTCTGTTTCAGTTTAGCAGAAGGTTTAGCAGAAGTTTGATTCAAAACTCCTGTTTAAAAGTCAAACCCTCTCAGGAAATCGCTCTCTGTAATAATACCGCGTAGCACTCCGTCTTCCAGAACCGGAAGTGAGCCTATTTTTCTATCGAGCATGATTTTCATAGCTTTTCCCATATCTGTGCCAGGGCTGGTCCAGATCAGTTCTTTTGAAACAATAGAGCCTACATGCTGGTCCAGAGCCTCATGAATATTTCCTGTTGTCAACTTGCTGAATGCATCCCCTCTTCCAAGGAAATGGACAATATCGGAGGCAGTGACTATTCCCGCAAAGATTCCATCCTTTACTATAGGAAGTCTTCGGAACCTGTTTTCTACCATTACTTTTGCTGCATGTCCGATGGGCGTGTCGGTTGTTACCATTGTGACATTTTTGGTCATATATTCATCAACAGTTTTGTTTGTCACAATTCCTCCCATCAGTTCCACGGCATTTCTTTCGGTAAAGATTGCGACGACCTGCATTTCATCATTTACTATTGGCAGGCCGCCGGTCCTCCTTTTAAGCATTGTTGTAACGGCATCTTTAAAATCTGCCTTTTCATTGATGTACGCAACATCAGTTTCCATAATCTGCCGTACTTCTTCGTTTATTGCAGCCAAAAGGTTGCCTTTGAAACGGTTTTCGACAAGGAGGTTCCTACTGCCGCCTCCCAGGAAGTCGATGATATCAACAGAAGTAACGACTCCTTCCAGTCTCCCTGTGCCTGCGTCTGTGATCGGAATACGCCGGAATCTCCTTTCAGTCATAATCTTGACGGCTTCCATGATGGTTGCAGTGGGAGGAAGGGTTACTACATCCCTTGTTGCAAGGGCAAGAATTCTTCCCTCATGTTCCGCAATGTGGGACTTGAAACTGGGGCCTATTCTCATTGTGCCCATGCTGCTTACCATGTTCGGGTCTTTCTGTTGCGCTGTTTTGCCTGAGTTGTTCAGGTTTGGCTGAACATTCATTTTTTCGACTGGTACAACTGTCGTCTTTTTGTTCAATAGGATCACCGAATCGAGTTACAGTTAATTGCTTTTTTCATCTTCCGTTTTTCCTCTACCTGCATTTTGCAGGAATTTTTCCCCTGGGTCCAATTCATCTTTTAGCAGACTCATGGTTAACTGTTGGAAACAAACAAACCTTAAAGCAATCTTCTCTCGAATCTTTCTGAACACTTACTTTTGTTTGTCAATCTATACTCTTTATTAATTATAATCTTTAATCATTATAATCCTTTTGCGTGAGAACCTGTTTATTACCTTTCATGGAATTTGTGATCATTTATGTGGCCGATTTTGCTATTCCACTGGAGGATTTTGCTATTCCGCTGGAAACCTCTCACTTAAAAGGGTTAAAATGTCATTAAAGACATTTAGATACTCGGCTCTGCCGCCTAAGGATCACTCAGACCATACGTTGGTGAGGGATTCCAGGAGGTCCTGCCTGTCAACGATTCCGGATATTTTACCCTGCTCATTTACTACAGTAACTCTTCCGATATCATGCCTGATAATCATTTCAATCGCACTCTTAACGGAATCGTTTTCTGAGAGAGTATACGCAGGAGTTGACATAATCTTTTCAACTTTGGGACTTTCGTTTGGCCTTGTTGCCCGTTCGTCTTCTCTGGACATCCTCAAAATGCCTGATTTAATTATATCTCTTCTTGTTATCATCCCGATGGGATCGCCCTTCTTTGAAACTACAGGAATACCGGTATAATCCGTCTCTATCATATAATCCCAAATCTTGGAGATCCTTTCATCCGGCGAACAGGTTTTGACTTTTTTTGTCATAACCGTTTCTATGGGTTTCAAAACACTTTTTGGAAGATCCACTTTTTTGAGAATATCAACATCACTCAGGACACCTACAACCGTATGGTCTGTTGTTGATTTGATAACTGGAACTCTGTTCTGTTTCGATTGCACCATTAATTTTGCAGCTTTCACAACATCCATATCTGGAGTTACTGTCGGGGATTGCCTTGCATATCCGCCTACCGTAACATCCGAGCGTGTGGACGTAATTTTCATGATATCCTGGTCATTCAGCATTCCCACAAGCCTGTTTTCCTCATCAACAACAACAAGACCTCGAAGTAAGTAATCACGCATCATTTGGCGGGCATGAGTTATAAAATCCCCATCTTTGACACTTATAGACCCTTCTGTCATAATCTCGCTAACATTCATTGTTTACCTCCCTGTGCTTTTTTTAAGACAGATAAAGACGACAGATAAAGACAGATAATTTGAAAGTCGAGATTTCAAGCACGTGATTCATTCGTAATCCTCCCCTTCTGCTTGCCGACAGTTTTCGCATAAGTATCTGCCGTCCACTAATTTCAGGTCTACTGAATGATAAGAACAGGACTCACATATTCCTGCACTGTAGTCTTCTTCAATCTCCTCAATTGAAGGACTGGAGAGGAGAGCTTCCCGGTTCATATCAATAAGATCCTTGAGTATGGTACTGAGCCCGGGTGTTACCATCAGGATGTCGGTGTGAGAAATAATTCCTATAATTGTACTGTCTTCCAGGACTGGCAACCTTTTAATATTGGCTTTCAACATAATTTCGGAGGCTTTTATTACGCTTGTTTCAGGTTCAACAGTTACCAGAGGGGTGGAAAGGATTTTGCCCGCATTCACCTTGCTGGGTTTTCTGTCTTTTGCAATGATGTCCCTAACAAGGTCCCTTTCAGTTATGATCCCCATGGCCTTTTCGTTTTCTGTAATAATTACGCTTCCGACATTGTGTTTGACCATTTCCCTTGCAATTGCAGGAATATCTGTGTTAATGTCCATTGTGATGACTGTTTTATTCATCACTTCAGCAACAGAGACTTCTTTCTCAATTTCCCTGTTGTGAATATCAGTACCTGTTTCCCTTTCAGGTTCATCAACCATTAACTGCCGCTCCCTCTTTATTTTTTCAGCATCCCAAAATCCGACAAATTCACTATTATGGATTCATTATTATAAATCCACGATTATAATCTCTTCCGGTTTTCAATAATCTTTTCAGGTTTTCAATTTCCCATGGAAAAATCTTCCAGATTCCTTTAAACTTCCCCTTTTTATATAGATCTGGAGTGAAATCCTGAAAAGCCGGTTTTCCGGTAAACTTTCCGTTCAAATATTTTTTCCGGCTCTTTTCCCTCTAAATTTCTTTCCCGCACTTCTAAGACCTTTTTATAACATTTAATATATACGAGTCAATAGTACATAATGATAACGGCATTTCTTTTTTTTGTAAATATCTGAGTTTACATAAAGTCGGGGCTGAAACCTTTTTTGAGGCTGAAGCCGTCGATTTCTTTAATAGAGGTTTATGAAAGTCCGGCAGGAATTTTTTTCATAACCCCTTTATTTCCACTGGAACCTTTTGCTCCGAATGAAATATATCGAGTTTTCTTTAAAAAATATCAGGGAGAAGTAGCAGAAGAGAAATCTATCTTAGAAAACAGCTTTAAACAGAATAAATTATTCTGAATTATATTTATAATGCTATTGATTTCTCTCACAGGAAATTTTTTAGACCCCTACATTTCCACTGGAACCAACTTCTACACTTTTTTTATCTACCCGTTTCCGGATCTAAAATTACTAATATTTATATAAAGAGGAAAAAAGAAAAAACTGAATAAGAGGTAAAATAAAAAGAGAAAACCGAATAAGAGGTAAAAGAAAAATTCAGCTGACTTATTCAAAATGTATCTGTAATTTTTATTGGTTAATTTTTCAGTTTTGTATGTAATTTTCATGGCGGAAGAAAAATATCAGTTTTTTGAAGACATCTGCAGAAGTTGGATTCAGGTAAAATTTAGTAAAATCAAGACAAAAACTGAAAAGAAAAAAACCGAATAGAAGCTGATAATTAGTCAACAAAAAATGATAAAAACAGGGAATGATCAGAGAATAATCACTCTGCTCCTGTTCCCAACACTAAGTTCTATTTCTTCGTTCAAACCATATTTAGCATAAGCGTCAATGATCTGGATCTCGGAGTCGATATCGAGGTCCTCTATCACATAGGCCTGTTCTCCCCAGAGAGTTAACCGGATATTGCCTGTTTCATCCTTAAGCTGCAGGTTTGCGACAACACTGTCGGTTCCATCTTCCTTCTCAAACTCTCTCAGTTCGCCGATTTCGGAAACTTTTCCCTGGACAGAATAACTTTCTCCCGGGATAATGTCGGTGATGTCAGTAAATTTCTCTCTGTACTCAACCTTTTTTTCACTTCTCTGAATTATTCCTCTGGCTCCCAGGCTGAGTTCCACCTGCTGGCTGAAAGTGTTTTCCCGAGAATATGCATTGAGAACCTCCACTGTTTCATCGAAGTCAATCTCCTCAAGAAAATCGGTTTTTTCGTCCCAGAGGGTAAGCCTGATTTTGCCTGTGGAATCTCCCAGGAGGAGATTTCCAACTCTACCGGAAGATCCGTCTTTTTTCTCGAAGGCCCGGACTTCTGAGATGTCAAGTATCCTACCTGAAATATTGATATTATTCATGTCAGCTTTTATATCTGCAACAGGGGTAAACTCTTCTTTATATTCGATTTCCTTTTCGCTTTTCCTGATGATACTCCGGTTTCCGATTTGCAGCTCCACTTTCTGCGTAAAGGCATTTTCACGGGCGTAAGCATTGATCAGTTCAACAGTGTCCCCATACTCAATCTGGGTTAAAAAATCGGTTTTTTCGTCCCAGAGCGTCACTCTGAGGGTGCCTGTGGAATCTCCAAGCGTCAGGTTTCCAACTCTCCCGCTGTTCCCGTCTTTGCGCTGGAAGGTCCTGACTTCAGAAACCTCAAGCACTTTTCCCATAAGGTTGAGGTCTCCCATTCCGTCTTTTATGTCCTTTATATTCTGGCTGGCCGAAACAACATCAACTTCTTCTTCACTTTCGGTCAGGACTCCATTATTGCCGATGTTAATTTCCACTCCGGAATAGCCCTGCTTTGCATGGCCGCTGACCTGAACGGTTTGCCCTACCTTTACTTTTTCGAGTTTAATCAGGTCTGCCATATTGTCCCAAAGGGTTAACTTTACTTTTCCGGTTTCGTCTCCGACAATGAGATTTCCAACTCTGCCTATAGTGCCGTCGTTTCGGGTAAATTCCTTGATATCAAAAATCGAAACAATTCTTGCAACAAAATTAACAGGTCCGCTCTCGGGTGTAATACTTTCTATTTTTACGCTGTCTCTGCCCGCATCCGAGAATCCCAGTTCATTGGCAACCAGCATGGCAGCCATCGCCTCATCACAAAGCCCTCCCATGTTCTCGACCTTTTCCTGTGTGCGCTGCAGGAAATCCTCTTTACTGATGACATGGCTGAGCTTCTTATAAATAGTGTCAATATCGGTCATGGTACTCCCTTGAGTGTTTGATACTTACCTTCCGTGTTTGGTGGTGCTTTTCTTCGATATGTATTCTTGCCTTAAATATCAGGTGTTTATCCCTGAAAGACTGTTACTGTAAGTTTTATTTTAAGACTTGAAGCGATTTGCAAATCTGATATATTTCAGGTGAAAGTTTGAGGTGAAAATTCATACCAAATATTTTCAAACTTAAGATAAAATATCTTCTAATTTCATGTGAGAAATCACCAGGTTCTATACGTCCTTTCATTAATGCATAATAAGAATATCCCTGAAAATTAAATATTATTTGGTAAGTTTTTCCTTTTTTGGTTGTTTTTTAAAGAGCCTTTGATACGGTATGTAAAGTGTCTTACAAAAGACTACTGTATGCAGGGTGAAAGTATTCAATATTCGGGATAAGAGTATTTTATCCGAATAAGCATCTTGAGATTAGGTATCTTAAGAGTGTGTATTTTAGCTTACTTCACATTTTGGAAAACATAATAAGTTATGCCGGCGCTCTTATAGTGTGAATCTGCTTGATGAGAATAAATAACGTCCAGTTCCTCTCAAACATGGCTAATGTTCTCTCGCTGCTTTTTATTCCCGTTTTTGCCGCATCATTCGGCGCTTCTTATGTCGAGATCGGGATTATAGTGGGGATCTATTCTGCCACAACCCTTCTTTCGTCCTTTATTTTCGGAAGGTTTGCTGACCTTCACCACCTGCGTATAGTAATTCTGGGAGGTTTTGGATGTGCTGCAGCCGCCTTTTTTCTTCAGGTTTTTGCCACCGATCCTTTTACCCTCATGCTTGCAAGGGCTCTAGCCGGTTTCAGTGTTGGTATTCACCCGGGTGCCCTGATAGCCTACGTCCATTATCAGAATCAGAGCCTTGGAAGGTTCATTTCTCTGGGTTCTCTTGGCTGGATGGCGGGTTTTCTCCTGGCAGGAGTGATAGGGATAAGAATGAATCTGCTTTTTGGACTTTCATCTCTTTTTTATGCCTTATGTTTCCTGCAGGCTTTCAGGTTAAAAGACATTGAAAAGCCGGAATTGAATGTTTCTTACTTCTCCCTTAACACCCTGCTGAATAATTCAGGGACCTATTTCTCTCTCTTCCTGCGGCATACCGGCGCCGTCGGGGTCTGGACTATTTTTCCCCTCTATCTCCGGGAGCTCGGAGCAGATGCTTTCTGGATCGGAGTTATTTATGCTATAAATCCTGCAGTCCAATTTTTGATAATGCGCAGGCTTGACCCGTTTGAAAACGAAAAGCTGATCCGTGCGGGCTACCTGCTCTCAGTGATCGGTTTTATCAGTTATGCCCTTGCCTCCTCTTATCTTTACGTCATCCCCGGGATGTTCGTTATTGCCTGCTCCTGGTCTTTTCTCTATGTGGGCTCAACCCGCAGGGTTGTGGAGTTGAACCCTGATAAAGCTACAGCAGCAGGTCTGATTAACTCAATGATTGGGGCAGCAGGGGTTGTGGGAGCCATTCTTGGAGGTGGCTTATCCCAGCTTTTCGGCTTCAGGGCGACCATGTTCGGAGCTGCTATCTTCTCTATTTCAGGCTTTCTGCTCTACAAAATTCTGGGAAGGGCGGCAGGCACGAGGGACAACTGAAAAGATAAACTGAGAAGATAAACTTGGAAGATAAACTTGGAAGATAAACTTGGAACATAAACTGAGAAGATAAACTGAGATGATAAACTGAGATGATAAACTGAGATGATAAACTGAGATGATAAACTGAGATGATAAACTGAGAAGATAAACTGAGAAGATAAACTGAGAAGATAAACTGAGAAGATAAACTGAGAAGATGACTGAGGGGAGATAAATCAGAATTTTGAAGGGAATGGCTTAAAATTCTCTTCTCAAAAACTAGTTTTAAGAAAAAAAGATCTTAAAACAAAACCTTATTTATGGTAAAGTTTCATTATGTACGTGATACTATGATTCGAAAATGCACTGAGCACGGCTATTTTAGAGGAGGCAGCTGTCAGCAGTGTAAACGCCCTGGTAGATACGTGCTGGACGACGGAAGGGAAGAAAAGCTCGGAAGGTTTGTATCAGGTACTCTTCGGCATTTCCCGGCATCTGCAGGGGTAAAAATGGACGAATACGGTTGGGTGGACCTTAACTCCTTCTGTGATGTTATGAATAAACGTTATAACTGGATGAGGAAAGAGTACCTTTATGCCCTTGTTGAGTCCGATGAAAAAGGAAGATATCAGATCAGCGGGCCAATGATAAGGGCACGTTACGGACATTCTGTTAACATTGATCTTGACTACGAGGAGAGCGATACTCCATACGTGTACTATGGGGCAAGCCCGGAGGAAGTTGACGTCTTGCTCGAGAACGGAATTTTCCCTATCAAACAACGCTATGTTCATCTCAGTACTTCATATGAAAAGGCAACTGAAGTTGCCCTGATACATACTGAAAGTCCTGTGATCCTGCAGGTTGACGCCTTTAGAGCTCAGGATGATGGAGTTTCTCTAAAGCTTGCAACGGATTACATCGTACTTGCGGAAAATATACCTCCTGAGTACCTGTTTGTACTCGAGGAATAATTTCCCCTTACTGGTTTTCTTACTGTCTTTTTCTTGCTGTCTTTTTCTTGCTGTCTTTTTCTTACTTCTTTTCATTTGTTAGTTTTTCGTGCTATTTTCTCCTTTTCTCTTTTTCTCCTTTAATCAGTCTACCGATACTTCAAAAAGTCCATCTTTTTCTTTTATCCTGAACTTCACCTCCAGAAACTGTTCTGTGACCCAGATGTTTGTTGCCGCATGTAAAGTTATTTCACGGGCCGTGTAAGAACTGTTTCCTGCAAGTGCCATATACGGGATCAACTGGTCTGCTAGATGTACATCTACAGAGGCTTCTGTTCTGAGTTCCGAGATGATTTCTTCTGCAGCGCGCCTGCCCACTTTTTCAGCAGGCAGCCCTCTTTCTCCAAGGGCACTTCCCCCACAATAACCAGACCAGAGGGTTATCCCGCTTCCTGTGGAAAGCAATTCGCAGGCTCGGACATTGATCCGTGAACCGTATCCGGCTTCAAGAAGCATGGATTCGGCAGCTTCAGCCTGGCGGGATGGCACATGCGCCGGAAGATTCGATGCATGTGAAATTCCCATGACTTCTTTCCCATGGTTCTGTTTCTTCTCTCCTTTCTGGTTTTTTTCTTCGATTCGGTTTTCTCCGCCTTTTTTGTTTTCTCCTTCCTTCCGGAAATGAAAACCACGAAGCTTGCAGGGTTCAAACACAGCTGAGACCTCGCCTCCTCCCCTGGGATAGTAACCGCGTTTTTTCAGGGTTACGCTGCCCGCGTATCCAAGCTGTTCAAGGGCCCTGAAGGTTACATGCTGAAGGTAGTCAATCGTAGGGGACCAGGCAACATCAGTTCCTCCCCTTATCGTTAGTTCGACCTTTTCTTTTGCGAAAGGCAGGGCTGGCATAAGGCTTTGTAGAAGCAGGGTTATGCTTCCTGCGGTCCCTATATCAATCTCATATTTACCCCCCTTTATTTCCACTGGAGCAAAAAATAACTCTGAAGAACCCGGAAAAAGTCCTGAAACCCGTGCTCCGCAGATCCTGGCTGCAGTTTCCAGAGCTTTCAAATGCTGTTGTTTCAGGCCGGGATTTGGTCTGTTTTTCCTTATGTTCGTAACCTTTACTTTTTTTCCGGTAACTGCAGAAAGGGCAACAGCTGTTCTGACAACTTGTCCCCCTCCTTCCCCATATGAACCGTCAATTTCTATCATTTCCCTCTCCCCTTTATTTTACTCCGTTTTTTTCGTCCTGCTATTTGACCGTATCTTTCCCCCTCTCTCTTATCTGACCATATCTTTCCCCCTATCTTTTAGCTGGAATCTATGGAACCTCTGGAGTCTGTTAATTTGTTTTATCTTTCCGCATATTTCTGACTGCGTCTTTTACAGCCGGCATGAGAGGATCCACAAGCATGGAAACCGGAGGGGCATAGCAGGTTTCAAGGCTAAGAAGGTCTTTAATTGTTGTTTTCTTTCTTATAGCAAGGGAGAGGGCATCGATCCTTTCTTTTATTCCTTCTCCTCCTGCGAGTTGCGCTCCCGCAAGGTAGTCGTCTTTAAAAAAAAGTTTTATATACAGGTCCTTTCGACCCGGATAGTAGGAAGCTCTCGTGCGCCCGTGGGAAAACCCGGTTACAACTTTCATTCCCTGTCTTTCCACCTGTTCGGGCGTAAGTCCGACTCCTCCGAATTGCAGGTCTCCAGCAACAGCCACCCAGGGGTCAGCAAGGGGCCCAAAAGTAGAGTATTTGCCTGTAATATTATTTCCTATCACATCTGCCATACGCCTTGCTGTTGTGCCCAGCTGGCTCAGCCTGATTTCTCCGGTTACAAGGTCAGTAACCTCCGTACATTCTCCGCCTGCGTATACATGGGGGAGAAACTCTCCTCCTGCTTTTACCTGAAGCATTTCATTTACGACTATTCCTCCTGCCTTTCCAATATCTATCCCTGCCTCTCTTGCAAGGCAGACTTCAGGTTTTACACCGGTTGCCAGGAGCACAAGGTCTGCAGGAAAATGCCTGTCCTTTACGTATACAGTTTTTTCTTTCCAGAAATTTTCAGGTAAAAATAAAGGTTCCCCGGCAATAACTTCCACACCAAGGGTTTCAAGGTGTGCCCTGACAATTGCAGACATATCGGAATCAAACTGGCTGGAGAGCAGGTCTTTACTTCTGGTTAGAAGGATAGGCTTAATTCCGCGCTTTGTGAGGGCTGAGGCACATTCTATTCCTATTGTACCCCCACCTACGACACATACTGTTTGGGCGGTTTCAAGGGCTTTTCCAAAGAGCTTGCCGTCAGCAAGGCTCCTGAGCGTAAAGATTCCGTAAGGCAGAATATTTGCCTGGCTTTTGCGATCTATAAAGGGCAGGCTCCCTGTAGCAATCACCAGCTTATCAAAAAGATAGGCTCCTTCTCCTGTCAGGGCAACTTGCCCGGTCAGGTTTATTGACCTGACTTTCTCGTTCAGTCTCACATCTATGTTTTTTTCCCTGAAAAACCCCGGGGGTTTTACAATCAGTTTTTCAAAACTTTCAATTTCCCTGCCCAGAACAAAAGGAATTCCGCAGTGACTGTAAGCTGTGTGGGAGTCGCATGAAAGCACGGTTATTTTAAAGCCGCTTTGCCTCCTAATCTTGGTAGCAGCTGCCATACCACAGGCGCCCCCTCCTATAATAACCACCCTTGTAAGGTTTTTCTCTGTCCAGGCATGTGGGGGGACTGTTCCGGGGACTGTTCCGGGGACCTCTTCTTGAACTTCACCAGCGGTCCGAATGACTTTACCTGCAGCACCTGTTACGCCGAAATCGCTTCCCATGCTTTTTATAATGGTTTTTTGCGCTTATTATAGGTTTTTAAGAGCTTTTAAGGCTAATTCCCCTCATTTCAATGGGGGATACAGTCGTCAAATATACCCATTTTCGTTATCTACAAACTTACTTAATTTTCCCAGCCCATTATTTTGAAGGAAATTCCTTTGTCCTGAATATATCCATTTGAAGATGTTCACCAGAAAAAAAAGAGAACGATAACGATTTTCAAAAGAGAACGATAACGGTTTTCAAAAGAGGACGATAACGGTTTTAATGGGGGGGTGAACGAGCGAGTTGGGAGTGGGGGGGTTAATACATAAAACAGTGTATTTATCTCGCTCGTTCAAATTTTTAGACGTTCTTTGTTTTATATATACTTTTCTAAATTTTTCTAATTCGTTATCCTTTAAGAATTTTGACAATCTGTCCAGAAGGTCCCTATTCTTAAATTTATCGATAATAGATTAAAATAATTCGGGTTTAACGAACCTTTTAAATAACCACAAAGTTCTTAAAGCCTGCAGGCATTAGAAATATGAATTTAGGACATTTGACGTACAGGATTCCTGTTTCGCCGAAGTTGCTTTAAGGTGGGCGGGAGCTGTTTTGTCAGGTCATATCATAAATTAATAACTTCATATATTCATCACTACTGGATTCGTAAAGAATTTCACGTAACTAAACGTATGCAAACTTAATAGAAATTTCAGATTATACATGTTACCAATTCAGGGCTAATAGCATTCAGTTCAGAATAAACCTCATATATTTATCACCCATGAAGCAAAAGTCGAAAAGTGCTTTCAATAAACCTGATGCATTTCATTCACTGCTTTACCACTTATCGTTTAGGGATACTTGTTTAACAAAAAAGGCGTCTGGCACACTCTAACTGCTCACGCCTCAGGTTTATCCCATCTCTGGGAATATCTTTGGAAGTCTTCAGTTATCAGGATATTGAATGGTAAACACATTATTTGACTTGGGGTTCTGAGAATTATTTCAGACCCATCAATAAGTTTATGTTAGGGCAAAGATTTTCGAGCAGGTACAGAAAGCCTCCGTGGATATTGTGGGGGTATACTGTTATTCTTTGGTTGAAAATCAGGAATAGCTCTATCTTTGAGAGCTTTAAAACCAGGCTGGTGCTTATCTGGCGATTTGCCTTTGAGGTAAGAGCTTTCATCAAGCAACAATCAGGAAGTATTCAGCCGGTTTCATTATCCTGGCATAAACACAATGGTCAGTTGCAGGCAGTTTCGGAACTTCTCTTTCCGGTTCATAATAATCTTCAATTATGAAATCTGCTTTTTCAAGGGTGTATTATCTCTGATCTGGTTTTAAATCTGATTTTACTACTATTTTTGCATTTTCTGGCGCCCTTTATGGTTTCCAGCACGTTTCCAGGATATAGAGGGTTTGTACTACCATAAAAGTACTATGAGCCTGTAGTCGGAAAAAGAATTATATACCGAAATTGTTCGGGTGTATAAGAACGATTTTCCGTCTATTAATTTGAAAAATCACTCAAATAAAAAATATTCATAATCCATAGTTCATGATAAATCATTATCTTAATTCTGGGAGAATTCATATGCAAAATACTGATACCACAAAATATATCATTCATTCCAAAATCAATGCTGATGGGGTAATTGAGCGTCCTGATATCGTAGGCGCAATTTTTGGTCAGACTGAAGGGCTGCTTGGAGCCGATCTTGATCTGCGTGATCTGCAGAAGACCGGAAGGATTGGCAGGATCGAAGTAATGGTTACCGCTAAAGGTGGAAAAACCAAAGGAAATATCTTTGTTCCTTCGAGCCTTGATAAAGTAGAGACATCGATTCTTGCAGCATCTCTGGAAACCATTGACAGGGTAGGTCCTTGCAGTGCCAAGATTGAGGTTTTCCAGGTAGAAGATGTAAGGGCTGTAAAGCGTAAAAAAATTATTGAAAGGGCAAAACTCATCTTCACGAAAATGTTCGATGAGACTGTGCCCGAATCTCAGGAACTTGCCGACGAAGTTCGGCAGTCTGTAAGGGTTGACGAACTAACTTATTATGGCAAGTCAAGGATACCCTGCGGGCCGAACGTGCTTAACTCGGACGCTATAATTATTGTTGAAGGCAGGGCTGACATCCTTACCCTGCTTCGCTATGGTATAAAGAACACCATCTGCGTGGGCGGAACTAACATTCCACCTGAGGTTGCTGAACTTACTAAAAAGAAAACAGTAACTGCTTTTACAGACGGAGACCGGGGTGGGGAACTCATTATACGCGAACTCCTGCAGGTGGCAGATATCGACTATGTTGCCCGTGCTCCAGATGGCAAAGGTGTGGAAGACCTTGTCCAGAAAGAAATAATCAGGTCTTTACGCCGAAAAGTCCCGGTGGAACAAATTATTGAGAAATACGGAATCCAGGAAAAAGAAAGTGAAGATGGCGCTTGCAGGCTGGAACGCATTTCCAAGAGAAAGACAAGAGCACCGGAAGTTGTTCCCAGAGTTGCGGAGAAGAAGTTACACAAACGTGTAAAAGTTCACAGGGTATCTCCAAAGGCAGACGTTTATGAAGAGGAATCTTCTGAAGAAATGGAAGAGACGGTTGTTGAGAAAACCGTGGAAAAAGAAAGGGAAAGGCCTTCTGAAAAAACTCCTGGAACGGCAGAAAGAGTTGAGGCACGACAGGCTGTCTCAAAGCCCGCAGTTATGGCAAGAGCAGTTTCAGTCACCAGGGTTCCCAGAGGAAAGCCTTCAACTGAGAGGGTTTCAGCTGAGAGGGTTTCAGCTGAGAAGGTTTCGGCTGAGAAGGTTTCAGCTGTGAAAGTCCCTGGTGGAGAGGCAGTAAGGGTTTCACCTGCTCCTGCCAGACAGGCTCCAGCTCCAATTTCCCCGGAAGCTATGAGGTTCAGACCTCACGTAGACGCCCTTAAAGGGACATTGACGGCAAGGATTCTGGATTCTGAAGATCGGGTAATAGAGGAAATTGCAGTCAGAGACCTTGCAAGCAGGTTAAAAACCTACAAAGACAATGTGAAAAGTGTGATTTTTGATGGTGTAATTACTCAGAGACTCGTTGATATTGCTTCGAGCAATGCAATCAAAAATCTTGTAGGAGTAAAAATAGGAAATCTTGCTAAAGTCCCTGTAAATATGGAAGTTATGACCTCCAGCATGCTCTGAGCAGGTCTTTTTACTTTCTTTTTTATTTCTTTTTTATCTTTTTTATTTCTTTTTATTATTTAGAATAAATTACTTATTTACATCTGATTTTCTTCATAGAGTTAATTTTCCCTGGTCCGGAACTAATTATTTCATTATTACTCTTTTTGTGTATCATTTATATATATCTTTGAAGAAGTCACCACGATTTGGCCTGATTTCACACTATAGTGCTAAAATTCACACTTCATCCTCGAATTTGTCATTATTTATCATATACATTATATGAAAAAGTTTATTAATATAAACTAGGAAGTAGGTCTCCGCGGGTAATTCTTTTATTTGATTCCAGATAATATTTAATTGATCTTGTAAAATTGTAGATATTTAATTGATCTTGTAAAATTGTAGGTCTGTTCGCTATGCACAAGGAAGAACTGATACAACTGCACACATATATGGCTCAAATGAAGAGATACTTTGAGAGGCACGGTGTAACGCACGAGTTTGATGACTACAAGGCTCTATCGATAAGTCCAGTCCACATCCACAGGAGTAAGGCGGATCACAAGCGCGCAATATTTATTTTGGGAGGCGAGCTTGCCACTCTCATGTCACGGGATGACCCCATCTTCGAGGAAGCGTCTACCCATATGAGAGATTCTCTGAATTCCGTCATTAAGCTTATCGGTAATAACTGATAGGGCCCTTTATTGTAGTAAAGAAGTCGTTGTCTGAGAATACGGGTTCGAGATATTTTTGTTTTGAGATCAAGAGGCGGTATGGGTGCAGGTGCATTTTCATAACCATACCGTCTTCTCCATCTGAATAATACTTTTTTTCAGTCCAGCAAGGTACGAATCCTATTGATCGGTATAATTTTTGTGCGTCAGTATTACTGTTTCTTACTTCCAGTCTCGCGTATCTAAGTCCATTTGCAACAAAAATGTCACACATGGCATGGATCAGTTCCGTGCCTATTCCCCTTCCCCTATATTCTTTTTTTACACCAACGGAAAAAATATGCCCTTCGTTTTCCGCGGAACGGTAGCCCACCACATACCCTACTACTTTCCCATTCTGTTCCGCAACAAGGAAGCCATCTCCAACCATTTCGTAAAAGTTCATATACACCAGGGAATTATGCTCCGAAAAAGCCTCTTCTTCAATTTCGACTATTTCCTGGAAGTCTTCAGGTGCGAAACGTCTGATCATAATATCCTTTATATCCCTACCATTTTATTACTTCTTCGAAGGAAGAATAATTCTCTCGCAGAAACCTGTATGGCTTTCTGTTTTACATATTTTCTATTCATGAACATCTTTTTCTGGGACCTGTTCTGAGCTTCTAGCCGGTTCTGAGCTTCTACAATGTCTTTTCGGGCTGAAAACCAGGCTAAATAATAAGCTTTAAAGTTTTCAGCCCCAGGGTCTTCAGGTTTAAAGTTTTTTAACATGCCGGACGTCTACTGCAACACCCCTGCCTGATTTTTCCATTTCTCTCCCGCTCATCATAGCCCTTCCTACACAGAGGGCTTTTTTCCCGAGAACTATTACCTCATCATTTGGTCGTATTTCGGGGTCTGCCTCAAGCACACCCGGGGCAAGAATGGAACCGCGTGGGATAAAGTCGTCAATCTTTACCACATATTTTTCGCTTTTTAGCACCAGTTCCGCTCCTTCGGGAGAAAGAGCAAGCATTCCGTACTGCGGGATTAAAGTTGCAAGCTGTTTTTTCCCGGCAAAGAGCTGGTACTTCGGGAAACGGCCTTTTACCACAGGTTTTCCGACTTCTTCTGAAAAGAGCTGCCCTGCGCCCTCTCCGAATTGATAGCCTGCAACCGCCTTTACGAAATTCTTCTTCTCTTCTTCAGCATTCTGTTTTTTCTGGCTGAAATTCTCGGCCGTGCAGATAGATTCAACAGTATTTTTCAGGTTCATCAGAGACTCATAGGACGTGAGACTTTCCCCGGCAGTATAAACGATATCAATCTCCAGTTTTTCAGCTACCCTTTCACATATCTCCCTGTACGTCCCTTCCACATGGGCAACTATTGCCTTATACCCGTGTTTTGAGAGATAGGCTTCAAGGCATCCGGAAACCCAGGCTTTTTCATCTTCGTCCCAGTGCCCCGTAACTGCAGTATCGTAATGGGCTGCCGGGTAAGTTAATTCGAGTTCTCTGGGCACGATTCCCAGGGGGGAGGTTATTATTACCTCATGGACAAACTTTCGGTATTTACCAAGGGTAAGGATGAATTTCTGGTGGGATTGGGAAATTGAATAGGGTTTTTTAGCTGCACACGGGAGAAGCAGGAGGATATCAAGTTCAGGAGGTACATACCTTTCCTGTATGCGCTGCGCAAACCTGATTACTTCGATCCTTGAAAGGGCTTCGGAAGTATTTGCAAGGAGCTGGTTTTGCCGGAAAGCGGGAACTTTTTCTTCAAGGTAAGAGTATTCGAAATCTCCAAGGCGCAGCAGGGCTGTAAGCCAGGGCCTGACCCTGCACTGCCCTTCCACGTACTCCCGCAGTGTCCCTGCCCGAATTTTTTCGCGGACAAGAGCAAGTTCGGCGTCAAGGGCGTCCCGGTTATGGGCTGAAAGAAGTTTTGCCCTATCGGCTTTCGGGAGAGCTAGAAGTTCTGCGGGCGTGGTGGAGGCACATACCCTGCACCTGCAGGGAAACTCTACAAGGGAGTCCAGATAGAAACTGCCTGCAGCTGTAAGGTAGATGTCAGAATAGGCTGCAATTTCTGCTTTTGTATCATCCATAACATCGATCCCGATGTAGGCAAGCATTGCTGCATTTTCAGGACGAGCCAGGTTGGGGGCATAGAGAGCAGTATCTGGAGGAATCTTGTTTTTCAGGTCGATTAAGGTTTCCAGAAACCTTCGAGCATTATTTTCCAGAGTTCCTGCACCTTCCATTATGTAAAGGTCGCTTTTCTGAATCTCTCCTGCTGCTCTAAGAAAAGAACCTGTAGGGCCGTTATCTTCAGCATTTCCATCGCTGGTGGCAGTAAATATTTCTACTTTTCCGAGCGATTCGGCTGGAATAGCAGGTGGATAAGTCTGACGGGGAAGGATTATGAGAGTTCCCTTTCCTGTTTTTTCACGAATTTCCTTTATGCGTGCTTGAAGTTCTTCCCGGTCAACAGTCCAGAGGCTGCCTGCATCAACAATAGGTCCCGGGTTTTCAAGGTTTCCAAGTGCTGCCGTATGCAGGGCACAGGGAGTGCGGAGTTCGGGAGAGAGCAGAAGTTTTCCTATACGTGCTGCTCCATCTCTATTTTCTATTTCAAAGTACTGTGTCATATTTGTCCTCTTATGTCTATCAGGATGTAAAGGTTTGCCCTGCACATTTTTCTCAAAAAGTTCGTAGCTCTCTTTCTTTTTTCGTGACTTTACCTTCACTCTAATCTGAAAAGCCTGTAAATTCCCTTCTACTTTTTAAATAGATCTAAAGGAGGCAGGAGAATCTAAGGGGGAAGGAGGCTGGAGGCTGGAGGATGGTATATTCTTATATATTATTAATATTGATTATCTGCTGCAACTTATCTCTCATTTCTGTCCCAATAGTGGCAGGGAATTTTCTATTTTTCACATCCGAATTCCAGATTTGAGGTTTATAATGGATATAACTGCAGAGCTTCGAAAAATCGTTGGCGAGCGGCTCTCGGTCTCGCCTTCTGAACTTTATTGTTATTCTTCTGATGCATCCCAGGTCAAAGGGATGCCTGATTACGTGGTACGCTCGAAAAGCACGGACGAGGTCAGCCGTATTGTCAGGCTTGCTTATGAAAATGAAATCCCTGTGACCGCAAGGGGAGCAGGCACAGGACTTGCCGGCGGGGCAGTCCCTGTCGGAGGAGGCATTGTGCTGGACATGTCAGGAATGAATCGCATTCTTGAAATCGATATTGACAATATCCAGGTAGTTGTGGAACCGGGAATAATACAGGACACCCTTAATGATGCCTTAAAGCCATACGGTTTTTTCTTTCCCCCTAACCCGGGCAGTTCTGCCATGTGCACTATCGGGGGCATGATAGCTTATAATGCAAGTGGAATGCGCTGTGTCAAATACGGTACCACCCGGAACTATGTCCGCGACCTGGAAGTGGTGCTTGCGGACGGGACTGTTATCCACACAGGCTCCAAAATGTTGAAATCCGCTGCAGGTTATGACCTGACCCAGCTTATTATAGGCTCTGAAGGCACGCTCGGAATAGTCACTAAAGCCAGCCTGAAGATCGCGCCTCTTCCGAAGATCCGGAAACTTGTAATCGCGTCCTTTAAAAGTGCTGAGGTTGCAGGGCAGGCAGTTGTAAAGACTTTTTCAAACGGGGTTATCCCTTCAGCCTGCGAGATTCTTGACCGGGTTTCCCTGCAGGTGCTTAAACGCTGCGACCCGGAACTTGCGCTCCCCTCCGAGGGCGATGTAATCCTTTTCGAGGTCGACGGCACTGAAAATTCGGCACATGAAGCTGCAGAGCAGATAATAGAGGTCTGTTCCCCCCTTGCCATCTCCATAAAGCTTGCGGAAAGTGAAAAGGAAATGGCAGATATCTGGGCAGCCAGAAAGCTTGTCGGGGCTGCAGTTTCCCGCCTTGATCCCACGAAAACCAGGATTTATGTGGGGGAAGACGTGGGAGTTCCCATAAAGAAGATTCCTGAACTGCTCAGGAGAGCGCAGGAAATTTCTGAGAAATTCAATCTGCCTGCCATGAAGTACGGGCATATTGGAGATGGAAACCTGCACCTTGCCCTTTTTATTGACGTCCTGAATAAGGACGAGTGGGACCGCCTGAATCGGGCTGCTGATATGATCCACAGGACCGCAATTGAGCTTGGGGGCACGGTCAGTTCCGAACATGGTGTGGGAGCTGCCCGTGGGCAGTATATGGAAGCCCAGTGGGGCCCGGCTCTTGAGGTAATGCGTGCAATCAAGAAAGCCCTTGACCCGAAAGGAATCCTGAACCCGGGCAAGCTGGGGTTGTGAGAGCCGTGAAAAACGAAGGAAAAAAGGAAACTAAGAGAACGGTAGAAATGAAAGAAAGTAGAGTAAGTAAGGCCAGAGAAAAAAGTGAGACTAAAGGCAAAGAGTTGCCCTTTGAAATAGATCCCCGTTCGGTTTATAAATGCGTGCAGTGTGGAACCTGCCGCTCAGTCTGCCCAGTCTTTGATGTAGTCGGCTGGGAGTCCGCCAATACACGCGGAAGAATGCTTATCATTAAGAGTCTGCTTGAAGGAAGGCCGCCATCCGAAGATGTCCTCTCCAGTCTCTCTACCTGCACAACCTGTGGGATCTGTGCTGCCAAATGCCCTGCCGGAGCAAACCCTCCTGATGTAGTGGAAGCTGCCCGTGCCCAGCTGGTAAAGTGCGGCGTGACAACCGAAGCCCAGGAAAAACTGAAGGCTGCAATTACGACCAGTGGCAACTCCTTTGGAGAAACAAGAAGTCGCTTGCACTGGCTGTCTGATAAAGAACGTTCAAAACTCCCGGAGAAGTCCGACTACGTCTACTTTGTAGGTTGTTTTGACTCCTACCGTTATCCGGAATTTGCAAAAAAGACTTTTGAGGTTTTGCAGCGCTTTGGAGTCACCCTCCTGCCGGACGAGCAGTGCTGTGCTTCCCCTCTCCTCCGTACGGGTTTCCGAGAAGATGCAGAAAAGATCATGGAGCACAACCTTGAGCAGATTAGGAAAGTGGGAGCTCACACCGTTATCACGGGCTGCGCCGGTTGTTACACCACCCTCAAGAACAACTATCCTGAAGAGCTCAGGGTAATCAGCCTCCCCGAGTTCCTTGCCGAACACCTGGAAGAACTGAACCTGAAGCGCCTTGACCTCACAGTTACCTACCACGACCCCTGCCATCTAGGCAGGCACAACAAGGTCTATGACCCCCCAAGAAAAGTAATTCAGGCTATCTGCACCCTCAAGGAGATGAAAAACATCAAAGAAAACTCCCGCTGCTGCGGTGGTGGGGGCGGAGTCAGGATAGGATATCCCGACATCTCTCTTAAACTTGCAAAAAAGCGCATTGAAGACGTGCCCGAAGGTGTGGACTACATTGTCACCTCCTGTCCCCTCTGCGTGAGGAACCTCAGGGATGCAGCCGGGGATGTCGAGGTAATCGATATCATCGAACTTGTGGCAATGGCGCTGGAGTGAATTTTAAGTTCGGCTGTTTTTATGAGGCGGCTTCTATGTCGCCTTAAGAATTTTATCTCTATTTTAGATCATTACTTTAACTCTAATTTTTATTTCTCGCATCTTTTACTTTGTGTCAATATTGATGAAAACATTCTCGACTCTTTATACCGTTTCTGATGTTCACATTTGCCAGATTTTTTAAGCTCTTTGCTTAGTTTTTCCTGAAGGTATTTTGGAATAGTCAAATTGATCTTGCGATGCTATTCCGAGAAAGCTGAATGTCTTTTTACTGCTACATTTTTGAGAAGCGTTTGCTTCCTCAAAATTTTTAATTAGTAATGTGCTCGTCTTTTTATAAAAAGAAAAAGAATATATCCTAAAAATTTAATATGGCTCATGAACATTAATTTCAAACCCTTGCAAATAGGGTGTCTGATTTTTGTTCTTTTCGTTTAGGAGGTAGAAATGATTAAAGGAGTTAAATTATCTCTAGCATTGTTATGTGGGTTGATTTTTTTATTTGCTTTTGTGCCTACTGCTCTGGGTTGCATGGACATTAAGCCTTATTCCTGTCCAAATTCGATAAACGTTAACAATAACGGGATAGTGACGATAGGTATTGGAACCGATGAGCATACTTATGACGAGGAGGATGTTGAAGGTTATCCTGTCGATTACGTATTTGGTTCTGTAATTCTTTCGCTGGAAAAAGACGGGTTACTAGTTGAAGGACCAATTACAGTTTCTCCTGAAAGGTATGAATATATTGCCGATGGTTTGGTCTTAAATTCCTGTCCAAGCGATGACAGTTACACAGGAAATGGCTATTTATTAAAATTCAGTACTAAGGGTTTTTTGCCGCTTTTTGGTGATCATGTCGGTGAAGATGGCTTATATCTTAGGATTGAAGCTGGTAGGCTTAAAGATGGAGTTAGTTATGAAGAACCTCCAAGTTATCTATTCAATACCACGGATTCTGTTCGTTTGATCTCAAACAATAAAAAATAAGGAATTATCTCAAATTCTATTTTTCCTTTTTAAAGGTTATATAGATCAAACAAGTTCCATTTCTTGTTTTTCAGCGCCTTATAAATAGGTTTATGGTTTAAAAGCTTCTATTACACAAGTTTTCCATGAAATATTTATGATAGAATCCTAATCATCTTTTATAAATGTATTAATAAACTCTGAATTGCCTGTTGATGCCATGAAGACTTCAATTCTTAATCTTTTAGGGACTTCATTACTTTATAGAATGAACGTAAAAAAGTGAGTGAAAAATCCTTTTGGATATTTCCATAGGAGGGTAAGATCTATGAGTTGTAAACCAATAACGTTTAAGAATGTTCCCCCTGATGTGTTTAAATGCATGAAGAAAAAACTTCAGGACACGGGTATCCATGTACCGCCGGGAAACAGAGGAGAACTCTCAGGATCGGGGGTTGAGGCAGATTTCGAGTGGGATGGGAAATCTCACCTCACCATCACAATCACGGAGAAACCGTTTATCGTCAGCTGCGGAGCAGTGGCGGGGAAAATAAAGGGCTTTGTGAAAGAGTGCCATGGGTCCTGAAAATTCAGGATAAAGCCTGTTTGTGAAAAAGTGGGAAATGGGCATGGGTGGAAGGAAACTGGATACGGAGGGGTGTCAGGGGATCAGGTTTAGAAATGTAACTCCAGACGTGTTTTTCTGTCTTAAGAAAAAACTACAAGCATATGGGATAAAGGTACAGCCAGGAAACTCCGGGATGCTTGAAGGCAACGGTATAGTTGCCCACTTTAGCTTGGACGGGGGGAACAACCTGCTAATTGTGGTCAAGGAAAGATCCCTGGATACCTACTGCGGGCAGGTGAGCGGAAAACTTAGATCTTTTGTGCGGGAATGCCAGGGGTTCTGAGGAAATTAGCAAAATCTGCTCATTCCCCTCATTCCCAAATTCAAGACAAAAAAGCCTATTAAACCTTTTTAATAAAATTTACTCTTTCTTCTTATCAAACAATTATGAGCATTCCCCACAAGATCAAGCCGTCCTGCTTTTTCCAGGGCTTCATATACGAGTTCATAGTTTGCAGGACTTCTATAGTGCATGAGGGCTCTTTGCATGGCTTTTTCTTTTTTATCCCGGGCAACGTATACCGTTTTTCCGGTAAAAGGGTCAAGCCCTGTGTAATACATGCAGGTTGATACTGTCATAGGGGTTGGGGTAAAGTCCTGGACCTGTTCTGTGTAGCCCCCATGGTCCCGCACATACTCTGCCATTTCGATCATATCTTCAAGGGTGCAGCCCGGATGTCCTGACATCAGGTAGTTTACTATATACTGGTTCTTGCCACATTTTTTGTTAAGGACTGCAAACTTTCCGGCAAATTTCTCATAAACTTCTCTGCCAGGCTTGGACATTACATCGGTTACTCGCTTTGAGAAGTGTTCGGGTGCAACCCGCAGCTGTCCGCTTATGTGGTGGGTGCAAAGTTCTTCGAGGTACTCTTCATCCTCAAGAGCCAGGTCGTAGCGCACTCCATAGCCGGTAAAGACGTGTTTGACACCGTGCAGGTCGCGCAGGCGCTGCATGAGCTCGAGCAGCTTTTTGTGACTGGTGTCCAGAGCGGAACAGATACGCGGGTAGAGGCAGGCTTTGTCCAGACATGCCCCTTTTTTCTCCCAGTTTTTGCATCCCATGGCGTACATATTGGCAGTGGGTCCACCGACCCCGTTGATTGTGCCCTTGAAGTCCGGTTTTTCCGTAAGCTTCTTTGCTTCCCTGAGGACGGACTCGATGCTGCGGCTTGCGATCATGCGTCCCTGATGCTGGGTAATGGCGCAAAAGGCACAGCCTCCGAAACAGCCTCTGTGCGTTGTCAGGGAGAATTTTACCATCTCAAGGGCAGGGATGGGCTCGGGGTAGAAGGGGTGGGTTTCTCCCGTGAACGGTAGCTCATATACATGGTCAAGTTCCGCCTCTGTCAGAGGGCGCATGGGCCTGTTCTGTACAATAACGGTTTTCGGGTGAGGCTGGACTACACCTTTTCCGGTGACAGGGTTCAGTTCCAGGAAGTATGTGCGGAAAGCATTTGCAAAGGTGGCTTTGTCCTGAGAAACTTCGGAAAATGAAGGAATTTCGAGGTATTCCCTGAAAAATTCGGTTGCATCCTCGGCTGTCTTTTTGTTCTGTTCTTTCAGCTCTTTCCAGGCTTTGACTTCCATCTTCCAGGCCGTGCCGGGGATGTCTCTGATATCCCGGATGTCCTCTTCGGCTTGAAGGCGCTTTGCAATTTCTACAATCTGGAGTTCTCCCATTCCGTAGACAACAAGGTCGGCAGGGGCGTCGGCCAGAATTGACTGCCTTACTTTATCCGAAAGATAATCGTAATGAGCAAAGCGCCGCAGGGAAGCTTCAATTCCTCCGAGCACTATCGGCGTATCGGGGAAAGCTTCTTTTATCCTGTTTGAATAGATAATCACGGCGCGGTTTGGGCGAAGCCCTGTTTTGCCTTCAGGAGAATATGCATCCTTATCTCGTGGCTTAAGGCCCGCAGTCAGGTTGCTGACCATTGAGTCAGTGTTTCCTGCGCTTACGGAAAAAAAGAGTCTGGGCTGTCCAAGTTTTCTGAAGTCTTCAGGGCTGTCCCAGCGCGGCTGGGCAATTATTCCTACCCTGAAGCCGGCATCTTCAAGGACCCTTCCTATTATTGCAGTCCCGAAACTGGAGTGGTCCACATAGGCATCTCCGGTAATCAGAATGATGTCAAGTTCCTTCCAGCCGCGAGCTTTTACTTCTTCAGGGCTCATCGGAAGAAACTTTGATGCAGGGAGAGATGAAGAATAGGTTCTTTTCTGCTTTTTTTCCTTTTTTCCGGTTTTAGTTTCAGGCCTCGATTCGGATGTTTTTCCTTCTCCTGCTGAAGCTTCCGGATCTGTCCTTCCGGGTTTTCTTGAGGCCCGAGTCCCGGATTTTATTCCTTTTCCGGTTTCTACTTTTTTTGGAACAAAAAAACCGGTTTTCCTGGCAGACCTTTCTCTATCCGGTTTTTTATCCTTTTCTTTATCTGTTTTTTCCAGGTTGAATTTTTTATTTCCTGTCGGGACTGCTGTATCTTTTACCATAATCTGCTTCCGGATTTCCAGTCTTTTAATCTCTTCTTCCAGTCTTCTAATCTTGTTTTTTTATTCTCTGTCTTCATGCTCCCATCATCATCTTCAGCATTGTATAAGAAGCCAGGATCTGTTTGTTCCCATCTCTGTCATTCGGGGCTCCATGCCCGGAGTACAGGGTGTTTACATCAAGTTTTGTGAGTTTTTCTACGGAACCAAGCATTTTTTCAGGCTCGCAACCTTCAAAGTCCGTTCTCCCGAAACCTCCGCCTGAAAAGACAGTGTCTCCTGAAAAGAGGCTTTTTGAGACAGGTTCGTAGAGGCAGATACTCCCTTTTGAATGGCCCGGGGTGTGGATGACTTCGAGGTATTCTCCGTTTCCTATGGGGATTTTGTCCCCTTCCTCATAGATGACCGTTGGTCTGACAGCCGGAGCACGCTCTCCAAAGAGCACGGAAACACTGAGGTATTCGTCGTTTACTCCTTCAAGGTCTGCTCTGTGGACTCCAACTTTTGCTCCACTTTTCTCTACAATTGCTGAAGCTGCGGCAGTGTGGTCATAGTGGCAATGGGTCAGGATGATTAATTCAAGGTCGGTAAGCTTGATAGATTTTTCCAGTTCCCTGATAATCAGGTCACTGTTCATGCCCGCGTCGATAAGAACCTTCCCGTTTACAAGGTAGACACTGGAATCGTAGGCTGTGGGGCAAATGTATCGGACTTCCATCTTTTTTCCTCTTCTGTTCCTCTTTCGGTTTTCTTTTTTTCCCTTCTTCTTTCCTTTTCTTCCCTTCTTCTTTCCTTTTCTTCCCTTCTTCTTCCCTTTTTTCCCTTCTTCTTCCCTCTTTTTCTGGAACTAAACTTTTCTCCTAGAACTAAACTTTTCTCCTGGAACTATTTTAAAACCTTATATATGGAAAGCTCGGCGTGCATTTTCGGTTGCGAATTTCGCAATTTCGGCGGGTTCCATTTCTTTAAGCTGCGCTATAACAGGGATCGAGTCCACTATATATGCAGGTTCATTTCTGCCTTTGCGTGGGGAGAGGAAAGGACTGTCGGTTTCAAGGAGCAGGTTTTCAAGGGGGACCTTAGCTGCAAGGGTCTGGTGATGTTCGGAAAAACAGACAAGGGTAGCCAGGGAAATATAGTAGCCTGCGTCCACGATTTCCTTCATGGTCTCAAGAGAACCGCTATAGCAGTGATAGACTACGGTATCCATCCCTTTTACGAGTTTAAGGACCTCTGCTTCAGCCATCCGGGCATGTACTACAAGGGGTTTGTCCAGATTTTTTGCAATCTCGATTACTTTTTTAAACGAAGCTGTCTGTCGTTCACGCTCTTCGTTTGTTTTGCAGTCCTGAAAGTCCAGGCCGGCTTCTCCTATACCTACTGCGTTTCCGGCATTAGCTTCGATCTGAGTAAGGATTGAGTTGATAACGTCATCTTTTCCCTCTCTGCCGATGTCAGGGCTCAGTCCCAGTGCGGCATGGATATCCTCATTCTTTTCTGCAAGCTCAAGACTTACACGGTTGCCTTTCAGGGAAATTCCGGAGTTGATCATCCCGATAACCCCTGCTTTCCGGGCGCGGAGGATAGCCTCTTCCCGGTCGGGGTTGAATTTGGGAAAATCAAGGTGACAATGAGAATCAATGATTGGATAAGGCATGGGTTTGTATTCCATTTCATTTTATTTTACTTTATACATGCTTGAGGAATACAAACCCGAAAAACTAACAGGCATCAGGCCTTATCCGGTTTCAGGCTTTGAGTTGTTATTTCCGGTATTATTTTCCGGCTCTTCAGCCCTTTCTCTTTCTTTTTAGCTCTTTTCTTCTTTTTTAGTTCTTTTCTTCTTTTTTATACAGCAGGTTCATAGCATTTACAAGGGCTTCCACGGAAGCCATGACTATGTCCGGGTTTGCGGACCGTGCCGTTACAATCCTGCCCTTTTCGTTTTCGAGACCTATGTACACATCGGCAAGAGCGTCAGCTCCTCCCGTGATAGCATCGATCCTGAATTCCTGGAGCTTGAAATGGTTGCTCTCGCCCAGGATATCCCTTACAGCGTTAAGGGCAGCATCCACAGGACCAACTCCGGTTTTTGCTGAAATGATTTCTTTCCCGTCTATATATGCCCTGACCACAGCCGTAGGTGTGATGATGTTTCCTGTCATGACGGATACTTCTTTGAGCTTGATCAGCTCTTCATCAGAACTTGCTTTTCCGAGCACTGCAGAGGCAACTGCATAGAGATCGGCATCTGTTATCTGTTTTCCTTTGTTTGCGATTTCTTTGATCCTGAGCACAATCTCATCAAGCTGCTTATCATTGGCTTTTATGCCAGCAGACTCAAGGGACTGTTTGACTGCATGTTTGCCTGTGTGCTTTCCAAGGACGATGCGCCGTCTGTGCCCGACCATTTCCGGGGTCATTATACCTGGTTCGAAGGTGTCGGATTTTTCAAGAACTCCCTGACTGTGGATTCCAGATTCATGGGAAAAGGCGTTTTGCCCTACCACTGGAGTGTTCGGCGGGAGCCTGATTCCGGTGTAATTTTCAATCATTTTTGAGGTTTCGAGAAGGTATTCTGTCCGGATATTGGTTTTTGCACCGTAGATTGACGTCAGGCTCATCACTGTCTGTGCAAGGTCAGCATTTCCTGCCCTCTCTCCAATACCGTTTATAGTGACCTGTACCTGAGATGCCCCGGCTTCAACAGCCATAAGGCTGTTTGCTACCGCAAGCCCGAAATCATTGTGGCAGTGAACATCTATTGGAATCGTTATTTCGGTTGCAATGTCTTTTATCTGTCTGTACATCGCAGATGGAACCATGATTCCGACAGTGTCTGGCACATTAATGATATCGCATCCTGCCTCCTGGACCGCCTTGAAAACCTCTCTGAGGTACGCAGGTTCGGTTCTTGTGGCATCCATTGCAGAAAACATGCACTTCAGCCCGTGGTCTTTGATGTACTGGACAGCTTCCACAGCCAGTTGAATTACTTCTTCCTGGCTCTTTTTAATGGTATATATCCGCTGTACATCCGATGTCGGGACGAAGGTATGCACAAGGCCAACATCACTCTCAAAACAGGCATCGATATCTTTTTTCAGCACACGAGCAAGCCCGCAGACTACGGTTTCAAGCCCAGCATTAGAAATCGATTTTACGGATTCTTTATCTCCCTCTGAAGAGATGGGAAATCCGGCTTCTATTATATCTACCCCGAGTTTGTCGAGTTGATGAGCAATTTCCAGCTTCTGGGTAGAAGTCAGGGATACGCCCGGGGTTTGTTCACCGTCACGTAGTGTTGTGTCAAAAATAGTTACTTTTTTATTTTGCATGGATTCGATGTAAAAATCGATCCCTTCTTTCAGTGTTTACATCCATAGTAATCATCAACATGAATGTCTACTCCAGGTATATAAACACCATGTATATTTTGAAATGTTTCGTTCGAACTTTATCTATATGAGTTTTTCAATAGGAAACTATTTATAATAGATACGATATTCTAGGGTTGCTTCTAAGGGTGTCACAAGACATCCCGAAGGTGAAAAACGGAATTTGAAAAACAGAGTTCGAAAAATGGAACAGGTATCTAAAAACGGAAGAAGTGATGCCTGAGCGGTTTGTTTCTTTTAACAATCGCTTATCAAAACGGACAAAGGTAAGGATTCAAAAGGATAACTCTTTTTAAATCTTTTAACCATCTTCATTCCCTATTTCATTCTTATTAAACCTTCTTAGAAGGAATAAGTATATATACAAGAAACGTCTTGTATGTATCCCTCACACATCAATTGTGCGAGACTCGCCTGCTACTGATCTTTGGTGATTGGAGCTGCAATATCTCTGTAGGTTCAAACAAAATTCGTTTTGCGTGGACTGCTTTGAAAAATTGCGAGGTGGGAAAAAGCTTATATACAAGAAATACCTTGTATGAATCCCTCACACAGCAATTGTGTGGGTTGAATTTCAAAATCTCTATTATCTTTTAATGGAGACAGGAGTTGTTTCCTGTCTGACGAGGATTTTGTCGGTTCGGTTAATTCTGGGTGATTGATGTTTTTTACATCTATCGCGAAATAGAACTAACTGAATTGCTAGTTGTTAGTGCAAGTTTCTGCGACC
>NZ_JAQUVZ010000028.1 GCF_028693135.1 Methanosarcina sp.
GGAGCTTTGCACCTAAACATTACTGTAAAAGCACATCCTGATAGGATTACTCCAAATGGAAAGAGTAGCACATAGGCAATTCATGAAACAGCTTCTTGTCGCACTACAGCAAATTCGCAACACTGCCAATCAAATTCTACCTGAATAATATTTTTTCGAGTCTCTTTTTCATTCGGGCTTCTTTTTTCTGCTTTTTTTTGCAGGGCCTCCAGACAAGCTGGCGGAGGTGCTTATATTTACCTGAATTAAAAAACGGTATGGGGTAAAGGAAAATATTCCCTCGGTTCTGGGGCTATTCCTTCAGTATTTGTTTCTCTTAATTACGGTGCCGGCTTTTGAGTCATTTTTTATCTGGTTGGCAGGTCGGCCCAGGTCCTTGCGGCGTAGGGAGAGTGAGCTGAAAGATTCCCTCCCCGGTTCCGGAATTGCTCGGGCAATTAATCGGGGACCATCTTTCTCTATATAATCCTATAAATTTATTCTAAGTAATTTTTTTATAATAGTTTGAATGTAATATTAATTAATTTAGAAATTGACTAAAATATGTTAATTGCTGGAATACCATGTACGGTTACTACGATCCCCCATTTTCAGTTGAACAGGAAGGAATTTCGATATCCGTAGAAAAAACAGGAGAAGGATGGACATACAAGAGGACTTTTGGAAATGATGAAGTGGAAAAACTCATCCTTGGAGATAGAAAACGCATTATCATAAATCCGGTTGAACCCCTGAATACTCCGAAAGAAATTACTCCAAATCTGCTGATAGAGTTTGAGAAAACACTGCTCCTTGCAGGCGGGGATAAAAAACGGATTTTTTTGACTTTTCCGATTGAAATAGGCGTTTTTATCTCGGAATCTAAAAATAAGAGTCCACAGCTCCTGGACGTGCTCAGCCTGGCGAGGCAGAAATTTACCCTTTACGGAGAGGTTTCGAATGGAGTTGTCTGCAAGCACTGGAAAAGCAGCTTATACTCAAGTTTTCCTTCCCTTAACCCCCTGCAGGAAGGAGTTATGGAGCTTACTCTCAGAAATATCTCCTCTGATTGGGCTTCAATCTCAAAAGCTGTTTTCAGTGCATACGGGATGAAACTGTACTATGACGGGGACGTCTTCATGAAAGCCCGTATGGATATCCTCAACAGAAATACGGCTGAAACAGGTTTCGAAATGCAGCCTATTAACGGAGAGATGAAAGGTTATCTTGTGAAAGACCAAAAAATCCGGAAAGAGGCTTTTGGCGTCTACGGCCTCCGGAAGCTTGGCTTTGTGCCTCTTAAATTTTATATGGGGTGGGGCTTTTGATCTTCCCGAATATTAATTTTTTTGATTTTGAGCTGTATGAAACCTCTAAAGGCATAGTTACCCCGGAGGATCTGATAAAGTTTGTTCTCATTCTTTCTTTTTCAGTCCTCCTTTCCAGAGTTCTCACACTTTACCTGCGCAGATCTCTCAAAGACCGGGTCAGTAAGGATGTGGGTGAACCAATCCTCAAACTCCTTTATTATGGCTCTCTTATTGTCGTTTTCATTGCTATACTTCCCCTGATAGGATTTGACCCATCAGGGATCCTGCTTGCAGGAGGAGTCGCAGGTATCGTCATCGGTTTTGCGAGCCAGAATATTGTTGGAAATCTGGTTGCAGGGTGTTTCCTTATGTTTGAGAGACCCATAAAAATAGGGGACCAGGTGGAAATCAATGGGACTGCTGGCTATGTAACCGATATCCGTATAATATCGACCCTTATCCGTACCTACGATGGGCTTCTTGTCCGCCTGCCAAATCAGCAGGTGTTTACAACAAACATCACAAACATTGTAGGACACCCGGTAAGAAGGTTTGAATACACAATTGGGATCCGCTATAGTGACGATGCCAATGCCGCAATCTGGCTCATTAAGGATCTTATAGATAAGGAGCCTTTTGCCCTCCTGTCCCCCCCTCCTTCCGTTTTCGTAAACGACCTGGGGGATAGTTCTGTAAAACTAGTTATCAGGATCTGGGCTCCTGTGAATGAATGGTTCGGGATGAAAACAAGGCTTCTGTGGAATATTAAGAAAACCCTTGAAGAGAATGGCATAGAAATTCCTTTCCCGCAGCGGGTGCTTCATATCAAGACTGATTCGGAAAACAAGCCTCAAGAACTTGAAAATCTGAAAGAAAAACAGTTTGAAGAAAAAGAATGTATATTGAATTTTGAAGAAAGAGTATTAAGCTGAACCCGGATGAATCGTTGATTAAGCTGAATGGCTAAAGCTGAACAAGGCTGAACTGTTGATTAAGCGGAATAGCTAAAGGATAAGAAAAGCAGGCCTTTTAAGGTACAGATTTTCGGATTAATCCTTTCGGATTATCCTTATTTCCCTGCACATCCTTTCCCTTACATGAAAGTACTGTGAGTTGAAAAGTACTTTCATTTTTTTGTACCTGTAATTAGAAGAATTTCGTGTTGTTTTTAGTGTTGTTTTTAGTGTTTTTAGTGTTGTTAGTGTTGTTAGTGTTGTTAGTGTTGTTAGTGTTTTTAGTGTTGTTAGTGTTGTTAGTGTTGTTTTTATTTTCTGTCCTTAAGTGCATCCCTGATAGGTTTAACTGTAAGGGCTCCAGGTGTCCCTTTCATGTTATGGGGAGGCCAGCTGCCGGATCTTATTTCTTCCGAGTTTTCGTCGTGTTCGTCTTCAAGGAGCAGGATAACCCCTATGTCCCCAGGGACAGCGTCTACCAGCTTTGCTCCACAGGCTTTGAGTTCTCCCAGGGCTTTTTTCCCTTTTTCCTCTTCAAAGGGGATCGTGCAGCCCTTTACGACGTTTGCCCGAAAGCCCCTCTCTAGAAAGCCGAGAGCGTTGTGGTAGATGCAGACCTCATCAACCAGGCCTGTTATGAATACCTCGTCAATGCCCAGCTCTGCAAGTTCCAGTTCGAGTCTCGGGTTTGTAAAAGCGTTGTAGTGATCTTTCGGAAGCCTGAGTACAGCAGTATTTCCCCCGCTGAGGGCCTTTTTCACAAGTTTCACTATAGGATCGACGATTGTCTTGCCCAGGGGAGCCACGAGGCTGCCTTCGTATTCCCTACTTTCATATTCGTATTTCTCAAACACGAAATCGTTTGTCATGTCTATGATAACCAGTGCTTTCAAACTTTCACCCTTATCCTGTATCCTTTAATCCATCTCGTATTTTATCTTTTATTTGCTTTATTTGCGATAAGTTTACCCATGGAGCCTTTTTTTGAAGCAACTTTTCTCAGACCAGCATGAAAATATAAAAACACTTAATACCTATAAAATATATAAAATATTCAATAGTGTGCGCATTAATTACATCATATCTTTTTAATGTTATTTTGTTAAATGTACGGATTATTTTGCGTTTAAGCCGATTATGAAGCTTAATGTGTGTTCTAAGTTTACTATTATTACAAAACAAAATAAATAATATAAAGGGATAAAATGCTAAAAAAACTCCTTATATTCTTTTTACTTGCTGCAATATGCCTCATGATAGGGCAAGCGTCAGCAATTTCAGAAAACCTGACTTTTATAGAAAATGGATGTACAACATATGAAAGTAATCGACTTATAACATTTGAAAATAATGCACCAATTGCACTTGAAAATAATGAATTCCTTACAGTTGAAACTAATGAAGCTATTCCATCTGGAACTGATTCTTCAGGATTTTTTTCACTTGCTCCTTTGAATCCCGAATTTGAAGAGTATCTGGAAAATGAAGAACTAAGTGAGGACCGAATACTCCTTACCTCAAGTGAGTCTTCTGACGAGGAGACCGATGATTTGGTAACGGGCTTTACTCCCGCCCCCGTAGATCTCTCACACCTGAAAACTGTTGAAAATCTGGAAAGTTTGAGTAATTTTCCTGCTTCTTACGACCTCCGAACCCTCGGGCGTGTGAGCCCTGTCCGGGACCAGAAAGACGCAGGAAGTTGCTGGGCATTTGGGGCTTATGCATCCCTTGAATCTTACATTCTCGGATCAGAAGGAAAAAACATGGACTTTTCCGAGAACAACATAAAAAACCTGCTTTCCAATACCGAACCCGAAGGTTTTGACTACGACGAAGGCGGAAACGCTTTTATGACTACGGCTTACTTTGCCCGCTGGAGCGGTCCGATAAGTGAAACCGATGATCCCTACGATCCTCACTCCGGGGTTTCCTCAACAGACCTTCCTTCCTTAAAACGTATCCCGGAAGTACTCTACCTCCCGGTGAGAAGCGGACCCGAAGATAACGACCCGATTAAATGGGCCCTCATGAATTACGGGGCAGTTGACTCTCAGATTTGCATATCTTCCGGTGGTTATGACGCTGTCAACTGCAGTTATTATTATGGAGGCTCGAATTCTGCAGACCATATCATAGGCATTGTGGGCTGGGACGATTCTTTTGACCGAAACAAATTCACTCCTGCAGCTCCTGGAGACGGGGCATTCATTGTCAAAAATTCCTGGGGTACCGGCTGGGGAAAGGATGGTTTCTTCTATGTTTCGTATTACGATACCGTCATAGGAAGTGGCAGTACCATCCATATAACCGAAGATCTCAGTTCCTATTCCTATGTGTACCAGTACGATCCACTGGGCTGGGTTGAAAGTATCGGGTCATCGGGAAGCAGCACAGCCTGGGCAGCCAACGTTTTCACAGCCGAAGAAGCCGAGACCCTTGAAGCTGTGAGTTTCTATACCCCTACCACCGGCACAGGGTACGAAATCTATATCTACACAGATCCGATTTCCGGGCCCATAAATCCTGAAGGAGCAGAAAGTTCTGCTAACGGGACAATTGCCTTTGCAGGCTACCATACAGTTTCCCTGGACTTCGGAGTCCCGCTTGAGCTAGGGCAGGACTTTTCAGTAGTTGTAAAATTTACTACCCCCGGGTATTCTTTCCCTGTGGCAGTTGAATTCCCGCTGGAAGGGTACAGCAGTAAAGCCAGGGCAAATCCCGGAGAGAGTTTCTTCAGCCCGGACGGGGGGAGATGGGTGGATACCTCCCTTGCTGTGGAAAACATGAATGTCTGTATCAAAGCCTTCACAAACCGGAGCGATGCAGCGGAAGCTGCCTTCACGGCTGATGTGACATCGGGCCCGGTTCCCCTTACGGTCGAGTTTATTGATGCAAGTACCTTTTCCCCCACGGCCTGGTACTGGGACTTCGGGGACGGAAACACTTCCACCGATCGTTTCCCGGTCCACAGCTATGCGGAAGCCGGAAAATATAATGTAACACTCCGCGTGGAAAATGAATATGGCAATAACACTATTGAAAAAACGGAATGGATCCGCGTAACTGACTCTTCTCTACTCTATGTGGACGATGACGGGCCTGCTGACTTCAGTTCCATCCAGGCTGCGGTTAACGCTGCTTCCCCCTATGCCACAATCATTGTCAGAAACGGCACGTACATGGAAAACGTGGATGTTGACAGAGCTGTTACAATCATTTCCGAGTTTGGGCCTGAGTACACGGAAGTAAAGGCTGCAAACCCGAAAGATTCCGTGTTCTACGTAACGGCAGATGCAGTTAACATTTCAGGTTTTACCGTAAGTGGAGGGTCTGAACCTTTTTCTTCTTATTCCTACTACACCGCCGGAATCTCTCTCTATGAGGTAAAGGACTGCAACATAAGCGGAAACGTGCTTTCGGACAATTATTGCGGGATTTGCGCACTTGGTTCAGAAAACGGTACCCTGAACGGAAACAGGGCCGAATCCAATAAGTTTGGAATCTATCTGTCCTGGTCGAAAGGGAACAGCCTGAGAAACAACCGGATGGAGGACAACTCTTATAATTTTGCAATTAAATCTGCTTCAACAGAACAGGACATTGACGATAGCAACACAGTTGACGGAAAACCTATCTATTATCTTGTAAACGAAAGCGACTTTGTCCTGGATTCAGGTTCGAATGCAGGGACAGTTTATTGTATTGATTGCCAGAACGTAACAGTCCGGGACCTGAACCTCACAGGAAACTACTACGGGCTTTATCTTTACAATACTGTGGATTCTCACTTTGAGAACATTAGCTCATCAGAAAATGAATACGGGTTCTACATCAAAAATTCCCCCGGTTTAAATTTCACGGACAACTCCGCAAGTTCAAACTACTACTACGGGTTTTACATTGCAGATTCCAAATGGGAATCTCTCTCCGGCAATAGAATGGACGGGAACTATTACAACTTTGAAATTGAAGGAGACTGTTCTTCGCAAAACGTACCTGATATAGAGTCAAGCAACCTGTGGAATGGAAATCCCTTCTATATCCTTTCCGGAGTCTCCGATTATGTTCTGGATGCGGGATTTGATGCTAGTTCTGTTTATTTGCTTAATTGCCTGAACGTAACAGTCCGGGACCTGGAATTCCGGGACGGCATGTATGGAGTCTACCTTTACGGGACGGAAAAGGCAGCAATCGTAAACAATACGTTCTCCGGCAACCTGTGCGGGGTCTACCTTGAGGATTCCGGGAACAATACGGTAGAGGGCAACGAACTTTCGGATAATACCCTGGGAATTTACCTGACTGCCTCTTCAGGAAATGCCCTGAAAAACAACACCCTGTCCGAAAATTCAAATTACGGTATATATCTTTCGGAGTCCCAGAATAACATTATACGCAGAAACAATGCCTCAGGGAGTTATGCCGGAATTTATGCAGCCTACTCCAATGGCAACACTTTCCTGGAAAACATTGCTTCTAACAATACTTTAGGGCTCTGTCTGCTTGATTCGAACTACAACACCCTGACATCAAACACTGCAAATTCGAACAGTGAAAGTGGGTTTGACCTGACCATCAGCCAGCACAATACCCTTTCAGGGAACACCGCTTCGGAAAACGCTCGCGGCATTACTCTTCAGGGCTGGACAGGAGAAGCTTTGACTTCGGATAATGTCCTTTATTCCAACATCGTTTCAAATAACTCGGAACTCGGGATCTGGCTTACCGTAGCTACAAATAACACTCTCTACGGAAATTCGTTCGACAACATAAAGAACGTTAAGGACACGGGCCACAATACCTGGAATACCACTTCAGGAAACTACTGGAGCGATTATACGGGCTCTGATGCTGACGGAAATGGGATTGGAGATACTCCCTACGTTATCAACTCCCTGACAGGAAGTAAGGATTACCTGCCTATTTGCAGGGAACCGGATGTCCCGCTTACCCTCACTGTGGGTCCCGGAGCCGGGGCTTTTTCCTCGATCCAGGCAGCTATAGATGCTGCATGGGAAGGGGACACGCTTCTTGTAAGCCCGGGCACTTATACGGAAAACGTGAAGGTGAATAAATCGGTCAGCATTATTTCTTCCTCAGGGAACCCTGAAGGCACAATTGTCCGTGCTGATGATCCCGAAGAACATGTCTTCAACGTGACTGCGGATTTTGTAAACATCAGTGGGTTTACTGTTTCCGGGGCTTCTGAAGAGGAAGCTGCTGGGGTCTACCTGGAAGGGGTATCCGGCTGTACTTTAAGCGGGAATGTCCTTTCTGACAGTTATTTTGGGATCTGGTTAAGCGAGTCCGAAAACTGTACCCTTTCAGGAAATAACGTGACTGGAGGAAGGTTTGGAATCTACTTTAAGGGTTCCGATAACAACTCAGCAGGCAATAACAGCATTAGTTCTGTCTCTACCTGTGGGCTCTGGCTCGATGAAGCCTCAGGAAATGAATTCTTCGGAAACGAGCTGCAGGACAATGGATACGGGATTGCGGTTCTGGACAGGAGTAATGAAAACGATCTGCACAACAACATCATCAGCGGAAGTGCCGAATTGGGGTTCTGGCTCTCGGGTTCAGGGGCAAATGTCCTGAGAAACAATTCAATGCAGGTCAACACTTTCAACTTCATGGACGAATATATCGGGTTGGGATTAACCCTTCCAAACGATATCGATACCAGCAACCTTGTGGACGGCAAACCGATATATTATCTCGTGGAAGAGTCTGACCTTGTTCTAGATTCCACCTCAAATGCCGGCACTGTCTGCCTGATAGCCTGTGAAAACGTTACAGTAAAGGATCTGGTGCTCGAAAAGAACGGATTCGGGTTTTTGTCCTTCGGATCTTCTAATTCCACCCTGTACAACCTCACAGTATCCGACAACAGGTATGGGATTCTGGGCTTGGCCGACGACAGTAACAACTGTTCAAATAACACTGTTGAGAATAATAGTTATGGAATCTATTTTGTTTTAGGGGAAAATAACGACCTGAATAACAACAGAATCTCGGAAAACAAGGTTGGGCTCATGCTGCTCGCGGATTCCGGTACCCTGAAAAACAACCTTCTTTCAGGCAACGAATACAACTTCGGGGCAGAAGCTATCTCAGGAAGCGATGGGATCGATATCGATACCAGCAATCTTGTGAACGGAAAGCCCATTTACTACCTTGTAGGGGAATCCGACAGGGTGCTCGATGCTTCTTCCAATGCAGGGGTCGTGTATCTTGTTGACTGCGATAACATAACAGTCAGGGACCAGGTGCTTGAGCACAATATGTACGGCCTTTTCCTCTACAACACGACAAACTCGAGCTTTGAGAACAATATCATTAGCCTCAATGACCAGGGTATTTCCCTCTCCCATTCCGACAACAATGCCCTTCTGGAAAACACTGTAGACCGAAATGGTATGGGCATTTACCTATATAGTTCAGAAATCAATATCCTGCGGAACAACAACCTGTCAGAAAATTCGGATGGGCTGAGACTCTACACTTCCGGGAACAATAGCATCTACAACAATCTTTTCCGGAACTCGGATAATATTATCCTCTCGGGAAAATGTGCCGGAAACACCTGGAATGCCAGCAGAACCGAAGGGACAAATATCCTCGGGGACCCGTATATCGGAGGCAACTGCTGGGCAAACCCGGAGGGGACAGGTTTTTCCGAAACCACTCCGGATGCTGATGGAGACGGTTTCTGTGATGTTCCTTACGAGATTCCGGGATCTGAAAATCAGTTGGATAGTCTCCCTCTCTACAACCCTTCTGAAGATACCAACGGCGGAGAAGGAGTAAACGACGAAAATGAAGTAGATGAAGAAGTAGATGAAGAAGTAGAAGAAGAACAAAGTGGGAGCAGTGGGAGCCGGTCAGCCATTTTTGGAGGTGTTTCAGGAGTTCCTTCTGTCAACGTCCTGGTAGCGAGTGTTTCCAGGCAGCAGGTTCTCGCAGGTCAGCAGGCAGAGTTTACCTTCAGTGAATCCGGATGCAGTGTTACGGGCATCAGCTTTGTTTCAGGGACCAGTGTCGGGACAGTGAATGGGAAAGTGGAGGTTCTGAGCGGCCTGCCAAAAACGGTTCTGGAAAATCCGGAAGGCGTGGTCTACCAGTACATGAACATCGTGATCGGAAGCCAGTTCTTTGGGGAATCCGGTTCTTTTGAAAATGCCGTGATCAACTTTAAGGTCCCTCATAACTGGATGGACGAAAATAGGATCGATGAAGCAAGCATCGTTTTGAACCGTTTCCATGAAAATGCCTGGACCCCGCTTACGACTGAAAAAATCGGGGAAGACGACGAATTCCTCTACTTCAGGGCTGAAACTCCGGGCTTTTCCTATTATTCAATTACAGGGGAAAAGAAAGGTGCCATTACGATAAAGCCGGCAGAAACTTCCGGCTCTGAAGCAGATGCACAACAAATGATGGGGGACAACGTTCCGGATACAACCTCAGAAAAAGAAAAGAAAAGTCCGGGTTTTGGGATTGTCTTTACAGTTGCGGGAATTTTATCCGTACTGTTCCTGTTGAAAAAGAAGTAAGGAGGATAAAGGAAGACAAAAGAGGACAAAAACCTGAACCGTTGATTCAGTGAGGGGAAATTATTTTTCCTTTCACTTTCTTTTTTGCTGCCCGAATTGCGCATCGGGATCTCAGGAAATCGAAGATTTTCTGGGAGTTGCACTGCAAGTGCAACAGTACGCGGTCCTTTTCGCTGCGCTCAAGAGGACTAAGCGATGGGTTATGGCAATTAGCTTCATTCAAGAGGACAGAATTAAAAATGTTTATGACCCGTACAACGTCATTCGCCTTATCGTATCGTTTTTGTCACGCTCGACGCAGGAGCGTGGTCTTACAAAGAAAGAAGAATATACGAAAGGAGAAGAGAAAAGCTACAAAGTAAAACCGGTAGAAAAATCTGTGTCTGAATATATAACCGATTCAGGCACCTCAAAAATTAAAGCAAGTTAAAATAAGAGAGCCCAATTTCTCAGTATTTTCTGCACTGGCCTTTTATAAAAATAACTGAAATTCCCGGAAGGGCGAGTTTTTCTGTGATAAGGTCCGAAAGTTCTGAAATAGGGACCGGTTTTTTTCTTTCCTTTCCTACTTCCTTTCCTGTCTCCTGCTGTGTATTACTTTTGCTTTCTTTTTCCCTGTATGAGTCTTCTTTTCTTTCTTCTCCATCTAAATCAAAAAAAGACACATCAGGCACTATCGCTTCTACCACTTTTCGCAGGTCAGGGACGTTCTGGCCTCCTGTCATGGCTGCAACTTCGTTCTGGAGCACGAGTACGAGCACTTCATAACCTTCGCTTGCAGCAGTTAAGAGCCCGAGGATGCCGGAATGTGCAAGGGCAAAGTCTCCGATTACGGCTATGCCTTTTTTCTCAAAGCCGCAGGCAACCGAGATTGCCGAGCCCAGGGCAAAGCTGACATCAACTGCAGCAAGGGGTTCAGGGGCACTCCGGACAGAACATCCCATGTCTCCGGCAACCTGAACGTCAGGTACGCGGAGAAAATGGTAAAGGGGGAGATAGGGACAGTCCTCGCAGATGGCAGCTCTACCTTTTTTCCCTGATTCGGTACGAACAGTATCTACGGGGACTGAGACTGTTTCTTCTTCGATGTGCTCAAGGGCAAACTCGAGATCTTCAGGCATTATTTGCCCGTATGGGAGGTGCCCCGTCTTTTTGCCGTAGACGTTGCCTGAAATCCGGATCTGCTCTTCTATGAAAGGCTCTGATTCTTCAGCTACCAATACCCTTCGGTTATTTTTAAGGAAATTCCCGATTTTCTGCAGAGGAAGGGGGTTTACAAGGTTTAGTACAAGATGAGAAACTCCGGAATAGCAGCCTGATTTTTTCAGTGTATCTTCCACAATTGAAGCCGCAAAACCTGAGGAGATAATTCCAATCCGTTCAACTTCGTTAACTCCTTTACTCCTTTCGACTCCTTTCTGCTCAGAAGTCTGTGCGTCTGCTTCGATCTCTTCTGTTCCACCTTTAATTTCGTTCAGGTTAGTATTTTCGGCTTCTGCTTCAAGCACCGGGTAAACTTGAGAATGAAAATGCTGGTGTTTTTCCACCATCCGGAGGCCCCAGATCGAACGGTCAAACCCGGGGTGAACAGCTGAAGATGCGGGAAGGCGCCGGACTTTTCCTTTACTTTTCTCCAGGCCTGCGGTTACCCTTATAATGACCGGGACATGGGTTTCTTCCGAAAGTTCGTAAGCCCGCCGGAGGGTTTTGTACGCTGCATCGGGATCGACCGGGTCAAACACTGCAACTTCAGCGATCCTGCCATACCAGCGGGAGTCCTGCTCATTCTGAGAGCCTTTTACTCCGGGGTCGTCCCCTGCAATGATTACCAGACCCGCGCCTATAGTGTGCGTAACCGAGGTTATAAGGGGGTCGGAAAGCAGATTCATCCCAACGTGTTTTACAAGCACAAGAGCCCTTTTGCCTGAAACCGACGCTCCGAGTGCTATTTCCAGCGCAACTTTCTCGTTTGTAAGCCATCTGGCTCTATAAGTTGAACTGCGTGTGGTAGTTGATGAGTTATCTGTTTTAATTGATGAAGTTGAGGAATTATCTGTTTTCAAAAAAAGTTCCATCAGGGAGGTAACAGGATATCCGGGGACTCCTGCTATAAGTGTGACATCACTGTCAATGGCTGCAAAATAAAGGGCTTCAAACCCGTTATATAGCGCTGCTTCTTCGTTCAAGTTGAACCCCCCTTCCGGGAATTATAGGATTTTCGATAGATTCCGGCACCGTTTAAATATTTTTTAAACAGTTTTTGAACAGGTTTTAAACAGTTTTAAACAGTTTTAAACATGTTTTAAACAGTTTTTAAACAGTTTTTAAACAGTTTTTGAACAGTTTTTAAACAGATTTTTCCATGTTCATCGGCTTTATTTCTGTTCCGGGAATAATGGATTCTTCGGGTCTTGCGAACCAGGGCAGGGCGGCAAGAGCACCTATTACCCCGTTGCCTTCAAGCAGAACTTCCACATTGTTTTCTTCGGCGCAGCGCAGGGTGTCTGCCTTCGAGACCCTTTCGGTCCGGCAGCGGTTGCTGTATGAGTAAAGTCCTTTTGCATAAAAATCAGATAGTACTACAAGCCCTGTTTCTCTGGATGCGCTGTATTTTTCAAGGGCTTTTTTTAAAGAGTCTACGAGCCTTGACTTCGCTTTTTCGTCCACACAGCCGAATTCCAGGACCGTTGACATGCAGTTCTGAGTCTTTTCCGGGACAGGGAAGAGCTGGACAAGGGCGTGGGAGAGGTAAACGGCTTCCTGGCAGTCCAGTTCCTTTGCGATGTTATGGGTCAGGGTCCAGGTGGCTCCTATATCCTTTGAATCGGTGTCATCTATGCCTATAAGGACGCGGTCCCTGCGGGGAACCACAACCGTCCCTCTAGCACAGCGTTCTCCTCCGGATTCGGAAATACTGTAGCGCAGAACTCCGTCTGCAAGTGCTCTGCAGCGGGTTGCACCAACGCCTCCGCCTCCCAGCCCTGCATAGGTGATCTCCACTTCGTCCCCCTGCACGATCACGGATTCTATGCCTGCGGCTGCAACCGAGGGTTTGAGTTCGAGTTTTGAGGTTCCGGTTTTCATTAAATAGCGGATCATATTTCCCGTTGAACGGGCTTTCAGGATAAGAGGAGCTTTTGCGTAATGGTAAAGGGACCAGGCTGCTCCGCTGTAGCAGTTGGAGTGTTCCATAATCTCCGCGTACTCGTTTTTCGCGTCACATACCGCATAAATGCCCCGGTAAGGTACTGTATAGGGGTCGTCCAGAGTAATCTCCTCAATCTGTCTGTTATCCAGTGCACAGGCGTTTATATGTTTTGTAATGCCGAAGACCTCCTTTTTATGGGGGATAGAAAGTGGGAGGATAAATTTGTTTGGTCGAAAAGCCCATTTCCTATAAATATATATAGGTATCGTAGGTTTGGCAAGTTGAATAAGGTAAATGTTTGCCTTGAATAAGGTAGAGTTTTTCCGGGTAAACCGGGCTCGAGTATAAGCATCTTACAATACAAGTATCTAACTGTTTTATCTCAATTACAATGAATTTATTTCAAGAGCCATACCATATTTTGCCCGATATTCCTCATATTCTCGATGCCTTCCTGATCCTGTTCAACTTCTCCTTTGGCATTTCCGTAAACCATGTTCCAGTAGCTTGAGCCTGCAAGGAACATTTCTTTACTGTATAAGAAGTTGTTCAGGGTGTCAAATATAAGTTGTTCAGGGTATCAAATGCGCTGATAGCTCCTCCACGGCTGGCAGCTACAACTGATGCTCCGACTTATGTTTAAAAGCCCTTTATTTCCTGCCAGCACCATGCTGGTCCTGTCAATTAAGGCTTTCATCTGGGAAGTTACCCCAGCAAAATAGACGGGAGAACAAATAAAAATTCCATCCGAAGCCGCCATTTTTGCCAGGTACTCATTAAAAAAATCATCTGTATTGACACATTGTTTTTTTCGTTTTTACCTTACAAAGCCCTCATCTTTGAGGCTCACGTACCTGCCGTCTCCTATGATTATATGGTCAAGAATATCGATCCCGAGGAGCTTTCCTCCTTCAACCAGCTTTTCCGTAACCATTATGTCCTCCCTGCTCGGGCTCGGATCTCCTGAAGGGTGGTTGTGAACCATGATCACCGATGCTGAAGATTCAAGAAGAGCCAATTTAAAAACCTCACGCGGATGTACAATGCTTGCGTTCAGGCTTCCGACTGATACTACTTCTTCTTTCAGGATCTGGTTTTTTGTATCAAGATAAAGTGTTATAAATTTTTCTTTTTTTTGTTCGCGCATTTTAGGATACATCAGGGTATAGACATCTTTTGGAGAACAGATTTTCCGTTTCGGTTCTTCCACAAAAGTCTCAAGCCGCCTTGCAAGTTCGAAAACTGCAGCTATCTGGGTAGCCTTTGCTTTTCCAACCCCATGGACCTGCGTAAGCCTTGAAACATTTGCAAGGCTGAGCTGCTTGATGCTGTATTCTGCTAATATCCGGTTGCACAGGCTGACCACATTCTCTTCCCTTGACCCTGTCCTCAGGACTATCCCCAGCAGTTCGGCGTTTGAAAGGGACTCCGGCCCGTTTTTAATTAGCCGCTCCCTGGGGCGCTCTTCTTCAGGAATATCCTGAATCCTTATTTTGGTTACTTCCACTTTCTATCCCCCATACTCCCATATTCCCATATTCCCATATTCCCATATTTCGTCCTGACCGAACAGGTACTCATTGCTGGCACACCTGCTGTATACAGAGCGTAATCTGTGCAGAGCGCTAATCTTTGCAGAGCACTAATCTGTGCCCTTATTAACAGTAACTGTTCGGGCTGACAGTAAGTTATATTATGAACAGTTATTATTGACAGTGTTAATATTTGAAGCTTTTCAAACAAAGCCCAATTTGCATTAAAATGATCCGGCATTTCTATTATATGGAACAAAATGGATAGTATCCCGACATGCACAGAGTTGTATTTAAACCGAGCCGGGGAAAAGGCGCCGACCCTTACTTATACCGGGAAGTTCATAAGGCTCTTTGATGAAGGTCATTTCTGTTGTAGGGTATAAGAAATCGGGCAAAACATCCCTTGTTTCAGCCCTGGTCCGGGAACTTTCCGGGTTTGGGGCAGTAGGTACTGTAAAGCACATGGGGGAACAGCGCCTCAACTCAGAGGAAACAGATACAGGTAGGCACTTTGACTCAGGGGCAGACATGGTAATAGGAATCACGGGCTCTGAACTTGTCAGTTTTTCCAGAGACTCCGACCTTGAAGATGCCCTTGATATGCTCTGCGACCGCGGGCTTGATTTTGCAGTTGTGGAAGGGTTTAAGGACAGCAAGCTCCCAAAAATCGCTCTGGGCAACCTTGAAGACGTTTCTAACGTCATCATGAAGCTTCCGGAAAACTCCGATATACACGAGGAACTGACAGCCTCCCTGGTCGGAATGGCCCTTGCCCAGCCTGACCACTACACCCTGGACGCGCTTATAAAGAAAATCCGGAAAAACTCGGCTATAAGGAAAGCAGGAGCAATCGGCACATTTACCGGTATTGTCCGTGAGCTTGCAGGAGAGGAGAAGACAGCCAGGCTCGAGTTTGAGAAATACGAACCTGAAGCCTCAAAGGCCCTGGACAAAATCCGGGACGAAATCAAGCAAAAAGAAGGCATCCTCGAAGTCCTGATCCACCACAAAACCGGTGTAATCGAAGCCGGAGAAGACATCGTCTACATTGTCATCGCATCTGCCCACAGGACCGAACTTTTCCCGGCCCTCAGCGAAGCCATCGAGCGAGTAAAAGCCGAAGCTCCTATCTGGAAAAAGGAGTTTACGGAAAAAGAAGAGTTCTGGGTCCACGACAGGGAACACACCTGAATACAAAAAATGTAACAGGAAGAGAAGAAAAGAAAAAGAAGAGCCGATTAAAAACGAGAAGCTAAGAGCAGCAAAAACCGGGACGGAAATTAAATGAGCGGAAAAACAGAACTTAAACCGGGGAGAACAAAAGCCAGAAGCGCAATCGTTCTGGCAGGAGGCCGGGGCCGCCGGATGGGTATAGTCGAAAAAGCCCTCCTCGAATTTGAAGGAAAAACCATCCTTGAACGCCTGCTTGAAAACCTCTTCCGGGTCGTGGATGAGGTAATACTCTCGATCCGTGACATCCACCAGAAAGAAAAACTCCTCCCGGTGCTCGAAAAATTCCCTGCTCGTGAAATCCGTTTCTGTTTTGATTCCATAGAGGATGCCGGCCCCCTTGAAGGCATCCGGGCTGGGCTGCTTGAATCCAGATCAGAATACTCTTTTGTCTGCGCCGGGGATATGCCTTTTGTAAACATCAGGGTTGTAGACCTGCTGTTTGAAAAAGCAGAGGGGCACGACGTTGCTCTCCCGAGGTGGGAGGAGAGAATGTTTGAGCCTCTACACGCAGTTTATTCCAGGAAACTGATCCCTGAAATCGAAAAAGCCTTTGAGAGAGGCAAACATTCCGTACTTACACCGGTTTTCGAGATGCCTGATGTTGTTTTTGTTGAGGTAGCGGAAATTCGGGAACTTGATCCTGAATTGAGGACTTTTGTTAATATTAACACGGTTGAAGATCTTAAGAGTATGATCGGATCTGCGGTGGAAAAAGTGAAATTGTAATAAAATTCCGGTAAAACGTTGTTGATCTGTTTTCTAATTACCGAAATAGCCTGATTCGCATCTCAAACCGTTCATTTCCCGCGCTTTGCGCGGCTTTTCCGTAATTTATGTTACAAAATAGAAAATTATTTAGCTGACAACCCTCTCTACTTTTCAGTTTCAATTATTTTTTTATGCAGAGATTGTCTCTGGATAACAGCTCAAATACTATATTGAATTTTTTATTGTTATCCGGAAAACTCATTCACAGTGAGGCAGGGTTATAGATGGAATCAAACAAGATTAAGGATCTGATTAGAGAAGTTCAAAGAAGTAAAGCAACAGTATTGGATCTTTCGTCCATAAATCTTACCTCTCTGCCGCCTGAAGTCTCCGAGTTGAAAAATCTCACTCTACTTTTCATGGATAATAGCCAATTGACTTCGCTACCACCTGAAATCTTCGAGTTGAAAAACCTCACTGAACTTTACATACATAATAATCAATTGACCTCCCTGCCACCTGAAATTTCTGAGTTAAAAAATCTTACTGAACTTTACATATCTGGTAATCAATTGACTTCTTTACCACCTGAAATATCCGAATTGAAGAATCTAATTCAACTCGACATATCTGGTAACCAATTGACTTCTTTGCCACCTGAAATATCCAAATTGAAGAATCTAACTCAACTCAACATATCTAAAAATCACCTTAGATCGCTGCCTCCTGAAATCTTCGAGTTGAAGAATCTAACTCAACTCGATATGTCTAAAAATCACCTTAGATCACTGCCCCCTGAAATCTCCGAATTGAAAAATCTTACTAAACTTTACATATTTGATAATCAATTGACTTCTTTGCCTTCTGAGATTTCTAAGTTGAAAAATCTTACTAAACTTGACATATTTGGTAATCAATTGACTTCGCTTCCGCCTGAAATCTCTGAGTTGAAAAATCTTACTGAACTTGACATCTCTGCTAATCAATTGACTTCTCTACCACCAGAAATTTTGGAACTGGGTCTGGAGATTGAATGGGAAGGTAGTTGGAAGTCTAATATAATTTTTGTAAAGGAAAATCCCTTTGAAAATCCTCCAGTAGAGATTGTGAGGCAAGGAAGGGAGGCAATTGTCAACTATTTCAAGTCGTTAGAAGGTGAAAAAAGACCCCTAAACGAAGTTAAAGTTTTGCTGGTAGGAGACGGGGGAGCAGGTAAAACTTCACTGGTGAAGAGGATTTTCGGGGAAGAAGTTGATGGAAATGAGCCTCAGACGCAGGGTATCAATATCAGGATGTGGGTAGTGGAAAACGGGGAACGGGAAATAAAAGCTAATTTCTGGGACTTTGGCGGACAGGAGATAATGCATGCCACACATCAGTTCTTTTTGTCCAAAAGAAGTTTCTATATTCTGGTGCTGGACGGAAGGAAAGACGAAAAGCCTGAGTACTGGCTCAAGCTCATTGAAAATTTCGGCGGAAATTCTCCGGTTTTAGTTGTGATTAATAAGATAGATGAAAACCCTGCATTTGAACTGAACAGGAAGTTTCTTCAGGAAAAGTATCCTTCCATCGGAGACAAAGGTTTTTACCGTTTGTCCTGCAAGTCAAATGAAGGAGTTGAAGAGTTCTCTAAAGCTTTGCAAGAGGAACTGACAAAGGTAAAGCACCTTGAAATCAAATGGCCTAAAAGCTGGTTTAATGTAAAGAGCAGGCTTGAAAAAATATGTCCAAATTGTTCTTCAAATATTAAGGGCGAAGACGCTTGTGAGTACTTTAATTTTATAGAGTATAAAGAATATAAACAGACATGTGATGAAGAAGGAATAAAAAGCGAATCCGAACAGAATACTCTTGTTGATTTCCTTCATGACTTAGGTGTTGTACTCCATTTTAAAGATATACCTCTTCTGAATACGCATGTCCTTGAACCCGAATGGGTGACTAATGCGGTGTATAAGCTGGTTAACTCAAAGGAGATTGCCGAATCAAAAGGAGTTCTGAAACTTGATATGTTCGCTGAGATTTTAAAGCAAAGAACTGAAAGAGATTTTTCTTATCCTCCCGATCAGTATGGTTTTTTTATCAGTTTGATGAAGAAATTTGAACTCTCCTATGACCTTGATGACAGCACCGTGCTGCTCCCCGGTTTGCTGGAAATTCAGGAACCAGATTTCGAGTTTGATTACGAAGGAACTTTGAGGTTTATAATTGATTATGATTTCCTTCCACCTTCGGTGATGCCGCGTTTTATCGTGAAGATGAACAGGGACATAAAAGACGATCTGCGCTGGCGTACAGGCGTTGTTCTGGAAGACAAAGGCTTCAAATCTACTGCTGTGATCAAATCAGACAATGAAGCAAAGAGAATAAGCATTTACGTAAACGGAAGACAAAGAAGAGATTATTTTTCTGTTATCCTCCAAAGGTTCCGTGAAATAAACAATAATTTTGAAAAGTTAAAAGCTATAGAAAAAATCCCACTGCCTGATGAACCTGAAGTAACTGTTGGTTATGAACATTTAATCAAGCTGGAGTTGAGGGGAATTGATACCTACATGCCCGATGGCTCTGATAATGAATATAAGGTAAGTGAGTTGCTGGGAACGGTTATCAATGGAAATGGTTTAATGGAAATCCTGAAGGAGATCCTGCAAAAAACAGAAATGAATGAAAGAGAAATCTTGAAGATACTTCAAAATATACAAAAAATTGAATCTGAATCTGAAGTTGAAGATTCTCTTCTGGAAAAAATCAATCGGATTATCACGTTAAATCCTAACGTTTTTGGTGTAGGACCGAACATTAACGAAATGATCAATTTATATCTGGAACGGAAAAAGCGGCGTTCCTAACCAAGTGGCAATTCGGGCGGCTGTCACATAAAAAAGTCAGATCAATCGCAAAGCTGAAATGTTCAGGTTTTTACTTTTTTGTCTATGTAATTTTATGAGAAAGCCGGTCGCCTCCGACGACCGGTGGGAGCCCGGGGTATAAGACTTCGATTCACTCCGGTGATTCTGGCTTACTGAATTAAAACTGAATCTTACTTTTCCTACGGAAATTTTTACTTAATTTCTTTACGTGCTGGCGTCCTCTATCTCAAACTTAACCCCGCGCCTTTCAAGCTCTTTTATAATCTCTTCCATAAACACACCCGGCCCCGGGACGTGGCTGTGGTGGAATTCTTTTACTTTCCCGGGCTCGCCGCCGACGCTTGTGATTTCCACGGCGCAGGAGGGGCTTTTCGGGATGCCGATTATCCTGATGTTTGTGCCGTTTGTTGCGAGGTCTTCGAGGAGGTCTGCAAGGGGGGTGAAGATTTTCCGGCAGAAGCGCCTGTAGGAAGGGTGTTCGAGCTGGTCTTTCGTGATTTCCCGGCGCCTCATTCCGAAGTACATGGCTTCGGGGCAGGGGAGCTGGATCACGTTCATTCCTCTTGCGTCAACAGGGGTAGCCGGCTTTACGCCTTTGATTCTTGCAAGGGGGTTAAGCAGGCAGTGGCCAACGACAACAACTTCATCCATGGTGTCGCTTGTTTCGGATTCTTTGGGGACCGGAGAGATCTCATAATATTCCAGTTTTTTCATAGAATCATTTACTGCGTTTGTTTATTTAGTTTTTACCTGAATAAGAGATTATATATTTATCTTCTGCATATGTATCCGAAAATGGTATCTGTGAGCCTTCATACCAGCCCGATTTTTACAATAAGTAAAGGCGGGATTTCGGGAGGCAGGCAGGATCACTGCTTTATAAGCGGAAGGTCATTTCATATGTATGAAGATTTTGGAACAACACTTAACAGAGGCTTCAAGACCTGGACCAGGAATTTAAACATTTGTATTCCATTTATTCTTAATTTTTTTGTTAGTTTAATTCTTTATGCCTTTTTCTTTGGTTTAATGGGTTTCCTGCTCTTAGGCTCAAACACAGGAAGCATAGCTGACCCTTCTACTCTCCCTCCCGCAGAACTTTATAACATGCTCTGGGAAGGAATCAGGGACAATATGGTAGTCTCGGGGCTGGCAATTATCGTTTTTTCCCTTCTTGGCATGTTCTTACAGGCATTTTTCACAGCAGGGGCAATCGGGATGGCAAAAAAAGCTTCTGAGACCGGGGATACCATACTCTCCGATATGGTCTGGTCCGGTTCGAAAAACGCTTTCAGGCTGTTCCTCACAAGCCTGCTGATCACCTTGATGTTTCTTGCGGGCATTGTATTCATAGTGCCTGGAGCCCTTAAAATTGGGGACCTGAGCGGTCTGAGTGATCTGGTCGAGAATCCGGAAGCAGCTGTTGGAGGCATGGGCACGCTCGCAATAGGAATCTTTGTCTGGGGAATCTATAGCCTGGCTATAAACATCGTGCTTTCCCTTACCCCTTACGCCCTCGTAATCGATGAGCTTGATCCTCTTGACGCTCTAAAAAAAGGTTACAGTTTTTTCAAAAAGAATAAACTCGATGTTTTCTTAATCTGGGTAATTGCAATAGGGCTGGCTTTCATCAATGGTCTTGTCGGGGAGTATCTTGGTTCACAAAACACTCTGATCTCAGGCATCACATATATTGTTCCAGTTCTCGTACTGCAGCCGCTTACTACTATCCTGTGGACACGCCTCTACCTGGCCGGGGAAGGAAGGGAGCTCGACAACCATTATGACCTGCTCTCTGTTCCGGATGGGTTCTAAAAGGCTCCTGAAATCCACACCATTTTCTATTTTTCTTTTTTTCTTTCCATTTTTCTATTTTTCTTTTCTTCTTTCTATTTTTCTTTTCTTCTTTCCATTTTTCTATTTTTCTTTTCTTCTTTTTATTATCAGTCGAATACCCCACTAGCTTGCTGCGGGGTGCGCCAGCGCAACTTTTATTTTGTTTTGCTTTTTTATTTTTTATCTTTATTATTGTTTTTATTATTGTTTTTATTATTGTTTTTATAATAGTTCTCTCGTCTCATTCAGCTATCTTCAATTTTTAATACTGATTTCGCATTGATAAATGCTTAAAATTGACCATTATAGATTTTGTTCTTTTTTGAGAAACTCTTTTACAGGGTTTTTTTCTGATCAGTATTTCGTGTTCTCGAAAGTCATTTATATATAAACTCTTTTAATTATGTTAACCAATGACGTTAAATACCATAATTACTATCGGTAATATATATGCAGCTTCCAACACCCGAAGATCTTAAAAAAAGAAGAAATGAACTCGGGCTTACCCAGAGCGACCTGGCTAAAAGGGCCGGTGTAAGCCAGCCTCTTATAGCCCGTATCGAATCGGGAGATGTAGACCCCAGACTTTCAACAGTCAGGAAAATCCTTAATGCTTTTGAGGGAGCTGAAAAGGAGCAGCAGATCATCATAAGGGACCTGATGCATTCTCCTGCAATTCACGTTTCTCCTGAAGACTCGGTAGAAGAAGTGGTAAATCTTATGCACATTCATGGTTTTTCACAGGTTCCTGTGCTTGAGAGAGGCGTTCCTGTTGGAAGTATTTCTGAAGATATGATCGTAAAACTGATGGGTGAAAGCAAGAAAAGATCCATCTCTCAGTTGAAAATTTCAGGAATAATGGGGGAGGCGTTCCCGACAGTATCTCCTGGAATATCGATCTCAGTAGTTTCGCATATACTTGAAGGAAATCCTGCCGTACTTGTGGTAGAAAAAGGAACCGTCGTAGGCGTTGTAACAAAACATGATGTTATGAAGCTCCTTCAGGACCAATAACCGGAATCCGTTTTCCTTTTTCCTTGAGCACCGAAATCTGAGACCAAACGTGGAAAGCACATGAATTATATACTAGGATTCAATTAAACCTGAATCCTTAATTTAATTCCGGGCTCAACCTGTCTGAAATGACCGAATAAACATGGCAAATGCGGTCGAAAATGTATCAGGGCATGAGATACTGCGGAGCCTTCCTGGCACACTGTATCATAAATATATAACTCTGGGTTATTTCAGGGCTACATAATTGAAAATTATAGAGTTTACATAAATTCCCTTAATAAATCAAAAACAAAAACCGATTAAATTTTTGAAAAATTGTGGAGTATAATATACATGGATCTGGAAGATACCCTTCTCATGATGCCTGGTCCCGTACCTGTCGCACCCAGAGTCCTCAGAGCAATGTCAAAACCGATGATCAACCACCGGAGTGCTGAATTTGCCGGAATTTATACCGATTGCAGGGGAATTCTTGCTGACGTTTTCCAGACAAAAAATGACATCTTTTTGCTCAGCGGCTCCGGGACTGCGGGAATGGAAGCCGCAGTCGGATCTGTGGCTGGAAGCGGGGATAAAGTTATCGCTATAGAAAACGGAAAGTTTGGACAGCGTTTCAAAGACCTTGCAGCTATCTATGCTGAAGTGGTGCCCCTGGAGTTTGAATGGGGGCTTCCTGTTGACCTTGAACAGGTTAAGGAAAAGCTCGAGGAAGGAGCAAAAGCCATCACCCTTGTCCACAACGAGACCTCTGCGGGTATCATGAATCCTGCTGCAGAAATCGGCAAACTTGCAAAAAAACACGATGTTCTTTTTATTATGGATGGCGTAACCTCTCTTGGAGGAGATGTAGTCAAAGTCGATGAATGGGGCGTTGACATTGCAATCGTGGGTTCACAGAAATGCCTTGCAGCTCCACCGGGAATGGCAGCTGTTTCCGTAAGTGAAAAAGCCTTTGAGGCTATAAACGGCATGAAGAAGAGACCATACTATAATGACCTTAAGGCATATAAAAAGAGCGGGGATAAACCCAAACCGGAAACACCCTACACTCCGGCTATTCCTCTGTTCTATGCCATGCAGGAGGCCCTTCACATCGTAAAGGAGGAGGGCATGGAGGCAAGGATCATAAGGCACAGGGCTCTATCCGAAGCAGTAAGGGCAGCAGCTGGCGCAATGAACATAGAGATGTTCCCTCAGCTTAACGAGTACAGCCAGTACTCCAACACCGTCACTGCAATGAAATCTCCTGCAGGGATTGAAGGGGAAGACATTAAAAACGACATGAAGAAAAGAGGCGTAATTATAGCTGGCGGACAGGAACACCTGAAGAACAAGATTTTCAGGATTGGTAGCATGGGAAATGTAACTGCAAGGGATGTTCTCTCCACTATCCAGCAGCTGGAAATCGTGCTGAAGAAGCGGGGTTATATTGACAGCGTGGGAGCAGGCACGGAAGCCGCAACACGCGTTCTTGACAGGGCATGAGAGGATTTAAAAAATCCTTCATAACCAAGTTTATAAACGTTTCAGGAAAACAAGAAGAACATTAACCATTAAATTTCGATCGGATTCACATGCCCACAATAGGAATTGCAGATACCACGTTTGCGCGCTATAATATGGGGCGTGCAGCAATCGACGAGATACAAAAAAACGTATCCGTGCAGATTAAAAGGGTAACCGTGCCCGGGATAAAGGACCTTCCGGTAGCAGCCAAAAAGCTTATCGAAGAAGAAGGCTGCGATATCGTAATGGCCCTTGGAATGCCTGGTGCTCAGCAAAAAGATAAAATGTGCGCTCATGAAGCTTCTCAGGGCCTTATCACAGCTCAGCTCATGACCAATACACATATAATCGAGGTCTTTGTCCATGAGGATGAAGGAAAAGATGAGAAAGAACTTGCTTTTCTCATGAACAAGCGGACCCGAGAACACGCTTTAAACGTGATAAAACTGCTCTTCAAGCCGGAAAAACTGGTCAAGGAAGCCGGTACCGGTCAGAGGCAGGGTTTTGAGGACGCAGGTCCTTTGAGAATGTAAAGTGATTTTAAGTTAAAAACAAGACTGGAGACCTTAATAGATGACTATCAGCCTAGGATTTGTTGTAGCTGAATTTAACAGGGATCTGACCTACCAGATGGAGCTGCTTGGAAGAGAGCATGCGGAATTCCTGGGGGCAACAGTTAAAGAGACCATTCTCGTGCCCGGAGTCTTTGACATGCCTCTTGCAATCAAGAAGCTCTGCCAGAGGGAGGACATTGACGCAGTGGTAACCATTGGGTCAGTAATCGAAGGTGAGACTGACCACGATCAGGTGGTTATGCAGCATGCTGCAAGGAAGATCATGGATCTTTCCCTTGAGTTCAACAAGCCAGTAACTCTCGGAATCCCGGGTCCGGGTATGACCAGGATGGCTGCTCATGAACGTGTCGACTATGCTAAAAGGGCAGTAGAAGCTGCAGTAAAACTGGTGAGACGGCTGTGAAGTTCTGTGATGCTTCAATAAGCTATAGAAAAATGTAACAAAGCAGGACATTCCTATGACATCCGCAAGGCTCAAGCGTGTAGAAGAATCCGCAACGATCCGGATCTCCAACATTGCAACCAGAATGATTAAAGAGGGTACAGACGTTATCAATTTTAGCCTTGGCGAACCTGATTTCGATACCCCTAAAAACATCTGCGATGCTGCATCAAAGGCGATGTACGGGGGAAAAACCCACTACGCCCCTTCTGGAGGCGTTCCAGAGCTAAGAGCAGCCATTGCCGAGAAACTGAGGACTGAAAATCATCTGGAGGTAACCGAAAAAGATGTGCTGGTTACCCCGGGTGCAAAGCAGGGAATTTTCGAAATAATGATGGGGGCCCTTGACGACGGAGATCAGGCCCTCCTCTTTGACCCGGCCTGGGTAACTTATGACGCCTGCATTCGTTTTGCAGGGGCAGATACGGTCTGGGTACCTACAGTCCCTGAAAAAGGTTTCCTGCCGGACAATTTCGCCGATTACATAAACGACAAAACAAAGCTCATTGTTGTAAACAGCCCTGGCAATCCGACAGGCGGAGTATTCGGGAAAAAGACCCTGAAGTGCATTGCTGATATTGCAATTGACCACGACCTTCTGGTAGTTTCAGATGAGATCTATGAGAAAATCATCTACGACCGGGAACATATTAGTATTGGCAGCTTTGACGGAATGCAGGAGAGAACCATCACTGTAAATGGTTTTTCCAAGGCATATGCAATGACTGGCTGGAGGCTCGGATACCTTACCGCTCCCCCTGATATCTTTAAGCTTCTACAGAAGATCCAGTCCCACTCTGTAAGCAGCGCCACTACATTTGTTCAGTACGGTGGGCTTGAAGCTCTTCAGGGGCCTCAGGACGGAGTCAAGGCAATGGTTGACCGCTTTAAGATGCGCAGGGATATCCTCATCGACGGGCTGAATAAAATAGGGCTTGAGTGCAAGAAGCCAGACGGGGCCTTCTATGCCTTTGCCAATGTGAGCGAGTATGGAAACGGGACCAGGGTTGCTGAAAGGCTCCTGAAGGAAGCTCACGTGGCAGTTACCCCGGGAGTCGCTTTCGGGTCTTCCGGAGAGGACTTTATCAGGATTTCCTATGCAACATCCATTGATAGAATCCGGGAAGCTCTTGATAGGCTTGAAAAGGTATTTGCATAAAACACTATTCCGAAGCGATCTTATTAAAAAGAGGTCAAAAAAGTATTTTCTTAATATAAATACGGTAGAGGTAATTTACCCATACCGTTTAATGACCTCTTTTATGATTGCGCCGGTACTGCAGAGGGGGCACTCCTTTGAAAATGGAACCCTAACTACTTTTGCAGGGAGCCCTCTTTTAGTAAGTTCTTTTTCCAGAGTCTCAATTTCAAAATACTGATCGTAACCCAGGGCAATGATGTCCGGTTTTATTACTTTAAGGGGTTCGAACATGTCTGTTTCACTGCCAAGAAGGGCTGTGTCTACCGTTCCAAGTGCATTTACCATTTCAAGCCGCTGCTCCTCGGGAACTATTGGTTTTGGTTTATGAGTCACATTGGAATCCCTGGCAATAATGACAAAAAGCTCATCTCCAAGAGCTCGTGCCTGGGCCAGGAAATAAACATGTCCCGGATGCAAAATATCAAAAGTTCCGGTAGCAAGTACACGCGTCAATAAATCACCTGATCTCGGGTAATATCCTGCAAGCATAAGAAACTTACTGAAAAGAACCCCACTCCCTGACTTCTCAAAATTCCATGTGGCAGGACAGTATTCAACCTGTGTATTCTGTTAACGATTATTGCCAACTTAAGACATAACCTTTGTGGAAACATGCTCTAAATTATCGCAAGTAATATATACGGTTCATAAATATGACTATAGGTCATTGATATGAAGCTCTGACAGCGGAAGTCTTAAAATAAATTATGCAAAGCCAGAAATTTTCCCCTCTTCCGGAAGTGGCTGTTACCCTCGGGATTATCACAAGTAATATATAATTCGGGCAAAAATTACCATCTAGATAAATTTATACTAAGAGGAAACCCGCATGGTTAAAAAATCGATTCATGAGATAAATAAAAAAATTGAAGATGGAAGCGTCAATGTAGTCACAGCCGAGGAAATGGTCGGGATTGTTGAAAACCTTGGCGTGGAAGGTGCTGCAAGAGAAGTGGATGTGGTCACTACAGGCACTTTCGGAGCCATGTGCTCTTCAGGTTTGATGCTTAATCTAGGTCATTCGGAACCTCCAATTAAGATTCAGAAAGTCTGGTTCAATAATGTTGAGGCATACAGCGGGCTTGCTGCTGTTGACGCTTACCTTGGAGCTGCCCAGACATCGGACACAAGAGGAATGCAGTATGGTGGAGCACATGTTATTGAAGACCTGCTGAGAGGAAAAGAAATCAATGTGCATGCAACCTCCTATGGGACAGACTGCTACCCCAGGAAAGTGCTTGATACGGCAATTACCCTTGAAGACTTAAACGAAGCTGTCCTCCTCAACCCCAGAAACGCCTACCAGAAATATGCGGCTGCAACAAACAGTTCAAAAAGGATTCTGAATACTTATATGGGAGAGCTTTTACCCAACTTCGGGAACGTAACCTATTCCGGAGCTGGAGTGTTGTCTCCTCTCTCAAATGATCCCAGCTATGAGACTATAGGGACAGGCACAAGGATTTTTATGGGTGGAGCCCAGGGCTATGTTATCGGAAACGGGACCCAGCACTCTCCCTCCAGCGGGTTTGGGACCCTCATGCTTAAAGGGAACCTGAAAGAGATGAACCCTGATTACTTAAGGGCTGCTTCTTTTACGGGCTACGGAACAACCCTTTACATGGGAATTGGAATTCCGATCCCTATTCTTAATGAAAAACTCGCAGCTGCAACTGCAGTGCGTGATGAGGACATTATGACCGATATCCTCGACTATGCTGTGGGCAGCAGGGATAAGCCTGTGATAAGGCAGGTAAACTATGCCGAGCTCAAGTCAGGCTCGGTGCAGATTGAAGGAAAGGATGTTCCGACCTCCTCCCTCTCAAGCTTCAAGAACGCAAGAAAGATTGCAAATGAACTTAAGGAATGGGTAAAGCACGGGAAATTCTTTGTCAGCATGCCTGTGGAAAAGCTTTGCTGTGAAGGCTCAGCAAAATCCATGAAACAGACTCAGGCAGTACCTCTTGTAAAAGACGTCATGTCCGATTTTATTGTAACAATCAAAAAGGACCAGACGGTTCAGGACGCTGCAAAGAAGATATGGGAGAACTCCTTCAACCACCTTGCTGTGATTTCTGATACAGGTGAACTGTTAGGAATCCTGACTGCCTGGGATATCTCAAAAGCCGTCGCCGAAAACATATTTGATTCCGTAGAAAGCGTCATGACGAAAAAAGTCCTTACCTGTGCTCCGAACGAACCTGTGGATCTTGCAGCTCGCAGGCTGGACCGCTACGGTGTTTCTGCAATGCCTGTAATCGATGCACAGAGACGAGTCCTCGGAATAATCACCAGTGACAACATAAGCAAACTTCTCGCAAGGAGGTACTGAGCATGAAGATAAAGATCAGCATCCCTACGGAAAGGATCCATGATCCCATTATCTCCGAGTCCATTATCGAAACAGGAATCCGGCTCAATATCATGGTCGCTAATATCGACTCGACTTACGGAGAACTGATCGCAGACGTGAAAGATTCCAGGTTCAACAGAATTAAAAGAGCTCTTGAGTCAAGAGGAGCAATAGTTGCAATTCTGGACCAGCCCATTCACAGGGACGAGGAAGAATGTGTTGACTGCGGAGCCTGTATCTCCGTCTGCCCGATGAATGTCTACACTTTTGATGAGACCTGGAGCCTCTGCGTGGACGAAAAGAAGTGCATCCAGTGCGGCATGTGTATCAAGATGTGCCCGCACGGGGCTTTAAAACTTGGAGAATGAAGGAAAACCGAATCGCGGATTTTTCTTCTTTTTTCCCTTCTCTTCTCTTCTCTTCTTTTCTCTTCTTTTCCTATCTTTTCCTTTTTTTACCTTACATTTCTCCCTTTCCCGGTACTTCGGTGGTTACTGATCAATTATTTGATCTATTTCGGCACCTGTATCTGGAAGCTTTCAGTTCTATCTCCCTGCACCACACCGGGTCTGAACCCGCACACCAGCAAGATAAAAAGCGCCCGACAAAACGACACCGCAATTAAGAGAAACAATACATTGGAGAAATATTCCAGGGCTGAGAGAATTTATCCTTAACATCGAAAACCGGTATTTAATTCACAGGTAAATATAAGCGCCTCCACCAGCCGGTCTGGCGGCCCTGGAAAAAAAGACCGAAAACAGAAGAAAAAAAGATTAAAAAACGACATATAAAAGAGTCTTTTTCAGATAGAACTTAATTCTGCTCCGTTTGGTATACTTACAGGTTTTTTGTTGCTTTCCTGTGCTAGTTTTGTTGATTTTTTTGTTGATCTTTTATTGGGCTCCCCGGTCATTTCTATCGGTTAGTTTTTTACAGTGGTCTCAGTAGTTTTCACTTTCAGGCTCTGATTTTCTCTTCTTTTTTTATCTGAAAGCCGCTCTCCTGCGTCGAGCGTGACAAAAACGCACGGTACAGCGAATAAGGTTGCACGGGTCAGAACAATCTAATTTCGTCCTCTTGATCACAGTTCAGTATTAACATTCATAATTTAGTCCCCTGAGCAAAGTTCACTGCTACAATCCATCAAGTAGTCCTCTTGAGCGCAGCGAAAAGGACCGCGTACTCCCGAGGCGCAATTCGGGCAGCGAAAAGGACCGCGGGCTCCCGAATCGTAATTCGGGCTGTAGAGCGTTCATAAGAGAGTATAGGTGTGGATACTGATTTCTACTATGAAACTCCCATTATTTATAGATTGAAACAAATAATTATAATGTATAGTAAGATGATTACAGGTTAAAGTCATATGCTGTCAGAAATGTATGCTGTCTGAGGTAACTTCTGTAAGACCTGCATTTTAAAAACATATCAGCAACTCCCGCAAAAACAGATCTTTTTCTCTGTATTTTTCATTATGAGAAATAAAACAGGCGGGGGAATCTTTACAAAGAAAACGAATTTGCATAGCGAATTTGCATAATGACTTTGGAATCCTTGAAAAAGGAGGAGCAAAAATATGAGAATCCTCGTACTTTATACAGGTGAACTCGGAAAAAAAGTAATCCAGAATTTGATAAATTCGTCAAATTTCTGCGTTTCGTGCGGTGAGCTCTGCAACCACTGCCGCCAGGCAAGGAAATCTTATGCAAACCTGATTGTGGGAATCCATGAGTTTCCGGACGACCTGCCTCCATTTATTGAAGAGCCCGCCCAGTTCCTGCCTCCAAAGCTGCCAGAATGTGATTTGATCCTTGCTATAGGGATCCACCCTGATCTCCTTGCAGCCATTCCCGAAGTCGTGAAGAACACAGGGGCAAAAGCCGTAATTGCACCCGCTGAAGACTATAAAAAGACTCCCGCCGGGGTCCTTGAGCAGCTCAGAAAAGAACTCGAGGCCACAGGTGTTGAATTCGAGGCTCCAAAACCCTTCTGTTCCCTCGAAAAGACCGGAAAGCCAATCATAGACGCTTTCGTGGACCTTGGCTTCGGAAGGCCGGTGCTCAGAGTCGAGATGAGCCCTGACGGAAAGATGTTCATAGGGGCAGGCGTAATCCGGGATGCTCCATGCGGCTCAACCTGGTTTGTCGCAAAAAAACTCGGATGGACAGATCTTTCGGAATACAAAGAAACCATTTCAGGAGCCCACCACTCCTACCCCTGTACCGGAAGCATGGACAAAGACCCCCAGATCGGGGATACCATCCTGCACAAAGCCGGATATATCATCAGGGAGGCTGTGGAAGACGCAATGGAATGTTCTAAAAAGGAAAAGGCCCGACTTTCGGCAGCCTCCGGGGATGAAGGCCAGGCAATAACTTCTGATAATTGAGTTCCTGAAAGAATAACTTCCAAAAAATGGAGGAAAATCTTCCAAAAAAGGAAGGAAAATCTTCCAAAAAAGGGCTTAAAAAAGGGCTCATTTTCAGGTCTGGGCCTGGAAATAAACCTCTTCATAGGGCTGAATTACCACAAACCCCTTTCCCTTAAAAGCCATCTGGACGGATTCCCCGCTGCTTCTTCCTACGAAGGTTTTGAGGGAAACATCGGTTTTAATCTCCGGTTCCAGGTCTCCTGACCAGGCAACAGTGGCGTTGGGGTCGGTGAAGACCGGATGTTCTGCGGTTACCCGCAGAGTCAGAGGGTCGTAGTGGGTGGTGATTGCAATCATCCCTGTCCCTTCCAGTTTTACGTTAAAAAGCCCTCCTGCCATCATGCCTGCAACTTTTTTCATCATCCTGATATCCCAGCTGATTGAGTCTTCGAATGCAAGGAGGTCGTTGCCGTTTACGAAGATGGATTCGTTTTCAAGTTTCAGGACCGAGACCTTCTTGCCTTCATCTGCAAGGTACAGTTTTCCCTGGCCTTCGGCTTTTGTCAGGATCACTCCTTCTCCTGTAAGGGATTTTTTCACGAGCTTTCCAAGTCCGTGTTCCAGGATTCCTTCCCGGATAAACTTTATGTCTCCGGTGTATGCGACCATTGAGCCCCTTTTTGTCCAGACCATTCCGTTGAGATTTACCTCAAGCAAGCGGTCGCGTTCAAGTTCAAAACCCCCCTGTCCAAGGTCTTTTTCTCCTGTGTTTTTGATGAAGTCTTCTATCGAATAACGGCCAGTTGTTTCGTTTTCCATTGTGTCCCATCTCCGGTTATTTTTTTGTAGTTAATCTGTTTCAAAGTTTAATTGTTTTCACTGGAATATAAATTAATACTCATATATCCCCTGTTGCCCCATAATTGTGTGAAGTTATGCATTTTCGGGAATTTTCTGTTACTTATATGAAGTATGCGTCACAATTAAAGAATATGAGATATCTTCAGTTATCTGTTTCAGTTTTAATTTCAGGAGGTAGACCATGAAACCAAAGATTGATTCCACAAGTTTTGGTTCTATAACTGTAGAAGGAGAGACTTTTGATTACGATATTCTCATCCGCCTCGACGGCAGGGTAGAAAATCGGGAAAAAATGCTTTCAAAAGAAAAATACGGGACTTCTCATAAAATCTCTCTTGAAGAAGCAGAGCAAATCTACGAGGAAGGGACTGAAAAAATCATCATCGGTACCGGACAGACCGGTTTTGTGCAACTTTCTGAGGAAGCGGAAGACTTTTTCACGGGAAAGAAATGCGGGATCGAGCTTTTCCCGACTCCCTGGGCAGTTGAACGCTGGAATGAAATTGAAGGCAGAGTTTCTGCAATGTTCCATATAACCTGCTAAGAAGCAAAGACAAACGATTGATAGACGATTGACAGATAATTATTAGAAATAGGGCAGAGCTGTCCAGGTTTTTGCTGTATCAGCCCTGCCTTTCGGTTAACTTGTATAACTGCATTTTTTCTGTTTTTTATTCAATTATCTGATTTTTTTCTGCATTTTATCCAATTATATTTACTCAAATTTTTTTATTCCAATTCTTTTGCTTACATTTCCTTTATCTTTGTTTCCTTTATATCCTTTACATGTATGTCCATCTGCGGGAAGGGAATTTCGATTCCTTCTCTTCTGTAAACCTCAAAGACCTCTGCAGTCAGATCATTCTTTACAGCCCAAAGATCCCCGGTTTTTGTCCAGGCCCTGAGCTGCAAATTTACGGACGAATTGGCAAGCTCGGTAGTGACTACTGCAGGTTCGGGTTCCGGGAGGACAAGAGGATGCCCTTTCATAAGTTCAATGGCTATCTTGATAGCTTTTTCAATATCTGAAGAATAGCTTATGCCCACATCCACGGAAGCCCTTCTTGTAGGCATGCGTGTCATATTGACAATGGAACTTCCCCATACAAGCTTATTCGGGATTGTTATAAGCTGGTTGTCAGGGGTCAGGAGTTCTGTTGACATAATCCCCACTGATCTCACTTTTCCCGTCTGTCCGTTTATGATTACTATCTCTCCCATGTCAATAGGTCTGATTGCCGCAACCCACACTCCAGCTGTTATGTTCGTAAGGGTATCCTGCATCCCCAGGCCCAGAACCAGGCCTATTACCGCAGAAAGTCCTACTACAAAACTATCCACATCAAAACTAAGGCTCTTCAAAAAGGCCAGGATAACTATCACATACAGGAGGATGCTCAGAAAATGTGCCAGAAACTGAGTTGTAAGGTCAGGTAGTTTTGTTTTCTGTATTCCTTTCCTGAAAATATAAACAAGAAATTTAACTGAAATAAACCCTGCAATCAGCACTATTATTGCAAAAATCAGCCTGGATACTGTTATATCAGTATACGGGATAACCTGTTTTATTATTCCATTGCTTTGTTCTATTACTCCACTGCTTATTCCATCGCCCATTTTTTATCTCCTTCGTTTTTATCTTCCGGTGCAGAAAAGATCAAAATGATTTTTTAGATCAAAATGGTTTTTTTAGGCCTACGTCTTGTTTATTTTTTGATGTTAGTCCGGGCCCATATCAGTTAGATTTGTCCTCAGCATAAAATATGTTTAATTGATTTTATAAGTATCCTATCGAAGATAACTTTTTTCTCCTGCTTTTTTCCTCAGGAACAGGATTACGTAGAACAAACTTTAACATCTACAGGGACTAAAGAAATACACTTCAAATAAACGCATCAAATAATTAACTTTACCAAATTATTTATCTTATTAAATTACTAAGTATTTTACGTATTAAACCCAAAAGAGTTATTAACATTATATAATTATCAATTTATAAAATTATTAATTTATAGATTTATTGGCTCCATTTATTTATTAAATTCATCAAATTAAGGAAGGCCTAAATTGAAATGGATCAAAAAGCTCTTCGGAAAACAAGAAAGCTCTCAAGAAAAAACTATTTCCAGTGAAGTCAGTTTTGATGAACTGCCCGCATTGCTGGATAAGAGTTCTCAAAAAATATCTTCAGAAATAGAAAAGGACGTTTCAGACCTTTTCAGAAAGCTTGAAGTTGCGAGTTCTGAGCTTAAAGAAAGCAATGCCAGGCTTCTGGAAGCAAAAGTCGAGGGAGATTTTGACATAAGGGCTGTAAAAAGAGCGAAGAGCAACCGGGAAAATGTAACAAAACAGGTCGGAGTATTCATAGACAGATTAGGAGTCCTGGAGAATACGGATTTCAGGACTCTTAAAGGGTTTCATGAAGCAGCTGTGCAGAACCTGGACACCTGCCTTGAACATATGAACCAGAGTTTCCGATACACCAGGGCTGTCTTTCCTCAGGAGTCAAAAGATGTTACTGAAAGCCTTGGCAGGTTGGGTGAGGTCCTTAATGAGCTCAGGGGGACGATTCGGGGGCATAAACAGGAAATGGAAGCTATTGAAGCAGCTTCTACAGGTATGAAAAAAATTCAGGACTTATCTGCCTCAATAGAGGCTGAAAACCGGGAACTCGAATCTAAAAAACGGAAAACTCAGGCTTTAAGAGATGAAATTGCCAGCACCGTCCAGGCTCTTGAAGAGTTCAAACAGGGAGAAGCCTGGCAAAATATACAGAGCCTTCAGGGAGAATTAGATCTGGCCAGAGACAGGCTCAAAAAAGCCGAAACAGGCCTGAATTCCCTTTTTCTTCCTTTTTCAGGCAACCTCTCAAAGATAAAGAAACTCCATGAAAGCAGCAGGTATACCTTAAAGCCAGAGGTAAAGCAGCAGCTTGACATCTGCCTTGAAGCCCCTGTAAACCTTGATACTTCTTTTTTCCCGGAGCTTCAAAAGATTTTTGAAGACCCTTCCCTTGATATACAAACCCAGAAAAAAGAGAAAACCCTGGCCCAGGTCAGGTCTGCATTTTCGGGCTTTGAAGATAAGAAAAAAGAGTATGTTGCAGCTCAAAAGGTGTTTCAAGCAAAAAAAGTCGAACTTGCAGGCTTAGATAATGGAAAACTTGCCGGACTTGAAACTCAGGAGGCAAAACTGATGGCAAGAGCCCGCCTGCTTGAAGAAGAAATTGAAAGTTCTGAAAAGAAATTGGTTGTTTTAAGGGAAGAACTTAAAACTAAAGAAGAAAAGCTTCAGTCCAGTGTAAGCGTAATTGACAGCAGCGTAAAAGTCCAATTCCTGTCCTGAACTTGAGAGTTTATATAATATTATTGGAAGAGAGGGGAATAAAATCCTCTCTAACAGCTCATGGGTTTGTGTGATGAACTCGAATTTAAACAAAGGAAGTTTCGGGGAAATATCGGGAAACTTATGGAAACGGTTGTCAGGAGTTTGTTAGAAAGGGCCGCCGCCGAAATATAAAAATAAAGTTATGAAACTCTTTCCCGAAAAACCATATTCACTATCTTGAACCTGTCTTTTCACCGAGCGAAGCTCGGGCCAGTCCGAAAAAGCACAAAAACAAAATAAAAGGCTTTTTAGATACAGAATTCAGTAATTTTTCCCTTTTTTGAAATCGGGTTCAGAAGCTCCTTTTTTTCTGTTCTTATATTACGGGAAAGCCGCACTTCGTGCGTGACAAGCTCCGTTAAAGACGCTAATGATGTTGCTCCGGTTTAGTAAATCTCACTTCTTCGTTTCCACAGGCCTTTTTGGTTTAATTTAAAAAAAGTAAAAATGAAAAATAATTAGCAAACTTATAGTCAACAAAGAAAATATTTGCACATATGAACAAGAGCAATAACCGTAAATAACACTCTAAAAGTTCAATTAATTGTTGAGTTGACTATATCTACAGCTCATTCTATTTTCGTGTTCGTCTGTATTACATCTCATCGGGTGATATAAGGACCAGGTATTTCTTGTATACTTGCAACTATTATCATTGATATATCCCTGTCTTCGCTCATTTCTTGAAGAATTTTCCCATTAACCTCAACAAATTTACGGCAGAAAAATTCAAGATAGTAATCCGGTTCCCAAAGATTCCGGTCAGCATACTTCAGTAGAAATTCCTTATTCAACGTCTGAAGATAATAATCAGGACCTTCACTTTTGCTTCCGACCCTTCCCTGTTTTACGTAAACAAATCCCTTAAAAGTTTCCATAAGATGTCTCCTCCTTCTGACTGCAGCTCAAGCTTGAAAAAAGTGAATTTATTCAAAAGACAAAAACTGCAACAGTTAATAGTATGTTTTGAATATAACTATTTTTTGGATGCAAATTTAATATTTATTAATATTATATTAATACCCACATTTCGAACCCTAACACTCAGGTACCAATGTACTGCACAAAAAGGTTATTTATCTGGCATGGAGTCAATAAAAAGACCTGAAATCGAGCATTATTTGCCCATATTGGCAGGGGTTCGAAATGTGCATTAAGACTCATTTTTTTCTTTTCTTATATTATGAGAAAGTCGCACTGCGTGCGTGGCAAGCTCCGTTAAATAATCCAATGATGTACTCTGGCTTTCTGAGAGATTAACAGGATTCTTTTTCCTTTTCATTCAGAATTTTAATAATCAGAGACTTCAAAAAAGGAGCATCTTCTACTACCGTATCCCAGACAACCTCAAGATCAACACCAAAATATCCATGCACTACTTTATCCCGGAATCCAGCCATATCTTTCCAGGGGACATCAGGGTGAGTTGACCTCAAAGAATCGGGTAAATTTTTCGTTGCTTCTCCTATGATCTCGAGAGCACGTACTACAGCATATATTGTTTTTGTGTCCTTGGAAAACTCTTCAAAATTAAACCCTTCAATAAAATCTTCTATTTTTTCAATCGAGTCGAGTATGTCCATTAAATAGTCTACAGAATTCCTTTCCTCGACTCTCATAGAGCTTCTACCTCATTCAGAATTCTCTTTCCTATATTGGGTTTAAGCGCACTCTTCATTACCAGGTCAACCTTTACTTCTAAAAGGTCGCTTAGATAGTTTTCCAGTTCAATGTATTTCAGAAGCCCAGGCTTCTTATTAAATTGTACCAGAACATCCAGGTCACTATCTTTGGTCTGCTCCCCGCGAATATAAGACCCAAAAATCCCAAGATAGCTTACACTATATTTTTCTCTTAACTCTGGTAGATGTTGCCTTAATATTTTAATAAAATATTCTGCATCTTTTAGCTCTTGAGAAGGCATTGTTTCTGGAGTCCTCCATGAATTTCCGCATAATGTGGTTTAAATAGTGAATTTATCGCTAAAGGGAATATGCGTAGTATCTATTTGTCCCTTTCTCCATTTGCCTTTTTAACAAATGAATCTACAGAAAGACACCGTTGAACAGTAAATCAGTTCATGGGTTTGTGTGGTTGACTAAGAAAAACTTAGAAAGGCGCGGGAAGATAGCGAGAAACTTATGGAAACGGTTGTCAGGAGTTTGTTAAAAGGGGCCGCCGTCATAATATAAAAATAGAGTTATGAAACTCTTTCCCGAAAAACCATATTCACTGTCTCGAACCTGTCTTATCACCGAGCGAACGCTCGGACCGGTCCGAAAAAGCACAAAAACAAAAGCAAAAAGAAAGATTTTTCACACACAGAATTCAGTGAGTTTTCGATCTCATAAAACTGTCATGATAGCACTTTAAAAATCCTTTTTTTTCTTTTCTTATATTACGGGAAGGCCGCACTTCGTGCGTGACAAGCTCCGTTAAAGACGCTAATGACGTTGCTCTGGCTCCTATCTCATAACCAAAATTTGTCAAAATAAGTGAGATTTATATATTTTACTAAAATATACTTTTTATCAATAGTATATCTTATTAAAATACAATTTTCCAATAAATTATATTATAGTAAAATACATAAGTGCAGAGTACCTAAATTAAATCTGAAAGGCAGGATAATACACATAAAGCCGATAATAACATGGCTTCTGGAATAATACCATCGATGCCCTGAAAATCAAAACTTTAAAAATCCCAGGCAACATTTCCTGCATCAGGATGCAGCTTTATTTCGAAACTCATCAGACTTCATCCAGTCTTACAAATTTCTCTTTTTCTTCAAGTTTTTTATACTGGTGCTCCATGAATGTCTCGTAATCAACTTCATTCATAAGGCGTTTGAGGATGTCGTTGTAAGTTTCCCCTTTCAAACCATACTGTTTCAATCTGTCTCTTACGTCTTTTGTAACTGGAATTGTGGTAGCTTCACTCATAATGTTCTTTTTAACCATTAGAATTATAAGAATTCATAAGTTACTATTAATTACTTTTAAATAGCGGTCCTGAAAACTCTAATCAAAACTTAGAAAGGCGCGGGGAAATTGCGAGAAACTTATGGAAACGGTTGTGAAGGGTTTGTTAGAAGGGGCCGCTGCCGAAATATAAAAATGAAATTATGAGTCATCGCCAAATCAGTTAATCTTATGAATTTATAACTTATCAGCTCATTAATTTTAATTTGGGAACTAAATTTCGTGGGGGCCGAGAGTTTTTTCAGAGAGTTCTCTGTTTCCTGTGTTTTTTGTGCACCTATTGGGAGATTTTCGGGATTTAAGAAATTGATGCGCTGGTTATTATGAGCAAAGTATTGTTGCGTTTGTTTGTTAGTGTCTTTCTGGTCTCGGTTTTTCTGTCAGGGACTATAAGTTCCTGCTTTTCAGACTTGAAGATGGCTTCTGCAGTTGAATTCATCCCGGCTGAAAACATTAGTGAAAACAGCAGCATTCCCACAGATGAGGGACAGCAGGCTGTTTATTCTGGAGAGACTTTAAGCCCTGCACAGAAGAAGCTCTCAAGCGACCTGCTGAAGTTGAGTGATGAGCGTTATCTGTCAGGAGAAGAGTCGCCTGAAACTCTGCGAGCTCGTATGGTTAAGCTGGGACAGTTGAGTCAGGAAGATCCTGTTTTGATAAGAGCGGTTCTTTCAGGAGAAAACCCGGAGAATACTGCAGGTTCAGGGGAAAATGCCAGCGAATCTTCTTCTTCTTATCCGGATGAAAAAGTCTATGTGTACGTTTACCTGGAGCCTTTTGCAAATAGCAGTATACTTGACGGGTATTGCGAGGTTGGGGACAGGGATGAAGAAAATCATGTTGCAGTAGCGTGGGTTTCGCTTGAATCCCTTGAGACGGTGGCTTCTCTTCCCGAGGTAAGGAACATTCAAACTGTTCTGCCTCCTTTTGTCAGGCAGGGAAATACGGTTTCGGAAGGAGACTCAATTCTTAACTCTTCCCGCCTCAGGGAACTTTACGGGGTAAATGGGACCGGAATAAAAATCGGAATCATCTCTGATGGCGTGGACAACCTTGAGGATATCCAGGCTACGGGTGATCTTCCTTCCGATGTGCATGTCCTGATCAATAAGAGAGGAGGAAACGAAGGCACGAATATGCTTGAAATCGTCCATGATATCGCACCCGGGGCAGAACTATATTTCCACGAATTCGGGAACAACAGGCTCGAATTCAACGGGGCGGTCGATGCCCTTGTTAACGCAGGGTGTACTGTAATCTGTGACGATGTAGGCTGGCTTGCTGAACCCTTCTTTGAAGACGGGATAGTGGCAGACCATGTAAAAGAAGTAATAGAAAGCAAGGACATTCTCTATGTGAGCGCAGCAGGTAATGACGCGGACCACCATTACCAGGGTTCTTTCTATGACAATGGAAGCAGCTGGCATGATTTCAGCAGCGGAAAGGGAGACGTAGAGAACCTGCAGCTCGAGATCCCACCCTCGGGAGAGGTATGGGTTGTTCTCCAGTGGGCCGACATGTGGGAACATTCGGGAAATAACTATGACCTTTACCTTAAAAACAGGAATACTTTAGAGACCATCGCATCCAGTGAAGTTTATCAGGATGGAGACAATCTCCCCCTCGAATATATAATGTATACCAATAGTGGAAATAACACCCTTAACGCTTCTATCGATGTCCGAAAAACTTCCGGGGAAGCCAGAGAACTCGAACTCTACATTTACTGCTGGACCGGGGCAACACTCAGAGATGTAAACCTCGTTTCCAGAGACTCGATTTTCGGGCACCCGGCACTGCCTGAAGTAATAACTGTAGGGGCAGTAGGGACCGGAAAATCAGGAGATCATTATATAGAGTCTTTCTCTTCCGCTGGTCCGGTTACTCTCTACTATCCCTCTCCGGAGATTCGCCCTAAAACAGATATCTCAGGAATTGACGGTGTAAGTATCACAGGTGCAGGTGGGATCTCTAAGCGGTTTTACGGTACAAGCGCCTCTTCTCCTCATGTTGCAGCCATTGCAGGGCTGGTCTGGAGTGCTTCTCCTGAAAAATCAGCTATGGATATAAAACGGCTGCTTTACACCTCGTCAACAGACCTCGGGGAGCCAGGATATGATACTGTTTTCGGATACGGGCTTGTAGATGCCCTCAGGATGTATGAACAGGCAGCAGCCGACCCCTCTACTTATACTGTGAAAACAGACGGAAGTGGAAATTTTTCCTCAATTTCGGATGCTGTAAACAGCAGCAGGCCTGGTGATTCCATTCTTGTGTATCCGGGAACGTACAGGGAAAATGTGGGTATACCCTGGGCTCTTAATATAAGTTCTGCTTCCGGAAAGCCTGATGATACTGTTCTCGAAGCTGAATACACAGATAAGCCTGCCTTTCATGTGACTGCAAATTCTGCAAAGATAAGCGGATTTGGGATAAGCGGCTCTGGGGAAACAGGCGGGGTTGGAGGAGCTGGAGGAGCTGGAGGAGCTGGAGGAGCTGGAGGAGCTGGCATATATCTCGAAAGTGCAGCCGTCTGCACACTTATGAACAATAAGATATCAGGCTGCAGTCCGGGAGTCCTGCTGGAAGATTCCTTTAACAACACCCTTACAGGAAACAACATCTCAAACAACGCGGAAGGGCTCAGATTAACAAACTCTTTCCTGAACGCGATCCTTGAAAACGAATTTGACAACAGTATCAATATCAATGAAGCTTCTTCAGGAGAAGCAGGGCTCTCAAACACCTGGAACACGGCTTCAGAGATACGCTATCTGTATAATGGTGGGGTTTACGAGAGCCGATTTGGAAACTTTTACTCCGATTATGGAGGCCAGGATGCAGACGGCAGCGGGATAGGGGACACCCCCTATGGCAGTGACCCCTCACCCCTTATTGCCAGATTTGCAGCCTACTCCAGAGGTTTTGAGGTAGGGAGTACAGTTCCTGCCCAGGATACAGTCTCAATTAACGGGGATACCCTGGAATTCGGGATTCGGTCTACAAGATACTGCACTTTCAGCTGGTTGCTAAACGGAGTCCTGCTGCAGGCAAACGAATCTGCTTCTTCTGCGGTCCTTTTAATCAATACTGGTGAACTTACAGGCAGCATTACAAAGAACAACACTTCTACCCCTCTCCCGGCTGAATACAACCTGACAGTTATTGCGGTAAATGGCTCTTCAACCCTGCAGCACAGCTGGAACCTGACCCCCTCTCCTGTAGAAGAAGAGACTGAAACGTCTGAGGAAACGAATGAAAATAATGCAATCAGGAGCAGTAGTTCAGGAGATGGGGGAAGTGGAATGAGTTCAGGAGATTGGGGAAGTGGAATGAGTTCAGGAGACGGGGGAAGTGGAATGAGTTCAGGAGATGAGGGAAGTGGAATGAGTTCAGGAGATGAGGGAAGTGGAAAGAGTTCCGGATCTGGAGGAAGTGGAGGAGGTGGTGCAGGTGGCTCTCCTGAGCCCGCACGTAATGTAGAAAGTAAGGAACTGGCGCAGAATTTCGTCACCAGTGGAAGCCATATCCGGTTTGATTTTGCCAGAAACGCAACCCCCGTAACAGCCGTGGAATTTGATGCCAGGAAAAGCGCCGGAAAAGTTACAGTCACCGTGGAGATGCTAAAAAATCAGTCGGTTCTGGTTTCGGGCCTGCCGGAAGGCGAAGTTTACAGACACTTCAATATCTGGGCTGGCAACAGTGGTTTTGCCTCCCCGGAAATTATTGAGAACCCAAAAGTCAGTTTCAGGGTAGAAAAAGACTGGCTCTCCGAAAATGGAATTGATCCGGCTTCAATTTCTCTTTACAGGTACTCTACTTCCAACTGGGCAAAACTTTCTTCCGGGATTACCGGAGAAGATGAGGCATTCTTCTATTTTGAATCCGAAACTCCGGGTTTTGCAGCTTTTGCAGTTGCTGGCCAGAAGCAGAATGAGTCTTTACAGTTTCCATCTCATACAGCCGTGCAGAACAACTCGCCTGAAATAGGCCCGGACGGAGCTCCGGAACTCTGGGTCACACGTGAAAACACAGACAACTCCACTGAAGAAGGCAGCGAAGGAAACAGGAATATACCAGCCCCAGGTTTTGTGATATGTATCATCCTTTTGCTCGCAGGCGCACTGTGGATTAAAAAGAAGTGAAGTGCAGATAGAAAAGCGGGTTAAATTACGATTCCTTTGACCCGAAGAACCATATTCACTATACAGAACCTTTCTTGTCACGGCAGAGTTGCGGCTCTGCAGTTCGCTGTCCTTTTCGCTACGCTCAAGAGGACCAATTTAGAAGGTATAGTGGTGAGCTTCACAAGGTTAAGCGAACTAAATTACGATTTCTTTGACCCGAAGAACCATATTCACTATACAGAACCTTTCTTGTCACGCTCGACGCAGGAGAGCGGCCGCCTCAAAAAATTGAAAAAACAAAACTAAGAATTGAAAAAGTAAACCTACAAAGTCAAAAATCTAAATTCTCTGTCAGGATGCGAATAGAATTAAAACTCTCCGAAAAACACTTCTTTAGTCTCAGCATTTTCTTCTTTAGTCTCAGTTTTCTTCTTTAGTCTCAATTTTCTTCTTCCGTCTCAATTTTTCTTTCTTTTTTTACAGAGCCGCCAGACAAGCTGGCGGAGGCGCTTATATTTTGTGTGTATTTAAATAAGGCTCATAAATAAGGTTCATGGGGTCAAAGAAAATATTTCTCAGGTTGGAGAGACATTAACCGATGAATTAAGAGATTCCTTTAACGCAAGATTTGGAAACTCTTTTAAAGGAATATCAATTTACCTGATAATATATTTTTGAGAAAAGAGGATTACCAATGACAGAAACGCTTTACTTCCTTGACTGTTACCTGAGAGAATTTGAAGCAACCGTTGAAAAAGTGACGGATGATAAATATGTTGTCCTTGACCGCACAGCTTTCTACCCCGAAAGCGGAGGACAACCCAATGATACCGGAAAGCTTATTCGCGACAGAGATGGGGCTGAGTTTGAGGTTGTCTATGTTGGCAAGTTCAATGGAGACATAAGCCATGAAATAACTCCGGCAGGAGAAAATGCAGCTTCAGGCCTGAAAGCCGGAGACAGAGTAAAAGGGGTCATTGACTGGGACCGACGCTACAGGCACATGCGCATGCATACGGCAACCCACGTGATCGCAAACGTGATCGAAAAAGAAGCCGGAGCCCAGATCACCGGAAACCAGCTTGGGCTTGACCAGAGCCGGGTGGACTTCAGCCTCGAAGCCTTCGACCGGGACAAATTCGCAGAATACGAAAAAATTGCCAACGAAGTGATCGCCCAGAACCATCCAGTCAATTTCTATCTGGTCAGCCGCGAAGAAGCCGAAGAAAAACTCTCAAGGCTTACCACCCTTGCCAAAGGTTTCTCCGAAGAGATCAAAGAAGTCCGCCTGGTAGAGATCGAAGGCATAACAATCGAAGCCTGCGGGGGGTCGCACCTGAAAAACACAGGAGAGATAAAGGGGATAAAGATCGAGAAGCTTCAGAACAAAGGAAAAAGCAACAGGAGAATGTATTTTACTCTTCTGGACTGAACTCAAAGCTATTCCTGCAGCTTAAGCTTAAAACTCTTCTTTTTTTCTTTTCGCATTTCCGGTAAATCAGGTTTCACTTTCCTGAAGTATGGTCCGAAACCTAAAAACAATAAGAGATGAAGTTCCATCTATTACGAGGTTCTTCATCTACTACGAGGTTCAATCTTTATCAGGGTTTTTTCTTTTGAATGAATCTTTATAAGGAATTTCGGAGAGAGGTTTGAATGAGTCCTTCTGTGGACATAACGCCTGTACATCTGAAAATGACTTCTGCATTCATTATCAGAGACGAAGGGACTATCCTGATCTTTCCTTCCATCCCCTCCGAAAAACCGTCCCTTCCTTTCTGGGCAGATGACCCCGAAGAGGCCCTACGGAGCATCAAAAAACTGATTGATAATGCACCCGGGAAGATTTATATTGCTCACGGAAGGGCATATAGTTCTGCGGAAGTAAAAGAGAGTTTTTCGAGCCTTTTTTGAAGGCTCCAAACCGTAAAAAACTCATATATAGAATAAAACTGCAAGGAAAGCTGCATAAAATGCCATCAACGCTATTCCTTCCCATTTTTTGATTTCCCAGCCTGTGCTGATGAAGACAAGAAGGATCAGGCTTATGATTATCATAACAGGGGTCGTAAAGAAGAGGCTTATTTCTGCAACGGCTATGGGGTACAGAAGCCCGGAAAGCCCGAGGATCATAAATATGTTTGTGATGTTTGAGCCTATTATATTGCCAAGGGCTATGCTTCCGTAACCCTTCCTTGCTGCAGAAACAGTTACCACAAGTTCCGGGAGGGAAGTCCCTACAGCGACCAGAGTCGTGCCTATAATGGTGTCCGGAACCCCAAAGAGTTCTGCAAAGAAGATTGACTCGTCCACAAAATACTTTGCCCCTATTACAATTGCTGCACAGCTTAACACGAGGGTAAGGATATCTTTTCCAAAGCCTCCCTCCAGCCGGCCATTTTCATTTCCTGAGCCTGATTTTCTGTTACGGTTTCCGTTAATCTTTTGCACTGCACTGTTTATGTACTTGAATTTGAAAAAATATGTGATGAACTCCTTGAAATGGAGTTTTCCTTCATATTTTTCTGCTTCCTCAAACAGGAAAAAGACATAAGCGATATACAGCAGTATAAAGATACCTGACTCAATCATTGACAGTTCCCCGTTGAGCGCAAAAACAAAGAAGAGTACTGCTGCAAAGAGCATGATATAGCCGTCTCTTTTGAGCATCTCAACTTCGGTTTTCATAGGGGAAAGAAATGCAGCAACTCCGACAATCAGGCCTATGTTGACAATGTTTGAGCCTACAATGTTTCCTATTACTATCCCACTTGCCTGCTGGATAGAAGCTACTATAGAAGACGCAAGTTCCGGGATTGATGTACCTACTGCAACAAGGGTCAGCCCTATAACAAATTCCGAAACGCCAAGCTTTTTTGCAATCGTTGAGGCTGCCTTTACGAAGTAATCCGAACCCTTGACCAGAAAGACCAGGCCAAGTAAAAGAATGAGAAAATTCATTGTGATCATAAAATCACATCAAAGTTGTTTTTCTTCGGTTTGATCATTATCGGTTCAAGCTGTAATCTGAATAACTTTTATTAAAAGCTTTCAGTTAAAAAGGGATATTAAGAGGCAGTTATTCGGGCAGGCTTTCGAAAGTACACAAAAAGATTACACACAGATAGAGCACAGGTCCGAGAGGGGCTGGGAAGGAGTGTCGGTACTGCAAGGCAGCAAACCACAGGAAGCCAGTGTGAATAATCAGAATCCACGGGTAAATAATTAAGCAAAACGGGCTAATATAACCTAACTTTGACAGATTTCTATAACTAATACAGTGCAAAGTTACAAGAAACGCCTTTCTGAGATACAATCTAATTTGAAAAAATGAAAATTCATAACTAACATCGAAATCTGTATAAAATTTTAAAT